>NZ_JAKSYD010000286.1 GCF_022829605.1 Methylobacterium sp. E-065 | reverse complement strand
AACTGCGGCGCTGCCTGATTTTTCAGGTCAAACCGCTCATTGTTATTTGGGCCCGCGTCTTGGTGGCTGGCTCCGGCACGCCCCGCACTGCGGTGGTTTGCTGGGTCAGGATCATGCCGGAACGGCTACGCTCAGCAAACTGGTTTCGTCCTGGAAACCTTTAGTTTGAAGGAACCGTGGCTGTTCCGCCACAGGTGTGGCAAGCCCCTTTGCCCTTACGGTAAGCTGCAGCCGGCACCGACCGGGCGGCCATATCATCACGGCTCGCCCGGCCTTGCGCACAACCCGACCGCATCGCGGCTGGTAGGCTGATGGCTTGCTATCAGGCCGTCTCAACGTCAACACGGCTCAACGTCTCGCGGTTACGACAGCAAAGCCTCTTAGCGTCAAGACGCCTTGAAGCCGTGACGTCGCAGCACATCGCGGATTGCATCCTCGGCGAGCGCCTGGGCGGTCGTGTCCTGGTCGAGCGCGATCTGGCGCAGAGCCTTCCGCTCGGCCGGCGTCATGCGGACAATGATCTGCACCCGGGCATCCGTGGCTTTGGCCTTCGCTGCTGGCTGCGGCGCCTCGGGCTCGGCCGGCTTCTCCGGTTCGGGAGCGACCTTCCGGGCGAGGCGGTCCGATAGGCTGGTGAGCGACTGACGTTCGGCGGCCATGTCCCCTACTCCTTCATCATACCCTGGACCTCGGCCCAGAGCGCCAGCATTTCCTCGGCCGCTCGGCCGTTGGGCTCGAACTCGTTGACCGTCTGTCCGCCGATGACGGCGTGAGACATCGCAACCCGCTGCGAGACGACTGCGCGCGCCACGGTGGCACCCATGCGGGTCAGGGTCTCGCGCGCCTCCGACACGATCGCGGGCTCGGCCGTGCCGGTACGGGGCGGCGCGTGGTTGATGATCGCCAGCGGCGTCTTGCCGACGCGCTGTGCCAGGTCGAGCGTCGTCGCGACGGCAGCGAGGTCGAAGGGCCCCGGCCGGGTCGGCACGAGCACGAGGTCAGCCACGCGCATCGCGTCGGCGATTGAGGTCTCGGCATGCGGCGGGGTGTCGATGATGCTGTAGGCGACGCCTTCGGCCTCGGCGGCGGGGAGGATCTTCGGCAGCTCACGCGCCTCGCACTCGACTAGGGCCGGCGTATCGCCCTGGCGCAGATCCCACCACCATTTGAGCGACCGCTGCGGGTCGGTGTCGAACAGCAGCACCGGCTTGCCCGGTCCGGCGGCGATGACGCTGAGATGCGTGGCCAGGGTCGTCTTGCCGACCCCGCCTTTCCTCGCCGCTATCGTGATGGTTTGCATGCGAAGCGTCCTGCCGTCTTGCGAGCGAGCTTGAAAGCCGTCGGGTTAATGAGCCGTCAAGTTTTATTGCAGGCGAGAGGTCGAGCCGTTGCGCCGTCTCCCGAGCAGGACGCCAAGCCGGCATGAACTCACAGCCTCTTGTCGTCTTTCCGTCTCGACGGCTTGCTATCACCCTATCATACGACGTAGCTTCCGATAAGTGATATTCTCGGAAGTTACGGCTCGGCGAATTGAAAGTTGGGTGAGGAAGTGAAGCCAGGGCTATATCGGCGGTCAGTGGTGCAGCGAGGTCGGCGGGCGCAGAGTGCGGTCACTCTGCGGCAGACCGGCTCGACGACGATGCCTGACCCTCGAAGCTCACGCATGGCTTGGATTGGCGTTTGGGGCGGCCTTTTCGGCGTGGTGGTCTACAGCCTCGCGCAGTTCGACGAGATGCTGCCTATCAACCGTCTCCTCTTCGGCATCACCTCAACGCTGATGCTGATCTGGCTCCTCGTCATTCTCTTCGATGGTCGGGGCGGACAATCATGACGCCTTCCGCGCTACCCGTCATAGCTCCCGAGTTCGTGAGCGAGCTTCCTGTCGAGGCCGCGGCTCTCGTCCGCGCCTACCAGCAGGCCAGCAAGGCGGACTCTACCGTTCGGGCCTATCGCTCCGATGTGCAGGTGTTCCAGGCATGGTGCGAGCGGTTCGGCTTCCGGTCCCTGCCAGCGTCACCCGAGACCGTAGCTGCGTTCCTGGTCCACGAGGCCGAAGCTGGGCGGTCCGCTTCGACGATCGGGCGCCGGCTGGCCGCGATCTCCTACGGCCACAAGCTGGGCAAGGCCACCGATCCGACGGACGACGAGGACGTGCGGGCGACGATGAAGGGGATCCGGCGCCGGGTCGGGACCGCGCCGACCCAGAAGGCTGCGGCAACGGTCGATATCCTCCAGATGCTGCTCGCCCGCACGTCGCCCGACACGCTGACCGGCAAGAGGGACCGCGCGCTGTTGGCGCTGGGCTTCGCGGGGGCGTTCCGCCGATCCGAGCTCGTCGCCCTCGATGTCGAGGACCTACGCGAGGATCCTGAAGGGCTACGCGTCATGGTCCGCCGGTCCAAGGTCGATCAGGAGGGCAGGGGGTTCGAGAAGGCGATCCCGACGGGGCGCTACATCCAGCCGGTGCGCCTCGTGCGCGAATGGCTGGCGGCCGCGGCAATCACGGAAGGTCCGGTGTTCCGGCCGGTCTCGCGATCGGGGCGGGTGCGGGGGAACTGTGCGCAGCTCGTATCGCAACCCGCCCGCCTTACGGATCGGTCCGTCGCCAACATCATCAAGGCCTACTGCGCGGCCGCGGGGCTCGATGCCTCGACCTTCGGGGCGCACTCGCTACGGGCTGGCTACATCACCACGGCGGCCGAGCGCGGCGCTGACCTCGCCCGCATCATGGATCAGTCGGGCCATCGGGATCCGCGAACTGTCGTCGGCTACATCCGGCGGGCGAACGCCTTCAAGGGGCACAGCGGGAGCGGGTTCTTGTAGCAAGACGGCATTCAGAGACCGAATTATTGCCCGGCTCGCAGCGTTGTAGCCGTTCGGACCAGCGCCAATCCTGAGCCGGTACGCGTGTCCATCGATCCGCTGGGAGAGGAGCCAGATCTCGGAAGGGATGAGACCGCAGTAGGCCGCTCGTCTCGCGCATTCCCACTTCACTTACGGGTGGTTCTGGCCACGGACCCACCAGAGTTGGGATATCAAGCCATGGCTGAAAATATTTTGGCAATCTGCGAGATAAGCTGATGTTATCCTTTCGAAAAGAGCACAGTAATTTACAGCCATAATTGATCAGCCAAGGAGAGCAGAAGCCAGCAGCCATCAAGATGGCGACAACGGCGACGGTGCGGCGGCGGTTTTCCGCAGGCGCTGATTTTGCCAGCCTGATACGCTCTAAATTGCCGAGGCAAATCGCTTTGTGGCGTGGCATTTTTCAATAGGCGTATAAATCACACATTCGGACAAGCTCATTGACCCAATAAGCTGTTAATCCGGTTATAGCAAAATAAATCCCGTCACTTCAATAAGCCCCGTCGATACTGGAAACAAGGCTCGGGCCATGGTGCACACATCCGCTTTGAATTCGACCCTTTAGCCCCCTAAGCCATAGCAGTCGCTGAGGCCACATTCTCTAAGCAGCCCAGAAATATATTGTGCCACTACACTACTTCCTGTGGATGATTTCGGATTGATTAAAATTGTAGACCTGTATTCCACCTTCAATTAGCCAGACGTTATATATATCAGCCCATAGCTGAAACGGAGATCTTAAACTCTCCGTTGCGGGAAAAATCAGATGATGCCAGGTTGAATTCTCTGGAAAGATGCATATGTGCCAAATATAAGTGCAAATATTGCTCATATAAGTGCATTGAGAGTGATATCGGCCTGCGATTTGAACCCTATGCTGCTTCTCGGTGGAGCAATCCTCGGCGGCCTCGCCGCGACGGTTGCGTTGCTCGTCTGGGCCTTCTTACGCAAAAGACGTGTGATTGGTTCTTCCAAATCTCTTCGTGAATAAATTTCTGGGGAAGAGGATATGTTGGAAGTAACCCACCTCTTCTCTAAGCGCTTTCTGCGAGTCACCGCTCTTGTGATCTTTTCCACTGCTTCGGCCGGCGCGCAACCGCAGTCGCCAGGAACGGGACGTTTCGCTCCAGCACCCGACACATCGACCTCGCAGGCTCGACCGCCTTCACCAAACCCTCTCCCCTCAACTCAGCCTCCTGATCAAATCAGCGCTGACCATCGCGAGGCTTACGGCCGCGCCGCTGCGGAAAAGAGCGAGGTGCGCTTCGGCCTGATTGCGCCGTTCTCGGGCGCGAATAAAGAATTCGGTCATCAGCTCGCGATCGGGGTCGAGACCGCGTTCAACACCGCGAACAACGCCGGCGGGATCGGTGCTTATCGTCTCAAGCTCGTCACCGCCGACGACGGATACGAGCCGTCCCGGACGCCGGAGCTCGTTAGGCGCATGGCGGAGCAGGATGGGGTCGTGGGCTTCGTGGGAAACTTCGGCACCCCGACCGCGGCGGCAATCCTGCCCTGGGTGCTCGATCATAAGCTCTTGTTCTTCGGCGCCTACACGGGCTCGAACCTCGTTCGCGCCGTACCGCCGGACCGCTACGTCTTCAACTACCGGCCGAGCTACGCCGAGGAGACCGAGGCCGTCGTGCGCTACCTCGTGAACGTGCGCGGGCTGAAGCCGCGCGAGATCGTGGTGTTCGCGCAGGACGACCCGTTCGGTGAGGCCGGTTATGCGGGGGTGCTCAAAGCATTGCGCACGCTTCAGGGGCGTTACGAGTTGCCGCCCCAGAAGCTCACCTACAAGCGCAATACGATCGACGTGGCCGGAGCAGTCACGGCCCTACGGGCACGCAAGACGCCGCCAAAGGCGATCGTCATGGTGGCGCTGTATCGCGCAGCGGCCGAGTTCATCAAGCTCACCCGGCCACTCTATCCGCAGATAATCTACACCGACGTCTCCGCCGTCGGCGCTACGGCGCTCGCCGAGGAACTCGCACTGATCGGGCCCAAGGTCGGGGAAGGCGTCTTGGTCACCCAGGTGGTCCCCGCGGTGGGCGGGTACTCGAAGGCCGTCCTCGATTTCAAGGCGCAATTAGCGAGGTACTTCCCCGGCGAGAAGCCGGATTACGTGTCCTTCGAAGCGTATATCGACGCGAAGATCGTCATCGAGGCAATCCGGAGGATCGCCGCCACCCCAGGAACCAAAATCGATGGCGACCGGCTCGCCGATGCCCTCGAAGGGCTCGGCACCTTCGACATGGGATTGGGAACGACGCTGGGTCTTGGTCTGAGCGAGCATCAAGCCTCGCACATGATCTGGGGGACGCAGCTCGACGAGACCGGGAAGTTCGTCACCGTGGGTCTGCAGTAGAAATCTGGGTCGTGAACCGAAGATAGATACGGTGGCGGCTGCCATTCGGATCCGCTCGCAAGCTGGAGGATGCCGCGTCATCGTGCGTAATGGAGTTGCGTATGTCGGAGGACGACGATCAGCATCGCGGTCAGCGTATGCACCAGTTCTCAGCTGGCTCGAATGATAAAACTTCCACGCGCCGCAAGCGTCGGAAACACAACCGCGAAGATGAGCGTAACCAAGCCGTCGAGATAGTAGATCGCCTTGAACAGGCGCTCCGCAACCTGTTCAAGTGACGCATCGTAGGGCCTGCAGCGGTTCGATCGCCCTACGCCTCAGCGGCTTCCTTCGCCTTCCGCGGTCGACCAGCCTTCTTCGGCGTCTCGGCGATGGTCTCAGCGGGTGCAGCAGCCTTCGGAGTACCCTTCTTGCGCTGCTGACCGAGCCCAAGGCTGATGGCGAGCGCCGAGCGCTGTGCCGAGTAGTTGGCCGCCGTCGACGGGTAGTCGCGCGGCAGGCCGAACCGTTCGCGGTACTGCTCAATCGTCAACCCGGCGCCCGTGAGATGCCGCTTCAGCGTCTTGTACGGCTTACCGTCGACGAAGCTGATCAGCGCATCCGGCGTGATCGATTTGCGGATCTGAGCGGGGGTCTGCTTGTCGACCATAGGGGCGGCCGGAGCGGCACCCTGGCTGAGACCGGCCAGCGCGGTGTGAACGCCGGAGAGCAGGTCCGGCAGATCGCC
>NZ_JAKSYD010000285.1 GCF_022829605.1 Methylobacterium sp. E-065 | reverse complement strand
GCTGTCGGCGGATTATGTCGGGGAGGCTGCGCCGTGAGCGTCAGGGCGCACCGGACCATCGCGGGGCAGGCGGCACTTGTCTCCCCCTTGCGGTTTCACACTGCGTCCGCCGCGCTGACGATGACGGCTGTTTCCCCCTCGGGATGGGGCATGATCCGGTCCGAACTCGTCGCCCGCATCGCTGCGCAGAACCCGCACCTCTACGCCAAGGACGTCGAGGCGGTGGTCGACGCCATCCTCGACAAAATGACCCGCGCCCTGGCGGACGGCGATCGCGTGGAGC
>NZ_JAKSYD010000091.1 GCF_022829605.1 Methylobacterium sp. E-065 | reverse complement strand
GTCCCAGGGTCGACAGCGTGCGCATCGCGATCCTCACCTCTGCCACCGAACCTCGCGGCACTGGGGTTCACGCCCTGGCACTCGGCGAAGCGTTGTGCGCGTTAGGCCACGAAGCCGTGGTCCACGCCCCCGATCCGACCCGGCCCCGCCCGGCCGGACCGGGAGGCGGCCCTGGCGCTGCGGGTCGAGACGCTCGCGCCGTACTTCGACGCTGCCCACTACCGGGCGTCGCTCCGCGGGCCGGCCGCGGACGAGCTAGCGGGCGCCTAGGAGGCCGAGCTGCTGCGGTCCTACGTGGAGACCGGCTGGCGGGCGCCCGTCAGCCCGCGCCCGGATTTCGACCCGGCCGGCTTCGTGCAGGCGCGGGCCGGCAGCCGGGCGGTTCAGGACGACCCGTTCTTCCGCTACGTGGCGGAGACGCGTCTGTCGGGGGGTAAGCCGTTTGCGGAGGCGGGGCGGCTGAACCTGCCGGCGGTGGAGGCGGCGTGGTACCGGGCGACCTACCCGGATGTGGGTACTCAGGCGCCGTACCTGCACTTTGCCGGGGCGGGCTGGCGGGAGCTGCGCGATCCGGGCCCGGGGCGTTCGACGCTCGACGCGCTGTTGCGGGTGTGCGGGCTAGAACCGGCCCGGGCGCCGATCGCGGATACGGCCTGGCTCGGGGCGATCGGGCGGGAGCCCGTGGACGAGGCGGCGGCGCTGGCGCGTCAGGCGCAGCTGATCGCGAAGCACTTCGACCACGCGTTCTACCGGCAGCGCTACGGTCTCGCGCCGGAGGCGGACGCGGTGGGCGACTACTGCGACACCGGCTGGCGACGCGGACGGAACCCCAGGCCCGACTTCAACGGACAGGCCTATCTGGAGGCGCATCCGGGGGTCCGCGAGACCGGCTTGGCGCCCTTCGTTCATTTCCTGGCGACGGCGTTGCTGCATGGCGCTGACATATCCGCCGGCGCCTTCGATCCGCGCTACGGCACGCCGGACTCGCGGGAGGCGGCACTCGAAGACGACATGCGCCTGATCAAGCCCCATTTTGATGCCGCCTATTACGCCAAGCGTTATCCCGATACCGCGAATGCGGCCGGCGGCCCGCTCGCGCATTTCGTCGCCTATGGCCAGCACGAGGGCCGCGACCCGAGCAAGACCTTCTCCATCGCGTTCTACGCGGAGACCTACGGACATCTCCTCGGTCCGGGGGAGTCGCCGTTCCTGCACTACGTGCGCGTCGGCCGCGCCGCCGGCCTGATGGGCTGCCCCGAGGATCTCGGGACGCTCCCGCCCCTGACCGCCCCCGATCCGCACGACTGGGACGGCCTGCCCCAGGCCC
>NZ_JAKSYD010000284.1 GCF_022829605.1 Methylobacterium sp. E-065 | reverse complement strand
GCGCTGTTGCGAGTCACTGCCACGCACCCGCCGTGTGTGCAGGCCACGAGGCGGCGGTCGCGGGCACCCGCGTCGTTGATGTTGCGGGCTGCTGCGTTGATGATGGTGACCGCGCCGCCGGGACTGCTGCGCCCGCCGCCGCCCCCGCGCTGCCTGCTGGTGTTGTTCGGCGCGGTGGCGGCGCTCGACAACTCGTCGCCACCGCCGCCGCCGCCGCCGATGCTCTGGGCCTGGATGCCGCTGGCGTTCGAGCCGCCGGTCAGGATCGCGCCGGCGTTCGTCACCCCGACGAGGCCGCCCC
>NZ_JAKSYD010000281.1 GCF_022829605.1 Methylobacterium sp. E-065 | reverse complement strand
TTCTTCTCAGCGCTGACCCGTCGTCGGCTGCGGCGAGGCTCCTTCACCGGCGTCGTCGACCTTCAGGCGGCGATCAAACGCTACATCGCCGAGCACAACCGGCGCGCCAGACCTTTCGTCTGGACCAAACCCGCCACCGACATCCTAGCCGCCGTCAGCCGATCCCCTGAACCATCCGTCTGAGTCAGTGCACTAGCGTTTGCCGCGATCGCGCTCGCAGCCGCAGTGATAGTGCGCTTCCGATTGCCCACACAGGCGGCAGCCCTCACGAGCGATCTCCTCGTTCTCGCCGCGGCCGCCTTGGCGCTTCTGGTGTGGCTGATCACCGGGTCAGGCCGGGAACTCGCGACGTTCTGGACCGTGTGGGGCGGCATCGTGCCGGCGCTGATGCTCGTGGTAGCAGGTGACCTCGAAGACAGACGAGAACTGTACGGTTGGGGCATAGCGCTGACCGCTGGCCTCACGATTGGAATGCTCGCCGCCTCAAGCAGTCTCATCGCCTTCTCGGGCAACCTACTGCTCTGCGCGATTCTCTTGACGCTCGCGTTAGTGGCCTGCCGTTGGGCTGCTCGCCGCATTGCCGGAAGGGTGGCATGAAACGCCTTATGCTCGGCCTCGGCTTTGCCGTTTTGCTGGCAATCCAGATCTCACCTTCGGCGATCCTGGCGTGGCAGCAGACGCAACGGCTGAACGAAGGACGCTCGGTTCGCTTGGCAGTCGAGACCCGAGACCCACGGGACCTGCTGCGCGGCGAGTACAGCGTGCTCACCTATGAGATTGGGCGCCTTCAGGGGATCAGCGCGGGTACGACGCCGACGGGCTGTGTTTTCGATGTTCGCGACAACTGCAGGCTTGAGAGTGGACGCGATGTCTACGTCCGGCTCTCCGCCGATGCAGATGGCGTGCACAGGGCGGATGGGGTGTTCTTTGATGCTCCGAGAGGAATCGAACTGTTTATCAAGGGCAGCCTGGGATCCGCTGCGCTCGTGCGCCAGGGAGCTCCTCTCAGCATTCGGGCCAGGGCGGGCGGTCAGCCGTCGGAGGTCGCCACCTGCCAGCATTCGATCTGTCTGACGGGTAGCGTGAACTATGGCATTGAGCGGTGGTACGGGGCGCAAGGAGTCCCAGGGAAACTCGATCGGACGGCACGCAAGGACATCCTTGTCGAGGTGCGCGTCGCGTCAGACGGGACAGCGGTGATCGACGGGATCACCGTGGCGGGCAAATCCTTTGCCAAAACTGCTCGCCTGTGGTGAGGATCGTCTTCAAGTGTGTAAGCATGGATCGTCGGGATCGTGAGCGATTGGGTTTTGGTGATATCCGCTAAAACGCTCTTGCCCGCCGACAGCGAACCGGGGGCAATCTACCCCAAGCGGTCAATCCGCAATCGACCCAACCTTGCCATAGCAGTTAGTTTACACAGAACCCGAAAGCGGGCGCGTGGGAAATCGGCTGAGACCTTTTGTTGCCTACGCTAAGGATACATCAGCATCTGCTTGGCTACAAACGCTCAATGGCAGACCTGATTGTGAAACGAGCGGTAGGTCGGCGCGACCTTCTTCGACGGTACGCTGTCGAGGTTGATGGGTTAACAGTAGCGTATATCCGCGCTGGCAGAACGATCCACGTCAGGATCGCAGAAGGCATGCGTGAGGTGCGGCTCTCGATTGACGGATATAGTTCTAAATCTTCGATTATTCTAGCCAGTAATCAATGTGTCGCAATTCTTCATTGCGGCCCTGCAAATAACCCGATTGCGCGAGATCGTATTCGCAACAATTTTTTAGCCCGCCACGAATTCTTCCGATCGATCGGACTGACTACATCAAAGCTGAGCTCGAAAGTGCGGCCGACTTGGCAAGTGCATTCATGCAAGCTGCATGGTCAGTGGCGTGCTATCAAATTCAAGAGCGAACGAAGCCTGGAGGTCAATCGCGATATGGATTAACCGCTGGTGACCTGTCTGTGCTGTACCATGGATGTCGTACTGCCGACGCAAACATGATAACTAGCCGGGGCTCTGCAAATGATCGTCTTTGGGGCGAGTTGACGAAAGTGGGATGGTTGACGGACGGAACTATTCCGCTGATGCTACCACGGAGATTAGCGCGCTATCGCCTGACAGAACTAGGGCTAACGGAACTACTTGAAGTGCTCAAATAGCGATCTCTCAGGCAGTTATTCTAGATTTATTCCCGTTTGCTGCCATTCCGAAATCCACCCTTAGCCGCCATTCGGCTTGCGACCCATGCCGGTCGTCAGAACAGCCTTAAGCCTTTCCCGACAGCAGCCATCTTTCCTGCGGACACAGGATCCGTCTCGTCTAACATAGGTGCCCTGCAGCCCGCCGTCGGCAACGATGCGACACTTCACGTGGGAGTACCAATGCCTCTGAACGGTCTCGAACTTTCGAAGCAGCTCATCCGATTCCGATCGATCAATCCCCCGGGTGAGGAGAAGGAATGTTCGGAGTTCATCGCTCGCCTGCTGACCGAGCACGGGTTCGACGTCGCGAGCTACGAATTTGCCAAGGATCGACCGACACTGGTCGCGCGCATACCTGGGACGGCTGGTGGCAAGCCACTCTGCTTCACGGGGCACATCGACGTCGTGCCACTCGGGTCGAACGCCTGGCGATTTCCCCCCTTTGAAGGGGTCGTACAGGATGGCCGGCTGTACGGTCGCGGCGCCAGCGATATGAAAGCCGGCGTAGCCGCGTTCATCGCGGCTGCGTGCAACCTGATCGAGGACGGGCTCAGCTTCCACCGCGGTGTCACGCTCGTGATCACCGCCGGAGAAGAGACAGGATGTGAAGGCGCATTCCACGTCGGCCGAGAGAAAGCCCTCGGACCTGCCGAACTCCTGATCGTGGCCGAGCCGACGTCCAATGCCCCCATCTTCGCCCACAAGGGCTCTCTCCGCGTCGTTGTAACAGCGCGCGGAAAGACGGCGCATTCCTCAATGCCGCACGAGGGCGAGAACGCCATCAGCAAGGCGGCTGAGTGGATCCGGAGGCTTGAAGGCCACGACTTCGGCGCTCGTCATCCGTTGCTCGGGAGCATGACGGCCTGCGTCACCACCATCCGCGGTGGAGAGAATATTAACTCGGTCCCGGACTTCGCCGAATTCACAGTCGATTTCCGGACGCTGCCGGATCAGAAGCACGAGGCGCTAATCGCCGAACTTGGCCCCTTGTTCGGACCAGAAGCTGAGATCCGGGTCGTCACAAGCTTCCCAGGGTTCGCTACCGAGCCGGCCGATCCAGCCGCCGCCCGGCTTCTATCGCTGCTGCAAGAGCGGACTGGGGCACCGGCGAAACCAGCCGGGGCACCATACTTCACAGATGCGTCAGCGCTGGTGCCGGCCTTCGACGGCGTCGCCACGGTGATCGTCGGACCGGGCGAGGCGGCGCAGTGCCATAAGACGGACGAGTACTGCCTCGTCGAACGGATCGAGGAAGCGCAGGCCATTTACAGGGACTTGATGCTCCGCATGTGCTGCGACCGTGCGGGATGAGGCGTAGCGATCGAAGCCGCTTCCGCCGTCCGGTATTGTGGCTCCGGGCCCCGAAAGCGGACCGGCAGAAATTCACCCATGTCGGTCGTAGAGCGAAACAGCGGGTCCCGACCTACGTCGGACGCGGATTTAATGGGCCACAACATGCTGGTGTTGTGACACATAAAAAGAAGTCGATCGGGACCACCTGGGGGCACGCGGGGGCACCTCGGCTGGCTTAGCGAAGCATTCCGGTCGGATGCATCCGGTAGGCCTAGTGGGCGGATGGCCGTTCGGCCTGGCGGCCGCAATCACACCCTCAGCGGGCCGGGGCTTCGGACCGAACACAGGGCCAACGCCGCCGGAAGGCGAGGCTCGCGCCGGCAAGCATGTCGACGTCGTGGAGTGGAGCGTTCGCACGCGCCCAGGTGAGGAACGTCTCCACCAGGTCCTCGATGGTGTAGTCCGGGCTGCAAATTCCGCTCGCGCTCCCGCCATTTCCGAACGCGGTCAGGGTGTCGGCGACGCCCATCAGGTAGGCGCCGCACCAGCCGGAAGCCGCCCCCTGCTCCGCCAGGCAGGCCCGGTAAAGATCCTGGGCCCGCCGCCGCGTCACGTCGACCGCACCTTGCCTTTGCATCAGTTCCCCGGTCGGCGCGGTGCCCGCAGCGGAGCCAGCTCCCCCATCGGACGACACCGCCGAAACGGGGCCGGCGAAGGCTACCGCCGCCGCGACCCGGCCACGAAGGCGATGGCCCAGAGGATCGTCGACGACCAGGAGAAGGAGATCTCCGAGATGGAGGCGTGGCTCAGGAAGAACGCCAAGTAGGCCGAGCCCACCCTTCCGAGCGTTAGACCGAGACCGAACCACCCAGGAGAACGAACATGAAGCGCATCGTGATCACCACCGCAGCCCTCCTCGCCCTCTCGCTCACCCCGGCCATGGCGGCCGGCTGCTGCGGCAAGTCCGGCAAGGGGATGTGCGCCAAGCCGGCCGCCTCGATGTCGATGAAGAGCGGCAAGAAGGGTTGCTGCTGCGAGGGCATGAACAAGTCGATGAGGATGTGAGGCGGTCGACCGGGCGTCGAGGACGGGGTCCGCTCTATCCTCAACGCCTAGTGCGGCCCTTCCTGCGCGGCGTCAGGGGTTCCGGCGCCGTCGAGGCTGCGCTCGGGTGGCAGGCCGGGACGTTCGCACCGGTCTCCAGGCTGGCGATGATCGGGCAGTCCGGTCGTCCGTCCCCGTCGCAGGCATCGGCCAGGATGCGCAACGCGTCGGCCATCTCGTTGAGCTGGCGCGCGCGGTCCTCCAGTTCCCGGACGTGCGCCCGGGCGATGGCCTTCACGTCGGCGTTGCTCCGATCCGGGTCGCTCCAAAGCCCGAGCAGCACCTTGATGCGCTCCAGCGAGAACCCGAGGTCGCGGGCGTGCCGAATGAAGCCCAGCCGATGCAGATCGGCGGCGCCGTAGTCGCGATAGCCGCTGTCCTGCCGGTCGGCCGGCGGCACGAGGCCGATGCTCTCGTAGTAGCGGATCATCTTGGCCGAGACCCCGGTGGCCCGGCTCGCCTGTCCGATGTTCATCCCATCCGCCCTGTTGACCTTACTATCATGGGAAGGTGCAGAAGGCTGTTCAACCCCATGGACGGGGCCTGTCCGCCGCTTCGACCCGAAGGTGCGCAGGGCGGCCCGGCCCAGCCTCGAAACGGAGTTTCAGATGCCAGCCACAGCCACCAGCAAGGCCACACTCTACCGTATGGTGATGCCGGCCCACACCTGCCCCTACGGCATCAAGGCCAAGGACCTCCTGGAGCGGCAGGGGTTCTCGGTCGAGGACCATTGGCTCACGACCCGCGAGCAGACGGACGCCTTCAAGTCGGAGCACGGGGTCAACAGCACGCCCCAGACCTTCATCAACGGCGAGCGTGTCGGCGGCTTCGACGACCTGCAGCGCCACTTCGGCAAGGCCGCCAACGATCCGAACGCGATGACCTACAGGCCCGTAGTCGCGGTGTTCTCGATGACGGCGCTGATGGCCCTGGCGGCGAGCCAAGCCGTCTACGGCACGCCGTTGACGATGCGTGCCGCCGAGTGGTTCATCGCCTTCAGCATGTGCGTGTTGGCGCTCCTGAAGCTTCAGGACGTCGAGACCTTCTCGTCGATGTTCCTGGGCTACGACCTGCTGGGCAAGCGCTGGGTGCGCTACAGCTACGCCTATCCCTACCTTGAGGCCGGGGCCGGCGTCCTGATGGTGGCGGGAGCCATGAACTGGCTGTCCATTCCGGTGGCCTTGTTCATCGGCGGGATCGGTGCCGTCTCGGTGTTCAAGGCGGTCTACGTCGACAAGCGCGAGATCAAGTGCGCCTGCGTCGGCGGGTCAAGCAAGGTGCCGCTCGGCTTCGTCTCGCTCACCGAGAACCTGATGATGGTCGCCATGGCCGTCTGGATGTTGGTGGCGCATCACTGAGCGGATGAAGGGCAACATTTGGTGAGGGAAGTTTCAGCCTCCGAGCGAGAGAGCCGATAATGGCGCTCCACCCCAAGCCGAAGTTGCCGGCCAGCCGATGAATGGCTGTTTTCGGGGAGCACCAACAGCGGTCTGGGCGGCTGGGTTAGGTCGGAAGCAGCCTCGGGCAACCTGCTTCAGCAGTCACCCTGAGACCACGAGCCGGCTGGTCATCGGAACGCGTGCACCGGCCGGAACTGCCTCTGCGAAAGAGACGACAGGGCCTCGTCCGCGGCCCTCAGCCCGCTGTCGTGGGCCCCGTGGGCGGTCGTGAAATCGAAGGGGTGTGTCGCCTCGCCGGCGAAGAACAGCCGGTCCTCGAAGGGCCGGGCCAGCTGGACCCGTGCCTGCGACTGCTCCGGCAGGGCGCAGCTATACGCACCGCCGATGGACGCCATCCGGCTCCACGACGTCGCCGCGAGCGGATGGATGGCCGAGGCCACGTCGGCCCCGAACAGCGCGACCAGCTGGGCGGACACGTACGCGAAGCCGGCGGCCGGGCCCTCCTCCTCCAGGATGCGGGCGCCGTCGCCTCCGAGGAACGCCTCGATGATCGGCCAGCCGTTGGGCCGGATCGAGTAGGAGGCGGACCTCGGGTCGCGCAGGTTGCCGTAGGCGTGCGTGTCCGGCCCAAACGCGGAATTGCGCCCGATCTCCAGGAAGACCTTCTCGTTGCGGCCGAGCGGCAGGGCGGCGGCCGCCTCGCGCCAGGGTTCGGTCCCGGCGGGAAGGCGGATCGCATCACTCGCCAGGACCGCGGTCGAGACCGTGAGGATGGCGGCCCCGGCGCGGACGGTGCCTGCGCGGGTGGTCACGGCGACGCCGTCCGCCGTCAGGTCGATCGCCTGCACGGGCGTGGCCAGGCGCAGCGACGTCGAGGAAGGCAAGCTGGCGGCGACCAGCGTGCCGTACCCGAGCGGCAGATGCCAGTTCTGGCCGGTCGAGGCGTCATCGTAGGCCAGGTAGTCGCAGGCGGAGATCTCTTCGGGGGCCATGCCGCTCATGAAGCCGGCGATGGCCCGGACGTAGGCGTTCCAGGGGCCGCCGGGTTCGAGCGCATCGCTCGCCCGGTCGCTGCCCGAGGCCACGGTGCGGAGACGTTCCTCCCAGTCGCCATAGGCCTTCCACGCCGCCTCCCGATCGTCCTCGTCCTCGGCCAGGGACGGATGCGCCTTGGCCCATGGCGGGTCGCCCCGATCGACCGGGAAGCCCGATGCCTCGGCGATGCCGACCCATGCGTTGCGGTCGCCCGAGTGGAGCCACTCGCAGCCGAGGTCGAGCGGGTAGCCTCCGAGGTCCTGCGTGTAAGCGCGTCCGCCTAGACGCGACGACGATTCCAGCAGCAGGGCCGATGAACCGTTGGCGGCGAGCCGGCGCGCGGCGCTGATACCGGCGGCGCCTCCCCCTACGATGATGACGTCGAATGCGCTGTCCATGACGCCAAGGTGAGGACGTCCGACACGGCTTCCAAGGTTCGTGCGGCTGCGACGCCGTAGTCGAGAAGGGTCGATCGCGCCACACGCTGCCGTTCAGGCAGGCACCTGACCCGGTCGCTCAACGGCGTCGATCGTCGCCAGGTCGGGCGCCTGCAGGATCAGCGATCGGTCGCCCTCGGCTACCTCGTTCGCCTCGTGATCGACCGAGACGAACGTGAGGCTTCCGTCGGCCTTGATAGCGATCAGGTGAACGTCGTTCGGCCGCTCGACGGCATCCTGCCCGGTCACCACGAACCGCCAACCGGCCTCGTGCCGGCCGGCCAGCGCATCGAAGCTGGCTTCCGCATCACCGAACACCTTTCCGCGGACATCCCGGCTGACGCCGGTGTCCTCGTGCAGCAGGTGGTTTTCGGACGGGGCGAGCTGATAGACGCGCTCGCGACCGATCTCCGGAGCCAGCCGCGTACATACGAGGGCGTTGTAGAGCTCGTCCCGGGTCGCGGCGAGCAGATGGTCCGGAGGATGGTCGGCCATCCCCTCCTCGGCGGAACGGGACAGGAGTTCAGCTTGAAGGGTCGGCACGCCCGCCTCTCGCGCGGCGAGCATGGCCCCGGGGTAGATGTCGATGATCACGACCGGCACGCCGGCCCGATGCAGCGCGATGACGAGATCGCTCGCCCATGGTGATGCCCCGACGACGGCGAGGCGCTGGGTGTCGGCGGCGGTCGACAGGCCGAGCCGGCGGGCGAGCGGTCCGAGGGAGAAGCCGTGGGCGAGCACGGTCGCGACGATGACGGCGAACACGGTGGGCTGGATGAGATCGCCGCCGGCATACCCCGCCTCGCTAAGCCGGGGACCGGCGAGGCCCGCGACGGCGGCCGCGACGATGCCTCGGGGGCCGATCCACCCGACGAACAGGCGCTCGCGCCGGGATAGGTCGCTACGCATCGTGGCCAACCAGATCGCCGCCGGGCGGACGATGAACAGGATCGAGGCCGTCAGCCCGAGGATGGGTACGGACAGCTTGCCGAGCAGCGCCAGGTCGAGGTCGGCGGTCAAGACGACGAACAGGCAGGACACCAGCAGGACGACGAGCGCCTCCTTGAAGCGGCGGAGTTCGGCCAGACCCGGCACGTGCCGGTTCGCGAGGGCGATGCCGAACACGGTCGCGCCGATCAGCCCGGCCTCGTTCATCAGTAAATTCGGCATGACGTAGGCGACGAGCGCGAGCGCGAGCAGCACCGGCGTCTTCAGCGTCTCCGCAACGAGGTCGCGACGGAACGCCCATGCGACCAGGAAGGCCGAACCGACGCCGAGGGCGCCAGCCACCACCACCCCCTCGGCGAGGTGAAGCATAAGAGCGGTCGCCTGGTCCTCACCGGCCCCGTGCGGCACGCCGACCAGGATCTCGATGACGACCGCGGTGAGGATGGCGCCGACGGGGTCGTTGACGATGGCCTCCCACCTCAGGAAGGCGGCCGAGCGCCGCTCTAGGCGGGCATGGCGCAGGAGCGGCAGGATCACGGTCGGCCCGGTGACGACGAGGATGGCGCCGAACACGGACGCCGGTCCCCACATCATCCCGCCGATCAGGTGGGCGGCGAGCGTGCCCAGCACGAAATTGATGGGAAGCGCGAAGGCGGTGAGCCGGAGCACACCCTCGCCCGATGCTCGCAACTCGCGGAAGTCCAGGGCGAGGCCGCCCTCGAACACCACGATGGCGACCGCCAGGCCGATGAGGGGTCTGAGGTTCGGGCCGAAATCCCGCGTCGGATGCAGCAGGCCGAGTACGGGTCCAACTAGGAACCCGAGCGCAAGCAAGAGGACGATGGCCGGGATGCGCAGCCGGGCGGCTAGAACCTGAGCGGCGATGCCGCCGGCGACGACGCAGAGGATCGTCGTCGCGACACCATGTTCCATGAAGGACGCTCCGGGCCGGCGTCCGGACACCCCCCTTGGCAGCCGAACCGGAATTTCAAGTGGGGTCGGACGCCCGCACCATTCCCTACGAAGAGCGGGGAGCTTGCCGAGCGCACAAGTCCAATCGAGCGCCCCCGCCGCGGTTCCCGTCCACATGGTGCATTCGTGGACGCACACGCCGGTACGGGCATCGAAGGTGACTGCATCGGCAGCATAGAGGAACACCACTCATGCCGCGACCACCAAGATCTCCTCCAGCCGGGTCGTGTAGCGCGGCGAGCGCATCTCGAACTTGGTCGACCATTTTCGTGCCGGCGCGAACCCCGCCGCGGCCGGGACGACCGCCCCACGCCCGAAGCGCCTAGTGCAGGCGTCCAACGCCGCCATCAGCGCGACGCCCTGTTCGCGATCGATCTGGCCGAAGCCGGGCATCGCCCGCTGTGAGGCGTGGAGCGGCAAGAGGTTGGTCGTGACCACGCCGACCTTCGAATAGTGGAAGCCGTTCCGCTAGGTCTTTCGGACGCCGTGCAAGGCAGCCATTACCATCACCAGGGTGTCGTTGCTTGCCTTAACCATCCCGGGCAAATGCTTACGGCCTAGCTTGGCGTCTGCGGCCATGTCCGCTTTTGGGGATGACCAATGACGAGCCAAATGGCTGGAATGGGCGCAAAGCCGAAGGTCCGCTTTTCGGCGGCAGGGCCCATAGAGCGTCCGAACACGCAGATTAGGGGTGTAGAACCAGCTTCTGCGGGCGCCAGTTCAGCAGTTCGCCGACGTAGATCTCGTGCTCGGACGGGCAGGCGATCTCGTGGATCCAGCCGAACTGCTTGAGCTGCTTGCCCGTCTCGCCGAGCACACCCAGCACCTTGCCGTCGAGCGACAGCTTGTAGATCCGGCCCGGGAAGGCGTCGGCGACGTAGAGCACCTGCTTCGGTCCGGGTGTGATGCACAGTGCCCAGGGTGCGCCCGGCGTGAACAAGTCGACCGTGGAGCGGTCCTTGGCCGGTTTGCCGCGGATGATGGCGCGCGCCTTATCATAGTCGAACGGCACGTCGATTTTGATGATCCGCTGGATGTGGCCTGCCGTGTCCATCACCTGGATGCGGGCGTTGCCACGATCGGCGATGTAGATGTTGTCATTCGCGTCCGAGGCGATGGAATGCAGGGTGCGAAACTGCCCCGGCTCGGTGCCGTAGCTGCCGTACGAATCAACCCAGTTGCCGTCCTTGTCGATCTTGGCGATGCGCGAGTTGATGTAACCGTCGCTGATGTAAGCGTTGCCCGCCTTGTCCCAGGCCACATCAGTGACCTGCCGAAACTGGCCCTGCACAGGCGGCAGCGGCGGCATGGGGTGCTTCCAAGGCTCCGCAGCATCGTCGGCAGCCTCGGTCTTCCGGCCCCAGACCATGGCGACGCGGCCCTCTGGGGTGAACTTCACGACCATGTCCGAGCCCTTGTCCATGACCCAGATGTTGTCCTCCCGATCGACGCGCACGACATGGGCGTAGGACCAAGCGTAGAGGCCGTGGCCGATCTCCCGGATGAACGTGCCGTCCGGATTGAACTCCAGGAGCTGGGCTGCAGCGGCGCCGTAGGCCGGCCCCTGTGTCGCCCCGCGCGACAGGATGAAGATGTGCCCCTTCGAGTTCAGCGCGATGCCCGCCACCTCGCCGAAATGGATGTCCGGCGGCAGCTTCAGGAAGTCTGGGATTGAGTCGAACGCGATCTCGGGGACCTGCGTCGCGGGTGCTGAGGATATCGCCACTGACGAAGCGGGTGCTTCACTCGGCTTGATCTCGTCGGCGCGTACGGCGGGCAGCGTCAGGGCGAGCACACCCACAGCAACGCACAGCGAGCGGATCATCTCAGGCTTCCTCACGGGCCAGCTGGTTCAAGTGCCGAGCTTGGTCACATCGGTTTAGCCCGAAACGACACAGCCAGAAAGCCGTCGCTCGATGTTCACTCCGGAACGGACCCGATCTCACGGAGGTACGCTGCAGTCGCCGGATGAAGCCATGTGGTCGGTACGTTCGAGACTAGGTTACGCGGGTCGCTTTCGCGTCCCTGGGGATAGAGACGGGCCAAGGTGTTCCGGCCACGATCGATCGCGCGCACGAGTCGGGTGACACTGCCGGTGTCGAGACCAGGTCGCGCTAGGATAAAGCTCCACGACCCGACAGTCTCGATCGCCGCATCCTGTCCGGGGAACGAGCGGGCCGGGACAGTCAGGCGACGCATCGAGGCGCGCAGGGCCAGGATTTTCGGGATCGCTTCGGGCGCTGGGCCGAAGAACCGGGCACCGCCGGGTACGTCGGCGAGTGTCTTGAAGCCTGGCCAGCCGAGGCTCGCACCCCACAACGCGGCCGCTCGGCCGTCGAGAACCTGTGTAGCTCCGTCGCCGGCATCATCGAGGAGGACCGGCGTGATGTCGTGGCCTGGATCGATGCCGGAGCCCTGCAGCACGGTCCGCCCCATGATCGTGAAGCCCGAGCCTCGTGTACCAAGTGCGACGGCATGGCCGCGCAGATCCTGCACGTTCTGGATCAGACTGGAGGCTGGGACTACGAACATGCCGGGCGAGGCGTCGATGGGTGCCACGACCGTCAAGCCAACGCCGTCGGAACTCTGGCTGGACAAAGCCTCGTAGGCATACTCACCCTGCACGAGGGCAAGGTCGAGCTGAGCCGATTTGAGCAACCGCAGGTTCTCCGTCGAGCCCTTCGTGATCCGCGGCTCGACCACCAATCCTGGGTCGACCTCGTGAACCGCTGCGATGAGCGCTCGGCCGAAGGCTGGGAACGAACCGCCCGGCGTCGCGGTCCCCAGTGTCAGGCGAAGAGCAGCGTCAGGCTGTTGAGCGCTTGCGGGTGTGGTCCACGCGAGGCCCGCCATGCCCAGGAGCAGTTCACGCCGCCGCATCATGATCTCCCTCACCGCGATGTTCGCCGCGGACCAGCGCCGCTGGAGCTCGGCGGCACGCCTCGACAACCGAGCCGGAAAGCCCTCACATCGACGTTTGGAACATACGCAGGATCCAAGGTCGCATGCCAAACATAGCGACCCCCAACGTCTTGCGCTGGATTGGGAGGAACGTGTGATGCGACGGGACGCTCTGCTGCTGGTCGTGGCGACCGCCATGAGCCTCATTTGCGTCGGCAGTGCTGACGCCAAAACACTGGCGTTCACGGGAGTCCGGCTGATCGACGGCCGATCAGCCCAACCTGTCGAGGACGCAGTGCTGGTGATCGACGGCGACCGCATCGTGGCGGCGGGACCACGCGCCGCGATCACGGTGCCGCCCGATGCTGATATCCGGGAACAGCACGGCCACACGATCATGCCAGGGCTGATCTCCGACCACTCCCATGTCGGCATCGTGAAGGGTGTCGAGGTGGGCGCGCAAAACTATACCCGCGAAAACATCCTCGACCAGCTCAAGGCCTACACGGCACGGGGCGTCACCACGGTCATGGCGCTCGGTCTCAACGGCGCGATCATGCCTGAGATCCGCGCAGAGGCGCACGCGGGACGGATTCCCGGTGCCGATCTGTTCGGCGTCGATCGGGGCATCGGCGTACCAGATGGAGGACCACCGCAGGCGATGATCCGCGTGAGCGCGGACCAGCTCTTTCGCCCGGCCAACGCCGAGGAGGGCCGCGAGGCGGTCCGCGCGATGAAGGCGCGTGGCACCGACATGGTGAAGCTCTGGCTCGACGACTTCGGTGGGTCCGTGCCGGCCAAGATGCAGCCAGCGGTCTACTCCGCCGTGATCGATGAGGCACATCGGCTCGATTTGCGCGTCGCCGCTCACGTACACGACCTGGAGGATGCGCGTGCGGTCATCAGGGCAGGCGTGGATGTGCTGGCCCACGGCGTACGCGACAAGCCGGTCGATGCGGATCTCATCGCTCTGCTAAAGGCGCACAACACTTGGTACATAGCGACACTCGCCCTGGATGAGGCGACTTTTGCTTACGCTGACGCGCCGGTCTGGGCACAGACCCCCTTCGTCCGGACGGCACTCGCGCCCGAGCTCAAGGCTCGGTTCGACGATCCCGCCTGGCAACGCGAGACGCGCACGAGCGCCAAAGCACAAGCGGCTCGCGACTCGCTGGCGGTGAACCTCACCAACCTGAAGCG
The DNA here is from genome assembly GCF_022829605.1 of Methylobacterium sp. E-065. Taxonomy (GTDB): domain Bacteria; phylum Pseudomonadota; class Alphaproteobacteria; order Rhizobiales; family Beijerinckiaceae; genus Methylobacterium. Next base: position 21,006 of record NZ_JAKSYD010000281.1, on the reverse strand, counting down.
CCTCGACGAGGCCGGCGTCCGGATTGGATTTGGCACTGACAGCGGCGCGGCGCCCGAACGTGTCCCCGGCGTGGCGGAACACCGCGAGTTGGCGCTGATGGTGCAGGCGGGCTTCACGCCCATGCAGGCCCTGATCACAGCGACGTCGCGGGCCGCCGAACTTCTCGATCTCGCTGATCGCGGCAGCCTAGAAGCTGGCCGCCGTGCCGATCTCGTCATCCTAGCCGCGGATCCGTCCCATGATATCGCTAATAGCTTCCGGATCGTCGAGGTTTGGCAAGCTGGCCGTCAGCAAGACGTAGCTTCATCGACATCACCGTGAAGAAGCTTTTGACCTAGACTGACGACGGAGGCCACATGTTTAAGATCCGCCCGGGAGACACGACTCGGGCGCGTCGGACGGCCGGGATTAAGCCAGAGTGGCCGGCCGGAACTGGCCGAAAGCTGCTCGTCTAGTTTCTGACGATCGGCAGCGTGAAGAAGCTAGGGTAGATGGCCCGTGCATCACGTGCTGCCATGCCAAGATGGTACTGTCACGTAGCAGGAGCTTCGAGCCACTACGATGCACAGACCCACCAGTTAAGCGCCGGCGCTACAAGCGTGCAGACTGCACCGGGGAGGAGGTAAGCACCCACTGCAATCAGCCCTAAGGTGCTCGCCACCAGCATGGCGATGAGCGGCGCGAAGCCGACGCGATGAACCACGCGGCCGTAGCCATAGTGCCCGCACGCCGTGCTGGTAATCCAGCACAGCTTATTCCTGCAGACCAGCGATCACGCTCAACGCTTATTTTGATCAGTTCACGACGCCGTGAACACAGCGAAGCCTCATTCTCACGCCCAAGAGGGATCCGGGCGCTCACGCAGGGCGCTGCCGTATCGCCACCGCGCGCGATGCATTTCCTTTCGCCACCTCGGCCGCAGGCTCCGGGTAGAACTCAGGCGGTGTTGATGCTGTTCATCTGGTCGGGCTGGGGGATCGTGGTCATTCCCGTCGTGGTCGGTACGGCAGTTGCGGTCGGGGCGATGGGCGGGTTGGCGCTTCGGGCCCTCGGTCACCCCGAACTTATATTTCTCGCCATTAGCCTCGGGCTGTTCGCGGCCGCAGCCGCCAATTGGATCGTCGGCCGGCGCCTAAATGGTCATCCGCCGCGCGAACTCATCGATCCGGCCACGAGCGAACGCGTTCTTCTCCGCCGTCGACACGCGCTGTTCTGGGTACCGGTGCAGTACTGGTCCGTGCCAGTCGCGCTCGCCGCGCTCGTCCCGTTGCTTGCCCTGCGCAATCTCTGAATCTGACGCCCCCAACCAGCCATACAGTTGAGGAGATGAGCATGCCGCGTGGCAGCTGTGAGCGTGCGGAGAGACCCCGTCGGTTCCTCGTGGCCTGTCTCACCGTAGTGATGGCTACGCCCGCCACGGCCGTGACACCGGTGACGCCTGTGGGTGTTGAGAGCTGCGATGCCTTTCTGGATGCCTACGCTCAGTGTGCTGCAAGCCCTGGCGTGCCGGAGGCCGCCCGCCCCAACATCCGGCAAGGCATCGGCACGCTGCGCGAGAGCTTCCGCGACGCCATCAGCCGCAACACGGCCGCCCGCCCGACGGTCGCCTACCAGTGCGCCCAGGCCCACGAGGCCGTGCGTAAGAGCATGGTCGACGCCTTCAGGTGCGACTTCCCCGCTCCGCCGCCGGCCTCCCAGGCTCTGCTGCAGGCCGCGCCACCCGCGGCCTCGGCCCAAGCGCCGGCCCGGGGGGCCGTGCGCGCCACACCAACCTCGCAAAGCCCCGAGATGCAGGAGGTGGCGAAGGTGAACGCCTACACCGAGGTGCAGAACCACCTCGTGCGTTCCCATCCCCTGGAACGGCAGCTCGCCGAATACCGACGCGACAACGAACGCGTGCTCAAGCTCGGCACGAAGCTGGGTGCCAACGCCTGGTACCATTTCGGCATCGTCGACTTCGATGGGGTGATCGACGAACTGGACAAGGCGACCGCCCTGCCGGGGACCATTCCCGAGGTCGACTCCCAGGCCACCCGGCTGCTCGCCGCGTTGCGCGAGCTCAACCCGGTACTGAAGGCGCTGACCCGCTATCAGACCACGCGAGAGTTCAAGGAGGACGGCTACAAGTTCGCCCGCGAGCAACATCCGATCCTCGTGCCCAAGGTCGAAGCCGCCGCCAAGGCGATGGATGCCTACGGCACCGCCCTGTTCGAGCGCGAGCTCGCCAGGGACGAGCGGCGGATGGCGTCGCTGGCGGAGGACGCCCCAGCACGCCGACTGCTCGCCACCAGCCTGGCGCTACGCCGGGCAGTGCAGCGCTTCGAGGCCCTGACGCCAAGGTCCGATACCGCCCCGTTCCTGGCCGCGCTCAGCGACGTATCGACCGCGAATCGACAGCTCGGGGCAACGTTCGACGGCATGAACCCAAAAGCGAATTCGTCGTGCACCGGCTACGCGGACACGGTAGCGAGCGTGATCGGTCACGGCCGCGACGTCGCGCGAGATATCAAGGCGAAAGGTGACCCGAGCCAGCCGGCGCGGCTGTTCAACGACGCCTACAACCGCTCGGTGCGCGATCTCGAATCCTGCCAGCGGTCCGAGAATCGGGCGCGGCCGAGCTGACCGACGCTGGCACAGCGCAGGCTGGCAGCCACCGACAATCGATCGCCGAGGGGCAGATGATCATGCCGCTTCATCAGGACCGCCGCGGCAGTCGCCGGCTCTCTCCCGTCGTCTGGCTCGTCGCCTGGGTCGCCGGCGTTCCGGCATTGCTCGGCGGGCTCGGGGCTTGGGAGGTTGAGCGCGGGCAAGCGAGCGCCGAAAGTTATACGCGCCGCCAAGTTGAGCTACCGGTCTCACTCGTCCAACTGCGGCTGCTGGCGGCGACGGATCCCTACGCCTCGGTCCGTTTCGAAGGTGCGCGTACGGCCTACGGTGCGGCACTGGCGGCCGACAAAGCTCAGGAGGCGCTGGCTGTGGTCATGCGCGATCAGCCGCTGGCTCAGGCCCGGGCATGGGTGCCGTACGCGACACTCGCCGGCGCGATGCTCGCGCTGCTGACCGGTCTCGTCGCGCTGGCCGGCGGCGGAGCCGCGGGCCTGTGGGCACGGCGTTCGCGCGACGCCTTGCTCGCTAGTTTTGGCCTCGTGCGCCGCGTGCTGCCGGTGCTGCTTGGACTGCAGATCGTGGGCTTGAGCCTCGCAGTGCTCGCGGCCGCGCTGTTCGAGGCCACCGGGCAGTGGTTCACTCAGCGGTTCTCGGCTGGCGAAGCCAAGCTGTTGCTCGGCGCGCTGATCATCGCCGTCTTGGCGGCCTGGGCCGCGGTCGCGGCGGTACGCGGCCTGCGCGGGGTGTTCGCGCTGTTCACCCCCGAGCCCATCGACGTACGCGGCCGCGTCCTCGACGAGGCCGATGCACCGGGTCTTTGGCGCCTCGTGCGCGAGCTCGCCGGGCGCGGGGACGCGCAAGTCCCCGACGCGGTGGTCGTCGGCTTGACCGGTGGCTTCTTCGTCACAGAGTCCGCCGTGCGCCTGAGACCAGACGCGCGGACGCTGACTGGGCGCACGCTGTACCTACCGGCCCCCTATCTCGGCGTGCTTGACGGGCGCGAGCTTTCCGCGGTGATCGGGCACGAAGTCGCGCACTTCGCGGGCGAAGACACCGCCTATAGCCGGCGCTTCACCCCGATCTATGCCGGCCTACATCGCGCGCTGACCGCGCTGGGCAATGTCGGCCCCGGAGACCTACTCACTCGCCCAGCCGCCTATGTCGGCCATCGCAGCCTCGGCACTTTCGACGCGGCGGTGGCGCGTTGGAGCCGGGCGCGTGAGTTCGAGGCCGACCAGCGCGGTGCCCTGGTCTCTGGAGCACCACCCGCAGCCTCCGCCCTGCTGCGCGTCGGCGTCCTCGGCCCGGTGGTGGGCGAGACGCTCGCCTCCGCGTACGGCGAGCCCGACGCGGCACCCGACGATCTTGTCGCGGGCGTACTCGACGCAATCCCCGCTGCCGGCTTCCCCGACCCGGGGGCGCACCTCGACGACCGGCAGGCGCACCCCACCGACACCCACCCGCCTGATCGGCAGCGTATCGCGGCGCTCGGCGTTCCGCTCGACGCCGAGCTGTTCGCCCGCGCCGCCCGGCCGCTCACCGTAGGGGACCGGGCCTGGCCGACCGCCCTGGTCGCGGACTGGACCGGTCTGTGCCGCTGGCTCAGCGCGGATTTCCTCACCGGGGCACGGGAGCACCGAGCTGCCGAGCGGGTATACCTAGAGGAGACCGCAGCGGCAGTGCCGGTCAAGGAAACGGTGGTGCACCAGAACGGTGCGCCGATGGTCTGGACGATGGGCGTCCTAGCGCTCCTCTTCGTCGGCGCCGGCGCTGCCTTGCTTCTGTACCCTCGCGCCCTTGGCGTCGCGCACGATGCGCTGGCGCAGCAGATCCTGGCCGCCGTTGCCGTGGCGGGTGTCGCCTAGTCAGGGATCTACGCCGCTCTCGTGCATCGACGCGGCCGGACGCCGCTGTTGGTGCTGACGCCGGACGTGCTGCGCTCGCCGCTACTCGACAGTGCGGTCGCGTGGCAGGATGTGGCGGACTTCCAGGTCACGCACGGCAGGCGGCTCACCCTGACGCTTGCGCTCACGCCGGACGCCACGTTGCCGAGGACCAAGCGCCTGTTCTCGCAGGCCGGAGTAAGCCGACGGCGACGTCACGTCAGCGTGCGGTCTCTGGGCGCGCGCGGCCTCAAGCCCGACGCCTTCGCCGCGCTGGTTGGACGCTACCTCGCGGCCTCTCGTGCCCGCGTGCACCTGTCAGCGGCGCATACAGGGAACTGATCACTCGGCCACCAGCAAACGACTTTCCAAGCGCTGGTTCAACGCCGCTTGTGGCTCGTCGCCCTATTCTTGGCGGCATTTCTGATCGGGCTAAGCTGGCTCATCGTTGGCGACCTGCCCAAGGTTGATCCGGCCCATCTCATGGCGGTCGGCCGGTCCCATTGCTGGTTGGCGTCGACCATCAGGGGGAACGCCTCGCCAAGGTGCTCCCAGACGCGGGAGACGCGCTTGATGTCGAGGGCCCAATCCGGCTGCCCGACCTTGAGCTTGATGCCGCCGATCTCCTTCTTGCGGGAGAGTCGGCGACGATGAGGGCCGCGGCCGACGTCAGTTGGCTGGGACCTTCTCCTTGTCCTTGCCCGGGTTCGACGTGTTGACGAGCTCGGACGACTTCTGCGCGCGGAGCGCCTCCCGCTGGGCGGCCGTGTCGATCCGCTTCGAGCGCGTGAACGGCTCCAGCGTCACCGCGGCCTTGGTCTGCAGCGCCTGGACGATCCCCTCCAGCACGCGCACGTCCGCGTAGCCCTCCTCGCCGTCCGGCTCCGGCTCCTTGTCGTTCAGGATGCAGTCGGAGAAGTACTTGAGCTCGCCGCCGAAGTGGTCGGTGTTCTTGAAGCTCTCGTGGGACTTCGTCTCGCCGATGGTGACGACGTGCTCGATCGGCTTGCCGTACATGTAGCCGGGGTTCACCTCGACGCTGCCCTTGGTGCCGACTACCGCGTAGGTGTCGAGCGTGTTGCCCCAGTAGGAGAGCACGAACTGGGCGAGACGATCGCCCGGGAAGCGCAGGGTCACGGCGACCGTGTCGTCGAAGTCGCCCAGGCCCGCCTCCGGATGGCGCACGCCGACCGCCGAGACCACCTCGATCGGCTCGTCGCCGAACACGTACCGGGCCGCGTTCACCGGATAGGGACCCATGTCGAAGATCGGGCCGGCTTCGACGCCGTTCTTGGCCCGGTGGTTCTCCGGCGAGACCATCTGCGTGAAGGTCGAGGAGAACGTGAGGAGCTCGCCGAGCTTGCCCGACCGGATCAGGTCGATGGTCGCCAGGGTGCCGGGCTCGAAATGAAGGCGATAAGCCACCATCAGCTTGGCGGAGGAGGTCTTGGCCGCGTCGAGGATCTCCCGGCACTTCGCGGTCGAGATCTCGAGAGGCTTCTCCACCAGCACGTGGATGCCGGCCTTCAGGGCGGGGACGGCGAACTCGGTATGGCGCCAGTTCGGGGTCGCAAGATAGATCGCATCGATCTTGCCGGACACGAGGAGCTCGTCGAACCGCTCGTAGGAATAGGTGTCGGAGATCCCGTACCTCTCGCCGACCAGACGGGCCTTCTCAGAATCGCCCGTGACGAAGGCCACCACCTCCGAGTTGCCGGTGTGTTCGACGCCCGGCAGCATCGCCTCCTGGGTGATGTCGCCTAGGGCGACGAAGGCGTAGCGGATCTTCTTGCCCGAGGTCAGGCCGAGTGCGGATGCGATGCTCATGAGGCTCTCCGTTCGATGCGGGTCGGGATTGGGCTTCAAGTGGGCGATGGAGGAACAGGGGCCGTCGACGGCCGCTGCCTCTTCATCGCCGAAACGGGCGGCGTCGTTCCCGGCCGGTGGTAGGCGGGCCTCGGGCGTGAGGTCGCCCTGCGGAAAGGAACGAAGCGTCATGCACCGGGTCGGCGCATCACGCTTCAACTGTGCGGTGCAGCAATTGTTCAGGAGCCGATCGAAGGAAGGTGGATCGACCCCGTCGCGGGTGGGAGGAGCCAAGCGTATGATCTCGATCGACGCCATCGCACCCGCCTCGGAGACCCGGCCCTGAAGACGGAACTGAGCGCGCTCGAAGCTCGGCGCATCGCACTCGCCGCCCAGGGCTTCGACGCGATTTCCCGAGGCGGCGCCGTTGGCGCGGCGCGGATTCGGGCGGCGATCGGCCGGCTCGGCCTGCTGCAGATCGACAGCGTGAACGTCCTGGCGCGCGCCCACTACCTGCCGCTGTTTTCGCGCCCGGCCGAAGCGCTTCTTCGAGTACCGGGGTCACGAGGCATCCCTTCTGCCCGTCGACCTCCAGCCGCTGCTGCGCTGGCGCATGGCCCGCGCACTCCACGGCAAGGGCGTGTGGCAGCGGCTCGAGCCCTTTGCGGGTGAGAAGCGAGCCGAGGCCGACGCTCTCCTCGCTCGGATCGAGAGGGAGGGGCCGCTGGCCGCCTCAGACGTCGCCGGCGGCAGGGCCGCGAAGGGCATGTGGGAGTGGAGCGACGCCAAGCACGAGCTCGAATGGCTGTTCTGGTCGGGACAGGTGGCCTCGACGCATCGTCGGAGCAGCTTCGAGCGCGTCTACGACCTTCCGGAGCGGGCGCTGCCCCGTGCCGTTCTGGAAATTCCGACGCCGACCGGCGTCGATGCCCGAAGGGCGCTCCTCGCGCGTTTCGCGAAGGCGCTCGGTATCGCGACGGCGCACGATCTGCGCGACTACTACCGGATCCCGCCGGCGGACGCGGTCCCGGCCATCGAGCAGCTGATCGAGGATGGTACGCTCGTCCCCGTGCATGTCCGCGGCTGGCAGCATCAGGCCTATCTGCACCGGGATGCGAAGTCCGGGCGCAGGCTCGGCGCTTCTGCGCTACTCTCGCCCTTCGATCCACTCGTCTGGCACCGCCCGCGGACGGAGAGGCTGTTCGGCTTCCGGTACCGCCTCGAGATCTACACCCCCGCCCACAAGCGCGAGCACGGCTACTACGTGCTACCCTTCCTGATGGACGGTGCGCTCGTCGCTCGCGTGGACCTGAAGGCGGACCGGAAGGTCGGTGCCCTGGTCGTCCAGCGTGCCCACGTCGAGCTGGGTGCGCCGGCCGATACCGCGGAGCGGCTGCTAGGGGAGCTTCGGCTGACGGCTTCGTGGCTCGGCCTGCCCAGCCTCGTCGTCTCGCCGGTCGCCGCTCACCCCGGCCTGGAGGATGTCCGGGACATCGAAGCCCATTCATCAACTGCCGGATCGCCGTTTTCCACGATCCGATCAGACCTCATCGCTTCGGCATGATCATTTCGAGGATCATCTCCGAAGGGTGCGCGGCCCAATCAAGACGTCTTTGAGGTTTGTGGTAGTTCCAGAACGGGCTCGTATATTGATCGCCAGGCGAGGCAGCCGTTGCGCGGAATGTCCGCTATGGAGAAGCGGCCAAAGCTCTCTGAATGACCCACATGGGCGCAAAGCCGAACGTCCGGTTCTGCGCGCCATGGCGCTCCGGCGTGACGTAGCCTGGCCGTAAGCGGCCTGTCCGCTTCGGAGCAGGCCCTCTGGAAAAGCAGACGGCCTTCCATCGACCCAATCCAGCTGCTCGTAGTGTCGTCGGCGCTTCTCCAAAGCGGCCGTTCGTCAGACCTCCGGCAACTTCTGCTCGGGGTGGTTTTGCAGACGCTTCGACCCGCTTAGGGATTGATCCTATGCCTGATCCGTCCAGGCGCGTCGGTGGCGGTATACCCACACGCATGCCCATGCTGATCTGAACCTTCGCACCCCCTTCGGCTTAATGGGCATGTCTCAGCGGCAGGGCGATCGTGATGGTCTTCTGCAGCAACTGTGGCAGCAACGCGCCGGCCCCGGGAAGAACCACGTAGGCGACGTCCAGATCTTCCTGCTTGAAGAACCCGAGTTCCTCGGCGATCGCCTGAACACTGCCGTCGGTGACGGTCGGCGGTATGGCGAGCCCGACCTTGACGCTGTCGAGGGCATGAGCCGGCGCCGGGAGGCAGAGATTCAGGGCGACCGTCGCAAGAGCCGCTCGCAGCCCCGGTGAGGCGCTGAGGCGCGTCCAAAATCGAGATGTCACTAGCACGTATAACTGACTGTTCGTCGAGATCGACTAGTATATACGGAACACAATTTCGCTGAGGAGGAAATTGCTTTCATTGACAGCCTTTTTCATAGCTTGTTCGTCCATTTTTTAGACAAACGTTGCCGTATCCGTTCCAGTGCCGGTACGGATCGCAGGCGATCGGCGGTGCCGGACACAGCACCACCCGCGGCTACGCCAAGCTAAGGCGGTGGATGTCGATACTTGCGCCGTCTCATCGCCACTCAAAGGCCATCAGGAGGCGCTTGGCAGCCGACATGGCGCAGGTCGGGCGGGAAGAGTGGGGCCGGCAGTGGCTGAGGGGATCTCAGACGCCACCGCCTGAAGCAGGCGCTCATCGCGAAGGCTGATCACCTCGTCGTTTGTCGGGATGCGGTTCTTGTGGTCGACGACATGACCCTGCCCACGAGGTGCTCACGTCAGGTGCCTTTTGATTTACTTCGAACATCCGTTTTGTCGAAGGCGACATGGCCGCCAAAGCAGAGGACGCGATTGCGCTGCTGCTTCACGAAGGCATTATCGAGTTGATACGAGCCGCTCTCGGCCCACATCGAGTCGGCTCGACCTTTTACCCATTCGTCGGGAGGCAGCAGCGTCGAAGCCCGAGTGGTCACGTCCCATATGCCGTAATGATGCGGCACGATGAGCCGCGCTTCGAGTCTGGCGGCGATCGCATCGGCCTGCACGTAGCTGAGGACATGCTGCGAGCCGTCCACGGGCAGAAGAACGATATCGACCTTCCCAAGTTGCTCCCAAACAGCATCCGGCGGATTTGGCCGATTGTCGCCCCAGTGCAGGATGCGGAGGCCCGCCACTTCCACGACCAGAAGACAATTATCGAACGACCGCCAGTTATCCGGTGGTGTGGTCCTCACATTTGTGAGTCGCCGTGTCATCTCCGCCCAATCGTAGGCGTTGTGCGTGCTGTCGGAGACGTGCTTGTCGGCAATTCCTGTGATCCGAACGTCGGCAAAGGCGTAAGTACCGATCAGCCGGTCCAAGATTGTGTGCGCGCTCACTTGGTGGACACCGTCGTGGTCGAAATGAGCATGGGTGGATAGGACGACGTCTACGGCGATCGCCGGGAAATCGTAGAGGTACCAGTCCCAGGTGCCCCACGGCGGGTTGCGCCATGGATCAAGGAGCAGGGTCAGTCCAGAGGGGGCGGTGATCCTGAAGGCGGAGCCGCCAAAATAGCTGAGTTCGATACAATCGCCGGAGGGCGGGGCGTCGCCGGTCTGCTCCTGCAATCCAATCATATGGTTGTGGTTCTCAGGCTGCCGCCAAGCCCACAGCCCTTCCGTCGTCCTGTCCTTCATGTCACCCGTCCGTTGTTCAATCGCCTCGGAGCTCGTTCGTCTTTCGTTCGACGAGGACGCGTCCGTTCTTGATGACGCAGGCCGCCATGTTCGCACCGAACCGGAAGGCGAGTTGGCGGTAGTCCGGCACCTCGAAGATCGCGAGGTCAGCCTGCTTGCCGACCGCGATCGAGCCGATCCGATCGTCGCGACCGATGGCCCTGGCAGCGTTGATCGTGACACCGAGCAGAGCCTCCGCCGGAGTCAGCCCGGAGAGCCGTGTGGCGAAGCCCATGCTCATCTGCTGGGACAAGTGCCAGCAGACGGGGCAGAGATCCGTTCCGATTGCCACTGGCACACCCGAGCATACAAGACGTCGTGCATCGACCGGGTGGCGATGGCCGACTGCCCAATCGAAACCGGGGAAGAAGGCAACGCTGGTTCCAGCCTCGGCCAGAGCCCGCAAGTCTTCATCGCTGAGCATGTTGCCGTGATCTACAGAGACGGCGCCCATTTCCGCCGCGAGTTTGCCACCCCCGATGTTGACTCGTGCGTCCGTGTGGAGTTTGGCGCGAAGCCCGAGATCGGCAGCAGCCCGTAGAACACGCGCGCACTCGGCGACCGTGAAGACGTCGGGATCGACGTAGACGTCGCAGAACTCCGCGAGTGCGCGATCTGCTACTTCCGGCAGCGTGTCGGCGATCATTCGGTCGAGATACTGCCCCGCGCCCTCGCGCGGGCGGGCATGGGCGCCAAGATAGGTACCAACGATCTCCAAACCGGTCCGTTGGGCGACGATCTGCGCGGCTTCGAGAGAGGCGAGATCGCTGGCGTGCTCGAGCGCGTACCCCGACTTAGTCTCCAGCGTGGTGGTTCCGGATGCGAGCATGCGCTGGGCGCGGGGAAGAGCGCTTTGTACCAGCGCCTCTGCGCTGAGGCCGATGTTCGCCGCCTGTGACGCCCCGACGCCCCATGCGACGCCCGCGGCCGTCAGGGCCGAGTCATCGAGCCCTGTAGCCCGCAAGAGATATTCGTCCGAGCGATCTCCGGCGAACATGAGGTGCGTATGGCAGTCGACGAGCCCTGGCGTGACGATCCCGCCCGCGGCATCCACGATGATAGTGGCTGGTCCGGATATCGACCGCAGGTCAGCAAGCGGCGCGATCGCGGTGATCTCGCGGCCATGCACAGCGACGGCCGTATCTTCCAAGATGCCGAGCCCGTCAGTCTGCGCTGGGTCGCACAAAATGACCTGACGGGCGCCAACAATCATCAAATCGGCCGCCACAGAACGCGACACGCTTCTCTCCGACCTGTCGCCGAGCTCAAGGGCGCACATCAGCCCCACACGTTCTTGTCCTACATGCACACGCACCGGAACGGCAAGGATCCGAGATATTGATTAGTTTTATTTTCCGATAGATTTGTTACATTTTTGTTTGTTCATACAACAGATATCAAATCTGGTACCAAACAATATTTGCATGAAAGTAGGCATATATATGAAATTGAACTTTAATGATTGTTTTATGTGCAGATTTTAATCTATGATTTGACCATTTTCGGACCGAAAGTAGGTAACTTGACCGAGAAACTCGTGATTTGACGCGTGCCGAGCCTTCCCTGCAACGAAAACAAGCAGTCGTGCATGTTTTTTTTCCTCGGCTCGGGCGTGCTCGCATGAGAAGGTCGAGGCATGGATGCACTGATCGTTCGAGAGCGTCGCGATCTCAGCGACGGGCGCGAAGTCAAAGGGGCAGCCATGCGTGCTCGCCTGCGGACCGCGACCGAAGAATTGATCGCCGAGGTCGGGGTGGCTGCCACGTCCGCCGCAGCGATCGCTCAACGTTGCGGTGTCTCGCGCGGCGCGATGCTGCACCACTACCCGACACGGGACGAGCTCATCATTGATACCGCCGCGCATTTCTGGCAGCGGCAGCGCGAGACTGTCGCGGCCTTGGCCGAGGATCTCAGCGCGGGGCGGACGAATGTCGGGACATTCGTAGGACGACTATACGATGAGGTCTTCCGGGCCAATGCGCTCGTGACGATGCTCGATCTCATGGTGTCCGGCCGCATTGACACACGCGTCGGCGAGGCCGTGAACCGCATCCTCGCCGACCTTTTCCATTCGTACGGGGATCTCGGCGAACGGGCGTTCGCGGCAGAGGACCTCGCGCCCGAGCGCATTCGGACCCTCGTCACGCTGATCGTCTCGACGCTGCGGGGCCTGCGCATCCAAGACAACATCGATCGCGATGAAACACGCGTACGCGCGGTTCTCGCGATGCTCGGCGAGGCTGTCGAGGCTTTGCTCGAGCGCGATCGCCGCACGCCGGATGTACGGCGCGTCAGACCCGCGCGCGCCCGGTCGGGGGTGAGGACGTGAGCGTCCCGCTTCTGCTCGCCGATGGCCTTAGCAAACGCTTTAGCGGTGCCACCGCAGTCGATGCCGTCTCGTTCGTTGTGGAATCAGGCCAGATCGTCGGCTTGATCGGCCCGAACGGCGCCGGAAAGACGACTCTGTTCAACCTTCTGTCCGGGGTCCTCCGGCCTGATAGCGGACGTCTCATCATCAGGGATCGGGATGTTACTGGATTGCCGCCCCATCGCCTCGCGCGGCTCGGCCTCGTCCGCACATTCCAGCTCGCACGCGAACTCGACCGCCTGACGGTTCTGGAGAACGTGCTTCTCGCCGCGCGCCACCATGCCGGTGAGCGGCTGCTCGGCGCTCTCTGCAGGCCGCGCGCGACTGCCGCGGATGAGGGCCGGCTCGTCGCGCGGGCCCGCGAGGTTCTCTCCCTCGTCTCCCTCTCGGCTCACGAGAGCAAGCCGGCCGCCGCCCTGTCCGGTGGCCAGAAAAAGCTCCTGGAGCTCGCGCGCTGCTTGATGGCGGAGGCGGACATCATCCTTCTCGACGAGATCGCCGCCGGGGTCGCACCGCATCTCGTTGAGAAGATCGGGCAGCTGGTCATTCGATTGAATCGCGATCACGGAAAAACTTTCGTCATCATCGAGCACAATATCGGCTTCATTCGCAGCCTCGCCTCCCGCGTGGTCGTGATGGCGTCCGGCCGGGTCCTGGCCGAGGGTAGCTTCACCCACGTCGCCGCGAACAGGACGGTGATCGAGTCCTACCTGGGGCAGGCGGCATGACGCTCCTGGCCGTCAGATCCCTCGAAGCAGGCTACGGCCGAACCTCCGTCGTGCGCGGGGTCGATCTGGACGTGGCGCAGGGGGAGATGGTGGCGCTCGTCGGGCCGAACGGGGCCGGCAAGTCGACGCTTCTGAAGGCGATCGCCGGCGTGGCCACGATCCTCGGAGGCACGGCGACGCTGGATGGCGCAGATCTCGTTCCGCTTCCTGCGGCCGCACGGGCTAAGGCCGGGGCGGTGTTCATGCCTCAGGAGCGCAACATCTTCCGCACGCTCTCCGTCGCCGAGAACCTTGCCGTCAGCGCCTGGGGTCGCCGTGACGTCGCTCAGCGCCGGAACGACGTGGTCGCGCTTCTGCCGGCGATCGGCGACTACCTCCATAAGCGGGCGGGCGGCCTCTCGGGCGGACAGCGGCAGATGGTCGGCCTCGCGATGGCGTTGATGGCGCGGCCGAAACTCCTCCTCGTGGACGAGCCGACCGCCGGTCTCTCGCCGCTGCTGGTGGGTGACATGCTCGACATCCTGCGCCGTCTCGCGGAGGAGGCGGAACTCGGGATCCTCATCGTCGAGCAGAACGCGCGCGCTGCGCTCCAGCGTGCCGGCCGCGCCCTGGTTCTCGTGGACGGCCACGTGGTCCGTACGGGAGAGGCGGCGCGCCTCGCCGAGGAACCGGACTTTGGGGCGCTGTTCTTCGGCGAGACCGCCTGATGCAGATGCTCGTCGATGCCTTGGCGAGTGCGGCGATTATCGCGCCGGCAGCGATCGGGTTCACCCTCATCTATACGCTGTTCCGCTACGCCAATTTTGCGGCCGGGGGTTTCGTCACGGTCGGCGCGTTCGCAGCCTGGACACTCAACGCGTTCTTCGGCCTCCCCATCTGGCTCGCCGGGTTCGGCGCGATGGCCGCCGGCGCGCTCGCGTTCGGATTATGCGATCGGCTCGTCTTTCGACCGCTTCGCGGGCGGAGCGGCGGCACGCTCCTGCTCGTCTCCATCGCCCTCTCGTTTGTCATCGAAAACATCATCCGCTTCTGCTTCGGCGCACAGATCCGGGGCTTCGATCTGCCGCTCACCGGGCCGATCGAGATCGCCGGCGTGCGGGTCACGCGCGAGACACTCGCGGTCGTCGCCGCCTCGGCGGCCGCGACGCTGTCGGTCGGCCTGCTCCTGACGGCGACGCCCGTGGGACGGGCCCTGCGCGCGGTCGCCGACAACGAGTCGCTGGCCCAGATCCGCGGACTCCCCGTGCCACGGATCGAGGCCGTCGGCGTGCTGATCGCAGGCGCGCTCTTCGGCCTGTCCGGCACGTTGATCGGACTGGATCTCACCATAGACCCGAACCTCAACTGGGCTGTCACGATCCCGATCATCGCGGCCGCGATCGTCGGCGGCCTGGGCTCGCCGCTCGGCGCCGCGATCGGCGCCTTCGGCATCGGGTTGGCCGAGGAGGCCACCGCCACGTTCCTGACACCCACTTACAAGGGAGCTGTCGGGTTTGCCGCGATCGCACTCGTCCTGATCCTGCGTCCCCAGGGGCTCCTGGGCGACAAAGTCGACCGGAAATAGAGCGGCCATGGACGCCTACCTCGTCGCCATCCTGACGGTCGCCGGCGTCTACGTCGTCCTGGCACTCGCCCTGAACCTGCAATTCGGCTTGACCGGCCTGATCAATTTCGGCGTGGTCGGCTTCTTCGGGATCGGCGCTTACGCGAGCGGTATCGCAACAGAGACGCTCGGTCTCCCGTTCGTTGGCGGCCTGATGGTCGCGATCCTGGCTGGCGGCGTGACGGGTGTCGGGGTCGCCCTTCTGTCGCTCCGTCTGTCCGGCGACTTCCTCGCGATCGTGACGCTGGGCTTCGCCGAGACGGCTCGACTGGTCTTCAACAACGAGGATTGGCTGACCGGGGGGCCGCGCGGCTTCATCATCCGGACCCGTCCCGTGATGTCGGGCTTGAGCCGCGACGTGACGGCCTGGGCCGTGCTCGGGCTCGTCGCGGCGGCTGCCCTGATCACGTTCCTGGTCCTGCGACGGCTCGCCGACGCGCCCTACGGCCGCATCCTGCGGGCGATCCGCGAGGATGACCTCGTACCATCGACCCTCGGCAAGAACGTTTTTGTCTACCGGCTTCAGGTCTTCGTCGTCGGGAGTGCGGCGATGGCGGCCGCCGGGTCACTCTACGCTCACTACGTTCAGACGATCACGCCCGATAACTTCACGACGCCGGTGGCGATCCTAGTCTGGATGGCGGTGATCGTCGGCGGCGCGGGCAATATGCTGGGCTCGGTCCTCGGCGCACTCCTGGTTACGGTCCTGTACGAGGGCAGCCGCTTCGTCACGGCCGGCATCTCCGTGCTCGATGCCGAACAGATCTCCGCGCTGCGCTTCATCCTGATCGGTACCGTCCTCATCCTGACGATCCGGTTCCGGCCAATGGGCATCCTGCCCGAGTCCCAGCGCCGCGCGAGCGCATCCGTCCCGCCCACCACGCCTTGAAAGGACCCGGCCATGGATCTCTCGCGCAGGCTCTTCATCTCCGGCGCCACCCTGACCTTGGCCGCGCCTGCCTTGCTGCGGCACGGTCTAGCGCAGTCGGCGCCGATCAAGATTGGAAGCCTCACGCCCCTGTCGGGCGGCGGCGGCCCCTACGGCCCGGAGAAGGCGAAGGCGCATCGTGCCGTGGTCGATCTCGTCAACACAGCGGGCGGCGTACTGGGCCGCAAGGTCGAGTTGATCGCCGATAACACGGAAACCAATCCCGAGGTGGCGGTACGGGCGGCCCGCAAGATGATCGATGCCGACCGCGTCTGCGCCATCGCGGGCACCTGGGCCTCGTCCGAGACGCTCGCCATCATGCCCCTCTGCCAGGACGCGAATGTCGTCCAAGTCTACACCGGCTCGTCGGACTATCTGCCTAACGGCGACCGCAAGGGCCTGTGCTTCAACCTCCAGCCGCTCAACCAAGCCTGGTGCGTCGCCCTCGCGGATCTGGCGGCCAAGCGCGGCTTCCTGGAGGTCGCTTTCGCGGGGCCGAAAAATGACTTCGCGGCTTCGATGGGTGAGTCGTTCGCGAGCGCGCTCCGTAAGGTCGGCGGCAAGATCGTCGGCGAGCCGTTCTACTACAACCCGAACCAGGTCTCGTACCGAGCGGAGGCGGAAAGGCTGATCGCGACCAGAGCACCGGCCATCTTCATCGCCGGCTACGTGACGGATTTCACGGCCGTGTACCGGGAACTGGTGCGCGGCGGCTATAAGGGGAAGGTGTTCACGCTCTCGTTCGCGGTCGGACCGGACTTCAAGAAGGTCGTGGGTTCTGCCGCGGACGGCATCCTTCATGGCTCGCCGGTGCCGCCAGTCGGCAAAGATGCTTACGACGTCTACCTGAACCTCGTCTGCCTCAAGCCGAACGGACAAGTCCAGGCGCCGTACGGCTGCGCCGCCTATGACGAGATGAACCTTCTGCTCCTCGCGATCGAGGGCGCCAAGTCGACCGAGGGGCCGCGCATCGCCGAGTATATCCGGAGAATCGCCAACGGCCCGGGCGAGCGCGTCACCACATTCGCGGACGGAGCCAAGCTCATATCAACCGGCAAGGGTATCAACTATGACGGCGCAAGCTCCTCCGTCGAGTTCCTCCCGAACGGCATGCTGAAGAGCCGCGACTTCGCGCTCTACGAGATCCAGAAGGGTGAAGACACACTGATCCTGACCACGACGAGCATCGTGGACTAACTGCGCGTCCCGCCGCTGGAGCGAAGACCGACCCGGCGCGGGCGATCCCCATCGAAGGCAGGGCCTTGCCCGATCGCGACACGGTCGGGACGGCCGCAGCAGCCCGCACGGGCCGGCCGAAGCCCGCCAGCTTCTCGGACTCGTCAGGACAACCTCCACCATGATCGCCAGCCCTGCACCAACCACCCCTCTGTCGGGCGGATCCCCGATCCTGGCCATGGCGCGGCGGGCGGCAGAACTCCGGGCCGCGGGACGCGACATCGTCGATCTCACGTTAGGCGAGCCGGATTTCGCACCACCCATCCACGCCTCCGAGGCAGCTGTCGAAGCCGCGCGACGCCCGCTCGGATACACGCCGGCCAACGGGATACCCGCCTTGCGCGCCGCTGCCCGGGCATCGATCCGGCGCGATCGAGGGCTCGACTACGCCGACGATGAGATCGCAGTCGGCTGCGGGGCCAAGCAGGTGATCTTCAATACCTTCCTGGCGACCTTGAAGGCCGGGGACGAAGTCGTGATCCCTGCCCCCTACTGGGCGAGCTATCCGGACATGGTTCGGCTCTGCGGGGCCGTTCCGGTGATCACCCCCTGCGCCATGGAAGACGGTTTCCGGCTCGGCCCGGCAGCACTCGATGCCGCGATCACGGAACGGACGCGCTGGATCGTTCTGAACGCGCCCGGCAATCCGTCCGGGGCCGTCTACGACCAGGCGCGTCTCAGGGCGCTTGCCGACGTACTCCGCCGGCACCCGGACTGCCTGATCATGTCCGACGAAATCTACGCGTATATCCGCTACACGGACGAACCCTACACGAGCCTGGCCGCGATCGCGCCGGACCTCCGACACCGCATCCTGCTCGTGGACGGTGTATCGAAGGCCTATGCCATGACGGGTTGGCGCGTCGGCTGGGGCTTCGGGTCTGCGCCGCTGATCACCAGGATCACCGCCATACAGACACAGAACTGCACGCAGACAGCGGCGCTCAGCCAGATTGCGGCCGTGGCCGCCCTGAACGGGCCGCAGGATGTTCTCGCAGAGCGCAATGCGATCTATCGCGCGCGCCGGGATGCAGGTCTCGAGATCCTTCGTCGCTCGGACAGGCTCGCAGTCCTCGTCCCGGACGGGGCGTTCTACTTCCTGCCGCGATCGCTTTCGGACGTTGATGATGCGACCGCCGCCGATGCTCTGCTGGACGCAGGGGTCGCGACGGTGCCCGGGAGCGCCTTCGGTTCGCCGGGGCATCTCCGTCTCTCGTTTGCCACGGACCTTCCGACGCTGGAAGAAGGATGCAGGCGCTTGATCGCAGCTCTGGAGGGGCGCGCGTGAGCGAAGTTGTCCTGCTGGCGCTCGCGCCGGTCGTCCTCTTGATCGCTCTCGGCCATGGGCTGCGTCGCCAGGAGTTCCTTGCCGAAGCGTTTTGGCCCCAGGCCGAACGGCTCGGCTACTACGTGCTATTGCCCGCGCTGTTTCTGCACGGTCTTGCGACCGCGCAGGTCGCCGATCTGCCGATCTGGCAACTGACGGCAACACTGGTTGTCTCGACCCTGATCGTCGCTGCCTTAGTGGTTGCGCTTCGCCCGGTGATGGCCGTCGACGGCCCGGCGTTCACGTCCGTGTTCCAGGGGAGTGTCCGGTTCAACAACTACGTGGGCGTGACGCTGGCAGCGGGCCTGTTCGGAACGAAAGGCATCGCGCTCGCAGCGATCTGCAATGCCGCCATTGTGCCGACCGTGAACGTGCTCTGCGTCCTCGTCTTCGCCAGGCATGGCTCCGCCCAGCTCAGCGCGCACGCCATCCTGCGGCAACTCGCGACAAACCCCCTCGTCGTCTCCTGTCTGGCAGGAATACTCATGCAGGCTGCCGGCGCGTCGATCCCGCCCGGCTTGGAGCCGGCCCTGCGAGTCCTCGGAGCCGCCTCGCTTCCCCTCGGACTACTCTGCGTCGGTGCGGCTCTCGAGTTTGGGGCCGCCCGGAGGTGGCTGGCGCCCATGTTGTTCGCCTCAGCCTTCAAGTTTGCGGTGATGCCGCTCGCCACAATCGGAGCGGCCCTCAGCCTTGATCTGAAAGGTCCCGCTCTGACAACAGCCATCCTGTTTCAAGGTCTGCCGACGGCCTCGTCCGCGTACATCATGGCCCGCCAGCTCGGCGGCGATGCGCCTATGATGGCCGGCGTCACAGCGGCCCAAACGGTGCTGGCTGCTGGTGCGATACCGCTTATGCTGGGTCTGGCAGCTTGGCTGGTCCCCATCTGAGGCGGCTTGGTCCATCGAACTGGTCGGAGCAGGATCACCCTCACCATCATTCCAGCGCCGCCGCTTCATCTGACTGTAATTCGAGGCGGCGTTTTTGAACGCAGACGACGTACAAGGCTTTCAGCCGATGGGGATCAGGTAGAACTCTCTTGATTGCTGGTCACGCCCACGAGCTGGACGCGCCCGCCGACGCAGGAGATTCTCAACGTAGGTTGATAAGGCCGGGATCGAGGCTCAAGGATGCGAACGGCTCCATTCTTGCTTGGGCACTCAACCAAGAAGCAAGTTTTGCCACCATCATCGAGCCAATTATGACGCACGTACAAGCCGGACAGCTGCTCGAGAGCCTTGACCAGTCTGAATTTACTCCGAAACACTGGCGTATGTACGTGACGGCCGCGCTCGGACATCTGTTCGACGGCTTCGATATCAACATGATGGGCTTCGCGCTGCCCGGCATCGTCGCGGCCTTCGCGCTCAGCCCGGCTCAGGCTGGTGTCCTCGCCTCGAGCGTCTTCATCGGCATGCTGATCGGCTCGACCTGTGTCGGCTTCCTCGCCGACCGGTTCGGGCGCAAATGGACGATGGTTGGCTCGATCGTCGCCTACTGCGCCCTAAGCTGCGCCGTCGCCTTCTCGTGGAGTCACGACTCGCTCCTCGTGCTCAGGATCCTCCAGGGTATCGGTTTGGGGGCGGAGGTGCCGCTCGTCTTCACGTACCTCTCCGAGTTCATCCCGACGCGCCGGCGCGGCCTCATGCTCGCCTCGACCGTTGCGTTCTGGCAAGGCTCGAGCTTCCTCGCGGCGATGGTCGCCCTCTTCGTCATCCCGGCGTTCACCTGGCGGGGGATGTTCATCGCGGGAGCCGTTCCAGGCCTCGTGCTGATCGTGCTCTGGGTGATGCTTCCTGAGTCGGTCCGCTTCCTCATCGCCCGCGGCCGTCTTGAGCAGGCCGGTCGCATCGTCGACGACCTGAGCACCATCGACCCACGGTCGCTGCCGCCGCCCCGACATCGACCGCCGGCCGAGCCGGCGCACCTGAGTGCGATTCTGCGCGGCGGCTATCTACGGCCGACCGCGAGCATCTGGCTGATGCAGCTCACTGGCGGAGCGGTGTTCTTCGCCGTGGCGATCTGGCTGCCGTCGATCTTCGCGCGGATGGGCTTTCCGGTGGTCAAAAGCTTCGCGTTCACCGGACTGATCGCCGGGACGGGCGCGCTGGGCAACATCGCGGGCGGCCTGCTGCTGGATCGCTGGGGGCGGCGCACGACCGTCCCGGTGTTCCTCTGCGTCGGGGGGCTCCTCATGTTCGCGTGGGGACAGGCCACCGAATCCTGGTCCATCCTCGGGCTCGGCGCGCTGACGGCGTTCTTCGCTTCGGGCGGTGCGGGCGGTCCACTCTTCGCCTACACGAGCGAGGTCTACCCGACGCGGTACCGCGCGGTCGGGACGGGCTGGGCCGCGGCTTGGCAGAGGATCGGTGGGATCGTCGCGGCGCCGATGCTCGGATGGATGCTGGGCAACGGCGCCCCCAACTACGCCTTCTTCACCGCCTTGGGCGTGTTGCTGCTGATCGGGGGTGTCGGGGGCTACCTCCTCGGCTACGAGACGCGCGGCAAATCGCTGGAAGCGGTCACGTCGGAACTCTCCGGGACGATGGGTCAGGTCTGAGACGATGCCGCATTTCGAACGCGACGGACGCCGGCTGCACTACGAGGTGCTCGGCCGAGGCGATCCCGTAATGCTGATCCATGGGTTCACGAACGCCGGGTGGTCCTGGATGAACCAGGTCGCCGCCCTGGTGTTCGCCGGCTACAGCGTGATCCTGCCCGATCTGCGCGGGCACGGCCTGTCGGATCCCGCCGCCGACGTCACCACCGTGGACGATCTGACCCGG
>NZ_JAKSYD010000274.1 GCF_022829605.1 Methylobacterium sp. E-065 | reverse complement strand
CCCGCCATCGGCATCGTGGCTCAAAGCGGGTGACAGCTTCTACTCAGCGCTGACCCGTCGTCTGCTTCGGCGCGGCTCCTTCACCGGCGTCGTCGACCTTCAAGCGGCGATCAAACGCTACGTCGCCGAGCACAACCGGCGCGCCAGACCTTTCGTCTGGAACAAACCCGCCACCGACATCCTCGCCGCCGTCAGCCGATCCCCTGAACCATCCGTCTGAGTCAGTGCACTAGGCGCCTTCGCCGGCTCGGTGGCGGGTTTGGTCCAGACGAAAGGTCTGGCGCGCCGGTTGTGCTCGGCGATGTAGCGTTTGATCGCCGCCTGAAGGTCGACGACGCCGGTGAAGGAGCCTCGCCGCAGCCGACGACGGGTCAGCGCTGAGAAGAAGCCCTCGACCGCGTTGAGCCACGAGGCCGAAGTCGGGGTGAAGTGGAAGGTCCAGCGCGGGTGGCGAGCCAGCCAGGCGCGCACCTTCGGATGCTTGTGAGTGGCGACGTTGTCGAGGATCGCGTGGATCGCCTTGCCGGGCGGGACGGCGGCTTCGACTGCGTTGAGGAACCGGACGAACTCACTGTTCCGGTGGCGCTGCATGCAGCGGCCGAGCACGGTACCCGCCAAGACATCGAGGGCAGCAAACAGTGTCGTCGTGCCGTGACGGGTATAGTCGTGGGTCTGGGCGGCGGGATGGCCGGGGGCGAGCGGACGGTCGGGGCGGGTCCGCTCCAGCGCCTGGATCTGGCTCTTCTCATCGATGGACAGCACCACCGCGTGGGCGGGCGGGTCCATGTAGAGGCCGACGACATCCTCGACCTTGGCGGCGAAGGCGGGATCGCGCGAGCGCTTGAACGTGCGCAGACGATGCGGCTGGAGACGGTGAGCGTCCCAGATCCTTTGCACGGCGCGCAACGAGATCCCGACCGCCCGGGCCACAGCCCGGCCGGTCCAGTGCGTCACCTCGCCCGGCGGCTCCGAGCAGGTCAGCGCCAGGACCTCAGCCACCGTCTCGGTCGAATGGGGCGGCGTGCCGGGTGGACGTGTCTTGTCGCGCAGCAGACCTTCGACGCCCGCTTCGGCGTAGCGCTGCTGCCAGCGCCACACGGCCGGGCGGCTGACGCCTGCCCGCCGGGCGACGTCCTGGACACTCAGGCGCTCGCTTGAGAGCAGGACGATGCTGGCGCGCTGGATGTGCTTGAGCGGACGGCAGCGGTCGCTGGCAATCGCAGCCAACCGTGCCGCGTCGGTCGCATCGAGGAGCACGCATACCGTCTGAGCCATCGCCCAGACTCGCACGTCTCATCCTACGCGTGAATCCTCCGTCCGCGTCACTGCACTAGCCGGACGTCCCGGGGTAGGTGTCCGGATCGGATCGTCGGTCTCAGAGATGATATGCCACTCCGGCGGCCCAGTGCTCCGGGAAGCGCCGGTAGGCCGCGACGACGATGGACTCCCAGTTCGCCCCGTGCGGGAGGTCTAGCCACGCCAAGGTCTCCACCGGATCGACCTCAGGCCAGGCCCGCAGCCAGCGGAGCCGGTCCTCGATGGCACCGGGCGGGAGCAGGATCGCGCCCGGGAACGCGCTCGCGACACCGGCCTGGGCATCCTCCGCCAGGCGCGAGACCATCTCGATGTTGGCGTCGGCCTCCACGACGACGTCCTCCGGAGGCTCGGACCCGAGCCTTTCGGCCAGGGCGTCGGTGACGTTCCTGAGCATGGTGCGACCGGTATTCGGGCCGGACGAGACGGACGAGGTCCTGCGTTCGCCGGGCCGTCGGCGTTCGCCGAGGATACGCCCGTCGAAGCGGCCGCCCAGGTCCCACCAATCCCAGCGTCCGAGGGGGTTGAGCCATCGCCCGTAGCCTCCCGTCACCGGGTGGCGCTCCACGTCCCGGACGTAGGCGTCCACGAAGGCGTCGAGGTCAGGCTCGGCGTCCGCGAAGCGCACCTGCCAGCGTCCGAGGGCGCGGCGCGTCATCTCGGCGTTGATCGCCCCGATGTCGAGATGCCCGTACGGTTCGCCCTCGATCCGGGTCCCGCGGCCCGCTTCCCGGGTGAAGGTGAACCCGGTCCGGTGGAGGGCGCGGACCTCGTCGGTCTCGTCGTGGAAGGCCAGCCAGTCGTCCGGGACGTCGCCCTTGCCGCCGCGCTGGAAGGGCGCGAGCGAGGCGCGGATGGCCTCGGCGGGGGCGAGCTCCGAGACGGGCAGGATGACGTGGACGAGGGAGAACATGTCGGGGGCGACCTGGGCCTCGTGCAAGAGCTGCGCGACTCCGAGGGTAACGCATACCGCGTAACGCGATCCGCTACGTGCTACGAATTCCGGGATGCGTGGGTCCGGCCGGTGTCGATCAGCCGATCAGGATCTTGCGCAGGCATCAATCCGTCGGGGACGACGCGACGAGCGGTCGAAGGAGGTCGGGCAGGTCGTCGAGGCCGACACGTCCCTTCATGAGGACGCGGTCGGCCTGACCGGCCAAGCGGCGCCGGTCGTCGCCGTCGACGTCCTTGGCGGTAAGGACGACAACCGGGATCGAACCACATCCCGGCCTGGCCCGCAGCGCATTCAGAAAGGCGAACCCGTCCATCTCGGGCATCATCAGGTCGAGCAGGATCAGGGAGGGACGCTCCGCGGCCACCGCCGCGAGGCCGATCCGACCATTCTCGGCCGTGGTGACGCGCCAGCCTTCGCGCGACAACCGCGTCGACATCCGCTCCCGCGTATCGGCGTCGTCGTGGATGACAAGCAGGGGTCCCTCGTGGATCTGGGGGCGGAAGCGATCCATCACCCCATGGAGCTCATCCCAATCCACTGGCTTCTGCAGGTAGTCCGTCGCGCCCAGGGAGAAGGCGAGGCTCTGCTCGTCCAGCACCGTCACCATGATGATGGGCGTGTTCCCGAGTTCGGCATCGCCCCGAAGCGTACGCAGCACCGACCAGCCGTCCATCCGCGGCATGGTCACGTCGAGTAGGATCACCCGCGGCCTCAGGGTTCGGGCCCGCTCGATGCCTTCCTTGCCATCCCGGGCGACGGCGACGCGGAAACCGTCTCGCTCCAGGAAGCGGGCCACGAGGTCCCGCGTGGCTGGGTCGTCGTCCACCACGAGGACGAGGCCGGACGCCTGGGTGGCGGACCCGTCCGCGACCTCGTCGATTGCCGTCGACGTTTCCTCGTCGTTCGTGCCCGTGATGCGCGCCGGGACCGTTACGGTGAAGGTGGTGCCGCTCCCCTCCTGGCTGGCCACGGAGATCTGGCCGCCGAGCATGGTCGCGAAGGCGCGGGTGATCGACAGTCCGAGGCCGGTGCCCCCGAACTTCCGGGTGGTCGAGGCGTCGGCCTGGGTGAATCGTTCGAACAGCCGCGCCTGCTGCTCCGGGGTCATGCCGATGCCGGTGTCGGTCACCCGGAAGTCCAGCCAGTCCGTTCCTTCGCGTAGGGTGCGCTCGACCGACAGGGTGATCCTGCCGCCCTCCGTGAACTTGGCGGCATTGCTCAAGAGGTTGATCAGGCACTGGCGCAGCTTCGTGACGTCGGTGCGCGCCTCGCCGAGGTCGTCGCGGAGATCGAGCGTCAGCGCATTCCCCTTCTTGTCGATCAGGGCCTCGACGGTGGATGCCACGTCGCGCACGACGGATTCGACCGAGAATTCCTCGACGTAGGTCTCCATCCGTTCGGCCTCGATCTTCGAGAGGTCGAGGACGTCGTTGATCAGCCCGAGGAGGTGGCGCGCGTTCGCCTCGATCTTGCGCATGTCGGGGAGCAGGTTCTCGTGACCGAGATCCTCCATCTCCTCCTGCAGCATCTCGGAGTAGCCGATGACCGCCGAGAGCGGGGTGCGCAACTCGTGGCTCATGTTGGCGAGGAACTCGCTCTTGGCCCTGTTCGCTTCCTCCGCGGCGTGCTTGGCGGCCTCAAGCAGGAGCTCGGCCCGCTTGCGCTCGTCGATGTCAGAGACGACGACGCTCCCGACGAGGCCACCGTCGGCATCATGCATCGGTGCGCCGGAGAACCCGACCCAGGCGCGCCTCCCGTCCCCGCGCTGGTAATCCACCTCAATCTCGCCCTCGCCGGTTCCGTGGCGTGCGAGCTTCAGCAGCGGCCAATCCTCGGGTCCGACCCGGCGTCCGTCTGCGTGGAAACCGACGCAGCGTTCCGGTCCCCCACCAGCGGTCGTCGGCATCACGTCATGGCCGAGGATTGCGGCGACGCGGGCGTTGTGGCCGACGATGTGTCCGGACGGGGCCTCGGCGATCAGCACCCCGACAGGCAGCGTGTCCATCACCGTTCGCAGGGTCGCCTCGCTCGCGCGCATGCCGCGCCGCGCCTCCGCTTCCCCCGCCTCCGCCAGCCCGGCCGGGATGGTGCCCGCGAACAGGGTCGCGGTGCGGAGATCGCGCCCGGAGAAGGCGTCCGGTCGGCTCGATTGCAGCTTGAGGACGCCGATGTTCGCGTGTCCCCGCGAGACCGGGACGTAGATGGCCGACCGCATCCCGAGGGGAGCGATGACGTCGCGCTTGACCCGGGGATCGAGAAGCACGTCCGGACACAGCACGGGCTTGCCCGTCATCAGGCAATGACCCGAAAGGCTGCCGTCCAGGGGCAGTCGCAACCCGACGTGTCCGGCGAGCGAACCGCGTCCCGAACGGTAGATGAGCTCGTCCCCCTCGCGCAGCTCGATGACCCCGCCCTCGGCCTGCGGGACGGCCTCCATGACGTCTGCGACGAGTGCGTCGAGGATCGCGTTCCGGTCCCCGGCCGCCCGGGTGACCGCGGTCTGGGCCGCGATCAGGACGTTCTGCTGCGCGATCAACGCCGCCTGCCCCGAGAGGATGCGCTCGCGCTCGGCCACCGAACGGCGCAGGTCCATCTGGGTCATCACCTGCCCGGCGAGCGCCCGCAGAGCCCCCGCCTGAGGCTCGGTGAGCCCTTCCGGCCGGGGCGCCAGGTCGATCACGCACAGGCTACCCAACCTCTCGCCGCCCGCAGCCTGAAGCGGGGCCCCTGCGTAGAAGCGCAGGTACGGCTCACCCGTGACGAGGGGGTTTTCGCGGGTGCGGGGGTCCAGCGTCAGGTCCGGGATGACCAGCAGGTCCGGTGCGCCCAGGACATGCGCGCACACCGACTTGTCGAGGGACGTCTCGCACGGGGCGAAGCCCGCCTTCGCCTTGAACCATTGGCGGTCGCCGGTGACCAGGCTCACCAGGGCAACCGGGGCGGCACAGGTCATGCGGGCCAGCTCCACGATATCATCGAACCCCTTCTCGGGAGGCGTGTCGAGGATGTCGTAGTCCCGCAGGGCATCGAGACGCCGGATATCGGCGACCTCGGACGGAGGCGTCGTCGGATCGGTCATGCTGCGGCTCGTTGGCGGGGGCTTGTGCGCTCGCCGACGCCAGACCGCGGATTGGCGCGTTGCTGACCGCTGGGTGCCATCAACAACACGGTGTCGTCACGGTGGTTGCCGGCTCGATGACCGACCGCTTTCAATCCCGCCTCTCGACCGCGAAGGCGACGGTGCCTGCAAGAGGCGAGCTACGCTCGCCGATCGCTTACGCCATCGGTTTGGGGAGGGTCAGGTCCAGCTGCGCGCTCTCCGTGTCCCGTCCCATCCTACGGTCGAGGGCGCGAAGGACCGGCGTGACGGTAACGCCGTGCAGGAGGATCGAGATGAGCACCGTCAGCCCGGCCGTGGCCCAAAGGAGATCCGTCTCCTCGAAGGCGGCATGACCGGTTGCGAACGCGAGGTAGTAGACCGTTCCCAACCCACGGATACCGAAGAAGCTCACGACGGCACGGTCCTCGGTGGATCGCCCGCTTCCGAGCAGTCCGACCCAACAACACAAGGGTCGCGCGACGAGAAGCGCGAGCAGGCCGAAGGCAACCGCCGGCCAGGTCAGGGCACGGAGCAGCCCGCCGCTGACAAGCACCGCCCCGAACCCGATGAGCAGCACCATCATCAGAAGGCGTTCGAGCTCCTCGGCGTAGTCGTGCATCTTGCGATGGTATTCATGGCCGCGACTTGATGCACGCAGCGCAAGGGCCGCCGCGAACACGCCGACGAAACCGTATCCGTCGAGAACCTGGACGCATCCATAGGCGATGCAGGTCACGCCGAGCGCCACGAAGCCGTCTCCGGTGCGGGATAGCTTCGACAGGTTGGGCAGGTGAAACATCAGCCATCCCAACGCTCGGCCGACCGCCGCGCCGAAAACGGCCCCCACGGCGATCTTCCAGAGCACGTCGACCGCAAGCCAATGCGACCACGACATTCCGGCAAGACCGCCACCGGCGAGGCCAATGGCGAGGTTCACGAAGGGAAAGGCGAGGCCGTCGTTGAGCCCTGCCTCCGAGGTCAGGGCGAACCGCGGCTCGTCCTCATGGTCCTCGTCGGGATGACCAACCTGAACGTCGGATGCCAGGACCGGATCCGTCGGAGCCAGGGACGACGCGAGGAGCAGTGCCGACGCGAGACCAAGCCCAAGCAGGGTCGATCCCAGCACGGTCAAGGCGAGGATCGTCAGCGGCATGCCAATGCCCAGGAGCCGCCAAGTCACCGACCAAGTTCGCCAACCGAACAGGCGGTCGATTTTGAGGCCCGCTCCCATCAACGAGATTACGACCACGGCCTCGGTGGCATGCTCAATCAGCTTGGCGTGGGAGCCGGGATGGGGTGTGAGTTCCGCGACGACCGGGATGGTCGACTAGGCTGCACCTATGCCGACGCAGCAGATGGAAAGCGAAAGAGGCAGCGCCCGGAGTACCATCGGCAACCATGCCGTCAGAAGCACCAGGACACCGAACCCGGCGACGACGACGACATAGGTTTCCATGACGATTCAATCGGTCCCCGAATCCGTTGTTCACCGAAACGACGTGCCCGAGACGATGGCGGCGGGCCTTTATCGCCACACTGCATCTCTCGAACGAGACCGTCGCGTAAGGGCGGCGGCTGCCTTCAGGTCTCGCTGGCCCGGTCGTCGGCCGGTTGCCGGGGCTTCCCCTCTTCGTCCAGGGCCACGTAGGTGAAGACCCCTTCCGTGACCTTCTCTGGATTGCTCCCGGTACGGTCCCGGACCCAGACTTCGATCCTGACGCCCAACGACGTCTCGCCTTCTTCCTGCAGGGCACAGTAGCAACTCACCTCGTCACCGACCGCAATCGGCCGGAGGAAGCGCATCGCTTCGATGCTGACGGTCGCCACGCGGCCCTTGGTGCGCTGTGCGGCGAAGGTGCCGCCCGCCAGATCCATCTGCGACACCGTCCAGCCCCCGAAGATGGCGCCGGCGGCGTTCGTGTCGCGCGGCATGGCGATGGTGCGCAGGTGCGGGCCATCGGTGACGCTCGGGAACGTATCGGTCATGTCGGACACCCCACCCTTGTGCGATCAGGTCCGCGACCCGACCAGTGGCGAGGTGTTGTACTGGGCGAGAAGGTCGGCCGGGTCCTTGTAGGTCGCGATGCATCCGGCCTGCATGAGCTCCTCGGCCGTCCATCCACCCGTGAGCAGCCCAATCGTGCGGATGCCGGCCTTGCCGGCGGCCTCGGCATCGTAGGGCGTATCGCCGACGACGACGGCGTCCTGCGCCGTGATGCCGTCGAGGCGCTTCAGGGCGGCCTGGAAGATGTCCGGGTTCGGCTTGCTCTCCTCCGCGTCGTCCGACGACGTCTCGATGTTGATGAGGTCGTCGATGTCGGCGATCGTCTTGTAGGTCTTGAGCTCATCGCCCTTGGCGGAGGAGGCTAGCGCGAGTTGCTTGCCGTCGGCCAGCAGGCGTTCGACGAGCGACCGGACCTGCGGCAGGCCCTTGATGGTCGGCAGGTAGCGCTCCTTCAGGATCCCCGAACGGTGCTCCTCCAGGGCGTCGCCCTTCTCGGCGATCTCCGCCTCCGACAGGAACACCGGCATCAGGAGGTCCCCGCCCTTGCCGATCTGCCTGCGCAGATCCTCGAACGGGATGTCGTAACCGAAGTCCCGGAAGGCGTCCTGCCAGGCACGGGCGTGCTGGGGAACCGAGTCGATCAGGGTGCCATCGACGTCGAAGATCACTGCGGTGGGCATCAGTCGCTTTCCTGTCTGTGTTGGGCGGCGAGGGACATCCGGGAGCTTGCCGTCCTTCACCGATGCGAGGCGAATGGCGCCCGCCGGCGGGCCGGAAACGGGGCCCGGCCGATGCAGTGGCGGCATCGATCAGGCGGGTCGTCCCTCGACCTTGGCGTAGGTCCCGGACGAAACCTGCTCGGCGAGCTGCGCCTTGAAGTCGGCGATGCCGAGGACCTGGACCGGATTGCCCGCGTCGTCGAGGAACTCGTAGAGAGCATCCTCGACGTTGCGGTTGCTGAAGAACACGATGGCGTCCTCGTTGCCGCCGCCTTCCATGTGCGGTTCGCCGTTCGCGGGCCCGGAGACGAAGCTGCCGGTAGGTCGGGTCTCCTTGTGGGTCCCGTCCTCGCGGTAGAACCGGAGCTCTCCCTGCATCACGAGCGTCACGTAGGGACACTTGTGCCGATGGAGCATCACCTTCCGGTTCGACGCGAACTTGAACACGACATCGACGATGCGGTTGTCCTCGTCGACCTTGTAGACGAAGAACGCGATGTGCGGCAGCCAATCCAACGTCCGCCAGGTGATGTTGCTGTCGTCGAAAACGTAGTTCGACATCCGGTCTCCTCCCGCTCGTTTCGTTCGTTCGGGGCCGGGCATGATTGGCGCATGTGCACCGCCCCCGCGGTCTTCGGTTCAGCCGTGCGGCTTGAACACCACCTTCGTGCAGGCGTCCTTCTTGTCCCGGAACATCTCGTACAGGGCCGGGCCGTCCTCCAGGTTCGTGGAGCGGTGGCTGATGATGAAGGACGGATCGATGTCGCCGTTCTGGATGCGCTCCATCAGCGGCTTCATGTAGCGGACCATGTGGGTCTGCCCGGTCTTCAGGGTCAGGCCCTTGTTCATCAGGATGCCGAGGGCGACGGGACCGACGGGGCCCGCGAAGACGCCTGGCATCGAGACGTTGCCGCCGGGGCGGCAGGCCAGGATGGCCTGATTGAGGGCGAAGGGACGCTCCAGGCTGACGGTGTGCTCCATGATGGCGGAGGAGACCTTCTGCAGCGTCGTGTCGGCCCCGTGGGACTCCATGCCGACCGCCTCGATCACCGAGTCCGGACCGAGTCCGTGGGTCATCTCCATGAGGGTGTCCTGCACGTTCTCGTTGGACAGGTCGATGGTCTCGGCGCCCGCTTCCCGAGCCAGCGCGAGGCGCTCGGGAACGCTGTCGATGGAAATGACGCGCTTGGCGCCAAGCATCAGGCAGCATTTCACCGCGAGCACGCCGACCGGACCGCAGCCCCAGATCGCCACGGTGTCCTCCGGGCCGATGTCGCAGTGCTCGGCCGCCTGGTAGGCGGTGGGGAAGATGTCGCTGAGGAACAGCACCTGCTCATCGGTGAGACCCTCGGGCACCACGATGGGGCCGACGTCGGCATAGGGCACCCGCAGGTACTCGGCCTGGCCGCCGGGGATGCCGCCCGTAAGGTGCGAGAAGCCGAACAGTCCGGCGAGCGGATAGCCGAAGACCTTGGCCTGCATCGCGCCGTTCGGGTTGGTGCGCTCGCAGCAGCTCCAGTTGCCCCACTTGCACTGGCGGCACTCGCCGCAGCAGATGGTGAAGGGCACCACGATGCGGTCGCCGACCTTGAGCTTCTGGTTGTCCCGTCCGACCTCGATGACCTCGCCCATGGTCTCGTGCCCGAGGACGTCGCCGCACTCCATCGAGGGCATGAAGCCACCCATGAGGTGGAGGTCCGAGCCGCAGATCGCGCAGGCGGTCACCTTGATGATGGCGTCACGACCATGCTCGATCTTCGGGTCCGGCACGGTGTCGCACGAGATCTTGCCTCGACCTTGCCAAGTAAGTGCCTTCATTTCGATGATCCCGTTGGAAAATATCGCGCTCAAAACCGTGGGAAAGACCATCCACCGTCGAGCGCTAAGCATGATGACAACCAACCGACGGGTCGCTTGATCCCACGAAGGCCAAGAAGAATTTCTGCGGATGAGGCCGTCCGCTCGCCTTTTGGGTCGCTCGCCCGTCGTTCAGCGGACCGGCGGCGAGCATGTCCCCGCCGAGTTATCGCTGATTGGCCTCAGCGACTGGTTGTGACGATGGCGGCGGTCGGCACGGGTCTGCCCCGCGTTTCTTGCTGCGGCGCAACATTCGGCGTTGGCCCAGGTTGGACTGACGCTACCCTCGCATCACCGCGTGAGGGACGGCATCCCGGTCGTTCGCTCGCCGAGCGGATCCGCAGGTGCTGCCACCCCCCGGAGAGACACCATGATGCGCTTGGTTGCCGCCGCCGTTCTTGCGACCCTACCGCTTCCCGCCCTCGCATCGTCCTGCGCCGAGCAGATCGGCACCATCGAGCGTCGCCTCGACAGCGCCGGGGCCGTTCGTGTCGCCGGCTTGATGGACGGCCATGAGCTACGTACGGGCTCCCCACGGGGCCTGACGACCGTCCGCACCGGTTCCCCGAGCGATCCCGAAACGGTCTCGACCGCCGACCACATCGCCGCCGCGCGGGCCCTCATCGTCCGGGCGTCTGCCGAGGACCGTGGCGGCGACAAGCGCGCCTGCGAGAATACGATGACCGAGGCGAAGGGCATGATCGGCGCCCTGCCGTAGTTCGCGATCCGCACCGGACTGGGCCATCCCCGAAAGCATTCCGATGACAGAACTTCCCGGACCCACGTCGAGGGAGTCGGCGGAACGGTCCATCGACCGGCCTGGCGCCTTGGCACGTCGGTACGGCAACAGGGCCGGGAGCCGCGCCTACGACCTGTTCGTGCCAGCCGGGTCCGGACGCGGTTCCCGTCCGCTCGTGGTGATGCTCCACGGCTGCTCGCAGACGGCGCGCGACTTCGCCATCGGAACCCGGATGGACCGGCTGGCCGAGGAGCAGGGTGTCATCGTGGCCTATCCCGACCAGCCGAGGTCGGCCAACCTGGTCAAGAGCTGGAACTGGTTCAGGGACGGCGACCAGCAGCGTGGGCGGGGCGAGCCGTGCATCCTCGCCGGGCTGACGCGACGGATCATGGAGGACTTCGACGTGGACCCGGCAAGGGTCTACGTCGCCGGCCTCTCCTCGGGCGGGGCCGCCGCCGCGGTGATGGGCCAAGCCTACCCGGACATCTATGCCGCCGTCGGCATCCATTCCGGACTGGCCAGCGGGGCCGCCGGATCGATGGCGGCGGCCTTCTCGACGATGCGTCGGGGCGCCCTGCGCCAACCGGCGCGGACGGTGCACCCGGTTCCGACCATCGTATTCCATGGGGACCGCGACACCACTGTCGCGCCGATCAACGGTGACCAAGCCATCGCCCAATCCCGGCCGGGGACGGAGCTCACCGGCTCCACCACCGAGGGGCGTTCCGCCGGCGGGATGGCATTCACGCGGACCGTGCTGGCGGAGACCCACGGCGTTTGGTCATCGGAGCAATGGGTCCTCCACGGTGCCGGCCATGCCTGGGCCGGCGGCCACCCCTCCGGGTCCCACACCGATCCCCAGGGCCCCAATGCGAGCCGTGAGATGCTTCGGTTCTTCATGGCCCATGCGATGGCTGCCTAAACCCCATCACACGACACCGGGTCCAAGATCGGAAGCGGTACCGGCCGGAAAACCCGCGAGACCGAACCTCAATCGTCGAGGGAGCCGGCAACCGATGGAATTCTCGCCGGTTGGAACGCCTTATGGATAGGGTCCTCCAACCGGTGGGTTCTGCGTTCCGTCTCCGTGACGGTGACCGGGCAACATCAAACCAGAACCAAGACGCCGCATGAGAGACATCGACCGTCCGACGGATTCGTTGATCACACTTCCTGGCGCCGACTTGGTCCAGGCACTCGATTACCGGTCGCTGTTCGAAGCCGTCCCGGCACCACTTCTGGTCGTGTCCCCTCCGCACTGGATCATTGTCGCGGCGAACGATGCCAGGCTTCGTGCGACCGGCACGACGCAGGCCGACCAGGTCGGACGTCGGCTTTTCGATCTCTTTCCCGACGATCCGGCCGATCCCGCCGCCGATGGCGTTCGAAACCTGACAGCCTCCTTCCAACGCGTCCTGGACACCAAGTCGTCCGATACGATGGCGGTGCAACGTTACGCCGTGCGCGACGCCCAGGGTCGCTTCGAGGAGCGGTGGTGGAGCCCGGTCAACGTGCCGGTTCTGGGGCCGGACGGCGAGGTCGCCCTCATCCTTCACCGGGTCGAGGAAGTCACCGAGACCGTCCGGCTCCGTGGCGAGGCGGAGGCGATGGATCGGCTGGCCCATGATCAGCAGCGGGTCATCAATCGGCTTATCGCGACCGAGGCGGAGCTTCGCAGAAGCGAGGAGTTCAGCAGCCGCGTGCTGGCGAGTTCCGCCGACTGCATCAAGGTGCTCGACCTCGACGCGCGCCTCGAATTCATGACCGAACAGGGCATGTGCGTGATGGAGGTCGACGATTTCGAGACCATCCGCGGCGCGTGCTGGCCGGACTTTTGGATGGGTGACGGGCACGCGAAGGCGGTCGACGCCGTGGCGACGGCCCGTGGCGGTGGCATCGCGCGCTTCGAGGGCTTCGCCACGACGCTGAAGGGAAGCCCACGTTGGTGGGATGTCATCGTGACACCGGTCAACGGCCCCGACGGGAGGCCGGAGAAGCTGCTGTCGGTCTCTCGCGACGTGACCGCCGCCAAGCGGGCCGAGGAGGCGCTGCGGACCGGCGAGGAACGCCTACGCGACCTGAACGCGACGCTGGAAGCCAGGGTGGCGGAACGCACCGCCGAGCTTGAGATGGCCCAGGACGCCCTTCGGCAATCGCAGAAGCTGGAGGCGGTCGGGCAGTTGACCGGGGGCGTGGCGCACGACTTCAACAACCTGCTCACGGTGATCAAGTCGTCCACCGACCTCCTCAAGAGGCCGAACCTGCCGGAGGAGCGACGCGCACGCTACGTCGGCGCGATCTCCGACACCGTGGACCGGGCGGCCAAGCTGACGGCGCAGCTCCTGGCCTTCGCCCGACGACAGTCGCTCAAGCCGGAGGTGTTCGATGCCGGTGCCAGCGTCCGGGCGATCAGCGGCATGATGTCCACTCTGGCCGGCTCGCGCATCGAGGTCGAGATCCGACTTCCCGACGAACCGTTGTACCTGAACGTCGATCCGAGCCAGTTCGATACGGCGCTGGTCAACATCGCGGTCAATGCCCGCGACGCGATGGACGGCGAGGGTCGCATCGTCGTCGTTGTCGCCGCCGTCGAGACCATGCCCGCCGTGCGCTCCCACGGTGCGATCCCGGGAGACTACGTTGCGGTATCGGTCACCGACACGGGTATCGGTATCGCGCCGGAGATGCTCGACCGGATCTTCGAGCCGTTCTTTACGACGAAGGGCGTCGGCCAGGGCACCGGCCTCGGCCTGAGCCAGGTGTTCGGCTTCGCCAAGCAGTCCGGCGGCGAGGTGACGGTCGAGAGCCGGGTGGGCGCAGGCGCCACCTTCACGCTGTTCCTTCCGCGCGCCGCGGAAGCCGGACGGCCGATTGTCGAGATCGCATCCGAAGCGCTCCTGGATGGCCAGGGTACCTGCGTCCTGGTGGTCGAGGACAACGCCGAGATCGGCAGCTTCGCCACGCAGAGCCTGGTCGAACTCGGGTACTTACCCGTTCTGGCATCGGATGCCGAAGCCGCCCTGGCCGAACTCGCGAAGGATGCATCTCGATTCGATGTGGTCTTCACCGACGTGATGATGCCGGGCATGGACGGCGTCGATCTCGCGCGTCGCATCCGCCGCGACTACCCTGACCTGCCCGTGCTGCTGACCTCGGGCTACAGCCACGTGCTGGCCCAGAACGGCACCCACGGCTTCGATCTGCTGCGCAAGCCCTATTCGGTCGAGGAGCTCTCGCGCCTCCTGCGCAGGACCGTGGAGGCGAAGCGTAGACGATGAATAAGGCTCGGCCGGCACCGTGGTGCCGTTTCTGTCGAAGTTGATGCGAGAACGCCGTAGCGACGGGCGCATGAATGCGGCACCATTCCGATTGCGGAAAACCTATCTTGGAGATCCGACCATCGGAAGCGTTCCCGTGCCTTCACCAACTCAGATCCCGTCGCTCTGGACGTCGGAGCAACTGCGGCTCGCCCTGGATGCGGCCGGGGTGTCCCTATGGTCGTGGAACGTGGACAGCGACGCCTTCGCCATGGATGAACGCGCGTTCGGACTATGGGGCCTGCCGCAGAGCGCATCCGTCAAATTCGAGGATCTGTCCTCGCGTATCCACCCGGCCGACCGGGACCGCGTCCGAGCCGCCTTCGCCGCGACCCGCGCGATTGTCGGACCCTACGAGATCGACTTCCGCATTCTGCACGGCGAGATCGCAAGATGGATCTCGGCGCGAGGGCAGGGTGACGACAAGGGCATCGTCGCACGGGTCATGTCGGGCATCTTCCTCGACGTCACTGGGCGTAAGCAGGCCGAGGAGGGACACGAGCTCCTCGCCGGCGAGATGAGCCATCGGGTCAAGAACCTCCTCACCATCGCTGCGAGCCTCACCGCCATCACCTCGCGTTCGACGACGACGACGGTCGACATGGCGCGCGAGCTTACCCAGCGGCTGACCGCCTTGGGTCGCGCCCACGACCTCGTCCGCCCGCTACCGGGCAACGAGGGCAAGGCGGCGCTCCTGGGCGACCTGATCGCGATCCTGCTCAAGCCCTACGACGACATGGGCGCGTTCACCGGGCGCATCCGGGTCTCGGTTCCCCGTATGGGCGTGGGCGAGGCCGCCGCGACCACCCTGGCGCTGGTGGTGCACGAGCTTGCGACCAACTCGCTCAAGTACGGCGCCCTATCGGTCCCGACCGGCACGCTGGACGTTTCCGCCACCGACCGACAGGAGAACCTCGCGCTGGTTTGGACGGAGCGGGGAGGGCCACCCGTCGTGCCGCCCACGGGACCTGGGGGGTACGGAAGCCGACTGCTCGACCGGGCGATCACGCAGCAGCTCGACGGATCCGTCGAACGGACCTGGGACGATTGCGGGGTCGTCGTGAACCTGACGATGAACAAGGCTCTGCTCGTGCGGTGAGGCAGCGGGCCATCGTCCTCCCGATAGTCATGACCGAAACGTCCCGATGACAAACCCTTCCAAACCGAAGGAACGTCGAATGGTCGCCCTGCAGATCCATCATCGGACCACGTATCGCTATGAGCGGCCCGTAAGCCTTGGTTCTCACCGATTGATGTTGCGGCCCCGCGAGAGCCGGGACGTGCGCCTCATCGGCAGCGAAGTGAACCTGACGCCTTCCGGCATCCTGCATTGGGCTTACGACGTTTTTGGCAACGCCATCGCGACCGCCACCTTCGGCGCACCTTCGGACACCCTGGTGATCGACAGCGTCGCCCGGGTCGAACTCTCCGCCGCGGCCTATCCGGTTTTCGACATCGACGCTTCCGCCATCAGTTACCCGTTCCCCTATTCCGAGGACGCTCGGACCGATCTTGGTGCGCTCGCCGTCCAGCAATACTCGAACGATGGGCGACTGCTGTCTTGGGCGCAGGGCTTTGTGGCGTCCAACCCGACCGATACGCTCTCCCTGCTTCAGGACCTGAACGCAGGCGTCGCCAACGGCATCGCCTACATCGCCCGGGAAGACGAGGGCACGCAGTCGCCGGACCAGACCCTCGCCATCGGGCAGGGTTCCTGCAGGGATCTAGCGACCCTGTTCGTCGAGGCTGCCCGCAGCCTCGGCATGGGAGCCCGGATCGTCTCGGGCTACCTGCACGATCCGACCCGGACCCTCGTCGGCTCCGCCGATGCCGGATCGACCCATGCATGGGGGGAAGTCTACGTGCCCGGCGCCGGCTGGATCACCTTCGATCCGACCAATCGCAGGATGGGAGGCGCGAACCTGATCCCGGTCGCGGTCGCGCGGGACATCCGGCAGGCGATGCCCGTGGTCGGCAGCTTCATGGGGCTTCAGAGCGATTTCCTAGGTATGGCGGTCGAGGTTCGCGTCACCCAAGCATGAAGGGTGGCTTGGCTGACTTCAGTTCGATACGTGGTCGATGGCACGGTCGGCGTTCACGCGCGCCGACCAATCCTTGGCGCTGTCCTGGCCCTTGAGGGCGATCAGACGCGCGCCGCTGACGTCGACGTTCCTGAAATCCGCACCGGCTACCGTCGCGCCGGTGAGGTTGGCGCCGGACAGGTCGGATCCCATCAGCACCACGTCGGTGAGGTCGGCGTCCGTGAGATCGGCATATTCCAGGCGCGACCGCCCGAGGTTCGCCCCCTTCAGGTTGGCTCCTCTAAGGTTCACCGAAACGAATACGGCCCGCATCAGGCCCATGGACTGGTTCTTGATGTCGGCTCCACCCTTGAGGTCGACCAGCGTCGCCCCTGCCATGTTGGCACCCTTGAAGTCACCGATTGGCATGCTTCGGCTCAGGTCGGCCCCGCTGAGGTTGGCGTCGCGGGCGGTGATGCCGAACATTTTGGCGCCGGCGAGCTTGGCCCCGCTGAGGTTGGCCTTGATGAACCATGCCTGCTCCAGGTTCGCGCCGGTCAGGTCGGCACCGCGCAGGTTGGCCTTGTTGAGGCGGGCGGTGCGCAGGTTCGCGCCCCTCAGGTTCAGCCCGGAAAGGTCGATGCCTGCCAGTGCCTTATCAGACAGGTCGATGGGCTTGCCGTCGGCTTTGGCGATCAGCGCCTCGACGTCGGCCCGGGTCATCTCTGCCTTGGTCATCGCCGCCGAGCCCATGTCGGCGCCCAGGAGCAGGTCCTGCTCGGCGCGGGCTGGGGCTGCCAGAAGCGTGGAGGCGAGCACAAGGGGGACGAGACGGCGCATGGTTTCTCTCGTTGGTTCGCCTCTACCCGTAGAACGCATGCGCGTCTTCACGGTATGTCCGAACGGGACCTAGTTCGGCGACAGCGGCAATATGGATGGCGGGTCCGCCCGTCGGTGACCCGAGTCACCGACGGAATGCATT
The DNA here is from genome assembly GCF_022829605.1 of Methylobacterium sp. E-065. Taxonomy (GTDB): domain Bacteria; phylum Pseudomonadota; class Alphaproteobacteria; order Rhizobiales; family Beijerinckiaceae; genus Methylobacterium. Next base: position 17,339 of record NZ_JAKSYD010000274.1, on the reverse strand, counting down.
CTACTGCGGCAACGCTGGAAACAGGGTCATGGTCGCAGTCAACGATTGCCAGGACGAGTAGCGTCGGTCGGCTTCCCGCGCCTAGAGGTGGTAGGCGACCCCGGCGGCCCAGTGCTCCGGGAAGCGCCTGTAAACCTCCATGACGACGGACTCCCAGGCCGCCCCTTCCGGAAGGCCGAACCAGTCGAGGGTCTCCTTCGGATCGACCTCAGGCCAGGCCCGCAGCCAGCGGAGCCGGTCCTCGATGGCACTGGGCGGGAGCAGGATCGCGCCCGGGAACGCGCTCGCGACACCGGCCTGGGCATCCTCCGCCAGGCGCGAGACCATCTCGATGTTGGCGTGGGCCTCCACGACGACGTCCTCCGGAGGCTCGGACCCGAGCCTTTCGGCCAGGACGTCGGTGACGTTCCTGAGCATGGTGCGACCGGTATTCGGTCCGGACGAGACGGACGAGGTCCTGCGTTCGCCGGGCCTGCGTCGCTCGCCGAGGATACGCCCGTCGAAGCGGCCGCCCAGGTCCCACCAATCCCAGCGTCCGAGGGGGTTGAGCCATCGCCCGTAGCCCCCGGTGATCGGATGGCGCTCCAGGTCCCGGACGTAGGCGTCCACGAAGGCGTCGAGGTCGGGCTCGGCGTCGGCGAAGCGCACCTGCCAGCGCCGGAGGCCGCGGCGCGCCATCTCGGCGTTGATCGCCCCGACGTCCAGGTGCCCGTACGGCTCTCCCTCGATCCGGGTCCCGCGGCCCTCTTCCCGGGTGAAGGTGAACGCGGTCCGGTGGAGAGCGCGGACCTCGTCGGTCTCGTCGTGGAAGGCCAGCCATTCGTCCGGGACGTCTCCCTTGCCGCCGCGCTGGAAGGGCGCGAGCGAGGCGCGGATGGCCTCGGCGGGGGCGAGCTCCGAGACGGGCAGGATGACGTGGACGAGGGAGAACATGGTGTCGACCTACTGCTCGGAGGTGTCGGTGCGACCCGGAGTGTAGGGAACTGTCTATAGCGTCATGCGCGCTACGCTACGCGGCGCGAGTACCTGCAATCGGCGAACCTGCGAACGGACTCATCGGACCACAAGCGCTTATCGACCTGATTGAAGCCGGAGGTGCCCCTCGGGCCAGGGATTTCCACAGCCTTCGATTTCGGGGTCAAATCGGGGTCATATTAGATTTTGCCAAAGAAAAAGCCGCATGTTCGCCAATGACTTACAGCGGCTCGGGGTAGATGGCGGAGACGGAGGGATTCGAACCCTCGATACCCATTTCTGGGTATGCTCATTTAGCAAACGAGTGCCTTCAGCCGCTCGGCCACGTCTCCGGCGCTCTGGATCTAGAAGGTCGAGCCGGGCGGGTCAACCCGATCCCGGCGGGCTGCCGCTACGCGGCGGCGCTCGACGTGCTTGGCGATGCGCAGATGCCGCGAAATCGCGTAGTTCATCGCCGTCAGGAAGCCGTAGGTGCCCCGCACGAAATGCCGACGGCCGAGATAGGCCTTCAGGAAATTGCCCGGCAGCTCGACGAACACCCGCCAGCTCGGAATCACCACCCCGCGGGCCTCCAGGTCGTCGGCCTGCTGGTCCGAATAGCGGTTGAGCTTGTCGAGCTGGTCGCCGAGCGAGCGCACCGAGAAATGGTGGATCACGCCCTTGAGGCGTCCCGCCGTCACCCCCGGTTCCAGCGCCACCCGGTCGTGGACCGGGGACGCGGCGTAGCGGCCGCGATCCTTCCGGTAGAGCCGCACCGGAGTCAGCGTGTAGGCGAGCGGGTGCGGGCGCGCCTCACCCGGAAAGATCTCGGCGATGCCGATCCGCCACGCCGGCTTCGTCGGCTCGCCCGTCGCGAACAGGGCGCGGATCTCCCGCGCGAGAATCCCCGGCACCACCTCGTCGGCGTCGAGGTTCAGGAGCCAGACATGGCGGCACTGCTCCTCGGCGAAGCGTTTCTGTGGCCCATAGCCCGTCCACGGATTGTGGATCACCCGCGCGCCAAGCGATTCGGCCAATGCCCGCGTGCCGTCCGTGGAACCCGAATCGACCACCACGAGGTCGTCGGTCAGGTCGCGCACCGCCCGGATCGTGGCGCCGATCCGGTCCGCCTCGTTGTGGGCGATGACGAAGATCGACAGGGGGAGGGGGCCGGCAGCCGCCGCGCCCTCCGGGATGCCGCTCACGCCAGCCAGTCCGGCACCCGGTCGAGGGCGACGAGCGCCTCGACGTCGAGGCGCGGACGCACGGTCGCGGCTTGGTGACCCCGCACCAGAACCTCCGGCACCAGGGGCCGCGTGTTGTAGGTGCAGGACTGGACCGCCCCGTAGGCGCCCGCGCTCATCACGGCGATCAGGTCGCCGGCCTTCACTTCGGGCATCTCGCGGTTGAGGGCGAGATAGTCGCCGCTCTCGCAGACCGGACCGACCACATCGACCACGCGCCATGGGGTGTCGGGCCCCGGCTCGGCCACCGGGCGCAGGCCGTGATAGGCCTCGTACAGGGTGGGACGGATCAGGTCGTTCATCGCCCCATCGACGATCACGAAGGTGCGCCCCTCGCTGTGCTTCACGTACAGCACCCGGGTCACCAGGATTCCGGCATTGCCGGCGATCATCCGGCCGATCTCGAAGACCGGTCGCAGGCCCAGCGGCGCGAAATGCGGCCGCAGGGTCGCGGCGAGCGCCGCCGGGTCGGGGGGCGGGGCATTGTCGTCGCGATAGGGGATGCCGAGGCCGCCGCCGAAATCGATGTGGCGCAGCGGATGGCCCGCCGCCAGGAGCTGCCGAGCGAGACCGGCCAGCAACCGCGCCGCGTCGGCGAACGGGGCCAGATCGGTGATCTGGCTGCCGATATGCATGTCGACGCCGTGGACCGCGAGGCCCGGCAGGGTGGCCGCAGTGGCGTAGACCGCCGGCGCCCGGGTGATCGGGATGCCGAACTTGTTCTCGTACTTGCCGGTGGAGATCTTGGCATGGGTGCCGGCATCGACGTCCGGATTCACCCGGATCGAGACCGGTGCCGTGAACCCGAGCGCCGTGGCGGTCTCGGACAGGGCCGCGAGTTCAGGCTCGCTCTCGACGTTGAAGCAGAAGATGCCGGCATTGAGCGCGGCCTCCATCTCGCCGCGGGTCTTGCCCACGCCGGAGAAGACGATCTTGCCGGGATCGACCCCGGCCGCCAGCGCCCGGTGCAACTCGCCGCCCGAGACGATGTCCATCCCGGCGCCTTGGGCCGCCAGGGTACGCAGCACCGCCTGGTTGGAGTTCGCCTTCATGGCGAAGCAGACCAGGGCGTCGTCCCCCGCGAAGGCCTCGGCGAAGACGCGGTAATGCCGCTCCAGCGTGGCGGTGCTGTAGCAGTAGAACGGGGTGCCGACCTCATCGGCGAGATCCGTCAGGTCGACGTCCTCGGCGTGGAGCCGGCCGTCGCGGTAGTGAAAATGATGCATCTCGGCCGTGTCTCGTCTGGCGCCGGGGACGGAATGTTTCCCGTGAAACATCCGGTCCGGGTCGCAGGGCGCGCCCGAGGGATGGATGACCGGGAGCACACAGCCGCGTTGCGGAGCCCCGGGCCTCCGCCCTCTACAGCAGCGGATCCAGAATAAAAGGTTCCTTCGGGACGCGGTAGCCCCGCCGCGCACCGCGGCTGGTCTGGACCGGAGCCTCGGTGCCCCCCGGCGGAACGGCCGCCGTCGACAGCTCGTCCCCAGCGCGGACCGAGGCCGGATCCGGCTCGGGCGCGCCGCTGCCGAGGCCCACCGAGACCGGCAGGGTCCGGCGGCCGTTCACCGTGTCCGAGCCCGCCTGCGCGGCGGAGGCCACGGGGGCGGTGGTCTGGGGCGGTTCCAGGGCGCCGCGCCGTCCGCAGGCGGCGAGCGCCAGGGCGGCGAGGCCGGACACGGCAAGGAGCTTCAGGACGGGGTTCGACAACATCGCGCGCGGGTCCGGCAGGCTCGGCACCGGCGCGCGGGGCGCCGGCGGGAGCCCGAGCTTAGCGGTTGCGGAGCGCGGGCGCGAGCGCGCGGCCGCAACAGGTCGCGGCCGCGACGGGGAGACTCGCCTCAGCCGCGGCGGTCCTTGCCGTCCTGCGCGCCCTGCCGGCCCTTGGACGGGGTGCTCTGGCCCTGCTCGGCCTCGTAGGCGTCGATCGCGCGGCGGCAGTTCTCGCTGAGCTTTTTCCAGTTCTTCTGGAAACAGGCATCGGTGGCCGGATCGTCGGGGGCCAGATTGCCGCAATAGGTCAGGTAGTCGCCGGTGCAGTACTTCTTCAGGGTCTCGTTGCCGCGCTTCGTCTGCTGCGCCGAGGCCGGCAGCGTCAGGGCAGTGGCCGCCAAGACGGCGAGAACGATTGGCTTCAGGCGCATGGGTGTCCGTACCATCTTGGGAAATGGAGATGTGCAGAAGGCGTCCGCGTTGCGATGGGGCCTTTGCGTGGTCGAAACAAGGCGAGCGGCGCCGGTTTGCGCCCACCCGCCAAGGGGGAAAGTCGGAGCCCGGTCAGACCCGTTCCGGCTGCGGAACCGGATGGGCGGCCCGGGGCATGCGGCCCGGGCTCGTCACGGCGTCGGCTACTTCGACGATCCGGCGGCGCAGATCCGCGTTCTCCCGCTCGATGCCGGCCTGCCGGTCGGCCGAGCGGTCCGCGAGCGTCAACGCCAGGGCCTCTTCGGCCGCCTTGAGGCTCGCGCGCAGGTCGTCGCGCTCGGTCGACACTGCATCCAGGCCGGATGCCTGCCGGGCGGTCTGCCGCAGGCCCAGGAGCGTGTCGAGCAAGTCGGCGTGGGCGTCTTCGAGGGCCTGGAGCGTGGCGAGGCTCGCTGTGCCGTCTTCGCGGGCGAGGACGAGCTCGGTCTCGAGTTCCCGGGTCTTCGCCTGGACCTGGGCGATTTCGGAATCCCGGGCCGCGACATCGCGCGTAAGCGCAGCGACCCGCATGGTCCCGGCACCGAGCGCCGCCATCTCGGTCTGGCGCTTGGCCTCCGCGGTCTCGGCCTTGCGCTCCAGGCGGCGCTGCTGGACGGCGAACTGCGCGCGCAGGAAGTCGCGCTCGGCCGCGATCTCGGCCGGCGACAGGGGCAGGCGCGCCTCGGCCCGCCGCCGGGCCAGCCGGGCGGCCCGGGCGTTGAGGGGCGGCAGCAGCAGCAAGCCGCACAGGCTCGCCGCCAGGAAGCCCAGCGCGAAGATCATCACCGCTTCGATCACGAGGGAACAACCCGCGCATCCGGCCGGAAGACCCGGCCCGTCGTCACTCTAGCCCAGGTTGATCGGAAGGGCGAAATCCAATCGTCCCGCCGCAGCGTCAAAACGGGTTCCAGGTTGGTTCCCGGGTGAACTTCAGATAGCCGACATTGATCCCCAGCCGTGCGCCCACGCCGCTGCGGATCGGCACCACGATGATCCGGTCGTTGACCACCGCGGTCATGCCGAACCCGCCGACGAGGTAGGCCGAGCCGTCGACGCCGCCGAAGCGCCGGTACAGGTCGCGCACGTTCGGCAGGTTGTAGACCAGCATCATGGTGCGCGCCCCGTCGCCGCCGACGTCGAAGCCGACCGACGGCCCCTGCCAGTAGATGCGCCGCTGGCCGGCATTGCGGGTGTAGAGCGTGCCTTCGCCGTAGCGGACGCCCGCCACAACGGCGCCGCCGCCCTCCTGGCCGAGGATGTAGCCGTTCGGCTCGCCCCAGCGCCGGCCCGCCTCCTCGACGGTCAGCGCCAGGCCGCGGGAGACCGATCCGAAGAACCGGTGTCCCGATTCCACGACCTCGCCGGGGCGGAAGGTCTCGGGGGTGTCGGCATCCTCGCCCCGCGCCAGGGCGGTGCCAGGCATGCCGAGGGAGGCGCCCAGGGGGGCGCCGAGCGCCAGGGCGAGGCCCGCGCGCAGCAGGCGGCGCCGGTCGGGGCCGCGATCGTCTCGTGCCGTCATCGTTGTCTCCTCGCCCGGTTCGATTAACGGTTCGTGCGATGGATCTGTGCCGCTCTCGTCCCGCCCGGCCGGCACCGGCCGCGGCCCGGAGGACGCATCCGTCCGGGTCCGCGGTCCCGCAGGGGTCCGGTCGGACGAGTGGGACCAGCTTCCGTGGGAATTCGCAAGATGTGGTTAACGCGTCCTGACCCCGCAGCCCGCGGCCCCGCTCTCCTCACGTCGCACCGGACCCGCGTGCTCGCCGTCTGTGCCGCCCTGATGCTGGCCCGGCCGGCGGCGGGCGAGTCGGTAGGGGCGCCGATCGTGCTGCTGACGCTCAACGGCTTCGATCCGGTCAGCTATTTTCTGGCGGACGGGCCGCGCGCCGGGACGGGCCGGTTCGAGCTGACCTGGGGTGGACGGGTCTGGCGCTTCGCCAGCAGCGCCAACCGCGAGGCCTTCCGGGACGATCCGGCCACCTACGCTCCCCGGCTCGGGGGCTACGACGCCGCGGGCATCCTGGAGGGCCGCTTGGTGGATGCCGATCCCCTGGTCTTCGCGGTGATCGGCGATCGCCTCTACCTATTCCGGGACGCGGGGCGCCGCGCCCGGTTCCTGGCCGATCCCGGCCTCGTCGGCCAGGCGGAGGCCGCATGGCCGGGCCTGCGCGACCAGCCGGACGCGGCGTCTACGACGTCGCGCTGAGCGTCGGCCGGCCGACGCGCGTGCCGCAGGAGGCGGGCAGGGTGAGGCGCTGGGCCAGGGACGGGTCGCCGAGCGCCGCGAAGGGTCCGTTGCGGTGGTCGGGCCCGTGCTGCCCGTAGCGGATCGGACCGCCGCCCGGCACCACCACGCAGCCCCCGGCGGTCGCCACGAGGTGGTCGCCGGCCGCGGTGTCCCATTCCATGGTCGGGCCGCAGCGCACGTAGATATCCGCCTCCCCGGCCGCGATCAGGCCGAACTTGAGCGCCGAGCCGACTTGGCGCGTCTCCATCACCGGGAGGGCGGCGAGGCAGGTCATGGATTCGGCATCACCGTGCCGGCGGCTGCCGAGCGCCAGGAGGCCGGCCTCCGGCACGGCCCGCGCGTGCACCGGTCGCCCGGGGCCGGGGCGGCCGGCGGTCACGACGGCCTCGACGGCGGCGGTGCCTGCCCACCAGACCCGGTCGAGGCCCGGCGCCGCCAGGGCCGCCGCCACCGGGCGCTCGCCCGCCACCAGGGCGATGTTGACCGAGTAGTCGGGCGTTCCGGCCAGGAAGTCGCGGGTGCCGTCCAGGGGATCGACCAGGAAGAAGGTGTCGGCCGGCGCCACCACCTCGCCCCGTGCCGCGGCCACGCGCTCCTCCGCCACGACCGCGATCCCGGGGAATCGCTCGGCCAGGGCGGCGACGATCAGATCCTCGGACTCGACGTCGGCGGCACTCCACGGGGTGCCGTCCGGCTTCAGGGCGTGGGGGCAGGGAGCCCGGTGATAGCGGCGCAGGATCTCGCCCGCCGCGCAGGCGATCTCGGCAAGCGCTGCGGCGATCCGCTCACGCTCAGACCCCGAGATCGTCGCCGCGCCCGTCATGGTTCCTCCCTGACCACTCTGAATGCCCGAGCCAGCACGCGATGTCGACGGTTTGGAGTACGAATCGTCGCGAGGCGGATGCGGGCACCGCTCAATCTCCCTGCCGCGGTCGCAATCCGCCAAATCGCCCGGCGGCCTGCGTCGCCACCTTCAGGAGATCCCCCCATCCGTCGGGCGGATGGCCGGCTTCCAGCATGCGGGCGAAGGTCGCGTAGGCGTCCGTTCGGGCGCCGCGTGTGCGAAGCGAGTGCTCGTCGTTCACCCATGCATAGATGATGACGCGCGCTTTGAGGTCGAACCGGAAGAACAGGCGGAAGCGCCCGTTGCCGAACTTCGCGCGGAACCAGTGCTTGCGATCCGGACCCAGCGTCGCGCCTTGGCGATACAGAGTCCGGGTCGGGTCCTCGGGTATTTGGATGAAGATCAGATTGTAGAGAGCCGCCAGAAGCTTGGCGTTGGCGGAATGCGCGGATGCATCCCCGACAGGCCGCGCCTCGCGCGCGACGGCGTCTACGAGCCGGTCGATCTGGTCCAGTAGCAGCGGATGCGCGAAGAGCGTCCAGCCGTTGATCAGGATCGGGCTCGGCCCAGCCAGGACAGGCTTTGGTTCGGTCGACCCGGGCTCAGAGGGCGACGGCACCGTCGATGTCCTCATCCGGATCGAACGCAATCCCACCGACGAGGTCGGCGATCCGTCCGGCGAGATCCGGTGTCAGCGGCGCGATCGCTTGCGGGCGTTGGGTCATGTCGCTGGCGAGAAACGTCAGAAACGCCGTCACGACCGGATCCGCATCGTCCTGATCCGTGACGCGATGGAGCGACACCCGATCGCCATCGATTCGAAATCGGATGCGATCGCCGGGGCTGATCCGGAGGATGTCCCGGACCGGTTTCGGTACGGTCATCTGCCCCTTATCGGTGACGGTCGCATCCCGTTCCAAAACCATGATGCTACCTCTGATCCAGATGGCGCTAAATCCCCAAAGTAAGGAATATTCCTTACTTTGGTCAAGTGGGATCGTGGCTCAAGCCACCGTGCGCCGGATCCGCGCCAGCAGGGCCTGGCTCCGGCGTCGGTGGCGGCGCAGGTCCGCCGCGAGGCTTCGCGCGTCCGGCAGGCCCACCGCCTTGGCGATCTGCCGGGCCGCCGTCTCGGACGGTTCCGCGGTGGGATCGGCCATCACCAGCCGCTGCCATTGATAGACCGCGTCGAGGAACCCGTAGGTCTCGGCGAGGGACTCCGCTGCCTCGTCCGGCAGCAGGCCGCGCGCCGCCGCCCCGCGGAAGAGGGCCTCCGCGCCGAGGCCGATGCAGTCCGGCCAGTCGTGGGCGTGGCTCAGCACGATGGTCTGGGCCAGGAAATCGAGGTCGAACAAGGCGCCGGGGGCAAGCTTCAGGTCGTAGGGGCCGGCATGGCCGCGCTCCCGGGCGACGAGCGCCCGCATCGCCCCCGCCTCGGCGCAGACTTTAGCCGGCTCGCGCTGTTGGGAAAGAATCGCGGCGATCTCGGCTGTGACGGCCCCCCCCAGGGGCGCGTCACCGGCCACGACCCGGGCGCGGGCGAGGGCCATGTGCTCCCAGAGTTCCGACCCGTCCCGGTGATAGGCCGCGAAGCCCGTGAGCTGCACGGCCGGCGGGCTGTGGCTGCCGTAGGGCCGCAGCCGCAGGTCGACCGCATAGAGCCGTCCCCGCCGCGTCGCTGTGGTGAGCGCCGCGAACAGGCGCTGCGCCAGCCGGTTGTAGGCGACCACGGCGTCGAGGGGCCGCCTTCCGTCGCTGGTGCGGTCCTCGGGATCGAAATCGTACAGGAACACGAGATCGAGGTCGGATTCGGCGCTGAGCTGCCGGGAGCCGAGCCGGCCCAGCGCCAGGACGCAGCACCGCCCGTTGGGCACCGCGCCGTGGTCCTGGGCGAAGCGGCGTTCCTCCGCCGCCAGGCTCAAGGCTACCGTTGCCTCCGCGATCGCCGTGTAGGCCGCGCCGGCCTGCCGCGGCGTCAGGATGCCCGACAGGAGGCGTGCGCCGGTGACGAAGGCCATCTGCCGCGTGGCGTCCCGGCAGCGGTCGAGGACCTCCTCGTGGCTCGCCGGCTGTCCCACGAGCATCCGGTACTGGGCTTGGACCGCAGCGGGATCCAGGGGCGGCGTCACGAAATCCGCGTCCAGCACGGTGTCGAGGACGTGCGGGCTCAAGCCGACGGTGTCGGCGAGGCGCGGCGCCGTCCCGAGGATGTCGGCGAACAGCAGGCGCAGGCGCTCGTGCGAGCGCAGGATCGCCAGGAGTTCGGCCACAGCGGGCATCCGCGCGAAGGCGCGATCGAGGGCGAGCAGCGCCTCGTCCGGGTCGGCGGTGCCGCCGAGCGCCCGGAGCAGCGCCGGCAGCATCTCGGCGAGGATTTCCCGCGCCCGCCCGGTTCGCAGGGCCGGGCGGCGCCCCAGATGCCAGCCCTGCACGGTCTCCCAGGCGCGCGGCGGATCGCGGAACCCGAAGGCGCCGAGCCGCTCCAGGGTGGCGGGCTCCGGTTCGGACTCGCCGAAGACGAGGGTGTCGTCCGCGGCCGTCTCGGCCTCGAACAGCAGGGCGTAATGCGCCTGGACCTGGCCGGCATGGTGGAGCAGCGCCGCCTCGAAGGCCGCAAGATCCGGGAAGCCGGCGAACAAGGCGAGCCCGGTCAGCGCCTCGGTGCCGGTCGGCAGGCGCTGGGTCTGCTCGTCGCGGACCATCTGGATCCGGTGCTCCAGGGTGCGCAGGAATCCGTAGGCCTCGGTCAGCTCGTCGCGGGCGCGTCCGTCGATCCAGCCCGCCGCGGCGAGGCCGTCGAGCATCGCCACGGTGGAGCGGCCCCGGAGGCTCGGCTTGCGGCCGCCGAAGACCAGCTGCTGCGTCTGGACGAAGAACTCGATCTCCCGGATGCCGCCGCGGCCGATCTTGATGTCGTGGCCGGCGACCGCGATGGTCTCGTGGCCGCGGACCATGTGGATCTGCCGCTTCAGGGCGTGGATCTCGGCGATCGCCGGGAAGTCGAAGTGCCGCCGCCAGATGAACGGCGCGAGTTCGGTAAGGAACGCCGTGCCGGCCGGGATGTCGCCCGCGATCGGCCGGGCCTTGATGAAGGCGGCCCGCTCCCAGTTCTGGCCCAGCGTCTGATAGTAATCGAAGGCGAAGCCCGTGGAGAGGGCCACCGCGGTGGAGCCCGGATCCGGCCGCAACCGGTAGTCGATGCGGTGCACGTAGCCCTCGGCGGTCCGGTCGGACAGGAGCTTCACCAGCCCCTGCGCGAGCTTGACGAAGAACGGCTTCGGGTCGCCCTCGGTCGCGGCCGCCGCGGCTTCGGTCTCGTAGAAGATCACGAGATCGATATCGCTCGAATAGTTCAGCTCGCCGCCGCCGAGCTTGCCCAGCCCCAGGACGATCAGCCCCGATCCGGCCTGCGGCGCGTCCGGATCCGGCGGCCGGAACCGACCGGTCGCGAGTCCCTGCCGGAGCAGCGCCTCGGTCGCCGCGCTCACCGAGGCGTCGGCGAAGTCGGACAGCGCCCGGGTGACCGCCGCGACATCCCAGCCGCCGCCGAGATCGGCCAGCGCCACGAGGAGCGCGTGCGCCTCCCGGTTGGCCCGCAGCCGCTTTCCGACCTCGGCGAGGTCGGGATTGACCCCGCAGGCCGCCCCGACCGCGCGCTGGCGGGCGATGATCTCCCGGCTCGCCGCATCGGGCGGCTGCTCCAGCAGCGCGACCAGGCGCTCCGGCGCCCGCAGGCACGCCCGCCAGAGGAAGGGGGAATGGTCGGCGAGACCCAGGAGCAGGTCACGGCAGGGTGGCGTCAGGAAACCCGGCGGGAGAGCCGGCGCGATCTCGGCGAGCCGGGCTCGCGCCGCATCCGGATCCGCGAGGGGGAGGCGGGGCTGCAGGCTCTCGCGCAGGGTCGGGGCGGACTGCATGGGGCGGACCTCCGCGTCAGGGGCTGGCGGATTTGACGGATCGTCGATGGGCTGGGTCAATGGCCAACACCGTGCGCTCTCCCTCTGCCGGCTCCATCTCGCGATGCGTGGCCCATGACAGGCCGGTCCGAATCGGACGCCGCCGCGCCGATCCGTCAATCCCGGTAACGCTTTTCAAAGGCCGGCGTGGCGTTTATCCGTGCGGACCGGCCGTCGCCCCCGGTCCGACCCGCTGGGCGCGGGCTCCTTTGGGCGACGTGTACGCCGGATGCGGCGGCCGACGAACGGCCGCCAGTCGGGGCCCCGGCCCGCAGACGCCCGAACCAGATCCCCCCGGAGCGCACCATGTCGTCCCCGAACTCGCCGACCCTGACCCTCGACGGCCTCGACCTCGCCGCCCTTCTCTGCTCCCGCGTCTGCCACGACGTGATCAGCCCCGTCGGCGCGATCGTGAACGGGCTCGAAGTCCTGGAGGACGACGAGGACGAATCGATGCGCACCTTCGCGCTGGAGCTGATCGGCAAGAGCGCCCGGCAGGCCTCGGCCCGGCTGAAATTCGCGCGGATCGCCTTCGGCGCCGCGGGATCGGCCGGCGCCTCGATCGACCTCGCCGATGCCGAAAGCGTCGCCAAGGGCATGTTCTCCGACGACAAGACCAAGCTGACCTGGAGCGCCCCGCAGGCGCTGTTTCCCAAGAACAAGGTCAAGCTGCTCCTCAACCTCGTGATGATCGCCACGACCGCGATCCCGCGGGGCGGAGCGATCGACGTCGTGGTCTCCGGCGACGGCGCGGCGCCGAGCTTCGTGTTCAAGGCCAAGGGCTCGCATGCCCGCATTCCCCCGCACGTGGAGGAGCTGATGGCCGGCAGCCCCGAGAGCGGCACCGTCGATGCCCACGGCATCCTGCCGTTCTATGCCGGCCTCGTGGCGCGAGCCGCCGACATGAGTGTTCGATTCGCCATCCAGGATGATGAGGTGACGATCACGGCCGAGCCGACAGTGATCGAAGCATCCGTTGAACCCTCCGATGAGGGTTCGAACACCACACTGGCGTGAAATTCTGAAAAACTCCGGCGCGGGGCGGGAACTGAAACGCTTCCCTAACCGCGCCTGAGTAAGTACGGTGCGCGAGACCTTCTTCCGGTAACGAGTTGCGCCTATGGACGACCTGCTTCGCGAGTTCCTGACTGAGAGCGGCGAGCATCTCGACACGGTCGATGCAGAGCTCGTCCGGTTCGAACAGGATCCGAATAACGAGACGATCCTTCGGAATATCTTCCGACTGGTCCACACAATCAAAGGAACGTGCGGGTTTCTCGGACTTCCGCGACTCGAAGCGTTGGCGCATGCGGCCGAGACCTTGATGGGCCGGTTCCGGGACGGGCTGCCTGCCACCTCCGCGTCGGTGACGCTGATCCTGCTGACCCTGGACCGGCTGAAGGAGATCCTGGCCGATCTGGAGGCCACCGGCACCGAGCCGGCGGGGTCGGACGACGACCTCATCTCCGCCCTGGAGCGCATGGCCGAGGGCTCGGCCGAGGCATCGGAGCCGGCGGCACCCCCGCCGCGGCCCGAGCCGGTGCTGCCCGATCCGGTGATCCGCGAACTGAAGCCCGGCGAAGTCTCCCTCGACGACCTCGAGGCCGCCTTCCTGGCGGCGCCGGGTCCGGAAGACGTGGATTTCGCAGCGCCTCCGCCGGTGGCGGCCGCCGCTCCTGCACCCAAGCCCGCCGCTCCCGCACCGCAGGTGAGTGCGGCACCGGTCGAGGCCGTCGAGGCCGAGCCGGCGCGCGCCGAGAAGGCTGAGGGCGGCGGCACCGAGGGTGAGACGACCCCGGGCGAGACCACCGCGGCCGCCAAGGGCAACCAGACGATCCGGGTGAGCGTCGAGACGCTCGAGCACCTGATGACGATGGTCTCGGAGCTGGTGCTGACCCGCAACCAGCTCCTCGAGATCGCCCGCCGGCACGAGGATTCGAGCTACAAGGTGCCGCTGCAGCGCCTGTCCCACGTCACGGCCGAGCTGCAGGACGGCGTGATGAAGACCCGCATGCAGCCGATCGGCAATGCGTGGCAGAAGCTGCCGCGCGTGGTCCGCGACCTCTCGGCGGAACTCGGCAAGCAGATCGACCTCGTGATGGTCGGCGCCGAGACCGAGCTCGACCGGCAGGTCCTTGAGGTGATCAAGGACCCGCTGACCCACATGGTCCGCAATTCGGCCGATCACGGCCTCGAATCGACCGCCGAGCGCGTGGCGGCGGGCAAGCCCGCCCGCGGCACGATCCGGCTCGCCGCCTATCACGAGGGCGGCACGATTACGATCGAGATCGCCGACGACGGCAAGGGCCTCAACCTCGCGGCGATTCGCCAGAAGGCGGTGCAGCGCGGGATCGCCGCCCAGGCCGATGTCGACCGGATGACCGACGCGCAGGTCGCCAAGTTCATCTTCGATGCGGGCTTCTCCACGGCGGCGGCGGTGACCTCGGTGTCGGGCCGCGGCGTCGGCATGGACGTGGTCAAGACCAACATCGAGACCATCGGCGGCCTGATCGACATCGCCACCACGGCGGGCCGGGGCACGACCTTCACCATCAAGATTCCCCTGACGCTGGCCATCGTGGCGGCGCTGATCGTGCGGGCCGGCGAGCACCGCTTCGCCCTGCCGCAGGTGGCGGTGCTGGAGCTGGTGCGGGTCGATGCCGGGGCGCAAAGGGTCGAGCGCATCAACGGCGCGCCGGTTCTGCGCCTGCGCGAGCGGCTGCTGCCGATCGTGTCGCTTACCGGGCTGCTCGGGCAGTCGCAGGCGGGCTCCGAGACGGAGCAGGCCGGCTTCGTGGTGGTCGCCCAGGTCGGGCGCGAGCGCTTCGGCATCCTCGTCGACGAGGTCTTCCACACGGAGGAGATCGTCGTGAAGCCGATGTCGGTGAAGCTTCGCCACATCCCGATGTTTGCCGGCAACACGATTCTCGGCGACGGCGCCGTGGTGCTGATCGTCGATCCGAACGGCGTCGCCCGGCAGGTGGCGCAGGGCGTTCAGGGCAGCGGCGGCCACGCCGAGACCGACGACGACGCGGCGGGCGAGGTGGTTGACAACAAGACCACGCTGCTGGTGTTCAAGGGCGGTCAGGGCAGCTTCAAGGCGGTGCCGCTGTCGCTGGTCACCCGCCTCGAGGAGATCGAGTGCGCCAAGGTCGAGTGGCTGGGCGGCCGCGCGCTGATCCAGTACCGCGGGCGCCTGATGCCGCTCGTTCCGGCGGATTCGGCGATCACCATCAAGTCGGAGGGGACCCAGGCCCTGGTGGTGTTCTCCGACGGCGAGCGCGCCATGGGGCTCGTGGTCGACGAGATCGTCGACATCGTGGAGGAGCGGCTCGACATCGAGATCGCGGCCGACCGCTCGGACCTGATCGGCTCAGCGGTGCTTCGGGGCCGGGCGACCGACATCATCAACATCGCCCACTTCCTGCCGCTGGCCTACGATGACTGGGCGCGCGGCCTGAAGCGGCCCGAGCAGCTCTCCACGATCCTGCTGGTCGACGACTCGGCCTTCTTCCGCGACATGCTGACCCCGGTGCTGAAGGCCGCGGGCTATCAGGTGATCACGGCGGCGAGTGCGGAGGCGGCGCTCAACACGCTCCAGTCCGAGCCGAAGATCGAGGTGGTGGTCACCGACCTGGAGATGCCGGGCCGCAGCGGCTTCGACCTCGTCGCCGCGATGCGCCGGGCCGAGCCGCGGCTCGCCGCGCTCCCGGTGATCGGCCTCACCGGGACGATCGGGACCGACGCCGTGGAGCGGGCCCGGACCCTGGCGATCGCCGATCTCGTGGCGAAGTTCGATCGGGCCGGCCTGATCGCCGCCCTGGCCGAGCTCGGCGCCGAGACGGTCTCGAAGGCGGCCTGATCCCGGCGCCGCCCGCCCCACAGCGATCGCAACGATCGAAACGATCATCCGGAGAGTTCCGATGCAGGCTGCCAATGCCAACGCCACCGGCGCCCGAGCGAGCGCCAACGGCGTCGAGACCGGTGCCACCAACGACTTCGTGACGGTGTTCGTCGGCGAGACCCTGTTCGGGCTGGCGATCGAGCGGGTCCACGACGTGTTCGTGCCGTCGGGGGTGACGCCGGTGCCGCTCGCGCCGGCCGAGATCGTGGGCCTCCTGAACCTGCGCGGTCGCGTGGTCACCGCCATGAGCCTGCGCCGGCGCCTGGGCCTGCCCGACGCGGAGGCCGAGGGCGAGGGCGGCAAGGCCAGTCCGAAGATGGCGATCGGCCTGGAGCAGGCGGGCGAGACCTTCGCCCTCGTGGTCGACGGGGTCGGCGAGGTGCTGAAGCTCGGCGCCGACAGCCGAGAGGCGGTGCCGATCAACCTGGATCCGCGCTTCCGCAACCTCGCGACCTGTGTCCACCGCCTCGACGGGCGCCTGCTGGTGATCCTCGACGTGGATGCCCTTCTCGGCTTCACGGCGGCCGGCGCCAAGGCGGCTTGAGGGAGAGCCCGATGAAGGCGCCGCACGAAACCAACTGCCTGGTGGTGGACGATTCCGCGGTGATCCGGAAGGTCGCCCGCCGGATCATCGAGGACCTCGGGATGAACGTCAGCGAGGCGGAGGACGGCAGCGCCGCCCTCGAAGCCTGCGCGGCCCACATGCCGGACGCGATCCTGCTCGATTGGAACATGCCGAACATGGACGGCTACGCCTTCCTCCAGGCCTTGCGCCAGAGCGAGGGGGGCGAGTTCCCCAAGGTGTTGTTCTGCACCACCGAAAACGATGTCGGCGCCATCGCCCGGGCCCTCCGGGCGGGGGCGGACGAATACATCATGAAACCGTTCGACCGCGATATCCTGACGGCCAAGCTCGAGCAGGTCGGGCTCGTCGCCGACGCGGCCTGATCGTTTCGCGCCCCTTTACGCACATCCGCGCCCCCGTATCCGAGGCACGCATCATGGCCCTGAGTCCCGCGGTTGCACCGCCACGGAACCCGCCCACCCAGAGCACATCCGGGGCCGCCGCGATCCGGGTTCTGGTCGCCGACGATTCCGCCGTGGTGCGCGGCCTCGTGGCCCGTTGGATCGGCGAGGCCGGCTTCACGCTGGTCGGCACGGCGTCCAACGGGCGTATCGCCGTCGAGATGATGGCCAAGCACGATCCGGACGTGGTCCTGCTCGACATCGAGATGCCGGAACTCGACGGCACCACCGCGCTGCCGCGCATGCTGGCCATGAGCCCGAGCGTGCAGGTCGTCATGATGTCGACGCTGACCACGCGCAACGCCGACATCTCGCTGAAATGCCTCGCGCTCGGGGCGGTGGACTACATCGCCAAGCCCGAGAGCAGCCGCGGCGTCACCACCTCGGACGTGTTCCGGGCCGAGCTGATCGAGCGCGTGCGGGTGTTCGGTGCGGCCCGGGCCCGGATCCGGCGCCCGGCCTCCGCCCTCGCGTCGGCAGCCCATCCGGCGCCCGCCGCCCCCGTGTCGGCGCATGCGGCCCCGCCGGCCGCGCCGCGCGCGCCGACACCCTTCACCCTGCGGCCGAAGGTTCGCAGCCGCACGGCGCCCCGCGCCCTTCTGATCGGCTCCTCCACGGGCGGGCCCCGGGCCGTGGGCGAGATGCTGGAGGGCATCGGCGCCGCGACGCTCCGCCGCCTGCCGGTTCTGATCGTGCAGCACATGCCGCCGATCTTCACCGCGGTGTTCGCCGAGCACCTGACGACCCGCACCGGAATCCCGGCCGCCGAGGGCAAGACCGACGAGCGGATCGAGCCCGGCCGGATCTATGTCGCCCCGGGCGGCCGCCACATGGGCCTCGTGGCGGGCCCGAACGGACCCATCATCAAGCTGACCGACGGGCTGCCGGTGAATTTCTGCCGGCCGGCGGTCGACGTTCTGTTCAAGGACGCAGCGGTCGTGTTCGGCGCCGCCACGCTCACCGTGATCCTCACCGGCATGGGCTC
>NZ_JAKSYD010000266.1 GCF_022829605.1 Methylobacterium sp. E-065 | reverse complement strand
GCTGTGGCAGGTGTCGGGCCGCTCGGACACGAGCTACGCCGAGCGGGTGGCGCTGGATCTGGACTATGCCAGCCGCTGGAGCCTGCGCCGGGACATCGCGATCATGCTGCGCACCATCCCGGCGGTGCTGGCCCAGCGCGGCAGCCGGTGAGGTCTCCGCTGCGGCGGGTGTGGGACGAACGCTGAGGCAGGCCCGGGCCGATGGCGCGGGCTTCGGGATCGGTCTACCACCCGACCCAGGCGGGGACGGGGACGGGCGGCGATGAAGGGTCTGTTGCTGAACGCGCTGCTCGGGCTGGGTCTGGGCCGGTTCGGCTCGGTTTGGTGGCTGCTGGCGTTCCTGCCGGTTGTGGCGGGCGAGCTGGCCTACGGGGTGTACGTCCACCACCTCAGCACCGGCGGGAGCATGCGGCGCGGCCTCGCCCT
>NZ_JAKSYD010000265.1 GCF_022829605.1 Methylobacterium sp. E-065 | reverse complement strand
CGAGTGTCCACACGCCGATCCAATCACCGGCTGATGGGTAGCCGATGCGGCTCAACTCTGCTCGGCCGCTTCTTGTATGAGAGCTAAGAGGCAGCGCCGCTTCTCAGGATCGCGGACGCGTTGGTAGGCGCGCAGTAGCATAAGGTGCTCGCCATCAACGCTGATATCGAGAGCGACGGGGCTGTTCCCGGATTGAGATGCGGATGCTGGGCCAACCGCATTGGGCGGATTGTACAGCGTGGACGGCGGCACCTGAAGAGCCTCGGCGATGCGCCGTAGGGTTCGGCTCGCCTGTGCCTCCTTCGATGATGCAAAGCGACGAGAGACAACCTCCCCCAGCGCGGCAGCTTGAGAGAGCTTGTGCGGGGGCGGCGTCTTCGATCCCAAAGAGGTCACCTCGGTGAGAGCACGAACCAAAATCTTGTATGCACTTACATACCTCCGCGCACGATAAGGTCGCGTACAACACGTCACGATTGCGTCAACTTGCCGCCTATATCTTTAGGTTGTGGTGCGAAACCTAATACGGATTAGTCTCTCAAAGGGGCACAGGCACCACTATGCCGAGGACCAAGTCGCCGCTGAGACAAACCTGTCCTGAAGCTTTTCAGGTCGCCCTCGACGCTCTCGATGTCATCGGTCGATGGGAGTGGGACGCCATCACGGACGGTGTGCGTTCAGATACCTTCGTGGCGCTGCTGTTCGGTCTCGACCCGGAAGATGCCGAAGAGGGTGCACCGCTCGCCGCATACATCGACGGCATCCACGCGGACGACCGGGAGCGCGCCCTCACCCTGATCCGTCGCAGCGCACGGGAAGGGAGCGCCTTTCTCACCGAGTATCGGGTGATTTCAGCCGATGGCCGCACGCGCTGGGTGCTGGCACGCGGGCGCTTCAGCACCGATCATGCTGGCAGACCCCTGAGTGGCAGCGGCATCCTCGTGGACATTACGGGGATGCGCATGGGTGAAGACGCCCTCGACGAGGCTGACGCTCATGCAGGCGAAGCCCCGTTGGACCGGGCGGCTGATCATGCCATCGCTATGCAACAGGCGATCGTGGAGTTGCAGGACCCGGAACTGAAGGCTTGCGCGGACGCAGTGTTGATGGCCCTCGGGCGCAAGCTGGCTCAACAGGAGGTTGGGGACCGGCGCAGGCGCATGAACTAAACGCAGCGGCTCGGCCCTGCCTTCAGGATTGGTGCACGGTGGAGGCAGTCAGCGCAGCAGGCTTCGAGGCCCTCGTAGGATGGGACGTAGGCGCACCACCCGCACACGCTCTTCTCAGCGGCCTTCGGGGCGTTCCACTGCGAACAGGTTGGGCAGACCTTCATGAAGATGTGAGAGCCATGGACAGACGCTATCCCTGTAATCCCGTGAAGAGCGTAGCCCGTGTTCCCGATCCGTTGGTCACATCCGAGCGCACCCTATGTCGCGGAGCGAGTCAGGGGCACAACATTGCCTCCCCGCGTGGAGATCGCAACTGCGAAGGCCGTTTTCTCGACTGCGAGGAGTAGCGCTGCGGGTTCGTAGGGCTTTGAGATCAGCGGGAAGCCCTCCTTGATCGCCTTCGCCGCCTGATCGCTGTAGCCTGTCGCCAGAAGCACCGGCAGAGCGGGCCAGCGGCTCCGCACATGCTGCGCCAGGTCGAACCCGTTCATCTCCCCTGGCATCACCAGATCGGACAGGATCACGTCGAAGGGCTGCCCGGAGTCTAGGACGTGCAGAGCTTCGGAAGCGTTGGCGCTGCTCACGACCGTGTGGCCCCGCTCAGTCAGCACCGAGGCCGCGACTTCGGCCACTTGTGCATTGTCTTCCGCCAGCAGAACGCGAAGTGGGCGCACGGCCTCGCTGAAGTTGGGAGCGACGCGTGGAGCCTCCACCGCCTAAGCGTGTGTGCGCGGCACCGAGATCATAAAGCTCGTACCATGGCCGACTTCGCTCGTGATCCGCACGGAGCCGTTCGACTGCTGTGCGAAGCCATAGACCTGCGGCAGTCCCAGCCCGGTGCCTTCGCCCACCTCCTTCGTGCTGAAAAAGGGCTCGAAGGCGTGGGCGACCACCTCGGGTGGCATACCGGACCCGGTGTCACTCACCGCGATTGCGACGCTCTGTTCGACTTCGCTGCCGGGCGCGGTGACGTTTTCCGTCCTGATCTGGAACTGCCCGCCACTGGGCATGGCGTCACGCGCATTCACTGCGAGGTTGATCAGCGCGATCTGTAGCTGAGCCGGATCGACCTCTACAGGCCAAAGCACGTCCGCGAGGTCGAACACCATGTCGATGTCCCCTCGCAGCGACTGCCTCAGCATGTCGTCCATGCCGAGGATCAGCCGGTTCAGCTCCCCAACCTCGGGCTGGTGCAGGTGCCGACGCCCGAAGGCGAGCAACTGCTGGGTCAGCTTGCGGCCCTGCTCCACAGCCTGGACCGCGTTGTTGATTAGGCGCTCGCGGCGTTGCTCCGGCGCACGGCGAAGAAGGTCGAGGTTGCCGAGAACGACGGTCAAGATGTTGTTGAAGTCGTGCGCGATGCCGGAACTCAGGCCTCCAAGCGCCTCCATCTTCTGCGCTTGGAACAGGGAGGAGCGCCCCTTCTCCAGGGTCTCCTGCGCATTCCGTCGCTCGGTGATGTCGCGGGTGACCTTGGCGAAGCCGACAAGCTGGCCGGTGTCGTCGCGGATTGCGTCGATCACCACGCTCGCCCAAAAGCGGGTGCCGTCCTTGCGCACCCGCCAGCCCTCAGTCTCGAACCTGCCCTCTCGAACTACCGTTTCCAATGCCCTGACAGGCACGCCTGCTACCCGGTCCTCCACAGCGTAGAAGCGGGAGAAGTGCTGTCCTACGATCTCAGCCTCAGTGTAGCCTTTGATCCGAGCCGCACCCGCATTCCAGTTGGTCACCATGCCGTCTGTGCTGAGCATGAAGATGGCGTAATCCGTCACCCCCTGCACGAGAAGCCGAAAGCGCTCCTCGCTCTGGCGTAGCGCCTCACGAGCAGCCTTCTGCGCGCTGATGTCCCGTGTGATTTTGGCGAAGCCGACGAGCGTACCCGACGTCTCGCGGATGGGGTCGATGATGACGTGCGCCCACATTCGGGTGCCGTCTTTCCGGACGCGCCAGCCTTCCTGCTCAAAGCGCCCCTCATTGGCCGCGGTTGCGAGCGCCCGTTGCGGCAAGTGGGTCTGCCGGTCCTCCTCGGTGTAGAAGCGGGAGAAGTGCTGCCCGATGATCTCGGCCTCGGTGTAGCCCTTGAAGCGCTCCGCCCCTGGGTTCCAACTCGCTATCACGCCTGTGGGATCAAGCATGTAGATGGCGTAGTCGGTTACCGACTGGATCAGAAGCCGGAAGCGTTGTTCGTCTGTGCGCTCGGCGGCAGGCCCGAACTCGGATGCCATGCATGTTCCTCTCTGCGCGGCCTGACCCGTAGCAAAGAAATGCCCAAGCGTGTCGCCTATATCAAGCGCGACGGTCGGCTTTCCGTTCCCGGAACCGTCCCGAATAACCAGCGTCAGATGTAAAAATACGAAAATTACTATCGGTTTATACGTATATTATCTTTAAGATTTATGTTTATGAGCAGTATAAAGTGTTTATCGATCGTATCTGTTGCATCAAAAGGCGTGAGTAGTTGAGAAGGCACAGGTCCGAACCGTATGTCACGGCTGACAGAGGTCGGGCCAAGCACCTAGAAATGCTAGCCTATCTCAAGACCCTGCACAGAGGCGTCATCACCCTTGGGGCGCTCCTAAATAGGCTAATCCACGCTGTGGGGGTATCAGTCGACGGCGACGCTGCCGACATCATACTCGCTCTCGTCCGCGGTCACCCGGTCAGGAACCTGGAGATGCAGGGCCAGTTCGCCGCGTTCAAGCAGCTCTATTCCGAGCGCTATCATCGCGAGGCGTGACGCGGTTTTTAAACCTATTTTATACCGCCCCAATGGGAGCGGAAGAAACTGAACTTGAGATGGTCCGGCGGCATGTCCGCGAGGGCGCAAGTCATGTCGCTAAGCAGCGATCGCTCATTGCTCGGATGAGGGCATCCCACCTGCCGACCGAAGTGGCTGAGGCGCTACTCGACACCTTCGAGGACTCACAGCGGCAGCACGAGGAGCATCTCGCGCTCATCGAAGCCAAAAGGGGGACGGCACACGGTGGAGCCTGATCTACACTATGGCGACGAGTGGGGCTCGTGGTGGACGCCCGCCAACTCACGACACCCCGACCGATCAGATCGCGTTATAGTCCTGGCCGACACGTGAGGTCATGCGATGCACGCCCAGTCCTACACCGTCCGCATGCTTGTTTTCTCGCCTGACGGTAAGATGCACCTTGAGCGCCCACCAGAGACCTACGCAACGTCCTCTGAGGCTCGCATGGTCTGCAACGAGGTGCTCGCAGCGCATCGGGCTGAGGCGATAAACTCGCTTGTGCAAGTTCACGATGCCTTTGGCGGCCGGGTGGACGCTTGCGACGACAGCTAACGGACGACGGTTTCGTGCTGCCCAGCGGGCTCCACGTCCTCATGCGAGGGAACGTAGGCACACCAGCCACACACGCCCTTATCGGCTGCCTTCGGGGCATTCCACTGAGAACAGGTTGGACAGACCTTCATGATGATGTGGGAGCCGTGGACGAACGCGAGACCACGACCACGGAAGGTGGTGTGGCCTTGAGGGAGTTCATTCAACATCGGCAATCCCTGCGTACTACCGCAGGTTGATGTCAGCGAACGCTTATAGTTCCCAGCCCTGTCGAAATAGCGGGTCTCTTGCACGTCAGGGTTGGACGTGAAGCCGTTGCCGCGGAGAGGGGCTGTTTCGTCCGCTTCTGCTCGCGCCGCGCAGCCACCCTACAGGAGACCAAGACAGCGGTGGGACCCCGAGGCGCTAGCGACACTCGCCTTGGCATGGCAGATCGATGGAATGCCGAGCCCTGACCCACAAACCTGTGAAGCGAAGATCGAAGACGTCTGGCGTTCAATCAGTATGGCCGAGGCGAAGGGCGTCTATGCGATGGCGCCAAAGCGTTGCCCGGCCTGCCACGGAGCAGTGATGCTCTCGGGATCATATGCGGAGGGCAGCCGCCAGAAGTTCACTCATCGCAAGGGCCACGATGGCTGCCCTCTTTTGCCAGCACGCTTCAAGGGGACGGCCTCGCCCCATCCGCAGGCACTCGTCTGAGAGCCGACCTCGGCCGGGCCGCCCGATCTGATCACGGGCTGGCGGGGCTTGATGCCGTTCCTCACGGCAGGGGCCAAACAGCCGAGCAAGCCGAAACGATATGGCTGCTCGACCGATGGTGTAGACTCAGCAGTTGTCGGAGCCCGGCTTCACGGGCAGGCCCTCGGGGGCTTTCTTCGAGCCATCATCCTTCATGGCCGCGCCGGTATTGTTCATCGCCCCCACTGTGCCAGGTGACTCAGCCTTGGCGCCGGGGCTCACCTTGGCGGTCGAGCCACCATCGACGTTCGAGCTAGCATCCTTCCCGGTAGCTGCATTCGTCGTCGTGCCGACATTGCACGGCGCAGCAACAGCGAGGCTCGTTGAAAGCGTGAGCATCGTGGCGGCAATCGCGATATTCAGGGTCTTGGACATCCGTCCTCCAGGTTCTCAAGCCTGAGGGGAAGGATATCTATTGCTCGTTGTTCCGGTCGTCGCCGTGTGGCAACTGCTCGCGCCCGCCAATGCCGCATTGCCCCCTTCGCTCTCAAAGCCGGATCTTGGTCTCACGTTTGACGTGATCACGGGCTGAGTAGGTCTAAAGCTGCTCCTCAAGGTAGGGACTAAAGGCGCGACGCGACCCGCGGCACAGGGTGATGCGTAGCTGCCCTGCCGTTCGATGCTCGTAGATAGGTTGGTGTGCCCCCACATGGTGGACATGATCACCTTCAACCCGAACCCGCACACCCTGCGCGTGACGCCTTCTGCGAAGGAGCCCGGCCGGTTCGACTGGTCGATCACGCGCGATGGTGTCGTCGTGCGTCAGTCGGTTCGATCCTTCGGCTCGGAAGGCGCATCAGAAGCGAATGGCGACGTGGCTTTCCGAGACGTCACGTCTCGATGGCAGAACGCACGGTAAGTCTGACCGCAGAGCGCACGCCTCTACTGGAGCGGCCTCCAGCGGTATCCAGTCCGCGCCGCACGATGGTGAACTCGCCGTATCATAGGCTTCCCGGTTCAAGGATGAGCGACAATCCCGAAGCGACACACGAGCGTGCTGCAGTCCAGCACATGATGCGGCGCCTCGACGGGTTCGCGCGGGGGCTCGGCCTGGACGAGGCGATCATGCGCCAGATCGTCGAGAAGGTCGTCGGCCACATGCCGGTGCACACGGACGAAGAGCGGCTGGCCGAGGCCCGCAACCGGCTAATCGTTGCGTCGGCGTAGCGGCCTGAGTGACCCGACGCCATTCTCGTGAGTTGGCCGTCCAGGGGGGATCTTCAAAGCGCGAATGGCCGAATGCCTTGGTTCTACTTCCATCTGCGCAGCCCTGAGGGCCTGAACCGTGACGATATCGGCCTAGAGTTTCCCAGTATGGAGGCAGCCTATCTGGAGGCTTGCCACACCGTGCCGGAGATGAGCGCCGACATCGTGAGGAAGAAGGCTAACCCAGCCCGCCACGCCTTCGAGATCACCGACGACAGCGGGGCGCTCCTGATCGAGGTGCCGTTCACGGAGGTTCTGGATGGCAGGTACAGGCCCGTGCCACCCAAAGAAACGGCGCAGAGGCAGGTAGCCGCCGCCACGATCGCCCGCTCCACGGACCTGGTCAGCGAGATCCATGCAGAATGGGCAGTCACACGAGACAAGCTGGCCGAGACACGGCGGCTTCTTAGATTGATGCGCCCCGGCAAGACACCAGACCAGTGAAGCCGCTGGCTGCCCGAGATCAGCGTCTTCGATCTCAGTCTAAGATGTCCTGGATCAGTTGGCGGTTCGCACAAATGAACGCGATGGTCCCGTCGATCTCGCGCAGAACCCTCTCTGCGGCGGCTCGGGTCTCCGTGCCCTCGTGAAGGCCGGCGACGACGCGGGCTTGATGCTCGCGGCGTTGCTCGGCCTCGGCGAGATCCCGTTCCGTCTGGGCGAGCAGGCCCCGAAGGTGCTCATTGGACGGTGTCGGTATGGTGATAACGCCCCTCCGGCCAACAGCATTAGCCCCGCCACCCGATCTGATCACGGGCTGGCGATGACGGTCGTCCATCTCACCGGCGCGATAGTAGGATGCGACATAGGTGCTTGAGAGGTGAATGTCCTCGGCCTTGGAAACAGTTTGGGCGAACCCATTGTTCTCCGGCGCGTGGTCAGCCTCGACGGCGCGACCGCCGGAGCAGACTGTGGCTCGTATTCCCACCTTGATCGTCGCCGCTGGCCTTGCGGTGGTCGTCCTCTGTCCGGCCAATGCTGTCACGAGGAAGGTCCGAGTGCCGAACCAGTACGATGGGGCCTGGACCATCGTCGCTACTACGGCTCAGGGGCCCTGCTCGGCCAACACGAGCTACCACGTGCAGATCAAAGACAGCGACGCCTCAATCCCCGGTGAGGAGGTCGACATCGACGGCGGTGTGTCGACCGGAGGCGCCGTGCAGGCCACGATCACCAGCGGCACGAACAAGGTGCCGATCTCCGGCAGCCTCGACGCGAAGGGTGGCGGCAGTGGCACGTGGCACACGTCCGGCGGACTGATCGGGTGCACTGGCAGCTGGCGTGCCAAGCGGTCAGGGTGATGAGCGAGGAGCCATCCCAATACGAGCGGACTGTCACGCAGCGCATGATGCGGTGCCTGGAGGGGGGCGCCCGCAACCTGGGTCTCGACGTGGCGGCTATGCTGATCGAGGGCGTGTGAAGATGCCGCGCTACTACTTCAACGTTCGACACCGTCCTGGACCCGCTGGGCTGGCGGTGGATCCAGAAGGCGAGGAATTTCCTGACCTGAACGCCGCGCTTGAGCGCGCCTTGAGCGCGGCGCGCGATCATATCGCTAGGACCCGGACACTCATCATCCGCGACTGGTTCGTGTGCTCGTTCGAGATCGAGGATGAGGACGCTCAACTTGTACTCACGGTGCCGTTCAGCGACACGGTCAAGAAGATGGAAGGCTGGGACGCCGAGAACGAGGAGAGCCCGGCATGAACCCGTCCTCAACTCACGTACCGCTCACTCAAAGCTGCGGAGTGAAGATCCAGGGCGCGTGGCACAGTGTCAGCTGTTTAACGCGGTACGCCACTATGAACTGCTCTTAAAGCGGTGTCAGTCCTGCTATGGGCACGTGTCAAACCAACGGCGCCTACAACGGCCCCGACTTCCGCAAGACCCTCACGCATCGGCGGGTTCACGGCGGCTGCACGCTCAAGCCTAAGACTTACTCCGGTACGCTCTACCCACATCCGTCAGCGATTGCCTGAGATCCGCTACTGCCCCGCCACCCGATCTGATCACGGGCTGGCGGGGCTCGGTGCCGTTCCTCACGGCGATGCGCCATGTACGCGGTGCAGCCGAGACGCAGGATGCCGAAGCACCCTTAGTTGGGCCTCAACAGCAGTCCTCGATCGGGTCCCAGATCGGGATGCCGCTCAGGCCGCCAACGTGAGCGACATCTCGCCAGCCCCCGGCTGATCGCTGAGAGCCACCTCGCCTGTTATGGTTAACGGATCGTTGTCGGTGGTCGTCCTGCTGGCAGCCGCGCCGGCCGATCCGATCATGGGTTAGCGGGGTAGCTACGTCAGATGTGCTAACATGGGTAAGATCCGCAGCGTGCTTTAAGGCGTCTGCTATGGCTCCGGCTGGCGAAGAAGAGACCGAACTTGAGATGGTCCAGCGGCATGTTCGCCAAGGCGCAGATCATGTCGCCAAGCAGCGAGCGCTCATAGCTCGGATGAAGGCGGACTGCCTCCACGCCGAAGAGGCTGAGGCGCTCCTCCTTGCCTTCGAGGACATCCAGAAACAGCACGAAGCGCATCTCGCACGGATTGAGGATGCCGCGGTGGTCAAGCCCGGATCAGGTAGGGCCTGACAGGTCTCGGTTGGCAATAGCGGTCGGTCCGAGCCGCGATTGCACGGACTGGCACTCCCCAATGTTCTACGCCCGTTCTATCTCCCCGTAGGACGACGCGGAGCGGCAGAATGGCGAGGCGAGGGGTCTTCGTGCGGGCCAAGGAGGCCGTCTTCCTGGAGGAAGTCCGGCGTTGGCGGCAGCAGTGCGTCCTGGTCCTTACGAGGGCCAAGCCGCAGGGACCACTCTACAACGCGACCTCGAAGATGATCGAGGCGATCGACGATGTTGCTGAGGCGGTGACCGGCGATCGGCAACGGTTTCACCAGAGGAGCCCCCGAACGCCGGGGCCCAACCTGCCACCTGTGAAGTGGCGGACCGTCGAATAGATTGGCGCGGACTGCGGCTCGCGAGGTTAAGGATGTGCGAGGCTGGGCGAGCCGCGATGATATGGCCGCCCGGCCATATGCGAGCCGCTGTCAGGGCTTAGCCTCAATCGCGAGCGTGGGGTCTGGATCAGTCGCTATCACGTTGCGGAAGGCGTTCTTCGAGGTGGGTCGCCGCGTCCGCGTACAGCTCAAAGCGCCGCTGTAGGACAGCCCGCTTCTCGGGCTTCCGCGCTTCACCCATTTTTGACTTCGCCTTTTCCGCGCGCGCACGCATCTTCTTGGCCAGCTTCCCGAAAGCCTCGTCGATCTTGGTGCTGACCTTCTCAGCCTCAGCCTTCACTGCGTCCTGGTGGTCCCGAATGGAGCTGGGGAACGTGATCTTCTCGTCCTTGGACATTGTCAGCCTCAATCGATCCGTGCGCCACCCTTAAGCTATGCAGTCCGACGATGCGATCACGGCTGCCCGGTCCTCCCTGAAGGCACCGTCAGCGGCAGCTTGTCCTTCCTGAGAAGTGCCAACTCCTCGGCACTGAGATCCTCGATCCCGATCAGGCGTTCGTCCGTATCGGCTACGGCACGAATGAGCTCATCGAGCTTAATCTGGATCGCCGCGGTATCCCGTGCCCCGGCCACCAGGATGACGCCTGCCAGAAGCATGGCGGCGATTGAGAGAAACAGGTTGAAGACGAGCGCCCAGTGATCGTTGAAGCTGAGAAGGACGCCCGAACCGATGCCGACTGCGACGGTGAAGCAGGTGGCCAAAAAGCCGGTCGGCTTCGAGAGCCATACGGCCAGTCCGACGATGTGCCGGTCGAGCATTGTTCATCAAGCCTTGCTCTGAGAACTCGACCGAGGGGGTGTGCGGCCCTGTGGGAATGAGCGCACAACCGACAACAGTTCCAGCAATGACAGTGATGTGAGCAGTTTCGAGTTTGACCCCGACGTGCGATCTGATCACGGGCTGGCGGGGAGGTCGTCTATCTCACCGGCGTTTGTGCAGGATGACTCCAGGCGGTTGATCAAGCGTGAATGCTCGCCAGCCGCGGAGCGCTCGGGATTGCGGGCGAGGCCGGACGAGCCGTGATGATATGGCCGCCCGGTCATTAATGCTCGTGGTTCTAATCCATACGAGCTGCGGCATCGCGCAACTGGTGTGATCAGGGTAGCCTCTCGTTATGATCAAGGACGATGCCCCAAACCGCGAAGCCGTCGAGGCACTCATCGCGGCCGGCTACATGGTCGAGCGCTTTGACGAGGATCCAACTCTGTGGCGGGTGAACGGTGAGGTGATGACCGGCGCTGAGCTTCTCAACGAGGCGAAGCAGATGGGGCTCATGGACGGGTAGGATCGGGCCGGCCAAGATGACATGGCTGCCCGGTTGAACGAGGGTGCAGGTCAAACTCACGCTGCCTGCTTCTCCAAACGAAGGTACGTGGGGTTAAACTCGGCGGCCTGCAGGAGCTCATTCCATCGCTCGATTACCAGGGTGCCGCTCCGGAGCGTAATCAGGGTGCGCCCGCGCATCTCCTTCAGCACACGGTTGACGTGCACGCTCGTGAGACCCAACGCGTCGGCGAGATCGGTCTGGGTGATCGGCATCGGGCAGCGGAAATCAGCGGCCAGTCCCACAGCCTGCAGCTTCAGATACATCTCGCAGAATAGGTGTCCGATCCGCTCGAACGCCGACCGCCGGCCTATGCCGATCATCCACTCACGAAAGATCGCCGCGTCGATCAGCGTGTCGCGCCACAGCAGCGCACCGATGCTCGGAAAGTCAGCCGCCAATGCCCGCAGGCTCTCGTGCAGGATGAATGCAACAGTCGCCTTCGTCACTGTGGCGAGGCTGTGATCCGTGGTGGGCAGGAGGAGGCTTTGCAGGTCAGGAATGTCGCCGGGGATGTGGAAGGAGAAGATTTGCCGCTTGCCCTGACTGAGCAGCTTGTAGCGGCAGGCCCAGCCTTCCAGGATCAGGCAGCAGTGCGTGGGCTTGTCGCCCTCGCGCATGATATCGTTCCGGGCGTTGAGGTGGTTGATCCTCAATGGCAGGCGCTCGATGGCTTGCCGCTCTGCCTGCGTGAGGGTGGCAATGCTCTCCAGCTTACGGATGAGCATGGTTGCGGCGTGTTGATTTGCGGCTGACGGCATGTCGCTCCACCTTGCATTGCAGGTGGAAGCGCGCGGCTCTCCCGGCCACCGGCACCTGTTTCAGAACAGCCGGCGATGTTGGCATTTTAGAACATAGATGAGCGCGGCGGTATTACATACGCTAGTGTGACGGTCGTTCTGACAATGAGTTTTGTTCCACACCTAGTAGGGCAGGGACGCCATCACAGCGGCCTTCCTGAAGGACGAGGGCTCTGAGCCACTCCTCTCCCTCCAAGCGCTTGGCCACGCTGTAGAAAAGAGCCTGGTGGGACGGGTTTTAAATCGGGATTTGAACGAACAGGCGCTGACGAGGTTGGCCGGTAATGTGAAGCTCACGAGACAGCCCATGCCGCGCTACTTCATCGACACCAACGACGACGACACTTTCGTTGAGGATGAAGAGGGCCAAGACCTGCCAGACGCCGAGGCGGCCCGGGATGTGGCTCAAGCCGCGCTGCCGGACATGGCGCGGGACAAGATGCCCGATGGGGATGGCCGGACCTTCTGCGCGAGCGTCCGCGATGAGGCTGGGACGGTGCTCTACAAGGCGACGCTGACGCTATCAGCCAGTTGGAGTGCAGGTCTGAAGCCCTCCTAGCCTCGGTGCGTCGTGTTGGTATGGCCGTCAGGCTTTCTGTCGGCGACCGTTGTGGCAAGCCTCGCGCTTCATTCGGGGGGGATGGCTATGTTCTACCTACAATGCGTGGTCCACCGCGGGTGCGTGAGCGGCATCGCGCTCGACACCGAGCAGCTCTCCGCTCACACCGACGCGGAGGCGATCATCAAGGCTGAGGCTCGCTTCGTCCGCCTCTTAGGTAACCGCTCGGGGTCTGCCGTTCTGAAGGACGATGCCGGCCGCGTCGTCTGGACCTTGCGACGGTCTATGTCGTTGGACGCCTCCGCTGAGGCGCGCGAGACTGAGCAACAGATCCCCCAGGCTTCCGATATCAGGGCCGCGCAGGGGAGCGGCTGATGGGAGGTGCCAGGCCAGGATGTAATCAGCCAGCTGATCCCGGCCGTCCGCATCAGGCGGCCGTCTCAGCGGGCGGCAGATCCGGAAACGAGATCGTTACGATCACACCACCCTCGCTACGGATGTCGATGTCGCCCCTGAGCTGTTCGACCAGCGAGCGCACTAGCCCATAGCCGAGTGAGCCCTCGCGCACGTCGGCCATGCCGATCCCATCATCCTGGATCACAAGCGCGATCCGGCCGGGCTGAGGACGGCTCACCTGGACGAGGATCGAGCCAGATCGAGGGGAGGGGAACGCATACTTCACGGCGTTGGTGACCAGCTCGGTCATGGCCAGGCCAAGCGGAATGGCCTGATCAGCGCTGATGAAAATCGCCCCATCAACCTTGGCTTCTAGGTGAATGCGATCGTCGCTCGGGATGATCGCCTCCAGCGCGGTGCAGAGGTCGGCCACGTAGCTGCCAGCATCGACCTGCTGCACGTTCTGCGACCTGCTTAGTAGATCGTGCGCCCGCGCCATCGCGCTAAGCCGCTCCCGGACCTCGGCGAAAAGCACCTTCACCGTCGGATCAGCTTGACGCCGCGCCTGCAGGCCCAGAAGCGCCGCCGCGATCGACAGGCTGTTCTTGGCTCGATGGTTGACCTCGACCAACAGCATCTCGCGCTCGGCCACCACTTTCTTCAGCTGCTCGTTCGTAGCTTCCAGCTCGCGAGTTCGGTCCGCCACGCGCTGTTCCAGCTCAGCGGCCAGCGCCTGCAGATCCTTCTCGGCATCGAACCGCCGTGTGATGTCGAGATAGGACAGGAAGTGGTTTGTGACGGTGCCCTGTCCGTCATCAAGTGGGCTGGCGAACAGCATCGCGTGAAACGGCCTGCCGTCCTTGGCGTACTGCAGGATTTCCAGGGTCGCGTCGCGGCCTGCGTCGATGGCTGCTTCGTACTGCTGAATGGCCACGGGGCTGGTGTCTGCTCCATTCATGAAATGCGGATCCTGCCCAGCCAGTTCGTCCAGCGAGTAGCCTGATAGCTCAACGAAGGCTTGGTTGGCGAAGACGATCGGGTTGCCGGGTAGGGTAGCGTCGGTGACCATCATCGGCATGCGGGTGAGGCGCACCGCATCGACGAAAATCCCTCCCTGCTGGCGGATCGCCTCGACGTTCCGTTCTGCCAGCGTCCGTCCTGTCGTCCCCGCAAGATCCTGCTGAAATTCGTTCATAGCCAATCGTAGGGCAGGATCTGCGCACCACCTAATCATTCCACCGGCGAGCCACGGACGGTCTGTCTACGGTTGAAGACCTCTCTCAGGCCGGTCCTAAGCAGAGCTGGCGCCATTGACCGGCAAGCCTCGTACAGCGCCCGTCGCATCCAAGCAGACGCCTTCCTGCTGATGCTTGCAGACCAAGTTGGCCAAGGTACCGGCAGTGTGAGTGTTGGAGGCGCTCATTCGTCGGTTGGCGCATCCGCCAGGAGGCTGTCCCGGTGTGCGCGGATCAGGGTGAGGCTCGCCATGTAGGACGCGAGCAGCATCTCATCCTCCGCCGTCACCAGCCCCTGCGCCGCCCGTTCGGCAACCAGGATGCACTGGCGATGGAAGCGTCGCTCGCAGGCAATGACGTTTTCGTTGATGGCGATTAACGCCTCGATCCACGACAGCGACACGAACCGCGCCCCCATTTCCGCGGACGCATACCTAAAAACGCGGTTCAAGGTTGGAGGTAGATAAAACGGTCGCCGCTGTGATCGATAGCGTGGCCGAGGTAGTGATTGGCTACCGCAAGCGGTTCCACCAAGCGAGCCTGCGGACGCCCGGGCCGGACCTGCTGCCGGGGAGATTGCGGACCTTCGCGTGGCCTAGGTTAGCGCCACCAAGACGCGATCGCCTACCAGGAGAAAAACGAGTCAAGGCCCGGCAGCATGAAGACCATCGTGGCCCCCGCTCCGACGATGCCGGCGATCATCACCACCAATTCCACCGCGGCACCCTCCAACAGATTGCGCACAATCAACTAGGGGGCTTGGGGGAAAGTTTCAGAGGTGGCTAATCACAATCTCCAGAACCGATCGAATGCCGGTAGGGCAGCGACGGTGATCGCGACGGCCCCAACGGCTGCCACGAGCATGACGACGAGAGACAGGGACAAGATACGCACCTCAAAACCTATGTTTGGGTCAACCGGTCCAGAGGGAAATCGGTGCTGTGCGGCAGAGTGACCTTCCGGCAGAAGGCGTTGATGACCGCAGTCAGCATGAGCTTCCCGGCTCAGGGATGAGTGGAATTAGCTTCGCGTCCACTCGACGGGGTCGGTATCGAGAGACATCCTGAAGCGCCAACGCACGGCGCCTTCGGCATCGCGAACGGCTGCGACGTAGTCCTGTCGACCGGGGCTATCGCTCAGGCCTTGCGCGATCCGGATCATGATCCTCAACGCCTGCGCACGCGCTGCATCCAGGTCAGGCAATTCGTATCCGTCTTTGTCATGGGCAACCTCTGTCCCATCATGCAGGTCGATGAAGAAGCGAGGCATGAGGCGCATCTTAGGAACGGCGGACGGCGTCGATCTACGCAGTTCTCGCGCCGCCGTTCGTGCTCATCCGCTAGCGCTCCTGGCACGCTGGCGTCGACCTTACCGGTATGGCACCTCGCAGGCATGCAGAAGCTCAAGCCGCCGACCTGCGAAGTGAAGATTGGAGACGTCTGGTGCGCCGTGAGCCTAGACGAGGCCGCAACACGTCATGTCATGGCGACGAAGCGCTGCCCGGCCTGCTACGGTCAGGTGATGATCCTTGGCGCCTACGGCTCGCCCACCGTCCGTCGGACCATGTCACACCGGAAGTCGCATACCGGTTGTTCGCTGATGCCCAGAACGTACTCCGGTACGCCCTCGCCGCATCCACAGGCGCTGACATAACTCTGGATCAGCCCTGCCGCCTGATCAGATGAAAAGGCCCGCCCTGGTGTTCCAGGTACAGGCTTGTTGCGACTGCGCCGTTGACGCCGCACCACGGTTCCGGTGCCGCACTTCCGACGCTCAGCCCCCAGCCGATCGCTGACAGCTCCTCGACCGTTATGGTTAATAGAGCGTTGCCGCTGGCCAGCGCTATCGAAGCTTCTGCCCGTAGAGCAAACCTTGCTGAGCCTGAAACTATTTATTCGACCCCTCCGTTCTGCCGAGGCGTGGTCAACACCGGCGGCGCGACCGTCGGAGCTATCTGTGGCACGTACCTCTCTCTTGATCCTCGCCGCCGGCCTGACTGCTGGCGCTCTGAGCCCGGTTTATGCTGCAACGAAGAAGGTGCGTGTGCCGGATCAGTTCGACGGCTCCTGGACCATCGTGGCTACCACGGTAGAAGGGCCCTGCTCGGCCAGCACGAGCTATCACGTGCAGATCAAGGACAGCGACGCCTCGATCCCCGGCGAAGAGGTGGACATCGACGGAGGCGTGTCGGCTGGTGGCGCCGTGCAGGCTACGATCACCCAGGGCTCGAACAAGGTGCCGATCGCCGGCAGCTTGAGCGCGAAGGGCAGCGGCAGCGGTACTTGGCGCACATCAGCCGGCCTGGTGGAGTGCCGGGGTAGCTGGAGTGCCAAGCGGGCAAGCTGATGAGTGACGATTCCGAAGCCACACACGAGCGCACCGCGATCCAGCACATGATGCGGCGCCTCGACGGGTTCGCGCGGGGGCTCGGTTTGGACGAGGCGAACATGCGCCAAATCGTCGAGCAGGTTGTGGCCGACATGCCGATGCGCACGGACGATGAGCGGCTGGCCGAGGCCCGCAACCGGCTGATCGTTGCGTCGGCGTAGGTGGCCGACCGACTGATGTCCGATCAGTCCAGGATGTTCTGGATCAGACTGCGGTTCGCACTGATGAACGCGATGGTCCCGTCGATATCGCGCAAAACCTTTTCCGCAGCGGCTCGGGCCTCGGTGCCGTGGTCAAGGCCGGTGACGACACGGGCGTGCTGCTCGCGGCGCTGCTCAGCCTCGGCGAGATCCCGTTCCGTCTGGGCGAGCAGGCCCCGAAGGTGCTGATCGGACGGTGTCGGCATGGTGGTTATGCCCCTCCAGCCAATGGCATTAGCCCCGCCTCCCGATCTGATCACGGGCTGGCGGGGGAGGTCGTTTATCTCACCGGCGTCCGCGTAGAGTGCTGGGATTTGGTTAGCGCGCCGTCACCTGAGCCAGCGTGGCCTTGTGCCGGAACAAGCCACACACGAGGCGGAAGGGCAGGCGTACCAGCTTGTAGGCTGCGTGAGCAGCCATCACGGAGAGGACGGCAAGCAGCGCCAGAAGGGTGTTCAACAACGCAGGTACTCCCGGCGGTATGAACACGGCGGGCCGCCTCCACCATTGCCCCCAAGGAGGCGCGCCGATCGCGGCGGCACTGTGAGGCCGGCCGAGATGCCGCGACTGCGCCGGCGAGGCCGCACCGAGGCTAGGGGGGCCGGCTCCGGTGCGGCTCTTCCAGCGTTCGCCCCCCCGGCCTAGCGCCGCGTTCATCCTGGCATGGTATGGTAAATAATCCGTCAACGGGTGTGGTTCTGTTCTCGGATAGCTGTGACAGGCAGCCGTTTGATGCTGGCGTTCTCGGTCCGTTCCGCGCCTACGCGCGGACCCCGGGACCGGATCTACCGCCATTCGACTGCCGCGCAGTGGAATGAACGACCTGTCGTGAACGTCGCCAAACCTGATGTGCTATCATCCTTTGTTATGCTGGAGGCGGCCTTGATAATTCGATCTGTTATCGCAGTGTTACTCGTAGCCACCTCGGCGATTGCGGCCCCTGCCCATCGGCAGCCCACACCGGGCGCCGTGCAGCCAAGCGGCGATCCGGGCAGCATCACGGGGATGGATCCAAAAACTAGAGCTCAGGCGGACAAAGCAGAACGCGAGCGAGTTGCGCAGCAGAAATCGTTTGATGACAAAATGGGCAGGACAATGAATACTATCTGCCGCGGTTGCTAAAACATAGTACCAGTTCACGCCCTCCTCGAACGCCTGATGGCGCACCAGCGCACGCTCGTCTTGGCGATGGCCGAGCACGATGGGCTGCTGATTAGGAGCGCAATTCGAGCCTTCCACGGGCCGGAGAATGTCAATGTGGCCTCAGGAGCGGTAGCGGCCGAATTACTATGAACTGGTATGCGGCTTGCCGTGGCGAACGCCGAATAGGCATTGCTCAGATTAGCAATCCAAAGGCTATGACTTGAGCAGTCGCACCAATCTTGCTTCACCAGAGTATACGATAGCCGCGGTCCGCGGAGCAGCGGTTTCTCGTGCAGGAGCATTATGCCCGACCGTCGATCCGTGCTTCTGACGCTTGCCGCTTCTGCACTCGCACCCGCGTCCAGTGCTTACGCGATCGGGGCGCCGGAGCGCATCCAGCTCTGGCCGGGTGAGCCACCCGGCGGGGGCGGTCCGCAGGGACCGATTGCTCGTGACGACAGCGGTGCTGTCAGCAATATCGCGACGCCCGTGCTGGAGGTGTTCTGTTCTCTCCTGAGAACCCGACCGGTGTCGCGGTCCTCGTGGCCGGCGGGGGCGGCTACACCCGCATCGGGATCGTCAAGGAGGCGTTACCCGCCGCGTTTTGGCTCGCCGCCCAAGGCATCACAGCCTTCGTGCTAACCTATCGCCTGCCGCGCGAGGGCTGGCAGGACGGTCCTCTCGTGCTGCTGCAGGATGGGCAGCGCGCCATGCGTCATATCCGAGCTAATGCCGAGCGGTACCGGATCGACCCGAACCGCATCGGGGTGATGGGCTTCTCGGCAGGCGGACATCTTTGCGGCATGCTCGCCGCACGCTCGGATTACCGCTTTTATCCGCAGGTAGACGCGATAGACGACCTATCCGCCCGCCCCGATTTCGCGGCGCTGCTGTACCCAGTGGTCAGTTTGGGACCGCCCTATGACAGAACCACTACCCGTCGCTCTCTCGTCGGCGAGACACCGACGCTGGAAATGAGCGAGATGTGGTCGCTTCAAACCTACATCAAAGTGGGGTGCCCTTCGATCTTCCTGGTGCAGGCCGACGACGACCAGGTGATCAGTCCCGAGCACAGCCGCGTCCTCGACGAGGCCTGCCGCGAGGCACGCGTGCCAGTCGAGTATCACCGCTTCGCCGTGGGCGGTCATGGCTTCGGGATCGGTCAATCGGACGCCCCCGTCGCTCTCTGGCCACGCCTCTGCCGGCTATGGCTGACGAGCATTTCGGTGATGCGCTGAGTGAAGAGTCCCGATACCCTCGACCCGAACGCGCAGTTGCCTGTGACGCTTTTAGCCGAACCAGGGCAGGTTATGGGCGCGCCCGATCGACTGTCTGAGCCCGAACGGAAAAAGCCCGTCCGAGACGCACGGGTCGACGTGGTGCGCGGCTTCGCGCTGCTGACGATCTTCGTTGACCATATTCCACGCAACGCCCCGGCCCTGCTCACGCTGCATAATTTCGGTTTCTCTGACGCCGCCGAGATCTTCGTGCTGCTGGCTGGCTACTCGTCGATGATCGCCTATGGCGGCCTGTTCCGCCGGTCCGGCTTCTGGACGACCCTCATCCGCATCGCCAAGCGGTGCGGGCGGATTTACCTGTTCCATGCCGGGCTGCTGCTCGCCACCCTGATCATCGTCCGGATCTGGATGGATCTCACCGGGCTCGTTCCGCGCTTTGGGGTGGCACCGCTGCTGGAGATGGGCCTCGTGCCGGGCCTGCTGCGTGGCCTCGCGCTGAACGCGCTTCCCAACTACCTCGACATCCTACCGCTTTACATTCTGCTGCTAGCCTTATTTCCGCTCATCTACTTCGGAATGCAAAACGGGGTCTGGGGCGTGCTGGCGCTCTCAGGCACACTTTGGCTCGCGGCCAACGTCGACCACACCTTGAACTTGCCCAATGCTACGGCGGTCGATGACGGGTGGTATTTCAACCCATTCGCATGGCAGTTCCTGTTCGTAATCGGGGCAGCCTTGGCGCTCGCGATCCGGGCCGGGGACGGCCTTCTGCCCAGGAGCAACTGGGCTGCGGCGGCGGCCGGTCTCTATCTCGGCTTCGGGCTAGTCCAGGGCGGATCGTGGGTAGATTGGGGTCTGCCGGATCTTAGGCTGCTGGCGATTGAAGCCCCGGACAAGAGTCACGTCGTGCCGCTACGCCTGCTCCACATCTTGGCGCTGACCTACTTGGTGTTCAGCACGCCCGCGGTAGCGCGCGTCTGCCAGTGGCGGCCGCTTCGACTAATTGATGCTTGCGGCCGGCACTCGTTGGAGATCTTCGCGGCCGGCTGCTTGGCGGCGTTGATCGGTCGTATCCTTTATCGGACTTTCGACACCTCTTGGCCGCTGCAGATCGCAGTCAACCTCAGCGGCTTCGCGGTCATGCTAACCCTCGCTAGCTTCCTCGATCACCGCGCACGGGGCCGCACTGCAAACTCGCGGCCTTCTGCCAGCGGTGCCACATGATCCACGATCGGCCAGAGCATCAGCGGCGGCGGTGGCGCACGTTGTTCCGGCGGAAGTCGCTCAGCAACCTGTTCGGCGAGCCGTATCCGCCGCGGTAGCAGACCTGTCTCAGGCGTGCTGTCGAGATAGCTCGGGCTACCGAGCCCATCGCCCGAGCCGCCGCTTCCACCGCTCACCAAGTGGCAGGGTGCTCGGCTGCTTCACGGTACGCACCACGTGCGGCTGCCGTACTGATGCAAGTTTCGGTGCAGGTGTAGCGGCTGCAATCTCGACGGTAGGCTCGGTGATTGGCAGCTCGATCGTCAGGACAGCAACCGGCTTAGCCTTGGGTGGCCGCCCGCGTCGCGGCTTTGGCAAGCCATTCTCCGCTACGTCCGCGGTCTCTGGCTCAACCGGCACAAACACCGGCTCGATTAGGTTAGGAAGGATCCGGCGAGGCTCCTGGGCCGGTGTCTGCGGC
The DNA here is from genome assembly GCF_022829605.1 of Methylobacterium sp. E-065. Taxonomy (GTDB): domain Bacteria; phylum Pseudomonadota; class Alphaproteobacteria; order Rhizobiales; family Beijerinckiaceae; genus Methylobacterium. Next base: position 1,245 of record NZ_JAKSYD010000265.1, on the reverse strand, counting down.
TCGGCTGCGGAGGGCCAGAACACCAGAGGTCGCGGGGCAACGGGGGCTGTGTCGCGATGCGGGATGATCGGACGTTGGCGTCCACCGGACTTGGTCTCGACGGTGAACGATCGCGGCGAGCGGTTACGCATTTTTGGAGTCATGACGATCGATCATCGTCACGAATATGCGGACAGCGAATTAACAAACCGATGCACCGACGGCGCGGCGGAGGTATCGGATGCACCCAACACGCATCGCGCTCGACCGACCTGGCCTCGAACAAGGCGTGCATGTAGCGGTGCTACATACACGGGTGCGGTTCAGCGAACGACGACTTCGCGGCGATGGGCAGCGTCATGGTGAGTGTGGCGGTGGTGGAGCCGAGGTGCGCGGTTCTGAGAGTAGCCCGATATCGGAACTGCTTCGGCTGCCGGCCGGGTTGGACCGCTTAAGAGCGCACCGAATAAGCCGCCAGGTCTGTATCCTTCAGCGGCCACAATCCTAGTGGCCTTTTCGATGCTCATATCGCAGGCGCTCGTCATACCCTGGAGGGCGCCGAGGGCCCGCTCGTATTCAGGGAGATTGGTGCAGCCCGGTGAGGTCCAAGCCCAAGCCGGAGCGGAGCCGACTAACCCGGCGACAAGGCCGATACCCGCTAAGCCTTTCCTGAACCTCACAGTCATCCCTCCTCAATGCCACTCGTCCTATAACAGTAGGCAGAGACCCAACGATCCTAGCTGTGCCACGCGGCTCATCAGCCTCCAGCAGGCCCGGGCTATGTTCGACCCGGGGAGGTTCTACGAGATGCTGCGCAACGCAGGCGTGCGGGGCGTCTGAGCTGAAGTCATGCTGCCCTGGCATACACCTGCGATAAGGGGCGGCCGCGATGGCGTTGCGATGCTCAGTTGTCCTGGAATGCGTCAGGAAGCGTAAAGGGGTTGCAGGCATGATCAAAGGCCAGCTGTGCTAGGGGTTGGCCATGCATTGGGTTGCTGTTGTCCTTGCCGCCTACGCTGTCGGCTTCGTCGAGTTCTGGCGCCTGTGTGAGGCTGCGCCGCATATGCACGATTGAGCTAGCGCCGCTGTAGCTCGAACGTCGGCTACGTAGCAGCCTACCTGCTACCGCGCTGGGCCAGCACCGCCGGGATGGTGCGCAGCATGATCGCGATGTCCCGGCGCAGGCTCCAGCGGCTGGCATAGTCCAGATCCAGCGCCACCCGCTCGGCGTAGCTCGTGTCCGAGCGGCCCGACACCTGCCACAGC
>NZ_JAKSYD010000263.1 GCF_022829605.1 Methylobacterium sp. E-065 | reverse complement strand
GTCTGGTGGCCTGAGCGGCGTGCCCAGAACCCGATCCCATCTCGAACTCGGCCGTTAAACACGCCAGCGCCCATGGTACTGTGTCTCAAGACACGGGAGAGTCGGTCGCCGCCAGACCTGCACATCGCAATCGAAACGCGCAACGCTCGCATGAGCCCGCGCCATTCCCTCGACACGACACCGATCCGGCCCCCGCCGCAGCTGCAGCCCACCAAGCTGCACCCAGCGGGATACGCCAACACCTTGGCGCGGGGTGGAGCAGCCCGGTAGCTCGTCAGGCTCATAACCTGAAGGTCACAGGTTCAAATCCTGTCCCCGCAACCAACATCACACGATCAGATCAGCAAAAGCCCCCGTTCTCCAGAACGGGGGCTTTCTTCGTTTTGATCAGCGATCGCGAAATGCCGTGCGCGGGCCGGCCAAGGCCGGTCACCGCTGACAGTCGGGCCGTCGCCAGGCTCAGTCCGTCAAGCTGACCTGTTTCCGGAAGGCCGCCAGCACATCGTCTGGCGTGGCATCGCATCCGGCCGGCACGACGATCTTGACCGCGATGTCGTCGGCCGCCGGGCTTCGCCCGGTGCTGAGCCGGGCCTGGGCCAAGCGCATGAAATAGATCGCGTTGAGGCTGACGGTCGCGGATCGGTGTCCGAGGTTCCAGCCACGATAGATGTAGGACACCTGATCTTCGGGGTCCGGCGTGTCGACCAGCGAGGGATCCGATCCGTAGGGGCCGACCCAGACGAAGGTAACGAGGGCCGCGCGCGCGCACGAACCCGCCGCGACACGGTGACGTCCGGCGCTTGCGCGTGGCAACGAGGTGCCCGCGCCGAGATCGATCGGAGGGAAGCCCGCCCCCGGGGCCGCGATCCCGCTTGGATCGGCGGCTTGTGCGTGCGCATAGGCGCGGACCGCAAGCGATGCTCCCAGGAGGAGGCTCAACAGGACGAGGCAACCCCGCGCTGGCGCGGTCAGGCTCGGCGTCTCGGCACGCATCTGCGCTCCTCGATCCAGAATAGTCCCGGAACGATCATCGCCACCACGGATGCCAGCGCCACCAGGGACGCCCCCTGGCCGTCATGCCAGACATGGTAGGCCTCCCGGGATGGGAGCATCGCCAGGATGCGTGCGACGTTGATCGCCACCACGAGGCCGAAGCTCGTTGCGAGCGCACCCAGCGCCGGGCGACTCACGGGTTGATCGGCGATCTTCAGGATGGATAGCCAGATCAGTACCGCCAGCGACAGGTTGTGAAAGGACGAGCATCCTTCAAGGACGACGATCGCCCAATCACCACGGACGCTGAGGCTTGCTCCTTCCGTCCCCAGTCCATCGTAGACCAGACGGCCGATTCGATAGATCAGGCCGATCTCCGCGCCCTCGATGCTCTGGTAGAGGATCTTGAAGACGAGCTTGCCCCAGAACGCGTAGATCGAGAGGGCGAGCCAGATCTGCCCGATGCCGGCCCAGTAGCGATCCGCCCGCTTGGTGAGCAGAAACCAGCTGCCGGCGAGCGTCATCGCCAGGTAAACCCCGTGCTGCTCGGGGATGAACCAAGCGAGCGCCGACACCACCAGGATCGCGCGATCGGAGCGCGTCAGCGCTATCCTGCCACCCGGCATGGCAAGGAGCTGTGACAGAAGCGCGGCCAGCGCGAACGCTTCGCCGGCATTGAACTCGACGAGATGCTGTGCGGTCTGCACCTTTTCGAACAGATGGCGCTGCACGATCGCCGACAGCATGGTGCCCGCGGAGAAGAGCAGCACGGCCCAGACGGCGGCCCGGTCGGCGAGACCCGCAGGGGCCGTGTCCGACCGCATGCCAGTGCCGCGCCGCGCGCGCTCGGTCATGGCGAAACCGTCAGGCCTGCGGCTCGGCATTGCGGAACCGCCGCCGACGCAGGAAGGCCACGGTGCCGCCGACGAGGATCAGACTGAGGGCGGCATTGACCTCCGGCGAGGGGGCGCCCCCTGTGTTGCCGCCGGACCCGCCACCCACGGAACTCAGACTGAAGGACGATCCTGCGAAGATCCCGGCGCTGAAAAGGGATGTCGAGGCGGTCGTTCTCGTGGTGGTCGGCGTCGCTGCCGGAGCCGCGTTCTGCTTCCCGTTCGTCAACGTGCTGTCCCAGCCGCCCGCGAGGGCGTTTCCGCGGCCGGCCCAAGCGGGACTGGACAGATTAAGCGCGATCACTGCAAAGCAGGCCATGCTTAAGTACTTCATCCTTGCACCCACCCATGCTGATATCCGCATGAGGGGACAGTTGCGGCGACGAGAGCAAGCAGTGTTTGATTGATTCGGATCCGATTCACATGTTTGTCGCTGTGTTAACTATGTTTATGCGCATTAACCGTTTCGGTCGGCGCGAAAATAAGTAGATACTGTACATCTCGATTAAGCTTGACAGATCTGGAGGCGATGGCGCGCCACCCCTTCGCGTCTCGACCCGTTCGATCGCGACGGAATCAGGAGACGCCGATGGGCTGCGGCTGACATGCTCTCTGCCGACGCGGATGCCAGTTCGGCGCACGATGGCTCTTCAAAACAAAAGCTTCGCGCCCTGCCGGCTCGGAACGCGCTCGGACCCGATTCCTGCCAACCAGCGGCGAGCCGCGGGCGGTGCCTGTGCAAAGCACGATCGTTGACGATCCGGTCGTCAAAACCAGGTGTTGCCGAGCGACTCAGCACATAGTGAACTATGACTAAACGATCTATTTACCAATAAAGTCTTCTCATATCACTACATGCGGCCGTGAGAAGTGTGTCGTGAGCGAAGTCCAGAACATTCTTGAAGGTCCGTGTCCCCGGCCCGGCGACAGCATCGGCTCGGATCGTGCTGCCGTGTTCGATGGGCGATCCGACACGCGCCTGCGCCTTGTCCCGGGCCTGGACGAGCCGGCGCCGGCGTCACAAGCGGCGCCGGCGCTGCCCGATTGGACTGGGCTGGTCGATCTGGTGCGCGCGGCCGCACGCCGTCTGCGCCAGATCGAGGCCCATGCGGAGGATCGGGATCGCTCCTGCAGGCAGGCGTTGCGGCGTGCCCGCGACGCGGTCGTCTCTGCGGAGCGGCAAGCCCAGCAGGCCGAGACCTTGGCCGACGCGGCGGGCCGCCGTGCGGACACTCGGATCGCAGCCGCCGCGGCGCGGGCCGATGCCGCCGAAGCCTGCGCCCGTGCGGCCGACGCGCGGGCGGGCCAGGCCGGGGCGTTGGCCGCACGCGTACAGGCGGCGATCGTGTCGGAATTCCCGGATTCGACCACGCAGGCCGCGGCATGAGTGCGCCATCCGGATCTCCATCACCCGCGCCGCACCCTCAATCCAAACCAGTGCTCGATCCGCGGCGGATGCCCGTCCTCGTGGTCGACGACGTGCCCTTGATCCGCACGGTGGTCCGCGCCGTCCTCGAACAGATCGGCGTCCGCGACGTGCACGAGGCCCCGGACGGGGCCGCTGCGCTGGCGATGCTGAGCGCGCATGCCTACGGCCTCGTCATCTCGGACCTGCACATGTTCCCGATGACCGGCTTCGAGCTGCTCCGCCGGGTGCGCGACGACCGTCGCCTGCGGGAGACGCTGTTCGTGATGATGACCACGAAGGAGCACGCCCACGCCTTCACGGCCGTGCGGCGCGCCGGCGTGAACGCCTGCTTGGTCAAGCCCTTCATGCCGGCCGATCTGCGCCGGACCCTCGCGGAGGTCTGGCCGGCCTGATCGCGGTCCGGGCCCCCTCGCGTGTCCGCGGATTGCCGTCTCTGCCGTGCACCCGCCTTAACCCTGTCTGGACAGTTTTGGGGTTCGCGATCGATTTGGATGTGAAGCGGACAGGGAATGGCTCTACTGTTTCCGGTGTGGTGCGCTGTCGAATGCGCACCGTGATCTTGCGTTTTCACAGGTGGAGCGATGCGAGGCGCCCGGCTCGGCTATGTCGACACGATCCGCGGCTTCGCCGCCCTGGCGGTGATCTACTTCCATTTCGCGGACCATCTCGTGAAGACCGGACAGGCGGGAGGCGGAATCGAGTGGGCCTTGTTCCAGGCGCTCACCCAATCCGTCGATCTCGGGAAGGTCGCGGTGGTGATGTTCTTCGCCGTCTCGGGCTTCGTCGTGCCCTACTCGCTCGACGCGCGCAGCCGGACCCCCGTCCGGGATTTCGCGATCGGCCGGTTCTTCCGCCTGTATCCGGCCTATTGGCTGTCGATCCCCATGGGCATCTGCGCCTTCTACGTCGCTTTGGGCCGGGATCTCCCGGTCTCGACCGTGATGGCCAACCTGACGATGCTCCAGCAATTCGCTGGCATCGAGAACATCATCGGGCTGTACTGGACCTTGCAGATCGAGCTGATCTTCTACGGGCTCTGCGTGCTCCTGTTCTGTGCCGGTCTGCTCCAGCGGACGCGGGGCCTCGCGGGCGCGGCGGTGGTGATGCTGGCGGCGGCCATCCTGATGGCGGTGGCGCGCTACCATCTCGGTAAGGCCCTGCCGGTGGCGCTGCCGCTGGCCCTCGCGATCATGTTCTGGGGAACGCTCTGGCGCCGCTGGCATGTCGAAGACCAGCCGGAGGCCCGCCGGGCCGCGCTGGGCATCCTGGCCCTGATCGCGCTGGCGATCCCCGTCATCTCGGTGCTCGCCTACGGGCGCGACCTCGGCTTCGGCGAGACGTGGTACCGTTACACCGCCACCTACTGGGTCGCGCTCCTGCTCTTCGCCTTGATGACCACGCGCTGCCGGATCGAGGCGCCGCTCTTCGCGTGGCTCGGCGCGGTGAGCTACGGCCTCTACCTGTTTGGCCCGGTCGCCCAGGAGGTGGTGATCGCCGCCGCCCGGTCCGCGGGTCTCGTCGTTCCCGGCCATGCGCTGATCGCCGCCGCGATGCTGGTCGCGCTGGCCATCGCGGCCCCGGTCCATCGCTTCGTCGAGCGGCCCTGCATCCGGTTGGGCCGGCGCCTGATCGCGGATCGATCGCATCCCGGGATTCCAAAGGGCTTGCCCTTTGGTCGGTTGCCGGGGTGAAGCCCTGGCGCGCGTCGCGCTGAAGCCCGACGATTGGGCATAGTCCGACAGCAGGGCGCTGCCCTGCACCCGCAAAAGGCCTGAGGCCTTTTGAATCCAGAACTTCAGGTCCCGCCCGTCATCGGCCTCCGGCGCTGCGGCGGGTGCGCCGCTCGGCCTTGCGGGTCGCGGTCTCGCGAAGATGCTGCTCGATGGACTCGTTGGCGCGGCCGCGCATGTGGCGGATCGCCTCCACGTCGTCGAAGGTCTCGGGGAAACGCCGCGACAGCCACAGATAGGCGCTGGCGAGCTTCACCGTTCGCTCCTGGTAGTCGAGCGCGCCCGCGAGGTTGCCGCGCAGCGCCGGGACCGTGAGGCCCGCCGCCCGCGCCTGGCACCAGCGCTCCAGCAGGCCCATCGCGATCTCGTCGCGCCGGTCGATCGGGCAGACCGAGAAGGCAAACTTTTCCTCGATCGGCAGCCGGGCCCGGTCGACCGTCCGGGCGACGTCGAGCACCTCCTCGAGCGCGGAGGGCTGGAACGGCGAGCCCGCGTAGAAGGTCGCCCGGGCGAAATGGGTCAGCACCTCGTACAGGCTGTGGGTGCGCATCTCCTCGGCGACCGAGCGGATCGCCCCGAGATCCGGGCGGACGAAGAATTGCGTATCGGCCGCCGGTGCCGTCGGGGCGCCCGAGAGGGCGGTGCGGATCGGCTCGGCGGCATAGGGCTCGGTCGCCGCCACGTAGCCGACATCCTGATGCCCGTAGCGGCCGGCCCGGCCGGCGATCTGGCGGATCTCGGAATGGGTAAGCGCCCGCTCGGCGGTCCCGTCCCACTTGCGCACCGTCGAGAACACGATCCGCTTGAGCGGCCCGAGATTGAGCCCCATGCCGATCGCGTCGGTGGTGACCAGCACGTTGGCCTCGCCGGAGCGGAAGCGTGCGGCCTCGGCCCGGCGGACCTCCGGCGACAAGGCGCCGTAGATCGTCGCCACCCGGTGGCCCCGCGCCACCAGAATCTCGCGATTCTCGTGCACGGCCCGGCGGGAGAAGGCCACGACCGCGTCGCCCGGCTCGACCTTCTCCAGCGGCACCGGCTCCTCGACAAGCAGGAGCGGCGACTTGCGAGTGAAGGGGATTACCTCCAGCGACTCGTTGGCGGCCTCCGCAGCCCGGCGGACATACGACAGGGCGTCGTCGGAGCCGCAGACGATCACCGTCCGGGCCGCGACGCCGAACAGCGCGTTGGTCCACGCCCAGCCGCGGTCGGGATCCGACAACATCTGGATCTCGTCGATCACCGCCACGTCGATCGGCCGGGTCAGGTCGGCGGTCTCGATGGTGCGGGCGGTGTGGGTCGGGTTCGCCTCGCCCAGCACCTCCTCGCCGGTGATCATGCCGGCGCGCAGGCCCCGCTCGCGCAGGGCCTCGTAGTTCTCCAGCGCCAGGAGGCGCAGCGGCGCGAGATAGGCGCCGGTCTCGGCCTCAGTCAGGTGCTGCAGGGCCGCGTAGGTCTTGCCGGAATTGGTCGGCCCCATGTGGAACAGGATTTTCCGGTTGAGGCGCCGGGCGGCCGTGAAGCGTTCGATATAGGCGCCGAACCCGACCTGATCGCGCAGGCGGCGCAGGCGCGAGCCCTCGCGGGCCACCGCCTTGGCGTGCCGGCGCACGGGAGTGAGCGTGTCGTTGAGGGAACGCGGGAGTTTCGCGCCGTAGGTGAACACACGGGACCGCAGGGAGCGATCCATGTGGGCGATGTAGGCGGCGGCATCCGCCCCGACCTCGCGGAGATCCACGAGCAGCTGCGCCCGCAGTCGGTCGACCGGCTTGTGCAGGCTGCGGGTGGCGTCGAGCGCAGTGCGCGCCAGGGCCTCGCGCAAGGGCTCCAGGCCGAGGGTGGGATCGTTGCGGGCCGCCATGCGGGAGAGGATCGCGGCGGCCTCCGGGTCCGGGGCGATGTCGAGCCGCAGGTCCAGCCGGCCGTTGTCGAGGAGCGGGATCTCGGTCCGGACCAGCCACGTGATCCGGTGGTCCTTGGTCACCACGGCCCGCAGGGTCGGGATCGCCTTCCGGATCACCGGAACGCCGGTCTCCGCGAAGGCCCGGGCCGCCCGCATCGCGCGCAACACCTGGGCGACGCGCTCGTCCTCCACCTCGGCGCCGTACTCGGGCAGTTCGAGATGGGCGAGCAGCCGGTCGAGATCGACCGCCTCCGGCGACAGGCCGAGCCTCCCCAGGGACTCGATCAGGCTCTCGATCGTCGGACGGGGACGCTTGCGCGCCATGCGGTCACCTTTGGCAGAAGCGTCTCACGCCAACCCGGACGGGATCGGGCGCGTTCCGATCTCGACCATGCGTCGCGCCGACGCCGCGCGCCACTTCAAACGTGAGGCGCGGGCCCGTCATTGCGAGGCCGGGTGGTGGTCTGCCGCCATGGGTTGCTCCGCTGCGTTCGCGATGACGGCTGCAGGCGGCACGGCATCGCGGTCTTGGCAGATGCGCGCCAGCTTGGAAGGGCGTGGGCTGCTCTTCTGTGCGAGCCGTGGATTTACGCTTTGGGTCCGGCCACATCGCTGCAGAGACGAGTGCGGGTCCCCACTCCCGAGCGGGCGTAGATGTTCACACTTCGCGGGCGGAGACGCGCTCTCCTCCCCCTTGCGGGGAGGAGTTGGAGGTGGGGGTGGTGCAGAAGGCACCGGGGCGCTCGATCCTGAGCCACCCCCACCCCTGGCCCCTCCCCGCAGGGGGGAGGGGAAACGCGCTTGATTCTCAAGCCTTTGGCATCCAGCAGAGAAGTGTAAATCCGCAAGCCCGCCCGGGAGAGGGGGGGCAGGCCGCGCTCCGTCACCAACGCCGGTATCTACCCAAGATCTGTAAACATCGTAGCCCGCATGGCGGAGGGGCCCGTCGCGCTGACGCGGCTCACGGAAGCCGCGCCGTCTCGGCCAGCCAGCCGCAGAAGGCGCGGATCGCGGGATCCTCCGTGCGCGTCTCCGGGACGTAGGTGTAGTAGCTGCGCGCTGGCAGCGCCGGACCCGCGAAGGGCAGGACGAGGCGCCCCACCGCCACGTCGTCGGCGATCAGGCGCTCGGGCCCCATGGCGATCCCCAGCCCGTCCAGGGCGGCCTGAAGCGTCAGGTAGAAATGCTCCAGCGTCACCGAGGCTTGGGGCGTGAGGTCGGGCACGCCGGCTGCCCGCAGCCAGTCCGGCCAGACCCGCGGGAGCGTCGCGGCGTGCAGCAGCGTGTGCTGCCGGAGCTGCGTGGGCTCGTCCAGGGGCAGGCGCCGCAGCAGCGCCGGGCTGCAGACCGGGATGCGCCGTTCGGACAGGAACGGCTCCGCCACATGACCCGGGCGGGTCTCCGGTCCGCCCCGGATCGCCACGTCGAACGGCTCGGTCAGGCGCGCCAGGGGAACGTTGGAGGTGGTCAGCCGCAGCTCGACCGACGGGTTGGCCCGCTGGAAGCCGGACAGGCGCGGAATCAGCCAGCGCAGGGTAAAGGTCGCCAGAGCGTTGACGTGGAGCAGGTGCGGGCGCCCCCGCTCCACCTGACGGGCGGTCGCCAGGGCGATCCGGTCGAGGGCGGCGCCGATCTCGGCCGCGTAGGCGGCTCCGGCCTCTGTCAGGACGACCCGGCGGTTGTGGCGCTCGAACAGGGGCACGCCCAGCCAGTCTTCCAGCGTCTGCACCTGACGGCTCACCGCCCCGTGGGTGACGTGCAATTCGTCCGCCGCCCGGGTGAAGCTCGCGTGGCGCGCCGCGGCTTCAAAAGCTTTCACGGCGTTCAGTGGCGGCAGCCGGCGATGCACGGGTCAGGTTTCCTCACACGCGGGTCAGCATAAGTCGTTTGTCAGCCTCGAACCAGACAGCCATCCTGTGACGGCAGCCAGAAGGTGACAGGATGGCCCTCGCATCGAACCTGACCGTGTCGTCCGAGCCCGCAGCTCCTCAGGAGACGCGGCGCATCCTCACGGTCACGGGGCTGAACCACGCCCTGCACGACGGTTATACCGATCTCATCTACGTGCTGCTGCCGGTCTGGCAGGCCGAGTTCGGCCTCGACTACGTCGCCCTCGCGCTGCTGCGCTCGCTCTACAACGGCGCACTGGCGGCGCTGCAGATGCCGGCGAGCCGCTTGGCCCAATCGCTCGGCGCCCGGACCGTCCTGGCGCTCGGCACCCTGTTGAGCGCATTGGGCTATGCCGTCGCGGGTGCCTCGGGCGGCCTGATCGGGCTCGGAATCGGCCTACTGCTCGGCGGCGCAGGCAGCAGCACGCAGCATCCCCTGGCCTCGGCGGTGATCGCCCGGGCCTACGGACCCGGAGCCCGGGGGCCGCTGGGCACCTACAACTTCACCGGCGATCTCGGAAAGGCGGCGGTTCCGCCGTTGGTCGGCTTCCTGCTGACGCTAACGGGTTGGCGCCACGCCCTCTGGGTGGTGGCGGCTGTCGGCCTCGCGGTGGCGCTCGCCGTCGGCCGCCTGCTACCGCGTGATCCTGACTCACACGGGACCAGTCCGGGCCCGGCAGCGCGGAAACCGCCGCACGCCGATGGTGTGCCGGCGGGCCGGACCGGGTTCAGGCTCCTCGTCGCGATCGGGATGCTCGACAACGCCGCCCGGCCGGCCTTCCTGATCTACCTGCCGTTCCTGATGCAGGAGAAGGGCGCGGCGCTCACCACGGTCGGCCTCGCGCTGTCCCTCGTCTTCATCGGCGGCGCCCTGGGCAAGGCCGTCTGCGGCCGGATCGGCGAGCGCCTGGGCGTGACCCGCACGGTGATCCTTACCGAGACCGGGACCGCCGTGATGATCCTGGCGGTGATCGCGTTGCCGCTGGCGCCCGTGCTGCTCCTGCTGCCGGTGCTCGGCGTAATGCTGAACGGCACCTCCTCGGTGCTCTACGGCACGGTGCCGGAGCTGGCCCCGGGCGGCCAGGTCGAGCGGGCGTTCGCCGTGTTCTACACCTGGACGCTCGGCGGCAGCGCGCTGGCGGCGCCGCTGCTCTACGGGCGGCTCGGCGACGCGGCCGGCCCGCATTGGGCGGCTGCGGCTGCGGCCGCGACGGCGCTCGCCGCGGTGCCACTCATGCTGGCGCTGGCGCCCGCCCTCAGGGACGGATCCGCGCGGCGCCCGGCCTGAGGCCGGTCACGTTCAGAGGCTCCCGATCACGCTGACCCGCACGGAATCGGACCGTCCGTCCACTGCGATGTCTCGGACCGCCTCCGGTGCGACGCGAGCCGCCCGGTAGACCGCCTCCGACACCACGGCCACGCAGCCGAGGCGCTTGGTCAGTCCCTGAAGGCGCGCGGCGACGTTGACGGTGTCGCCGAGCGCCGTGAAGCGGGCGTCGGTGGCGTCGCCCATCTCACCGACGATCGCCGGGCCGGCATGCACGCCGATGCCGTAGCGGAGGATGTGCTCCAGATCCTCGGCCAGCAGGCGGTTGAGGGCGTCGACGGATTCGCCGATGAGGTCCACCGACCGCAGGGCGTCCCGGGCGGCCTGCTCGGGCTCGCCCTCCAGGCCGAACAGGGCCAGCAGCCCGTCGCCGAGGAACTGGTTGGTCGAGCCACCCGCGGCCCGCACAGCCTCGCCCACCGCGCCGAGGAAGCGGTTGATGATGAACACCGTGTCGTAGGGCAGCCGCTCCTCGGCGAGCCGGGTGGAGCCGCGCAGATCCACGAACATCGCCACGATGAAGCGTTCCTCGCCGGATTCCGCCCGGTCGAGCAGGTCCGTTGGGCGTATCCGCGGCTGCGGCGGCAGCAGCGGCACCACCGCGAGGTCGGTCTCGGGCCGGAACTGGCAGGCAAGGCGCACCCCCGGCCCGGCGGCGATGCGCGCCAGCACCGCCCCCTCGGCCCGGCCGGGCGGCGGTGTGCCGTCGCTGCCATCCGTGACCCGGATCCGGCAGGTCGAGCACCGGCCGCGGCCGCCGCAGACGCTGGCATGCGGGATCCGGTTTCGCCGGCTCGCCTCCAGCACGCTGGTGCCGCGGGGCACCCGGACCACCCGCCCGTCCGGATAGCTGAGCCGGACCGTCCCGCGCTGGATCTCCGACAGGGTCCGCGCCCCGCGGGCCGCGATGACCGCTGCGATGAGGCCCGCGTAGATCAGGAGCATCCGGTCCCGGATATCGGCGAGGCGGGCCACCTGATCGGGCCGCCCAATATGGATGGGCTGGAGTTCCACTGCCCGCCAAGCGGGATCCTGCGCCCGGGCGCGGATCGCCCGGCCGCCCTGCGCGAACCCCAGCAGCGCCACGACCGGCACCAGCACCGCCAGTGCCAGCAGCGCCGGCGCCGCGCGCCCGAAGCTGGGCTTCAGCCGCAGCCAGTAATACAGGCCCGCGCAGCCATGGACCCAGGCGATGACCAGCACGGCCGCCTGCAGCGCCCCCAGCATCGGGTCCGCCACCCAGAAGGCGTAGAGTTCCTGCGCGTAGCCCTTGTCGAGCCCCTCGGTGGTGAAGGCGATCCGGGTCCCGGCGATGTGGCTGACGAGCAGCGGCGGGATCAGGAGGCCGGAGCCGAGTTGCAGGATCTCGCCAGCCCGCAGGCGGAAGAAGCGGCTCGCGTAGAGGGCCTGGAGCCCGAGCAGGATGTGGAGCGAGAGCGCGCCGTACAGGAGCGCGAGCCCCAGCGGGTTGAGCCAGAGGGCCGTGACGACGTCGAGGCCGTCCTCCAGGGCGGCCAGGGAGACGTTGCCGAGCGTGTGGTTGATCAGGTGGGTCAGCACGTAGCCGAACAGCACCAGACCACTCGCAAGCCGGAGACGGCGCACCGTCAGGAGTACCCGCCGCGGCGCGGCAACGGCCGGCCGGGCGCCGGTGGACTCTCCGGCGGGTTGCAGCGTCGCGATCGCGGCTGTGCGCGTCATGCTGGGGTCCGAGGGGATCGGCCGGCGGCTCGCATTTCCGTGACCCTCGTACCAGCAAGACGTGTATCGCGCCCGATCTATTTCGTCGCTTGCGTGTTCACTGCGCTGCGTGGCGGGTCGACCCGGCGGCCTGCCGCGGGTTACCTCCGTCGACGCGGCACCCCGAACCTCGAGCCGAACCCCGGGATCCGATGCTGGACTTCGACTTCGCCCGACCGGCCGCCGCGGTGGCGACGGACCTGATCGGCGCCGGCCTGTTCGTCGACGGGGCGGGCGGCGTCATCGTCGAGACGGAAGCCTATGACCGGACCGACCCCGCCTCCCACAGTTTCAACGGCCCCACCCGGCGCAACGCCAGCATGTTCGGGGCCCCCGGGACGGTCTACGTCTACCGCTCCTACGGGATGCACTGGTGCCTGAACCTCGTGTGCGAGCCGGGAAGCGCGGTGCTGATCCGGGCGCTGGCGCCGACCGAGGGCATGCCCGTCATGCAGGCCCGGCGGGGTATGGACGAGGCGCGGCTGCTCTGCGCCGGGCCCGGCCGCCTGTGTCAGGCCCTCGGCGTCACCGGCGCCCAGGACGGCTGGCCGGTCGGGCGGGCGCCGTTCCGGTTCACGCCCCGCACGGCGCCGGCCGAGGTGGTGAGCGACCGGCGGATCGGGATCACCCGCGGCGCGGAGACGCCCTGGCGCTTCCTGCTCGCAGGCTCCCGGTTCGTCAGCCGGCCGGTGCGCAGGCCTGGCCCAGCCAGCGGGACCGCGTGACACGCTCCGACCCGGAGATGGGTTGGGCGGACGGTCTCACCCCGTCGTGAGCGCGGAGTCCGGCAGGCGCAGCACGATCCGGTACTCGGAGGCGTCGTGGCTGCGCTCCACGGTCGCTTCGAGCTGGCGCAGGGACATCTCGACCAGCAGCGAGCCGAAGCCCCGGCCCTGCCGCGGCTCGGCCACCCGGGCCATCCGCTCGCACCAGTCCAGGATCAGCCCGTCCGGCCCCCGGTCCCAGGTCACCGACAGAGACCCGTCCTCGGCTCCGAGCGCTCCGTACTTCACGGAGTTGGTCGCCCATTCGTGCAGGATCATCGCCAGCGACGACACGTGCCGCCAGTTGATCGCCACGAGCGGCCCTTCGATCACCGTCGGGACATGGTCGCGGTACGGGCGCAGGGTCGCGCCGATCAGGCCCGCGAGGTCGCTCAGGCCCTGGCCGTCGGTGGGGTCGGCTAGCGAATGGGCCCGGCCCAGCGCCGAGATGCGATCGCGCATGTCGGAGGCGAAGATTCCGATGTCGCGATGCGTGCGCGAGCCCGCCGAGATCATGCCGCCGATGATCGCGAACAGGTTCTTCACCCGGTGGTTCATCTCGCGCAGCATCAGGTCGCGGGTCTCGGCCAGCGCGTATTCCGGCGACACGTCGATGCAGACGCCGACGATGCGCTTCCGGTCGCCGCTTCTGGTCAGGCGCCCGTAGCTCCGGATGTGCCGGGGGGCGTGGTCGGCCGCCCGGACGCGCAGGCGCGCCTCGAACTCGTCGAGCCCGTGGGCAGCATCGGCCAGCGCCGCCTCCAGGCCGACCCGGTCCTCCGGCACCACGGTGGCGACCAGGGCCGGGACCGGGTGCGGGGTGTCGGGTGCGAGGCCGAATATCGTGCCGGCGGTGCTGTCGACCACGATGGTCCCGGCGTCCGGGCTGTATTCCCAGACGCCGATCCCGCCCGCCTTGACGGCCAGCTCCAACCGCTCGCGCTCCGCCGCGAGCTGGCGCTCCAGCGACAGGGCCTCGGTGATGTCGGTCAGCACCAGGGTGGCGCCGTCGATGCTGCCGTTCTGCAGGCGATAGGGCAGGACGCGTAACGACAGCGTCCGGTCGCCGTCCCGAGTGGTGAGGCGCCGCTGGATGGCCGAGCCGCCGGTACAGACCGCCTGCGCGTCGTGCAGATAGTCCTGGCCGGCGAGCCGGCTCGCGACGTCGGCCAGCGGCCGGCCCCGGTCGCCCGGCTGCAGCGGGAAGATCGTGGTGGCCGCCGCGGTGTAGCTGCGCACCCGCAGCTCCCGGTCCAGCACGATGACGGCGAGGTCGGTCGACTCGAAGAAGTTGCGCAGGTCGGCATTGGCGATGGTGAGCTGCTCGACCTTGGTCTTCAGCTCGTCGTTGACCGTGGACAGCTCCTCGTTCGTCGACTGGAGCTCCTCGTTCATCGACATCATTTCTTCGTTGGAACTCTTCAGCTCCTCGTTCGTCGTCTCCAATTCCTCGACGGTCGAGCGCAGCTTGTAGCGCGTGCGCAGCAATTCCTCTTCCAGTGCTTCGACATGGTCGCCGCCCGCGTCCAGGTCGAGCAGGTCGAGGTCGCTCGACGGTTCGAAGGCGCTGGTGTCGCGCAGGACCAGCAGCATCGAGCCGTCCGGTAGCGGATCGCAGATCAGTTCGACCTGCTGCAGGCCGTATTCCGAGCGCACCTCCACGTTCCGGACCGCCACGCGCTTGCGCGCGTCCCGGGTCCGCCGGAGCAGGGGGCCGATCACGTCGCGCAGGCCAGGCCGTGCTAGCGTGATCGCGCTGGTGCCGCCGGTGCGCGTCACCGGGAAGTCGAAGTAGCGGCTCAGGGGCCCGTAGGCACTGATGATGCCGCCATCCTCGTTCAGCACCATGCTGGGCGGGGCGTAGCGCTCGATCACGCGCCGCACCGCCGCCGACTCGTCGGCGATCGATGGTTCGCCCCGGCGCTCCTCGCGCCCACCGCGCCGGACCTCGCCGCGCCGGGCGCTGCCGGGCAGGTCGATCGGGTATTGCGGCGAGCCCGGCGGCCGCTCGAACAGGCGCGCGTGCTGGTCGAGGACGGGGAACAGGTGCTCGAACCGGCTCACGCTCTCGGAGGGGCCGAGGAACAGGTAGCCGCCCGGCCGCACCGCGTAGTGGAACAGCGGCACCACCGATTGCTGCAGGCGCTCGTCGAAATAGATCAGCAGGTTACGGCAGGAGAGCAGGTCGATCCGGGAGAAGGGCGGGTCCTTGACCAGGCTGTGGCTGGAGAAGCGGATCAGGTCGCGGATCTCGGCCGCGATGGTAAAGCGCTCGGCATGCGGGATGATGTAGCGCTCGCGCATCGGGGCCGGGATGTCGGCCAGAGCCGCGGCCGGGTAGCTCGCCTCCCGGGCGATCTGGAGCATGCGCTCATCGATGTCGGTGGCGAAGATCTGCACGGCCAGCGGCAGGTCGAGGCTGCGGGCGGCCTCGGCGAACAGCATGGCCATGCTGTAGGCCTCCTCGCCGCTGGAGCAGCCCGGGATCCAGACCCGGATGTCCTCGTCCGGATCGCGGTTGCGCAGCAACGGCTCGACCACCCGCTCGCGCAAGGTCTCGAACAGCTCGGCGTCGCGGAAGAAGCGGGTGACGTTGATCAGGAGGTCGCGGAACAGGGCCTCGCACTCGCCCTTGTCGGCGCGGACGCGGGCGAGATAGGCCCGGCCGGATTCGGAGCCCAGCACGTGCATGCGCCGCTCGACCCGGCGCCCGAGGGTGGTGCGCTTGTAGCCGGCAAAATCATGGCCCACGGCGGCGCGAAGCACCCGGCACAGGTCGTCGAGATAGTCGGACACCGCGCCCGATTCCGCATCGGTGCCGCGGCGGCGGAAGAAGGCGGAGAGGCAATCCACGATCTCGCCCGGCGGCTGCACGAAGTCGACGAGGCCGGTGCCGACCGCCGAGACCGGCATGCCGTCGTAGCGGGCGGTATCCGGCTGCTGCACCACGCAGACGCCGCCATGTTCCTTGATGGCGCGCAGGCCGGTGGTGCCGTCCGCGCCGGTGCCCGATAGGATCACGCAGGCCGCGCTGGCCTGCTGATCGACGGCCAGCGACAGGAAGAAATCGTCGATCGGCCGGCGTAAGCCCCGCGGCTGCGCGAACTGCGTGAGTTCGAGGACGCCGTTCTGGATGACCAAGCCCCGGCCCGGCGGGATGATGTAGACCTTGTCGCCGGCGATCCGCTCGCCGCCCTCGCACTGGAGCACCTCCAGCCCGGTATGCCGGTCCAGCAACTGGGCCAGCATGCTCTCGTGGTTGGGATCGAGGTGCTGGACGATGACGAAGGCCATGCCCGTCGGCGTCCGGGCGCGGGCCAGCATCTCGCGCAGGGCCTCGAGCCCGCCCGCCGAGGCCCCGATCCCCACCACCGGCCCGGTGAAGGGCGCGGCCACGACCTGACCGGCGCCGCCCAGGACCTCCGGGGCTCCCGCCCCGGGCTCGTCAAGGAAATCCTGGTGCATCGAGATCCGCGAGGGTGAGCTTCGCCTGCGCGACGGTGGCGACGGTGTTGGCGATCGTCATCAGCGACCCGTCGATGACGATGCCGCTCTCCACAAGCGTCGGACTCAACCGAGACAGGGTCCGGCTCAGTTCGGTATCGTACGCAGAAAGCAACTCCGGTTGCGAGCGGCTGATGTCGAATTGGGATGCGAAAAGAAAGCGCACCTCGCCCGAAAGCGCCTTCAGTTTCGACATGTACAGCAGATTGACGAACGGCCGCCCGTCCTTGCGGAAATTCACGATCGTCGTCCGGACGGCATTGATCCGATCGTCTTCGAGGAAGGCGCGAATCTTGGCGCGGGCCTCCCGGTTCTCCGCATCCTTCTGCAGGACGCGGCAATTGCGGCCGACGACGTCCGTCGCGTCATAGCCGGTCAGCTTGTGGAACGGCGCATTCACCAGCAGCAGCGGGTTGTCGGCGGTGACGGCGGCAAGCGCGAGGGCGATGTGGGCGCTGTCGAAATAGCTCTTCAGTTCGGCCGGAACGTTCTGCGTATCCACGGCAGATCCTCTGTCGCCTCACCGTTCGACCCGTCGCGGCCAGGCCGGTCATCCCTTGCACCCGCCCGCCATCATAAGAACGGCCACGCTGTCCGGTTCCCGCGCTTAAGTCCCGAGGTGGCGTGCCGTCATAGGCGTGCGGGCCCGGCGTAGCGCTGCGATCGACCGTGCGGCAGCTTGCGACCGGCCGCAGGCGACGGCGTGAACTGCCTGGTAGCCGCTTCAGGAAAACGGTGCGGGGCTGATGACGGAGCCTGTCGCCGCAGCGGGGGGCAGGCGCGGTCTGGGGAGGTGTCTGAAATTCGCGCTATGTCGCCAATGCCGTCAGAGCAAGATCGGCATCGAACGATACGACGCGCAGCAGCGCCGCGGCGGCCGGTTCCAGGCTCACGCGTCCCTGCTCCCAGTTGCGCCATGTGCCGAGCGGGATCCTGAGCGCGGCGGCCATTTCGGGTTGCGTCATGCCCAGGCGAACGCGCAGCGCCCGCGGCGACTCGACCACGCGCGCGCCGACCGTCCCGTCGAGATCGGCGTTGCCGTCAGCGGCGCGCTGCGCCTCGATGTCCGCTTCCGTGGTGGCGTCGACCTTCGCGCGATCGACCGTCGAAGCGCGAGTCCGGATCTCGTCCAGCGTCATGCGTGCCATGCCCTGCGCTCCTTCCTGTTCGCCAGCCGCGCCGAGATGAGGCGGCGGATCGTCCGACCTGCGGCCTCCCGCCGATCCGTGTAGACGACGGTGTAGAAATCCCCGTCCCATTCACCCGTCGCCACCATGCGAACCTCGCCGTAGTCCTGGCGCGTGTCCTGCTTTTCGATGCAGCGACCGAGGAAGATTCCGGCGGCGTCCGCAAAACCGAAGCCGCGCTCCGCGCGTCGCCTCGTCCTTCGCATCGTCCCACTCGAAGTCCATGCTAAAATGTGCGCAATATGCGCACTTGTTTCAAGATATCTCCCCGCAGGAACGCCTGGCGATCAAGCCTCGCCCGCGATGATCCCCCGGATCCGGGTGGCGAGCGCCTCCAGCGCGAAGGGCTTTGTCATCACCCGCATGCCGGGGCCGAGATGGCCGTGGTTGAGGGCGGCGTTCTCGGCGTAGCCGGTGATGAACAGCACCTTGAGGTCCGGGCGGTGCCGCCGCCCGGCCTCGGCCATCTGGCGGCCGTTCATGCCGCCGGGCAGCCCGACATCGGTGATCAGCATGTCGATGCGCACATCCGATTCGAGCACCTTCAGGCCGGAGACCCCATCGGCCGCCTCGATCGCCGCGTAGCCGAGATCCTCCAGCACCTCGGTCACCAGCATCCGCACGGTGGGCTCGTCGTCCACCACCAGGACGGTCTCGCCCTGCTCGGCGCGCGGTGCGTGGGCGAGATCGGGCAGGATCGTGTCCCCCTCCGCTTCGCCGAGATGGCGAGGCAGATACAGGCAGACCATCGTGCCCTGGCCGAACTCCGAGTAGATCCGGACCTGCCCGCCCGACTGCTTGGCGAAGCCGTAGATCATCGACAGGCCGAGGCCCGTGCCTTCGCCGATAGGCTTCGTCGTGAAGAAGGGGTCGAAGGCCTTGGTGGCGACGTCCGCCGTCATGCCGGTGCCGTTGTCCGAGACACAGAGGGTCACGTACTGCCCCGGCTCCAAATCGCGCGCCTGCGCGGCCCTGTGGTCGAGCCAGCGGTTCGCCGTCTCGATGACGATGCGGCCGCCGTCGGGCAGGGCGTCCCGGGCGTTGAGGCACAGGTTGAGGAGCGCGTTCTCCAACTGGCTCGGATCGACCAGCGTCGGCCACAGGCCGCCGGCTCCGATCGACTCGATCGCCACCGCGGGGCCGACCGTGCGGCGCACCAGCTCCATCATGCCCTCGACGAGGCGGTTCACGTCCGTGGGTTTCGGATCGAGGGTCTGGCGGCGCGAGAAGGCGAGCAGGCGATGGGTCAGGGCGGCGGCGCGCCGGGCCGCCCCTTGGGCCGCGCCGATATAGCGGTCGAGATCGGCGACCCGGCCCTGCAGCATCCGGGTCTGCATCAGCTCCAGGGAGCCGACGACTCCGGCCAGCATGTTGTTGAAATCGTGGGCGAGGCCGCCGGTCAGTTGCCCGACCGCCTCCATCTTCTGCGATTGGCGCAGGGCTTCTTCGGCCCGCATCAGCTCGGCGGTCCGCTCGGCGACGCGTTGTTCCAGCGTCTCGTTGAGGCTGCGCAAGGCCGCAGCGGCCCGGTCCCGCTCGGCCACCACGGCCCGGCGCTCGTCCACGTCGATCAGGACCCCCGGGAAGCTGAGCGGCGTGCCATCGGGCCCGTGGTCGACGCGGCCGTTCGCCTCCAGCCAATAGTAGCGCCCGTCGGCGCGGCGGACCCGGTATTGGTGCGCGTAGGCCCCGCCCCGGGCGATCGCGGCCTCGATCGCCGCGGCGAGCCCCGCCCTGTCGTCGGGGTGGACGGTCTCCACCACCTGGGCCAGGCTCAGGCCCTCGCGCCCCACGGCCGGGTCGAGGCCGAAACTCCGCGCAAACGCCTCGTCCACGGTGAACCGGTCGCTCGGCAGGTCCCACAGCCACGTGCCGATGATCGCGCCCGCCGCCAGGGCGAGCTGGACGCGCTCGCTGTTCGCACGGGCCAGGGCCTCGCTGGCGCGCAGCGCATCCTCCGCCTTCCGGCGCGCCGTGATGTCCCGGAACAGCACCGAGACTTGGCGCCGGCTCGGCGGCTCGATCCGGACCGCCGAGACCTCGATGGTGCGGTCCACGAGCGCGAAGTAGCGCTCGAACCGGATCGGCGTGCCGGTGCGCAGCACGCCGCCGTAGAGGTCGAGCCAGGCCTCTGCGTCGTCGGGCGGGACGAGGCCGCGCAACGTTCGCCCGACGATGCCGGCGATGCCGGTATGCCGCTCGTAGCCCGGATTGGCCTCGACGTGGACGTAGTCGCTCAGCGGGCCGTGCGGGCCGTCGAGGAAGGTGATGACGCAGAAGCCGTCGTCGATGGCCTCGAACAGGGTCCGGTAGCGCTCCTCGCTGGCGCGCAGGGCCTGCTCGGCCGCGCGCAGATCCGTGCGGTCGCGCAGGATCGTGACGAAGCCGGTCAGATCTCCGGCTGCGTCGCGCACGGCCATCGTCTCGCCGGAGACCCAGCGGCGCTCTCCGTCGGCGCGCAGGCGCCAGCCCGACTCCTCGGCGCGGCCCTGGTCCAGCGCGGTGCGCATCGCCTGCTCCGGGCGCCCCTCCGCCCGGTCCTCGGGGGTGAACAGCTCCGCGACCGGCCGGCCGCGCATCGCGTGCGCGGTCCAGCCGAGGATGGCCTGTGCGCCGGCATTCCAGTCCGTGACGTGACCCGCCGGGTCGGTGGCGATGAGGGCGATGTGCGTGGCGCCGTCGAGGGCCGCCCAGGGGCGCTGCGCGCCCGCCGTCCGGCGGTCCTCCATGGCCGCGCATCCCGCCGCCCGGGCGCGCAGCGCGGCCGCCTCCGCCTCCAGCGCCAGGGCGCGCTGCAGAAGGTGGTCGGGCCCGGGCGCATCCATGGTCAGGCGCCCCGCCGCGCCGGGGCGCATGCATGCGGGGCGCGGCCGGTCTCGGTGAGAGCTGAGAGGGTGGCGGGCACGGGGATCAGCCTGCGACAAGACGGACGTTGCGTGGGCGCCTTCTGCCGGAAACCGGGTTTGCGCGCCACCTGTCCGAGGCGTTACCGCAGCGGCCGAGCGTCGACGCCCCGTCTTGGCCCTCACAAATCCGGAAATTCGTTCGCCAGATGGTCGATGAGGGCGCGGACGGCGGGCGGCAGGCCGCGGCGGGTCGTGAAAACGATATGGACGATGCCGTCCCGGCTCCGCCAGTCCCGGAATACGCGAACGAGCCTGCCGGAGTTCAAGTGCGCCGCGCAGGCGTGATCAGGCAGGAAGGCGACGCCTAGTCCGTCCGCAGCCGCCTCGCAGAGAACCGCGTAGTCGGCGCAGGTCAGCCGGGGCTCGTGGCGCACCACATGCGCCGTCCCGTCCGCGCGCTCAAGCATCCAGGTGGTCTCGCCCGCCTCGTCTCTCGTATCTAGGGTCGGCACCGAGGCGAGGTCGGCCAGGTCGGCACCGAGGCCGCTCGCGACCTGTGGGCTGGCAACGAGGATCCAGCGGGATCGTCCCAGCGACCGCATCGTGAGGGATGCGTCGCTCGTCAACGCGTGGCGGACGCGGAGCGCGACGTCGATCCGCTCCGCGATCAGGTCGACGGCTCGATCCGTCACGACGAGTTGGAGCCGGACTTTCGGGAAGCGGTCGAGGAACCCGCGTGCGATGGCCGACACCACCTTCACGAGGTTCGGCGGACAGCTCATGCGGATGCAGCCATGCGGTTCGGCCTGGGCTTCAGCAACGAGCGCCTCGGCCCGCTCGGCTTCCAGCATCATGGCGCGGCAGCGCTCGTAGAAGGTCTGTCCGACCTCGGTGACGCGAAAGCGTCGGCTGGAGCGCTCGATCAGCCGCACCCCGAGCCGAGCCTCCAGCGCCGAGACACGGCGGCTCAGCTTCGACTTCGGCTCGCGGAGCGCCCGACCTGCCGCGGTGAAACCGCCATGGGCGACGACCTCGGCGAAGGTGACGTAGTCGTTGAGGTCTGCGCGCATCATCGTTCCTCAATTGGAACGCTACGTGCCATATCCGCCGTCTGTCCGCATCATCGTTCTAGGAGCATCTCTCTGGCAGCGGCTCACAGGCAGCCGAACCACGGAGAACGACGATGACCGGCAGATTCCAGAACAAGGTGGTGGTGGTGACCGGCGGCACCAGCGGCATCGGCCTCGCCGCCGCTAAGGCTTTCTCGCGGGAGGGCGCCTCGGTGTTCGTCACCGGCCGCCGTCAGGACGCGCTCGACGCGGCGGTGACACAGATCGGCGGCCGGATCACCGGTGTTCGCGGCGACATGGCGAACCTCGCCGACATCGACCGCCTCTACGACGTCGTCCAGCAGAAGCACGCACAGATCGACGTCGTCTTCGCCAATGCCGGCGGTGGTGCGTTCGCGCCGCTCGGTGCCATCACCGAGGAGCAGTTCGACAGCACCTTCGCCACCAACGTGAAGGGCACGCTCTTCACCGTTCAGAAGGCCCTTCCGCTCCTCAAGGATGGCGGTGCGGTGGTGCTGACCGGCTCGACCGCCGGCAGCGAAGGGACGCCGGCCTTCAGCGTCTATTCCGCCAGCAAGGCGGCGGTGCGCAACTTCGCGCGCAACTGGATCCTCGACCTGAAGGAGCGCCGCATCCGCATCAACGTGGTCAGCCCCGGCGCGACGCGCACGCCCGGCCTCGTCGGCCTCGCCGGTGACGATGCCGAAAAGCAGCAGGGCCTTCTCGATTTCCTGGGTTCGCGCATCCCCCTCGGGCGCGTCGGCGAGGCGACGGAGGTCGCCAATGCGGTCTTGTTCCTGGCCTCCGACGAGGCAAGCTTCGTCAACGGCGTCGAATTGTTCGTCGACGGCGGTCAGGCCCAAGTCTGAGGCGGTACGTCGAACGCCCCCATCTCAACGTCCATGTCGATTCACAGTGACGGAACGCTGAAGCCGATGGGGGCACAACGAACGTAAGCAGCCGGTCCGCTTGGCACTCCATGCCCCGATAAGCGGACGGGCTGCTTGCCACCCTCAGCGATCCTTCGGACGATCAAGCGGATCGAGTCTCCATCCTAGCGCGGCTCGGCGAGCCGGCAGGCCGCACCGCTCGCCCGGGGATAGCCGTAGTAGATCGCCTCGGCCTGCGCGGTGGCGCGGCCGGCGATCTCCGGCACCGAGGCCGTCTGCGTATCGAGGACCGCCCCACCGGCCCCGGTGAACGTGCAGAGAATCGTCACCGGCATCGCCGGATCGGAGCCGGTGTTGCGCAACTCGACCTGAGCCCGCTGCGGCTCGTGCGAATCCGGCGGCGTGTGCAGGCGGGTTTCCTGTATCGTGAGGGATCCCGCGGCGCGCACCGGAAGAGCCGCCCCGACCAGCAGGCCGGCGGCCAGAAGAACCCGCGCCGCGCGCGGGCACCGCATCCCGGACATGATCGTCATACCCTCCGTCCTGCCTCTGCGTCCTGTTTCCGCGTCCTGCGATGCGTCGCCGTCGGCCGCCTCCCGTCAACCCCGAGAACCCGTGTTGGGTCTCCGGGCGCGCATCGGCCGGATAGAGACGCGTTCAGTTGCGCAGCGGCTTGGCGTCGATCTGCATCCGATAGATGGTCGTCGGGAATTTTACCGCCGAGGTCTCGCCGCCGTTCATCGCCGGCGTGCGGTTCATCTGCGCGGCCGGGATCCAGAGGCCGCCCTGCTCGTCGATCCACATTGCGTCGACCCAGACCAGCCGGGGATCCTGCACGAGCGTGCTCATCGTGCCGTCCGGTGCAATTTTGAGGATGCGCAGGCCATCCGTGTCGCTCGTGTAGATGGTGCCGGATGCGTCGATCGCCGTGCCGCCCGTCGCCACGGTGGCGGCATGGAGCTTGACGTGCTTGGCCCGCTCGTCATCGCCCACGGAGGCATCGTCGAGATACTGGGTCTCGATGCTGTAGAGCGGGCCGGTGCAGGCTTGGTAGTAGAAGGTCTTGCCGTCCGGCGCGACCTCCAGCTGGTCGGCGTGGATGAACAGCAGCTTGCCCTTGTCGTCCCGCAGCACCCGGCCCTGGCCGGTGAGCGGACGCTGCGCGATCGTCGACCAATGCCCGTCGAGCACCCGCCGCAGGGCCCCGGTGTCGAGGTCGAGGACGAGCAGCCCGGGCTGCCCGGCATCCGTCAGGTAGACCTTGCGGCCGTTGAAGCGGAAATCATCGATGAAGCTCCGGTCGTTGGTGGCCGCCTGCAGCGGGTAGACCTTGCGCACGGTGTTGGTGGCGAGATCGATCTGCACGAGCTTGGGGCCGCCCGGCAGCGGCGCTTCGCCCATGCCGGGGGCGCCCTTGTCGACCACCCAGAGGTCGCCGTCCGGCCCGATCCGGATGGCGTTGACCGCCACGAAGGCCTTGGCCGGGTCGTCGCCGGCCTTCCAGGCGTTCCACCCCGCGTCGGGATAGGCCACGGCCTTGCCGTCCTTCCACTCGCCGAGTTCGATCCCCGTGTCCTTGGACTGGCGCTGGAACGGCGAGAACACCCGGCCGTCCGCCGAGCGGGTGACACCGTTGAACACGAGACTGTCCGACTGGATCATCGGCTTGAGGGCGTCGGAGTCGGCCGGTGCCTCTTCGGCCCGTCCGGGCGTCGCCAAGCCGGCCACGAGCAGGAGGGCGACTAGTGCGGAGCGTGTCATGCGGCGTCCCGGATCGCTGGGCGAGGGGTATTGGCCGGAAAGCGCGAAGGACGGTCCATGTTCCGTGCCGGGTCGCAGGTGGCTGGGATCGCGCCGGAAATCGCAATGGATGCGACGCTTCGCCCGGGCTAGATCCCGCGTGATTAAGAACATATAGTGAACACGAAGGGTGGGCCGAAGGCGGCCAAGAGGAGCACGGGATGGCACGCTACCGTTTCCACTGCACCAACGGCCTCGAATGCGTGTTCGACGCCCGCGGCGCCGAGGTTCGCGCCGCCGGCCGGTTAGGCGCCCGGGCCCAGAAGGTCGCGGCCGACGTGCGGCGCGCGCTGGCGAACCGGACCGACTGGGCCGAATGGCGTGTCACCGTCCACGACCTGACCGGACGGCGCGTCCTCGTGCAGCCCTTCGAGGCCACGCGCGACCGGGTGAAAGCGGCGGCCTGAATGGTCTCGCGGATGACGACGGCCCGGCCGCCAGCCCCGAACGCGACGCGCCCGGGTCTGCTGACGCCGGAGAAGCGGACCGAGGACGTCGATCAGACGATCCGTCCGCTGAGCCTGGCCGAGTTCATCGGCCAGCGCGCGGCCCGGGCCAACATGCAGGTCTTCATCGAGGCCGCCCGCAAGACCGGCCAGGCGCTCGACCACGTGCTGTTCGTCGGGCCGCCCGGGCTCGGCAAGACCACGCTCGCCCAGATCGTCGCCCGCGAACTCGGGGTGAACTTCCGCTCCACCTCCGGGCCGGTCATCGCCAAGGCCGGCGATCTCGCCGCCCAGCTCACCAATCTCGACGAGCGCGATGTCCTGTTCATCGACGAGATCCACCGGCTCAACCCGGCGGTCGAGGAGATCCTCTACCCGGCCATGGAGGATTACCAGCTCGACCTGATCATCGGCGAAGGGCCGGCGGCGCGCTCGGTCAAGATCGAGCTGCCCAAGTTCACCCTGGTCGGCGCCACCACGCGCGCGGGCCTGCTGACCACGCCGCTGCGCGACCGGTTCGGCATCCCGATCCGGCTCGAGTTCTACGAGATCGACGAGCTGGAGCAGATCGTGGCCCGCGGGGCGCGGGTGCTGGGGATCGGCATGTCGGCGGAGGGCGCCAACGAGATCGCCCGGCGGGCACGCGGCACGCCGCGGATCGCGGGGCGACTGCTGCGGCGGGTGCGGGACTTCGCGATCGTGGCGGAGGCCGAGACGGTGACGCGGGCGATCGCCGACCGGGCGCTGAAGCTGCTCGACGTGGACGAGGCAGGGCTCGACGTGATGGACCGCAAGTACCTGAGCCTGATCGCGCGCTCGTTCGGGGGCGGGCCTGTGGGGATCGAGACGATCGGGGCGGCCTTGTCGGAGCCGCGGGACGCGATCGAGGACATCATCGAGCCGTACCTGATCCAGCGCGGCTTCGTGCAGCGCACCCCCCGCGGGCGGGTGCTCACCCGGCACGCCTATAAGCA
>NZ_JAKSYD010000257.1 GCF_022829605.1 Methylobacterium sp. E-065 | reverse complement strand
AGCACCATGACGCCGCCATCGGTGAACGTCTCCCCATCGACCAGCCAGAGCGGATAGTTGCTGCTCCACGGCTCGACCGTACAACCACAGGCGCGAAGCACCTGGACGGCTTCAGCCACCAGCTCATCGACGATGGCCATCCCATTCCGAAACAACATGATCACCCGCGCTGACTTGGCGGGAAGACCTGATGCTTGGTCATCTCCAGGAGTTCGCGTGAGCGCCGGATTGCCTGCTGGGCCTGCTGAATGAGCCTTCTGTCATACTCGGCCAGCACGGCACGCCGGGCGAGCGCTTGCTCATGCTCGGCAGCGGTGAGCGGTCTGAATACACTGAGGGGCATGGTGGTGCTTCGCGCAATGCAGGCGGGAGCACACGTTACTCTCAGCCACCAGAGCCTACGGGTTCGGAAACCGGCCGGTGATCCCAACACCGTGCGCCTGATCAGTCAGGAAGTCCAATGGAGCGTAAATAGCTTCACTCCCGAAACAGGGCGGCCTTACTGCTACGCCGACGCCTCGATCATGCGCGTGCGGGCCTCGATCAAGCGCTCCTCGTCAGTCCGCATCCGCATTTCGGCGACGACCTTCTCAACGATCTGGCGCATGATCACCTCGTCCAAGCCAACCCCACGTGCGAACCCGTCGAGGCGGCGCATCAGGTGCTGGACCGTGGCACGCTTGTGTGTGGCTTCGGGATCGTCGCTCATCCTTGAACCGGAAGCCTATGATACGGCGAGTTCATCACCGTGCGGCGCAGCCTGGATACCGCTGGAGGCCGCTCCAGTAGGGGCGTGCGCTCGGCGGTCAGACTTACCGTGCGTTCTGCCATCGAGACGTGACGTCTCGGAAGGCCACGTCGCCATTTGCCTCCGAGGCACCTTCCGACCCGAAGGATCGAACCGATTGACGCACGACGACACCATCGCGCGTGATCGACCAGTCGAACCGGCCGGGCTCCTTCGCAGAGGGCGTCACGCGCAGGGTGTGCGGGTTCGGATTGAAGGTGATCATCTCCACCATGTGGGGGCACACCAACCCATCCACGAGGAGCGAACGGCAAGGCAGGCCGCTGGCGAAGCGAGGCGTGACTGATGCCGCGAGCTAGGCCGACAGGCGTTTGGTGTTGAAGGCGACGTGCTCGCGGTAGCGGGCGATGACCGTCTCGGGCGATCTGCCGTGCATCAGCGTCGTCATCGCTTCGCCAGCGGCCTGCCTTGCCGTTCGTTCCCCGTGGATGGGTTGGTGTGCCCCCACATGGTGGAGATGATCACCTTCAATCCGAACCCGCACAGCCTGCGCGTGACGCCCTCTGCGAAGGAGCCCGGCCGGTGCGACTGGTCGATCATGCGCGATGGTGTCGGCGGGCGGCAATCGGTACGATCTTTCGGGTCGGAAGATCGACAGAGTGTTGGGTAGGGACAGGCTGCGCGGCCTGGTG
>NZ_JAKSYD010000254.1 GCF_022829605.1 Methylobacterium sp. E-065 | reverse complement strand
GGCACCAGAGGTGTTCATGCCAGCCTTCACCGCTTGGCCGGCTGCGCTCGCCCGACCAGCTCCGCCGGCCAAGCTAACCGTGGTGGAGCGGCCTACTGCGCACTAACTTTAACCTTGGACCACCCTGTGGGGGCCGATCAGGTAGCCGATTGCGCCAGCTAAGATCGCGAGCCCCAGAGGTGACTCTTGCGCGTGCGGGCGAAGCGCCTCGCTGCCCTGCTGGTACAAGCGCTGCGCGTCCGGGTAGCGCTCGCGGGCGCGGTCAAACGCATCGCCGGCAAACTCCCGTGCTTGATCGGCGGCGTCACTGAGCGTGTCCTTGGCTTGTCCGTACAGGTTCTGCGCCGAGCCCTTCAGCTCAGTTGCCTTCCCTTCAGCCTGCGTCTGCTTATCCCCCGTCAGCTCGCCGGCCGCGCCCTTGACCTTGCCGCCGAGTTCCTTCGCAGCCCCGGTGATCCGATCCTCGTCCATAGCTTTTCCTCCTCAGTATTGGAGCTGGTCGGGCCCCCAGCGCACCATCAACGCGTGAATAGCTCCTTTCGTCTCCAAAATAGATCCATCAGCGCATCGGTGTGGCGGAACGCTATGAGGAGCTTACGGCTTTCCTGATTTGGGATGACGCACGAGAATAGTTCGATGCCGAATGGTGCTCAGGGTCGTAGATCGAGCGCTGCCGAACCGGGATTGGGTGCGGCTCAGGGTTTTGCTGATACGCTGCGCGATCAAACCGAGGGCTATGTCGAGAAGCGCAAGGCTGACGCGGCGCGGGTAGTGTCGGACGTAGGCGACGCGATCCGCGAGACCGGCGCCAACTTTGACGGTCTGCCGCAGTTGAAGGGGGTGTTCGATCAGGCCGCGCTCGGCGTCGAAGAGCTAGCCGAGAACATCTCACGTCGATCCTTCAGCGAGTTGTACGACGAGGTACAAGCCTCGGTCCGCAGGCGTCCCGTGCTGGCGGCCGCGGCGGTCGTGCTGGCTGGCTTCGCGGTATTCCACACTCTGAATTCTCGGAAACTTCGACCGATCCCGCGCTCACATGCGGTGGTTCCAGTCGACGTCATCCCGACGCCGGAGCTGTAGGAGGGGGACATGGTTGAGCCCGGATTGCGGAGCATCCCTACCCTCGTCGGCGATGCGGTTCGTGAGCTGCGGGACCTCGTCGGCAGCGAGATCGCACTGTTCCGCACCGAGATGGCGCAAGGCGTTCACCGCATATCCCTCGGCCTCAGCCTGCTGCTCGTCGCGGGTGTTTTTGCCATCGCAGGCCTGTTCACGCTGCTCCTCGCCCTGGTCAAGGGCATCGCAGTCCTCGTGCAGTCGGACGCGCTGGCGGCCCTAATCGTAGGCGGCACGTTCCTTTTGCTCGCGCTCGGCATGGCCTTGTTCGGGCGCAGCAAGGCTTCGCTTTCCACTCTGGAGCCGACGCGCACAGGACGGCAGGTCAAACAAGACGCGCAGGTTCTTACGGATCGGATAGACACATGAGCGACTCGCCGGACAAGCTGGAGCATGACGTTGAGGCAACTCGGGGTCGGTTGGATCGCACGCTAAGTGACCTGCAAGACCGCTTGAAAGGTCCGGGTATCCCGAGGAGCTTGACCGATCTCCGTCGTTCCGGGGAAGCAGCCAGCGAAACGGTGGAACGGTTTGTCACCGATGTGCGGGTCAATCCCATACCGGCGCTGCTGATCGCGGCGGGATTTGGGCTACTCGTTTATGAGGCGTTCCGAACGGCGGTGGAGAGGCGAAGATTGGCGGCAGCCCCCTCAGGGGCCACTGCAGCGACGCTGGATCGCCACCTGCCTGAGAACCATCCTGACCGGATGTACGAACGGCTCGACGACGCGCTGGAGGAAAGCTTTCCCGGCAGCGACCCGGTCTCAGTGCGAATTACGAAGTAAGTCGGTTCCTACCGGAAGCCTGCGCGGACGGCGGGACGAGCTAGTAGGCTTCGTCCCAGCCTGGCGTACAACCCTGCTCGCGTCGGCGGCGGAGTAATCCTCGAATAGGTTCGAGGACTGGCTGACTGAAGCTGTGGTGTATCCCAAGCAGCATCGCGGGTGGGTGTTCCATCCGGTTAAACGACCATTCGTTCGGACGAGACACCCCGCAAAAACGGCATGGCTCACACAGCGTTCGTCCCTCACCTACGAGTCTCGACGGAGCGGCAGGGTCGGTCCGGTCTCGGGCTGGAAGCGCCACGGCGAGCTGTCGCCGATTTTCTCACGGGTGGTTCTTGGCGTCACGTGGCCGAACTGGTCGAGGTTGAAAGCGGATCCCGAGATAACCCGCCCTCGCCTATCGGAGGCTCTGACACTCTGCCGGCTATTGGGATTGGCGATACGTAGGTGGCGGCGACTTTGTCGGACGACGAGGCGCAGGCGCCAAGGAGCGCCGCGGCCAGAGCCGCTGGTAGGATCGCATACTTCATAGAAGCCCCCTCAGCCGGTCTTCGCCGCTGCCGGGTACTTGCACCATTCAGAGGGTCGAACGTCGAGACTGAATTCGACAAGCTTAGCGAATTGCGGCGCGCCTGTGTTCGCAGGGCCACGCAGAGGCGGCGACTGCGCCGGCGAGGCCGCATCGAGGCTAGGGGAGGGCTGGCTCCGGTGCGGCTCTTCCAGCATTCGCCCCCCGGCCGAGCGCTGCGGTCATCTTGGCATGGTATGGTAAATGATCCGTCAACGGGTGCCGTTCTGTTCTCCGATAGCTTTGACAGGCAGCCGGTTGATGCTGGCGTTCTCGGCCCGTTCCGCGCCTACCCGCGGACCCTGGGACTGGATCTACCGCCAGTCGACTGCCGCGCGGTGGAATGAACGACCTGTCGTGAACGTCGCCAAATCCGATGTGCTATCATCCTTTGCTATGCTGGAGGCGGCCTTGATAATTCGATCTGCTATCGCAGTGTTACTCGTAGCCACTCCGGCGATTGCGGCCCCTGCCCATAGGCAGCCCACACCGGGCGCCGTGCAGCCGAGCGGCGATCCCGGCAGCATGACGGGAATGGATCCAAAAACAAAAGCTCAGGCGGATAAAGCAGAACGCGAGCGAGTCTCGCAGCAGAAGTTGTTCGATGACAAGATGGGCAAAACAATGAATACCATCTGTCGCGGTTGCTAAAATAGAGCAACGGTTCACGCTCTCTTCGAACGCCTAAAGGCGCGTCAGCGCACGCTCGTCTTGGCGATGGCCGAGCACGATGGGCTGCCAGCGCAGAGCGCGCTGCGCTGGGTCGCAGAGTTGGAAAACGTCATCGCCGCCGTGGAAGCGGTCAAGGCCAAGCGTTCGCAGCTATCCCGCTGAAACGACATCGGCGCAGCAACCCGTAAGGTCACTGCGCCGCTGGATCGGGCTGCTGAGGGGGCACCGCAGCCACGCGGGAATGGATACGCCCAGCTCGGCCTTCGCGAAGTGCGCCTGAGCACATCAATCCGCATGTGGTTCGGCGGTGACACGTGTCGCCGACCACTACCATCGCGAGCGCTTTGCCGTGCTCCTGTCCTCAGCCCTGTTCCTAGCGGGCGCACTCCCGTTGTTCTGGGCGATCGGCTGACCCTTCAGGCTCCAAAACAAGAAACACCCCAGGAGCGAAGGCTCCCAGGGTGCTGCCGATCGAGCGGCCAGTTTGATCAAGCTGGGGATGCGAAGGTCAGCCGGAGGGCTGCTCCTCGGCGATGGAGAGCCACGAGGAGGACCAACTACCCCTCGCCCACCACCGCATCCCCCGGCATCGCTACCGGGAGCAGCGCGATCGGATCTTAGTACGAGCCGAACTTGTAGTTCAGGCCGGCGCGGACGACGGCGAACTCGTCGTCGCGGCGACCGATGGCGCTGTAGGCGACCGGGACGAGGTTGGCGGCGTTGACGACCAGGGCGCCCTGGTTGCGGTTGCCGCGCTCCAGGTTGACGTACAGGCCTTCGACCTTGAACGTCACGGCCGACGAACGGAAGAAGTTCAGGAACGACTCGGTGGGGAGCGCGAACTCGACGCCTCCGCCGACCGCGTAGCCGGTGCGGAAGCTGTCGTTGCCGGCGTAGCCGCCGAACGAACGGTCAGCGCTGCCCGAGCCGTAGGCGAAGCCGCCGGTGCCGTACACGAGCGTACGGTCGAAGGCGTAGCCGAGGCGGCCACGCACGGTGCCGAAGTAGTCGAGGCTCGACAGGCCGCGCGGGTCGGTGACGTAGTAACCCGGGGCGACGGCGCCGTTCACGAAGGCGTTGTTCCGGCTGCGGCCGAAGTCGAGGTACTGGGCGTCGGCCTCGATGCCGACGACGACGCCGGAGCCCGGGGTGAACTGGACGTTGTAGCCGACCTGGGCGCCGCCGGAGAAACCGTCCTGGTTGCGATCGCGGAAAGTCGCGGTCGTGCCGGCAGCGGCGTAGGGGGCGGGGACGCCGAACACCGAGCTGTTCGAGCGGCTGGAGGCGTCGAAGGCGTAGCCGGCGTTGATACCGAAGTAGGCGCCCGACCAGGTGAACACCGGCACGGGGGTGAACACGGGCGGCGGGCCGGGACGGCGCGGCAGGTCGGCGGCCGAAGCGGCGGCGGTCAGGGCGGTGAAGGCAGCCAGCGAGGCCAGGAGCTTGGTCATCACGTCAGGTCCAACATTCAATCTGAAGGCATGACTACTGGATGCGGAGCTAAATAGCTGTAGTTTCACGGACACACCCTTGGGTGATGAGGGGGCGTGTCGTAGTAAACCGCCTCTTAACGCGCCCTCGACCGCCGTAATACTTCGCGGTCTACATGCAAGAGCGCCACGACATGCCAGAGGCGCTTTGGTTGCGAAC
>NZ_JAKSYD010000089.1 GCF_022829605.1 Methylobacterium sp. E-065 | reverse complement strand
GCCCCGACGAATTACGACCACGGACTCCAGCACTAGCATGCGGCCCCGAGGCGTGATCAGCGACGAGCCACGAAGCTCCTGCAGAACGCGATTGAGGTGCACGGGGGTGAGACCCAGAGCGTCGGCAATATCGGTCTGTGTGATCGGCAGCGGGCAGCGCTGATCGCCAGCCAAGCCCACCGATTGCAGCTTCAGGTACAGCTTGCAGAACAGGTGCGGGACGTGTTCAAAAGACGTGCGACGGCCCATGATGATCAGCTATTCGCGGAAGACCGCAGCGTCGATCAGGGTGTCGCGCCAGAAGGCAGCGGCGAGGCCGGAGTGGCTCGCTGTCAGCTCCCGCAGAGTCCCGTGTGGTATGAAGGCTATGACGGCCTTAGTCAGCTTTGCTGTGCTGTGATGCATGGTGGGTACTTGCATGCTCGTGAGGTTCAGGCGGACACCGGAGACGTGGAATGACAGGATCTGGCGCTTGCCCTCGCTGAGCATCTTGTAGCGGCAGGCCCATCCGTCGAGGATGAGGCAGCAATGCGTGGGCTGGTCGCCGTCGCGCACGATGTCCTGTCGGGCGCTGAGGTTCTGGATCCGCACCGGCAGGCTTTGGATGGCCTGACGCTCCGCATTTGACAGGGTGGCAATGCTCTCCAGCTTGCGGATGAGCATGCCGAGGGTGGGCTGGGCGGAGACTGGATGCATATCGTTCCACCATGGCATCGCAGGCGGAAGCGCACGGCTCTCCCAGTCATCGGTGCCTGTGTTGGATCAGCCGATGATGTTCCCTATCATAGAGCATTATTACTGCGGCATTCTGTCATAAGACACGTTTATGAAGCGATTTCGGCCCCGGAATGGTCAGCTTCTGAACGCAAGATACTTTGACCTCGCAGCGTAGTCACGGTTATCGACATGGCCTTGGCCAGAATTTCAATGCCGCGTCCTCCGATGTGCGAAGCAGTCGAGGATGAATTCCATCAATCCCGTCTTTTGATTGGGTAAGCCCTTCTGGTCGCTGGCATGGATGTCCGCTTGTCACCGCGATGGTGCGAGCGCAGCTGGCCGCTGACCCTGCAGGAACGGCGACGTGCGCCAGCGCTGCTTCGAGAAGTGCCCTCTGGACGGGTACGTCGTACTCTCGCCCACAAGGACACTCCCATGCAGCAGGCGCTGATGCGGAAGCTCGAGAGCTTCGAGCCGTTGTCCGATCAGGCTAGGTGGGCCCTGAACCGCCTGGTGCTCAAGGTCCGATATGTGGGCGCGCGTCAGGATCTGATCCAGGAGGGCGACAAGCCCGAGAACGTGCTGCTCATCCTCGACGGCTTCGCCTACCGCTACAAGGTCCTGCCGGACGGTCAGCGTCAGATCATGGCCCTGCTCGTGCCCGGCGACTTCTGTGACCTGAACGTGTTCATTCTCGACGAGATGGATCACGCCATCGGCACGATCTCGGCGTGCCAGGTCGTGGATATCCCACGCCAGGCGATCGACGAGATTGCCAGGGATCACGCCGACATCGCGCGCGCCTTCTGGTGGTGTTCGCTGGTCGACGGCGCCGTCCTGCGCGAGTGGCTCGTCAACATCGGCGGCCGGCTCCCGCCCCAACGCATCGCCCACCTTATCTGCGAGCTTCTCATGCGCCTGGAGGCGGTAGGGTGCGTCACCGACAACGGCTACGCGTTCCCGCTGACGCAGACGCAGATCGCTGACATGATGGGCCTGTCCGACGTGCACGTGAACCGCACGCTGCGGGATCTGCGCGCACAGGGCCTGATCCACCTGAAGCGGCGGGTGCTGACCATCCTCGACGTCGAACGGCTGCGGGCCTTCTGCGACTTCACGCCGAACTACCTGCACCTGCGCAGTACGCGCTGGGATGATCGCCGCGACCTGAGCTGGCCCGGTCAAGCCGAGGAGAGCTAGCCGATGTCCGGGCGTAGCAACGTCGCGACGCTGCTCTTGCTGCAGCTTCAGCCGATCGAGGTGGACACCAATAGCCCCGATCGTGAGGGCATGCTGGTAACGGCCAACGGCCTGCTGGTGGCGGTGCTGGTGCGCCTCGCCGAGCCGGAGCACGATGATGTCGGAAGCTGGTTCTTCGAGGTTGGCTTCGGCCGGCTGCAGGGGAAAAAGGCTCCGACCTTCCCGAGCCTGGAAGAAGCGACGCGCTGGCTGCGACGGCATCTGAAGGCAGCGTGATCTGTCCGCAGGCTACCGCCTGGAGGCATGACCTGCAAATATGAGGATGTGCCACCGAACGAGTGCGATTGGGTCGGAGCACGAGCGAACCCAAGCACGGAACCACAAATCACCAAGAGAAAAACCAGTCGAGTTCCGGCAGCATGAATACCATTGTTGCCGCGGCGCCCAGAACGCCCGCGATCATAACCACGAGTTCCATCATGGCGTACCCAAATCAGTTTGTGATCAGGCCAATCATGATGAGGTATCAAAGCTTTTTCTTGCTGGCGCACCATCTCAAAAAGCTATCAAAAGATGGTTGAGCGGCAATAATTAGTGCGCTGGCGCCAAGCGTTGCTGCGATCATGAGAACGAGAGATAGAGACACGGCTGCACATATCCACGTTGATCGAGGAACTCAATTTTTGGATCAACAGCTTCGGAATGAAATCTGTGCTGTGCGACAGAGTGACTTACGGTGATATCTTTTCGCTCCCAAAATCGGATCCCGGCCCCGATCAGGGACGCTCAAACTGTACGGCGGGCTCCAGGTCCTCGCGTAAGGGGATGTAGGCGCACCAGCCGCACACGCCATTCTCTGCCGCTTTCGGGGCGTTCCACTGCGAACAGGTCGGGCAGACCTTCATCACGATGCGGGTGCCGTGGACGAACGCCAGTCCGCGGCCACCGAAGGTGGTCGGGCCTTGAGGAAGGTTTTTCAACATAGGTGTTCTCTGCGGACTACCGCAGGTTGAAGTCAATGCGCGCTAAGGGCTTCCAGCCCTGCTATCTCAGCGAGTCAAGCCGATAGGACGATCGTCGAATGGCTGCCGCAATGAGGATCAGGCGTACCGCTAATGCCTGTCTCAAGCGGCCCTGCCCGCCCCAAAAGGGGGCTTTGAGGGATCGCGAAAATGGGTGCGCTACCCAGAGGTGCCCCTATTTCCGAATAAAAAAATGGGGGGCCTTTTTATAGGATGCCCCACGGCAGGTCGGCAGGGAAGGCGCTCAGATCAGGACGCTGATAAGCGCTTGGTGTTGAAAGCCACGTGCTCGCGGTAGCGGGCGATGACCGTCTCGGGTGAGCCGCCGAGCATCAGCGTGATCATCGCCTCTCCAGCGGCGTGCACTTTCTCGGTCACCATCGACTGCGCTTCTGCGAGGCCTTCGCGGCCGCCCCAGGCCAGGCGGACCATGCGCAGCTCGATGACTCGCCGAGACTCGATCGCCAGCATTATCGATGAAAAGATGGGATTGTACATTGAGCCTTCGCACCGAGTGAACACAGTTTCTGTTCAACACGATCAAAGATTATAAAGATCCTTCATTAACATGTGTTGGATTTTTGCTATCAATTTCTTAGTCGATTGACCTTGAAGTCGCAGGCTAGAACTTTCAGTCGTAGGCATATGTTTCTCGTTCATGTTCGCAATAATGCGGGCAAGCGAGGTTCATGAGTGTCAGAGCATACCTCTGGTCAAGATAGCCGCCAGGGCAAGCGCGGCCGGCCGGCCCTCTACGTCCTGATCGTCAGTGTCGGGCTGATGCTGACATCCCTGGCTGGGCTGATGATCTGGCAGGGCGCGAGTTCGCCACCCGACTATGCCAGCCAGAGCCAGGCGGCATCGCGCAAGCAGATCACCGGCTCTGAGACCGGCAAGGCAGATGCCCCGTCGTCGGCCAACAGCAGCGGTGTGCCCGGGGGTAATCCAGCATATCCGCAGCCCGCTGTGCGGAGTGCCAACCCATGAGTCCGTGTGAGATGGCGAACGATGATCCGGTCGAGGTCGCGGTGCTCGAACGCGCACGGCGGAACTTCCTCGACAACGGGCCGGGCGACCGGATGTGGTCGGATCCCTCCTCCATGAAGGGATCTACGATGAGCGCTGGTTTCGTGCTGAGCGCGGACCAGCGCGCCGCGTTCATCGCTACGGCGCGAAAGGAGATCGCATCCGAGGAAGATACGGTCGATCGGCCGGAGGGGCCTATGCTTCCGAGCGAAGGTTCGCGTGCAGGGCTCGGCATTCTCGCGCTGTATGAGAGCCGTAGCAAGGCGCAGGCGGCGACAGCCACGCTGGTCGCGGCGGGTATCCCCGAGCGGGCGATCCAGCTCGTGGTTGCCCCCTCCGGTACAGATGACGGCCCCGCCGAGGCGGGAGCATCGCTTCCCGACGGCCCCGGCCTCCGGGAGAGACTCCGGACGATCGGCGTGCCCCTGGAGTCGCTGGACGCCTGCTGCGTGCAGCTGGGGCAGGGCGCGGCGATGCTGAACCTCGTAGTTGCGGACGGCCAGCGAGACCGCATCATGGGCATTCTGAAGGACTACGGCTCGGTCGACCCGACGCTGCGCGTCGCAACGTGGCGCGCGGAAGGCTGGGGCGGGACGTCGCCCGTCTCGACGGAGGGTTGGGGCGGCTATTCCGCCACCTCGACCGGTGCGACGGACATCGCGACGAGACGGGAATAAGCCGATGGCCCTGTTCGCTCCCGTCCGGTCCGAGAAGACCGACCTCGACGCCGTGCGGCGGTACGCTGTGAGCGTCATCGCGCGATCCGACGGCGAGGATCTGCAGATGAAGGCGGTCACCCTTGCGCTGCTCGGCGGGATCATGTGGCGCGCTGCGCCGGGATCGACCGAGTTGATGCAGGACCCAGCGGGTGCCAAAGCCATCCTGTCGACCACCCTCGGCGGCCGCCATCTAACCTTTTCGTACGATCAGAATACCGAGTCTATCGAGATGCGCGAGGGCACCACGGACGGACCCGTCCTGCACCGTTTCTGCAACCGAACCCTGGTCACGGACTTCGATCAGACTTTCAGCGCCCTGTGGCGTTGAGGACGCTCGATCCGGTCCCGCTCATCGGCGCCAGTCGGATTATCGGCATCGAGATCAGCACGCGCAGACCTGCGCGCTGCCCGTGATGCGGGATCTCGCCGCCGAGCTGACTGCCAACGCCGTGCTGAACCAGAGTCGAGCCGAATTCTGTAGCTCCGGCGTTTGCTTGATCATCGGACTGCTCCGCTCGCACCAGATTGAGCTGCCGAAGTATGTCGTCTGTAAACGGGTGAAGGTCCCAAAATCCGGAAACAGTTTGAGCCATGCCATTGTTCTCCGGGTGCGTGGTCAGCCTCGACAGCGCGACCGCCGGAGCAGACTGTGGCTCGTATTCCCACCTTGATCGCCGCCGCTGCCCTTGCGGTGGTCGTCCTCTGTCCGGCCAATGCTGTCACGAGGAAGGTCCGAGTGCCGGATCAGTACGATGGGGCCTGGACCATCGTCGCTACGACAGCTCAGGGGCCCTGCTCGGCCAACACGAGCTATCACGTGCAGATCAAGGACAGCGACGCCTCAATCCCCGGTGAGGAGGTCGACATCGACGGCGGTGTGTCGACTGGGGGCGTCGTGCAGGCCACGATCACCAGCGGCACGAACAAGGTGCCGATCTCCGGCAGCCTGGACGCCAAGGGTGGCGGCAGTGGTACGTGGCACACGTCCGGCGGACTGATCGGGTGTACCGGCAGCTGGCGTGCCAAGCGGTTAGGGTGATGAGCGAAGAGTCATCCCAATACGAGTGGACTGTCACGCAGCGCATGATGCGGTGCCTGGGGAGGGCACCCGCGGCCTGGGTCTCGACGTGGCGGCTATGCTGATCGAGGGCGTCTGAGATGCCGCGCTACTACTTCAACGTTCGACACCGTCCAGGACCCGCTGGGCTGGCGGTGGACCCAGAAGGCGAGGAATTTCCTGACCTAAACGCCGCACGTGAGCGCGCCTTGAGCGCGGCGCGTAATCATATCGCTAAGACCCAGACACTCATCATCCGCGATTGGTTCGTGTGCTCGTTCGAGATCGCTGATGAGGACGCTCAACTTCTACTCACGGTGCCGTTCAGCGACACGGTCAAGAAGATGGGTGACTGGGACGCCGAGGACGAGGACAGCCTGGCATGAACCCGTCCCCAACTCACGTACCGCTCACTCAAAGCTGCGAAGTAAAGATCCAGGGCGCGTGGCACCGTGTCAGCTTGGATGACGCGGTACGCCACTATGAACTGCTCTTAAAGCGGTGTCCGGCCTGCCATGGGCGCGTGTCAATCAACGGCGCCTACAGTGGCCCTGACTTCCGCAAGACCCTCACGCATCGGCGGGCTCACGGCGGCTGCCCGCTCAAGCCTAACACCTACTCCGGTACGCTGTCCCCGCATCCGCAGGCGATTGCCTGAGGTCCGCTACTGCTCCGCCGCCCGATTTGATCCCGGACTGGCGGGGCTCGGTGCCGTTCCTCACGGCGGGGGACCAAAACGCTACGCGGCCCGAGATGCAGGACGGGGGAAGATGCTTAGCCGAGGTTAAACGGCACCTCTCGGCACAGAGGGGTGGCGAGAATGGACGAGTACCGCGTTAAGAACACTCTGAAACGCGTGGCGCAGGCGCTCAACGTCAGCGAGGATGTGTTTTTTCAAGACCGGTCCCAAGGCATGCCGACTGAGCCGGCCATATCAGAGGAGTTGGAGCTTCTGAGGCTGTTCTCGACGATCACAGATCCCGAGGCGCGTCGAACCTGCCTCCGGCACGTGCGTGACCTCGCCCAACTCGTCGATAGGGCGGCTGAGTAAGGCTCCATGCCTGCAGTCTGCAAGGCGATCGGCGTCCTACTGCCGGACTAGGCCGAACCAGAGCACATCAGGGAGGTGCGGACGATCCTGCGCCCCCTGACCAAGATCAAGAGCTGAGAAGCCGTTTTGCCTCATCCTCCGGTGCAATCGTCGCGAGGTTGAGCCGCATCCGCATGTTCTTGCCTAGCTTGAACTGAATGCCCCGCTTGGCTGCAACGGCGACGCTCTGGCCCGTGCGCGGGTCGCGGCCGGTATGCGCGCCTAACTCTTTCGTACCGAACGTACCGAAGTCGCGCAGCTCGACGCGATCGCCGTTCGCGAGGGCACCGGCGATCCGGTCAAGGATGATGTTGACCACCGCCTCGACGTCCTTGGCGTAGAGGTGGGGATACTGCTGCGCGACGCCGGCGACGAGCTCGGATCGGATCATGCCACAACGATGGCGCGCTGTTCACTCGATCGCAACCTGATCGCGGCGCACTAGCGTTTCATTAACCATCCGACGCGAGGAATGCTTTCGACGTCCGGAAGCCATTCAGGGCGCCTCCCTTACCTCGCCCGCCCGGTCCACCGCGGCGGGCATTTCTTTAACGGGCGTCTGGTACGACTCGCAGAGGTTCGATCTCATGCCCCCGATGCTCGGATCTGGATCAGCCCGCCCGGCTCGCCGCGGCGGGCTTTTTCCATGTCCAGATTTCGCCCTAGGACGCTCAACGTAACGCGCTGGCCACGGTACGCTATCGGCCCAGCCCCATCCTACCCGTTGAGTCGCTTTGCGTATCGGCTCGGCTCGCCGGTATCATCGGGCAATACCTCAAGCGCCGCTGCGCCGGGCATATGTTTAGTCCGCGCCGATACGGCGTTGCGCTTGTGACAATGGGTCAGGTGCATGCCTTGCCGTTCGGCAGAACTACCTCGCTGTAGGTGGATTTGTAGGTCTGACCGCCCCGCATCGGCCAAGGCACGCTCGCTTTGAACGTCAGCTGGTTGTTCGCTCCACCTACGAACCGCATCAGGTTGCTGCCGAACATCGCCGGGTAGGGAACAGTGACCTCTGCCAAGACATACCGCATCCCGGCGAGCTGAAAGCCCTCCGGCACTTTCAGGCCTGTCGCCGTCCCGACCGCTCGCGCGGTGCCGTTGCCCGTCGCATAGCTCGAACACACGCGCGGTGTCTGACCGTCACCGTCGGCGGTGACTCCGAGCGCCGTGATGACGATCGCCGCTCCGCTGCTTGGATAAGGCGTCAGCACGAGCTTGGCCGAGGCCAGGATATCGGTCATCGCCGCCGCCGCCATCGTGGTCTGCCCGTCCCCCTGGGACGTAAGATCCGCCACCGCACGCGCCAGGAGCGTGACCCTGCGGTAATGGTCGATCGCGCGCCCGAACTCCGTCACGCCGAACAGCAGAGCCAACATCACCGGCAGGATCAGCGCGAATTCGATTGCCGAGACGCCGCGCGCGTCATCACGGAAGCGTAAAGCAACCCGATCGCCCCAGGTGTTCGCGCCCATTGCTGCCCCCCTCATCTCAACAGCCCTGCCCAGACGAAGTGTCGTAGGGCTCGGTCCGAAACACGGCCGTGGATTGCAGCAACCTCGCGCCGTCTCCAAAGCCGGGCAGGCCCGCGTAGAGGAAGCTGAACGCGACCCGGTACTTAGCCGCTGCGGTGAAGACCACGATCGCCCCTGGCTGGGCGCAGGCGTAGTTTGAGCCAAAGCCCTTAGCCCAATCGCCTGTCTTCAGATCCAGCGGCGTCGGCACGGTGCCGTTGGCGAACGAGGTGCTCAGCACCACGTTGAGCTTCAGCGTGCTGCAGTCGAACACGGTGGGGACACGCGACGCTGATGCGCCGCAGATGGCCGTCTTCATATTAGCGAGCAGCGTGCTGGCGTCGGTCTGGCCAGTGTTCGCCTTCTGAAACTGCCCCGTGTAGATCGTCCGACCGGCGCGCTGGAGCGCATCGTCGAGGTTGCGTGACGCCCAGACCATCAGGCTGGTCTGCAAGATTACGGCGAGTAGGCTCAGAAACGGTAGTGCAACTAGCGCAAACTCGACGGCCGTAGCGCCGTCCTCTGCACGCGCCAGACGGCTGACGACATCAACGCATCGGCGAGCTGTTCGGCGACAGCTCTTTGACGGGCGGGACATCTGAGTAGCTCGCGAGGGTCAATTGGTTTGGCCGATCCCGGCGCCGGGTCACTCGACGATACGAAGCTTCTTGTCGGCAACCTTTACGATTGTCGGGCAAGAAACGATCACACGAATATCGTCGTAGTCTCTGTCGCTTCCAGCATTAGGAGGACGATCCTCCCAGCCATAATACATGTATTTGCCTTCGCTGCAGCTCGCGTTCGCTGTTGCAGGATTATGCGTCGTATTGTTGTTAGGCAAGATGCCGCCGTTGGACTTGTTTTTGCATTGACTGAGGTTGTCGCAAACGATCGTCTCTAAGATCGGGTTTGCGTTCATGTCGAGCGATGACTCGCTCCCGCTTGAGTAGATACGGGCGCCCTTCATGCTCATTGATTGTACCCGTAAGCCGGTATCGATCGTGGTATCGGTATAATACTGGTAAACATCTTGGTTTTTATTGTCCCAAGCGGATGGATTGCTGCGGGCATTGCGGACATTGCGAAGCATATAGCTTGGCGCCTCATTGGCACCACACGTTGGCGGGACGGCCTTCGAGTAGTCGGTTGGCGGCGTCCCGTTGTCGGCGATGGCGACAATCCCGCGGCGGCCCTTGTCGGCCTCAGCCTGCCGCTTGGGATCGGACGAGTAACAGTACATGTAGATCCGGTTGTAGTCCGCAGCCTCGGGCGAAAGCTGGCTGAACGTCGGTGGGTTCGTTTGATAAACGGGCGCGACCCGATTGACGGTGGTGGCGGTGCCGACCGTGATCTGTCGCGGCATACCGGGCAGTAGGTGCAGGAGGCTCGTCCGCAGCGTCGTCGAGATCGTCACGCGATAGTTCGCGCCGTCGATCCATGAACCGTTGATCTGGAAGCCGTTGGTCGTAGCGCCCGAACCGATCCGGGAGGTCAGCTGGGCGCTCGCGAGGCGTAGCCCCTCAGTTGCGGCCGCTACAGTGTCAGCATTGGCAACAAGCAACGCGGTCGCATCGGCAACACTGGACTCGACCGCCCGAATGCGCACCGCGTTGCCGTAGTCGATTACGAGACCACCAGCACCGAGGAGCAGGGGGAGGCTAAGCCCGAAGATGAGGACAACGTTTCCAGCTTCGGCCCGCGCGAGAGATCGTAGTGGGTGCTCTACCCAATCACGCATACAGACCCCCGTCCGGCCTGTTTGCCGAAACGCCGCCGAAGCAGCCTCACGTCTACGTGATTGATATTAATACAGTCTTATAGCGAATAATGGTTTGTAAAAATTGGATCTATAGAGCCCATTTGGGTAATTAACAAATCTTAAAAGCACTTACCATCAATGGGCTGCTCATCGAGACAATAGTAACATGGATTACGAAGCGCTCTGTGGCGTTCAAGCGAGAGGTTCGAGAAGCGTATGTTGCCTATTACCACGCAGGGAGCGATCTAACGGGCACCTACGCCTGACCTTTCGCGACGGTGAGCGCGGCTCGCCCGCGCCACACAATGGCTCAAGGCGTAGTCGGGTGCGCCGACATGACAGCTGCCGCCAGTACTGTCCGAAATGCCTTCTCCTGCGGCCCCGACCGGTCCACCGCTGCGAAAGCCGGCGTGGCCTTCACAAGGGCCGCGATGTCGATGCTGTGCCCGCTGGCGAAGCGGTAGGGGCCTGCCGTTGGATCCCGCAGATAGAGGTCGATAGCAGCCACGACCTCCTGGCTCGTGATGATGCCGGCCTTGCGCAGGTCCGCGAGGGTCGAGGAGTCCATGAGCATGTTCGCGCCGTCCCCCGCCCGCGACGTTGACTTAGCCGTGCCACCCGGCCGACATGCCATGTCCGGCTGGCGCGCGCCTCGCGCGAGTCGCCGGAGCAACCAGGAGCACCGAACGCCGCAGTAGGACCCTGAAAAGCCAACGGGCCCCCATCGCCAAATGGGAGCCCGTCGAAATCGAGATGGCCTGTGGGGCCGCTTTTCCAATCCCCACAAGCCATGAAGCGCCCTCGGGCGTCAAGT
The DNA here is from genome assembly GCF_022829605.1 of Methylobacterium sp. E-065. Classification (GTDB taxonomy): domain Bacteria; phylum Pseudomonadota; class Alphaproteobacteria; order Rhizobiales; family Beijerinckiaceae; genus Methylobacterium. Next base: position 8,683 of record NZ_JAKSYD010000089.1, on the reverse strand, counting down.
CAGAACCCTGGTTCTGGCAATGATACCGGCTTGTCTTGAACGGAGCGCACAGCGTGCGCCGCCGATTGTCCCCCTGTGGCCCTGTGGATAAGGGCCAGGACACGTGTTTGCAGACGAGATCCGCCGAGCGATCGACGCGGCTACCCGACTCACCCTGCCAGCGGTGACGGCCGCCCTCTGGCGCGCCTACGGGGCCGGGCAGGTGACGGAGGCTGAGGCCGAGGCGCTGTCCGTTCTCATCGATGCTCGACGTTCGTCTGATACTGGACGGAACATCGTACAGACCCCGAACCCAACAGGAACCACCGGCACTGCTGTTGGCCTGGCGGCCGAAAAGCTTGTCAGCAGCCACAGAAGGGCCGGCGTCGGCTCCCGGCCACGCACGGACGCATCGATGGAGCGTCGCCGCCGCTGGGCCGCCTCAGGGCGCCTGCCGCCGGGCATCGCAGCCCGGTTCACGCTGGCCGAGCAGGCCGTCCTCGCCCTCGTGGCGGCCGAGACCGCGCGCCGGAAGGACTGCCGCCTGTCGATCGAGAACATGGCTGCGGTGGCCGGTGTGTGCCGTTCGACCGTGAAGAACGCGATCCGAGAGGCGCGGCAGCTCGGGCTCCTGAGCGTCGAGGAGCGCCAGATCACCGGCTTCCGCAACGACACCAACGTGATCCGCATCATCAGCCCCGAGTGGCTGGCCTGGATTCGACTGGCGCGGAAAGGCGGCGGCAGTTCATCGCTCCCTGCACGAAGGGAGGGTCATCACGGCCCCGCCTTCCAAGGGGGAGGGGTCAAAAGCGTAACCAGCACGGCTACTGAGGTTCCAGATCTGGGGAAAACGAGGTCAGCAGAAGCGAAAGAAGGCTGCCGAGAGGCAGCGGGCGACCCTGACCGAAGCGATCCTGTGAGAATTCTCGCGGGCGGTAGAACGGGAAGAGCTATGCGGTGACGGTCTGCGAGTGTTCGGCCAAGCGAACGATGGTCCATCGGATGGAGCGCTTGCACTTTTGGGCAAGGCTTAGCGTTGGTGTGAAATGACCGCGCTAGAACTCATCCGCGCTTTGGCTCACGACGCGACTATCAGCATCGTCGTCACCGATGCGGTGATCGGTGCACCTGGTCCGGCCATACTCTACGCCAATCCCGCGTTCGGACGCCTCGTCGGGCGCGAACTCAGCGAGATCGTTGGCCGCAGTCCGCGCTTTATGCAGGGCAAAGAGACACGTCGCACGACACTTGACATCTTTCGCCGCGCCCTGGCGTCGGGCGAACGCTTTCACGGCTATCTAACCAATTATCGGGCCGATGGTACCAAGTATCACGTCGAGATCGACTGCCGACCTCTGCACTCTATCGATGGGCGCATCGAGAACTTCGTTTCGTTCGAGCGCGAGGTGGTGCGTCGGATCGGCCGCCCCTCTGTCAACGGAGCTGGTCGCTACGAACCCGCCCACGAAAGCAAGGATCTGTTAACGGGTGCGTTCCGGACGCTCGGCGTGTTTCAACACGCATGAGACGTATACGCTCTTGCGGGATGTGGCTTAATAACAGTCTTCGAAAAGTAATCTGGATTACATTAGCGGCCTAAACTGCGGTTTTACGTCGCGATTAAGCGGTAAGTAACACTTATCGCTCAGCTTAGGCCCAAGAATTTATACGACCGCATAGGCTGGAGGGGGAACGCCCGCCCAGCCGTCGAGAATAACTTCGTTATCGATCAATCTCAGCGCTTCCGAGAGTGAAAAGCCATGTTCGGTGGGACGGGGAAGCTTGCCGATCTCGCGGCCAAATTCGAGGCGCTGGGGCGTTCGCAGGCCATCATCGAATTCCGGCCCGACGGCACCATCCTCACCGCCAACGCCAACTTCCTCACAGCCATGGGCTACACCCTGCCGGAGGTGCAGGGCCAGCATCACGCGATGTTCGTCGAGGCGCCCTATCGCACAAGCACTGACTATCGCGCCTTTTGGGACGCACTGCGCCGGGGAACTTACCAAGGCGCCGAGTTCAAGCGACTGGCCAAGGGCGGCCGGGCTGTCTGGCTGCAGGCGAGCTACAACCCTGTGCTCGACCGCGCTGGCCGCGTCGTGAAGGTCGTCAAGTTCGCCACCGACATCACTGCGCAGAAGATGCGCATGCTGGATCTCGATGGGCAGATCACCGCCCTGCACCGCTCGCAGGCGGTGATCGCCTTCGATCCGACCGGAACAATCCTCGACGCCAACCAGAACTTCCTCGACGCTGTCGGCTACAGCCTCGACGAGATCCGCGGTCGGCATCACAGCCTGTTCGTGGATGCGTCCGAGCAGGCCGGCGCAGGTTATCGCGGGTTCTGGGACAAGCTCGGGCGCGGTGAGTTCGCGGCCGGCGAGTTTCGGCGCATTGCTCGGGGCGGTCGCGAGGTCTGGATCCAGGCCACCTACAACCCGATCACCGACGCAGATGGCAAGGTGCTCAAAGTTGTAAAGTTCGCCGCCGATATCACCGTGCAGGTGAGTGAGCGCCAGCGTCGGGCTGAAGCGCAGCGCACGATCGGCACGGACCTCGACGCGATCGGTACCGCAGTCGAGCACGTGACCCGGCAGACCGCCGAGGCTGCCGGCACGGTCGGACAGGTTTCGAATGACATCCAGTGCGTGGCCTCGGGAGCGGAGGAGCTGTCGGCCTCGGTCGGCGAGATCAGTCAGCAGGTGAGCCACGCCGCACGCATGGCGGGTGAAGCCGTGGAGCAGGCGCGGCGTACCGGTACCATCGTCGAGGGCCTGAGCGGGCAGGCGGGGCAGATCGGCGAAGTGGTCACGATGATCCAGGGGATCGCCTCGCAAACCAATCTGCTCGCGCTGAACGCCACGATCGAGGCGGCCCGCGCTGGGGCGGCCGGCAAGGGCTTTGCGGTAGTGGCCTCTGAGGTAAAAGCCTTGGCCGAGCAGACCGCGAAGGCGACCGACCAGATCCGGGTGCAGATCACCGCGACCCAGGCAGCTACCCGCGAGGCCGTGGGCGCGATCGGCTCGATCCAGGGCACGATCCGCTCGCTCGATGAGGTGTCGGCGGCGATCGCGGCGGCGGTCGAGGAGCAGTCGGCCGTGACCCGGGAGATGTCGGGCAGCATGCACACAGCCGCGCACGGAGTGGCGACGATCGCCGGCGGCATGGAGGCGATCGCCCGGGCGAGCGAGCGGGTTGATGCCGCAACCCGCCAAGTTCGCGACGCTGCAAGGGCGGTCGCCTGAAGTCTCGACGAGGCTAGTCGTTTCACCCTTCCGCATGATCGTAGAGGCATCGCGTGTCCTGCGCCCACACACCGATCGATGAGGACGCTCGACTGCGGGCTTTGTCGGAGTTCGACGTCGTCGCGGCCGCGCCGGACCCCGCACTCACCCACGTCGTCGAACTCGCCGCCCAGCTGCTCGACGCCCCTACAGCGTTCATTTCGTTCGTAGAGCGCGACCGTCAGGTGTTCCACGCCAAGCTCGGCCTTGATCTCAATGAGACCGACCGCGACGTTGCCTTCTGCTCGCGCACGATCCTGCAGGACGATGTGCTCGTCGTGCTCGATGCCACGCACGATCCGCGCTTCCGCGACAACCCGCTGGTCACCGGTGCCCCGTTCGTCCGCTTCTACGCTGGCGCGCCTCTGCGCACCGAGGACGGGCATACTATCGGCACGCTGTGTCTGGCCGGGCCCGAGCCGCGCACAGCGTTCACCGACCGCGACCGACGCGTCCTAACCAGCCTCGCCCGCCTCGTGCTCGACCGACTGGAACTGCGGCGAAGCACGATCGCCCAGCGAGCCACGCAGAGCCGGTTCGAGCACATCGCCGGGACCTCGCCGGACGGCATCATCTGCGCCGACGCGAGCGGACGAATTACCTTCTGGAACGATGCCGCCGAGCGCATCTTCGGCCACGTCGCTAATGAGGTGCTCGGGCGGTCTATCGACCTAATCGTGCCGGAGCGGATGCTCAGCGGCCACGAGGGCAGCCTGCGCCAGCTCGCCGACGGCGCTCCTGGATCGCTAATCGGCCGCACGGTCGAACTGTTCGGCCGTCACCGGCAGGGCGGCGAGTTCCCGATCGAGCTATCCCTATCGACGTGGCGCGAGGGTGATGCGTCGGCCTTCGGCGCGATCGTGCGCGACGTCAGCGACCGTCACGCGGTTGAGCGGCAGCTGTTTCGCCTTGCCCACCACGACGTGCTGACCGGCCTGCTCAATCGCAGCGTCTTGCATGGCCAGCTTACTGCTTCCTTGGCACAGGCGCTGCCCACGGCGGTGCTGATGCTCGACCTCGACGGGTTCAAGGACGTCAACGACGGGCATGGCCACGCCGTCGGCGACGCGGTACTGCGCCAGACAGCCGAGCGTGTGAAAGCCTGCGTCGGATCAGACGCCGTTGCGGCACGCCTGGGCGGTGATGAATTCGCCGTCATTTTTCCCGACATGGGTGATCCCCTGATCGCGATTGTGACAGCTGAGGCGATCCTCGCCGCCATGTCCGAGCCATTCCCGGTTGGAGGTCAACTCCTGCGTCTCAGCGCCAGCGTCGGCGTCGCTTTGAGTCCAGCCCACAGCGACGAAGCGGAAGACCTTCTGATCTGCGCCGATGCCGCGCTGTACCAGGCCAAGGCCGACGGGCGCGGTCGCTATCGTCTGTTCACGCCCGACCTGCGCGAGGCGGCTCAACGCGAGCGGATCTGCCGCGATGGACTCCGCAACGCCGTCGAGCGGGGCGAGTTCGAACTGCACTACCAACCGCAGGTGCAACTGTCCGACGGCGCACTTCTAGGGGCAGAAGCGCTGATCCGCTGGCGACATCCAGACCATGGGCTGATCGGGCCGGCCGCCTTCCTAACGACGCTGGAGACGGGGCAGCACGCGGCGGAGGTCGGCGACTGGGTGCTGCGCACGGCGTGCGCTCAGGCCGAGGTTTGGCGTCGGAATGGCGTTCCCGACTTCCGGATCGGTGTGAACCTGTTCGGAGCACAGTTCGCACGTGGTGACCTAACCGAGACGGTGAGCCGAGCTCTCATCGAGACCGGATTGCCAGGCGCGAACCTGGAGCTTGAGATCACCGAGAACATCATCCTGCGCCACGACGAGGTGCTCGTCGGTGCCTTGCGCGACCTGCGACGGCTGAGTGTCGGCGTGGCCTTCGACGACTACGGCACTGGCTACGCCTCACTCAGCCTGCTCAAGCGGTTTCCCCTCACGCGGCTGAAGATCGACCGCAGCTTCGTGCAGAACTTGTGCGAGGATCCACAGGACGCGGCGATCGTGCGGGCGATCCTCAAGCTGAGTCGCAGTTTCGGTTTGGAGGTCATCGCGGAGGGCGTGGAGACAGAGGAGCAGCGCCGACGCCTGATCGCGAAGGGGTGCGAGACGGCGCAGGGCTATCTATTCGGGCGGCCGATGCCGGCTTTGGAGTTCGCGGAGCGCTTTGGCTTAGGCGGCGAGGGTGCCGCAAAGCCGGCGATAGCCGGGCGACGTGGATCCAGATAATCCAGATGGCCACACGGGTTTGAACCCGCATGCTAGGCGTAGGGCCCGCCGAACAGGTCGCCGAGCGCCTTCCGCTTGAACAGCGTGCGCCACCGTCGGCGCTGATGCTCCGGCCGGTCGTGGATCATGTGGCACCGCTGGCAGAAGGCCACGAGGTTGGCGTCCGCGTTGTTCGAGGTGTCGTGGTCCCGATGCGCGGCGGCCAGAACGACCCGGGTCCGGCGGGCCCGTCCTAGAATGTCAGCTTCCGCAGCGATCCGGATCCGCCTTCCCCACCCGTTGCGCCACCGGCCAGCGTCCGCGTCCCACCAGCGGCCGTCGCCGAGGTGGTAGACCATCCGCCCATGCGGTCGCCCGCAGCCCTCGCAGCAGCCTTTCGCCCGGCCGAACCGGATCACGGCCGAGAGCTGTGCCCAGTCGATGGGGTAGAAGAAGCGATGCTCGGGCCGGATCGGCATGGTGGACGCACTGTGCCACTAAGCCTGATGGAAACAAGGCGTTGGCAACCTTCGCTCCATTTCCCGATTTGACCCGGCGTGAGCGAAGCCCCACCCCCCGAACCTCCATTTGCCCTCGTCGTCGATGACGAGCCGCTGATCCTCATGGAGGCCGTCAGCATCTTGGAAGAAGCCGGTTTCCAGATGCTGGAGGCTGCACACGCCGCTCAGGCGTTGCGCGTCCTCGGTCAGCATCACGCCCGCGTAAAGCTGCTTTTCAGCGACGTGGACATGCCGGGAGACATGGATGGGTTCGCTCTTGCCCGCGAGGTCGCTCGGTGCTGGCCATCGATCGCGATCGTTCTCGCCTCGGGCCGAGCCAAGCCGGGGCCCGGCGATCTGCCGGAGGGGGCGACCTTCATCAGCAAGCCGTTCAGCGCGCAGATCGTCCACCATCACGTGCGGAAGACGATGCCCGAGCATGTGCAGCCCGAGCCACTTCGGAATAAATAGGCGAGGCGCGACTATCGCTGCACGTGATTTTCGGAGCCGATTGGATCCAGCAGTTCTATCGAGCTGCCGCCGCCACGGGCATCTGTTCAAAACTGATCACATGTTGTTTCGCGTTGTCTACGGTGCCTGCTAGATGGACAAGGCCGTGGGTTCGAAAACTCGCGCGAGCGAGCCCGTTCTCGGCCATGTGCGCTTCTTCCGATTTCGGACGTGTTCACGACGACGACCGCCTCCAAGCGCTCGACGCTTTGGATTTGCTCGACACGCCTGCGGAAGACGGCTTCGAGGATATCGTCCATCTGGCCGCCTTGGTGTGCGGCACGCCGGTCGCGCTGGTGTCGCTCGTCGCGGGTGACCGGCAGTGGTTCAAAGCGCGGATCGGCTTTGCGCCGTCCCAGACCGACCTCAACGCCTCTGTTTGCGTCTACGTCCTCGCCGAGCCCGACCTCCTCGTCATCCCCGATCTGACGGCCGACCCTCGCACTCGGGACAACCCGCTCGTCGTCGGTGAACCGCTCATCCGCTTCTATGCGGGCGCGCCTCTGCACGGACCGGACGGCCATGTGCTGGGGAGCCTGTGCGTCATCGACCGAAAGGCAAGACCCTCCGGTCTGACCGCGAAGCAGGCGGATGGCCTGCGACGGTTGGCCCGGCAGGTGACGACGATCCTGCGCGAGCGGTACCAGAACGCACAATTGCGGGCTGCTCACGCCGAGCGTGAGGCCAACGCGATCCACTGGCGCAACTTGTTCAGCCATCTTCACGAGGGCTTCCTCGTCGGCGAGGCGATCCGCGATGGCGAAGGTCGGATCACGGACTGGCGCTACGTCGAGGTCAATCGTGCCTGGAGTGACCTGGTCGGGATCCCACCGGAGCGAGCGATTGGCCGTACCGTCCGCGAGGTGTTTCCGGACTTGGAAGACGTGTGGATCGAAGAGTTCGCACAGGTCGTCGAGACCGGCGAGCCGATCACCTTCAAGCGGCAGTCCAGCATACTCGATCGTTGGTACGAGGGACGCGCGCAGAGGCTGAGTCCGGACACCTTCACGGTGCTGTTTCTGGACGTGACCGAGCAGGTCCTCGCGGACCGGGCCGTGCGCGCTCAGCAGGCCCAGCTGCTCACCATGATGGAGAGCGTGCCGATCGGCATCATGCTGGCGGAAGCTCCGTCCGGCCGCATCCTGATGGGTAACCGGAGACTGGCCGACATCCTCGGCCATGACACCCTCTACTCCACGTCTAGTAATGCCTACGGTGATTTCGTCGCCTATCACGAGGACGGTCGCCGTGTGGACGCCAACGAGTATCCCTTGGCGCAGATCAGCAACGGGGAATGCGAACGATCCACAATCGAAGTGGAGTACCAGCGCCCGGACGGAGAGCGGCGTTGGATCGCCATCGCCGGGGAGGCGATCCGGGACGATCAGGGCGTGCTGGTCGGCGCAGTGGTCGCAATCAGTGACATCGGCGAGCGCAAGGATGCCGATGCGCAGCAGGCGGTGCTGAACCGCGAACTGAGTCACCGGCTGAAGAACACCCTGACGCTGGTGCAGGCGATCGCCGCGCAGACGCTGCGAAACGCACCCGACATCGATACGGCGCGAGAAGCGTTGGCCGCGCGCCTGATCGCGCTGGGCAAAGCGCACGACATTCTGTTGGATGGGCCCGCTGACAGCGCGTACGTCGAGGCGGTCGTGCGTGGGACGCTCGATTTGCACGACGACACGGGATCCCGGTTCCAGATCAGCGGGCCGAACCTATCTGTCGGCCCATCCACAACCCTGTCGCTCGGCCTGTTGCTCCACGAACTCGCGACCAACGCCGTGAAGTACGGGGCACTCTCCGTCTCGGACGGCACCGTGGCGATCTGCTGGATGATCGAGGGAGAAGAGTCGGGAGCGTCGCTCCGCTTCGAATGGCGAGAGCAAGGTGGACCACCTGTGACGCCACCGACGCGCCGGGGATTTGGCTCTCGCCTGATTGAGCGCGGCCTTTCCGGCGGAGAAGTCGCGTTGTGCTATTTGCCCGAGGGCGTGACATGCACCCTGGTGTCTCCTCTTGCAGGGCTGCGGGTAAACGGCTGATGTCTCGACACTATTCCTAGGGTCTGTCGTCACCTGAGGTAATCGAGGGCAGCGGCGAGGCAGAGGATACCGCTGAAGCTGGCGGCGGTCTTCTCGTAACGCGTGGCAACCGCTCGCCATTCCTTGAGCCGCGCCCAGAGCCGCTCGACGATGTTGCG
>NZ_JAKSYD010000251.1 GCF_022829605.1 Methylobacterium sp. E-065 | reverse complement strand
CAGGAGCAGGCGGCCTCCGTTGAGCAGCAATTTGCCGCCGTGCAGGAGACCGCCGCCACGGTCGACGAGATCACGCATTCGGGCGCCCAGATCAGCAAGCGCGCCACCGAGGTGATCGCCACCGCGCAGGCCACCGCCCAGACCTCCCGGCAAGGCCTGCGCGCCGTCTCCGACACCGCCAAGGCCATGGATGCGATCCGTGAGCAGGCCGAGGCGGTGGCCGGCAACATCGTCAGCCTGTCGGAGAAGACCCAGACGGTCGGCGACATCATCGAGACGGTCAACGACATCTCGGAGCGCACGCATCTCCTCGCCCTCAACGCCGCGATCGAGGCGGCCGCGGCCGGCGAGAGCGGGCGCGGCTTCTCGGTGGTCGCCTCCGAGATGAAGCTGCTGGCAGATCAGGCCAAGGCGGCGACCAGTCAGGTGCGCGGGATCCTGGGGGAGATCCAGCGGGGCATCAACACCTCGGTGATGCTCACCGAGGAGGCGGTCAAGCGCGC
>NZ_JAKSYD010000250.1 GCF_022829605.1 Methylobacterium sp. E-065 | reverse complement strand
GCGCTTGGTGAAGCCCGAGAGGCCGCCGCCCTGGCGCAGCGTGCGGATGCGGTCGCGGCGCTCGGTGAGGATCTTGTGCGGGTAGCACTGGTGGCCGACGTCCCAGACGATGCGGTCGTCGGGGGTGTCGAACACGTGGTGCAGGGCGACGGTGAGTTCGACCACGCCGAGCCCCGAGCCGAGATGGCCGCCGGTGATCGAGACGGCGTCGATCATCTCGGCGCGCACCGCATCCGCCACACTCTGCAGCTCCGATTCCGGAAGACGCCGCAACGCTGCCGGGTTCGGGACGCGATCCAGCAACGCCGATTGCTCAGGTGATATCGCCAATGGTCGAATCCGCTCGTTCGAGTGTGGCGACGGCCGCTTCGCGTGCCCTGGGCCGGCGCGATACAGGCATCCGGCGGTCCGCGTTCATGCTAGAACCCACCCGTCCGTCGCTGTCATGATAGTGCCAGTTACGGATGATCGGCGGCCCGATCAATGTCAGGTCGCCATTTTTTTCAGTTACGTGCCTTCACCGCCACAAGAGGTCCACCTTTGAGTCCGGCTCGTCTGTGCACAATCCTGCTCACGCTGGCGATTACGGGTAACGGCGAAGCTTACGCCCAGCCACGACAGCCGGACGGTAACCTTGATTTCCTCTGCAACTTCCTGGGCGATTGCCCGCCGCGGCTCGCCCCCGGCGGCCCGGATCGTGACGTGCGGCCCTTCGCCCAACATCTCGGCCGCCCCTGTGCGTGGCGGAGCCGACCGACGCCGGAGGGCGTGCGGCGGGTGCGCGTATGCTGGTGAGCACACGCCGGAGGCTCTGTGCCACGGCGTTCATTCTCATTGCTTCGTCTGCTCCGGCCGCGCGGGCCGAGGATGCCTGTCCGGCTCTGTTCTCCAACGGGCAGGCCCCGGTTCTCACAAACCCCAAGCTGGCGACGCGAACGGTCCCGCTCTGCTTCGAGGCGTTTGCGGTGCTCCATTCCGGCGTGACGCACACGCCGCTCTATTCCGCGGAGCACCTGACCCGCGCCAGCATCGCCGCAGCCCGCACCGTGGCGCGGGACGATTCGTTCCACGAGGAACTTCGGCTGCCGGCGGACGAGCGGGCCTCGCTGGAGGATTACGTCCGCAGCGGCTTCGACCGGGGCCACCTCGCCCCGGCGGGCGACATGCCGACGCTCGGCGCCCAGGCCGAATCCTTCAGCCTCGCCAACATCGTGCCGCAGAACCGGGTCCTGAATCGCGGTCTCTGGGCCGATATCGAAGAGAGCACACGGCGGCTGGCAACCCGGCGCGGCTCGATCTTCGTGGTGACGGGCGTCATCTTCTCCGGGGATGCGGTCCAGCAGATCAAGGGCGGCGTGCTGGTGCCGACCCAGCTGTTCAAGGCGCTCTACGATCCGGCGAGCGGCGAGGCCGGCGCCTATCTCGCCCGCAACGCGGATTCGCGCGACTGGCAAGCGGTTTCCATCGACGAGCTGAACCGGCAGGCCGGGATCGACGTCTTCCCTGGGCTGCCGGTCGGTGCCCGGACCACCGCGATGACCCTGCCGGACCCGCACGCTTCCGCCCGCGCCGACGAGCACCGTCCGCGCCATGAGCCGACGTGGCAGGACTGGCTCCAGCGCGAGATCAACCACGCCCTGCGCAAAATCGTCCGCGACGTGCTGCGCGGAATCTTCTGAGAGGGATGCATGCAAAAGGACAGGCAGCCGGACAAGCGCCGCGCCAAAGCCGAGCCCCCATCCGATTCCTTCGCGCCCTTCGCGGACGATGCCGGAGCGCGCACGATCGGCGCCCTCTGCTTCGAGAACGGCACCGACCGGATCGCCCTCCACGGCTCCCTCGATCTGACCCGGGACAAGGCGGGCCTCGCCCAGGCACGGCTGCTCAAGCAGACGCTCGACGCCATCGTGCAGGCCCTGGAGGGCGACGACCTGCCTGAGGCGGTGGCCGAAGCGCCCGAGGCGGCGCCGAAATCGGTCCCGAACCCGTTCGCCTGAGCGGCCCGGTCAAGCGGGGGAAAAGCCGGCATCCTTGCCGCGTCCCGGCGGGCCTGATAGTCGAACAGCGTGATTCCTATATCGTCGGGGCGTGCGTACAGGACGGGGGATGGGCCCCGCGCCTGCCCCGTGCCATTGGCACGCATCGCGCATCCCGCACACCACGCCGAGGATTTCCGCGATGGCTCGCGAATTCATCTACCACATGCGGGGCCTGACCAAGGCCTATACCGGCGGCAAGAAGGTTCTGGATAGCGTCAACCTGTCCTTCTATCCCGACGCCAAGATCGGTGTGCTGGGCATCAACGGCTCGGGCAAGTCGACGCTGCTCAAGATCATGGCCGGCCTCGACAAGGAGTTCACCGGCGACGGCTGGGTCGCCCAGGGCGCGCGCGTCGGCTACCTGCCGCAGGAGCCCCAGCTCGATCCGAACAAGTCCGTCCGCGAGAACGTGATGGAAGGCGTCGCCGAGAAGCAGGCGATGCTCGACCGCTACAACGAGCTCGCCATGAACTACTCGGAGGAGACCGCCGACGAGATGACCGAGCTCCAGGACCGGATCGAGTCGCTGGGCCTCTGGGAACTCGATTCCAAGATCGACCAAGCCATGGAGGCTTTGGGCTGCCCGAGCGACGAGCAGCCGGTCGCCACGCTCTCGGGCGGCGAACGCCGCCGCATCGCGCTGTGCCGCCTGCTCCTGTGGGAGCCCGAGCTGCTGCTCCTCGACGAGCCGACCAACCACCTCGACGCCGAGACGGTGAACTGGCTCGAAGGCCATCTGCGCCAGTATCCGGGCGCGATCCTGATCGTGACCCACGACCGCTACTTCCTGGACAACGTCACGAGCTGGATCCTGGAGCTCGATCGCGGCAAGGGCATCCCGTACGAGGGCAATTATTCGGCCTGGCTGGTGCAGAAGCAGAAACGCCTGGAGCAGGAGGGCCGCGAGGACATGGTCCGGCAGCGCTCCATCGCCCGCGAGCAGGAGTGGATCGCCGCCTCGCCGAAGGCCCGCCAGTCCAAGTCCAAGGCGCGTATCACGCGCTACGAGGAGCTGGTCGCCAAGCAGAACAACAAGGTCGATGCCTCCGCGCAGATCGTCATTCCGATCGACGAGCGGCTCGGCAACAACGTCATCGAGTTCGAGCACCTCAGCAAGGCGTTCGGCGACCGGCTGCTGATCGAGGATCTGTCGTTCAAGCTGCCGCCGGGCGGCATCGTCGGCGTGATCGGCCCGAACGGCGCCGGCAAGACCACCCTGTTCAAGATGATCACCGGCCAGGAGAAGCCCGACAACGGCAAGATCGAGGTCGGCGAGACGGTCAAGCTCGGCTATGTCGACCAGTCGCGCGATGCCCTCGATCCGAACGCCACGGTCTGGCAGGAGGTCTCGGGCGGCAACGACATCATCTATTTCAACAAGCGCGAGATCAATTCGCGCGCCTATTGCGCGGCCTTCGCGTTCAAGGGGCCCGACCAGCAGAAGAAGGTCGGCACCCTCTCGGGCGGCGAGCGCAACCGCGTCCACCTCGCCCGGACCCTGAAGGGCGGCGCCAACGTGCTGCTGCTCGACGAGCCGACCAACGACCTCGACATGGAGACCCTGCGCGCCCTCGAGGACGCGCTGGAGGATTACGCCGGCTGCGCGGTGATCATCAGCCACGATCGCTGGTTCCTGAACCGCATCGCCACGCACATCCTCGCCTTCGAGGGCGACAGCCACGTGGAATGGTTCGAGGGCAACTTCTCCGACTACGAGGCCGACAAGGTCCGGCGGCTCGGGGCCGATTCGATCATGCCGAAGAAGATCAAGTACAAGCGGTTCTCGCGCTGAGCGTCGGCGGGACGATTGCGGGGCGCGATCCATCCGGATGTCGCGCCCTCCTTTTCTGTGGGGGAGAGACGCGGCGGCGCTGCGCTCGATCTCCCTGACCGCGGCCCGTCACCCGAGCCGTGCGCGCGCCTCCGCCAGGATCGCCGACAGGCTCTGCGGGAGCGGAATGACCGGCTTCCAACCCGTCGCCGCCATGAAGGCTGACGGGTCGCAGCCCTCGGCTAGGGTGCTCGCGTCCCGCACCCGGTCGGACACGACCCGGACCGTGAAGGTTGCGTCCGTCATATCGCGCAACGCGTTGAGGATCCCGGAGACCGGGGTCACGGTGCCCGATCCGACATTGTAGATGCCGCCATCCGGCAGATCCGCGAGCCGCTCGGTCAGGCGTATGCAGGCGGCCGTGAAATCGGCCACGTCGAAAAAATCGCGTCCGGCCGAGAGATCGCCGACCTGCAGGCACGGCGGCGCGAGCCCGCGCTCGATGCGGGCGATCTGGCCGGCCAGGGAGGCGACCACGAAGGTCTCGGCCTGCCCGGGTCCGATGTAGTTCGATGGCCGGAGCACGAGATGCTTCACGCCGGCATGCGCCAGCACGTCGCGCAGGATGTACTCGCAGGCGGTCTTGGTCCGTCCCGAGATCGTGTCGGGCCGCGGGGTCACGCTCTCATCCGGACGCGGCCGGACCCGGAACGCCTCGCCGTAAACCACGCTCGCACTCAGGAACACCAGGGTCGCACCCGATTTCGCCAGCGCCTCGGCGAGGTTCAACGTGCCGAGGAGATCCGCCCGCCACGCGTAGGATGGCGTCTCGCTCGATTGGGCGACCGAGGCCAGGGCCGCGAGGTGAAACACGAGGGTCGGTTCGAATTCCGCCACCGCCGCGGCGAGCCGTCCAGCATCGAACGGATCGACCATGAGGAACGTCACGCCGTCGAGCGGCGGCTGCGCGGCGCGGTCGATGCCGAGGATGCGGCTGTCGGAGGGCAGGTCCCGGCGCAGCGCCTCAAGCAGGCGGCGGCCGAGAAAACCTCCGGCTCCGGTGACGAGGACGCGCATGAACCCTGCCCCTGCCCGGCACCGTCGCTGGCGGCCGGGATCGATCCGTCGCGTCTATACCGCCTCCGGGCACGAGGCGAGCGTCCTTCGCCGCATCGCGTCGGGCAGGACCCGGAGCGCGGGCAAGCGTTCTCGACGGACGACCTCACGCCGCCCGTGAACAAAGACGCGTGATCGACGTAGTCTCCCGCAGCGCCTGCGCTGCACTGCGGTATTATCGCGCCGTAGCCAGCCGCAGCGCACCCGACGATGACCTGATTTGAACAGCATCGACGATCTCGAACGCCCGGCGCTCAATGCCGCGCCGCGTCCTCCAGCGGGTCCCGCTGAGACGCCGCATCCCGCAAAGCCCCTGCGGGATGCGCGGGTCGACGTGTTGCGCGGCCTTGCGCTGCTGACGATCTTCGTCGACCACATCCCGCGCAACGCCCCGGCCCTGTTCACGCTGCACAATTTCGGATTCTCGGATGCGGCCGAAATCTTCGTGCTGCTGGCCGGCTACTCCTCCATGATCGCCTATGGCGGGCTGTTCCGGCGGGCGGGGACCCGGACCGCGGTGGCGCGCATCGTCCGGCGCTGCCTGCGCATCTACCTGTTCCAGGCCGGGCTGCTCCTGGCCACGCTGATCATCGTCCGGATCTGGATGGATCTCACCGGGCTCGTGCCGCGATTCGGCGTGGCGCCCCTGATCCAGATGGGCCTCGTGCCGGGCCTGCTGCGCGGGCTCGCGCTGAACGCGCTGCCCAACTACCTCGACATCCTGCCGCTCTACATCCTGCTGCTGGCCGTGTTCCCGCTCGTCCATTTCGGAATGCGGCGCGGCGTGTGGGGCGTGCTGGCGCTGTCCGGCACGCTGTGGCTCGCGGCAAACGTCGATCACCAGCTCAACCTGCCGAACGCCGCCGCGGTCGATGACGGATGGTACTTCAATCCGTTCGCGTGGCAGTTCCTGTTCGTGGTCGGGGCGGCCTTGGCGCTTGCCGTCCGGGCCGGGGACGGGCTGTTGCCCTGGCGCACCTGGGCTGCGGCGGCGGCCGGTGCCTATCTCGGCTTCGCGCTGCTGCAGGGCGGCTCCTGGACCGCGTGGGGCCTGCCGGATCTCAGGCCGCTGGCGATCGAGGCGCCCGACAAGAGCCATGTCGGCCCCCTGCGGCTGCTCGACATCCTGGCGCTGATCTATCTGCTGCTCAGCATACCCGTGGTCGCCCGCCTCAGCCGTTGGCGCCGGCTCCGGCTGATCGATGCCTGCGGCCGGCATTCGCTGGAAGTCTTCGCCGCCGGCTGCCTGGCGGCGCTCATCGGCCGCATCCTCTACCGGACCTTCGACGCCACATGGCCGCTTCAGGTCGCCGTCAATGTCGGCGGTCTCGCGGTCATGATGGGTCTCGCGCACCTCTTGGATGCGCGCGCGCGGCACAGGCAAGCCCAGGATCGCCCGAACGCTGGGCCGGTGCAGGGATGAGGAGGACGGATGCCGCCGATGCGCCGCAAGGGCGACCTTCCGCAGAAGGTCTGCGAACAATGCGGAAAGCCTTTCGCGTGGCGGAAGAAGTGGGCACGTGTCTGGGACGAGGTGCGCTACTGCTCGGACCGGTGCCGCGCCGACGCCCGCACGGCGCGGAAGCACGCCGAGGCCTGACCGCTCAGGCCTGAATGTCCCGCAGGGCCGCGAGTGCGGCCGGCGTGTCGATGTCGAGGCCGGTGGCGGCGTCGCCTGGAATCTCCAGCACATCCGCCCGTCCCCGGAGGAGCGGCCCGGCGCCATGGTCGCCGCGCAGATGCGCGATGTCGGCGCCGAGGCGGCGCAGGTTCAGGAGGACCGGGTTCCCGTAACGCCCGTCCTGCACGGGGACCACGGCTGCCGGCTCCGCATCCGCGAAGGCCGCCACGAGGCGGTCGATATGGGCGGCCGTCACCCGCGGCATGTCGCCCAGCACCACCACGGCGGCGGTGCAGGATGCCGGCAGCGCCGCGAGCCCCGCTCGCAGCGACGTGGCGAGGCCGGCGGCGTAATCGGGATTCTCCACGCGGATCAGTTCGAGATCGTCGAGCGCCGCCCGGACCGCATCCGCGTGCGCGCCCAGCACGGCGACCACCGGGCGCGGCCCGGCACCCAGGGCGGCCTCGGCGGCGTGGCGGACCAGGGGTTTCCCGTCGAGCCGCGCGAGCAGCTTCGGCGCCGGGCCGAACCGACTGCCGCGTCCTGCGGCGAGGAGCACCGTTCCGATCTCAGGCATCGGCCTCCGCCTCGCCGACGGCCTCCCCCCCGGCGCGGGGCTGCGGTCGGGAAACGATCTCCATGAGCAGGCCGCCGACGCCCAGCGCCACGATGTCGGCCCGGGTCACGGTCAGGTCGGCGAGCAGGCGGTGGAGGATCCAGTCGAAGCCGTTCTCCTTCGGCGAGCGCGCGCAGCCCGGGGCGCCGATGACCGGAACGTCGCCCCGGCTGCCGACGAGGAGCAGGTTGCCGGGATCGACCGGCATCCCGAGATGGGCGACCCGGCCCCCGGCGGCCTCGATGCCGGCCGGGATGACGTCGCGCCGGTCGGCGATGGCCGAAGCGCCGAACACCACTACGAGATCGGCCCCGGCGCCGTCGATCGCGCCCGCCAGGGCCTCCGCGACGGCATCGGCCGCGTGCGGCACCCGGGTCTCGGCCACGATCGTGGCGTCCGCTGGGGCGAGGCGCTCGGCCAGCACCCGGAGGGTCTTGTCGATCGTCGCCTCCTTGAGGCTTGGCAGCCGGGTCGACACGACGCCCACCCGGCGGCGGCGATAGGGTGCCACCGCGAGCGTGCCGCCCCCGGCCGCCGCGCAGGCGCAGTCCAGCACCGCGCCGGGCACTGCGTAGGGGATGATCTTGACGGTCGCGATCATCTCGCCTGCCACCACCGGCTTGAACCGGGGGAGCGTGGCCACCGTGACCGCCTCATCGACCGCGTTCGCGGCGTCGATCCGGGCCGGGTCCAGGGTCAGGACGCCTGCGGTCTCGGCGTACAGGTTGCAGCGGCCGGTGAACGGCGCCGCCACCCGCAGGTTCGGCCCGGCGAGGTGAGCGGCCAAGCGCGCGGCGGCGGCATCCTCACCGATATCGCCCGGTTCGAGGGCAGCCGCCACGATCTCCGACACACCGGAACGGGCCAGCTCCGCTGCCAGATCCTGCGGGATCACCGCGCCCTTGCGCAGGGTCAGCCCCTCCCGCCGCACGGTATGGGCGCTGATCAGCCCGGCCGCCTCGGCGAGCGGGACGGGACCGAACCTCACGCGGCCTCCGGGCGGGGCACGTGGCGCAAAGCGGCCACGACCTCGCCGAGCACGGCGAGCGCGATCTCGGCGGGACTGACCGCTCCGATCGGCAGCCCGATCGGCGCACGGATCCGGCCGATCTGCTCCGGCGTGAAGCCGGCTTCGGTGAGCCGGGCGACGCGGGCCGCGTGCGTCTTCCGGGAGCCAAGAGCGCCCACGTAGAAGCAGTCCGCAGCGAGCGCCGCCTTCAGCGCCGGATCGTCGATCTTCGGATCGTGGGTCAGTGCAGCGAGCGCGCAGTAGCGATCGAGCGCCGGCACGCGGGAGCCCAGCACGGCGTCCGGCCATTCGGCCACGAGTTCGATACCCGGGAAGCGCTCGGGCGTGGCGAAGGCGGTCCGCGGATCGATCACCGTCAACGCGAGGTCGAGCCCCGCCGCCATCGGCGCCATGGCCTGCGAGATATGGACGGCACCGATCACCACGAGCCGCACCGGCGGCACGTGGACGGTGAGGAAGAGCGTGCGTCCGTCCGCCTCCACGAGGCCGCTCTTGGCCGAGGCGAGATGCTTGGCCAGCACCGCGCCGAGCGGATCGACGACGATCTCCGACTCGCGCACGAGGCGCTGCGCGCCGTCGGCGATGTCGGTGACCAGGATGGCGGCCCGGCGGGCGGCCCGCTCAGCGTTGAGGACGGACAGGAGGTCGGCGCGCATCAGTCGACCCGCTCGACGAAGACCCGGATCCGCCCGCCGCAGGACAGGCCGGCCCGCCACGCGGTCTCGTCGGCCACGCCGAATTCGAGGACGCGCGGCGCCCCGGCTTCGATCACCTCGATGGCCTCGGTGATCACGGCGCCCTCCACGCATCCCCCCGAGACGGAGCCCAGGAAGTTGCCCGCGTCGTCGACGATGAGGTGGCTGCCCACCGGACGCGGGGCGGAGCCCCAGGTCTCGATGACAGTCGCCAGAGCTACGGCGCGGCCGTCGCGCCGCCAGGATTCGGCAGCGGAGAGGATGTCGGTATCTGTGCTGAGCATGGCCTGGAAATGCCTTGGGCCGGCGGGTGCCCCCCGCGCGCTACAGGTATGGCCCTCGCGGCGCGGTGCAAGGCGGTCCGGCACCCGCGATCGCGACCGCGTCTCATGACACGATGGCGGAGAACGGCGAACGTCAATACTCTAAGGGCTTCGTTCCTCGGCGGATTCGGTGTTCCGAAACGTGTTCGGCCTATCCAACCCATCACCTCATTCTGAGGCGCCGGAGCGCAGCGAAGGCCTCGAAGGAGGCCTCCAGAGCGCGCCGCGATTTCTGGAGGCCTCCTTCGAGGCGGCTGCGCCGCACCTCAGGATGAGGGTGCGGATTGGAGGCCTTAGGGCAACCGATACTTCGACCGCCCCGTGGCCTCGATCCGGGCGGGCGCCCCCATGAACGCCCCCGATCCCGCCCTCGCCCGCGCCCTGCGCCAGGATCCCCCGCGTTCGGGCCCGCGCCGGCTGTGGAAGCGGATCAGCCGCGCGGTCGGCGACCGGCTGCCGAAGGGGCTCTACGCCCGGTCACTGATCATCATCATCGCGCCGGTGGTGCTGCTCCAGTCGGTGATCGCTTACACCTTCATGGAGCGGCATTGGCAGCTCGTGACCAAGCGCCTCTCGGCGGCGGTCACCGCCGACGTCGCCGCGCTGATCGACATCTACGAGAGCTATCCGCAGGACAGGGACGCCGAGACCCTCTCGCGCATCGCGGGCGAACGGCTGAACCTCGACCTGGACATCCTCAAGGGCGCCAAGCTGCCACCGCCGGGGCCGAGGCCGTTCTTCTCGATCCTGGACGAGGCCCTCTCGGACGAGATCCAGCGTCAGATCCGCCGCCCCTTCTGGATCGACACGGTCGGCCGCTCGAACCTGATCGAGATCCGGGTGGCGATCCCCGACGGGGTGATGCGGATCACCGCCCGGCGCAGCCAGGCCTACGCGTCGAACTCGCACATCTTCCTCGTGTGGATGATCGGCTCCTCGCTGGTCCTGCTCGGCGTCGCGATCCTGTTCCTGCGCAACCAGATCAAGCCGATCCTGCGGCTCGCCGCCGTGGCAGAGGGGTTCGGCAAGGGCCGGGAGATCGAGTTCCGTCCCCGGGGCGCCCGGGAGGTGCGGCAGGCCGGCCACGCCTTCATCGAGATGAAGCGGCGCATCGAGCGGGCGATGGAACAGCGCACCACGATGCTGAACGGCGTCAGCCACGATCTGCGCACGATCCTGACCCGGTTCCGCCTGTCCCTGGCGCTGATCGAGCAGACGGACGAGATCGAGGATCTCAGCCGCGACGT
The DNA here is from genome assembly GCF_022829605.1 of Methylobacterium sp. E-065. Lineage (GTDB taxonomy): Bacteria > Pseudomonadota > Alphaproteobacteria > Rhizobiales > Beijerinckiaceae > Methylobacterium. Next base: position 14,378 of record NZ_JAKSYD010000250.1, on the reverse strand, counting down.
CGACGAGATGAGCCGGATGCTCGAAGGCTACCTCGCCTTCGCCCGCGGGGATTCGGCCGAGCTCGCCAGCCCCACCGACATGCGGTCGCTGCTGGAGGATATCCGCACCGATGTCGAGCGGCTCGGCGCGCATGTCTCCACGGTGGAGCTGGCCGGGGCGCCCGAGATCACGGTGCGCCCGGATGCCTTCCGGCGCTGCCTGTTCAACTTGGCGTCCAACGCCGCCCGGTACGGCGAGACGGTGGCGATTTCCGGCCGGCTGGAGGCCCGCGCCTTCTTCGTCTCGATCGACGACGACGGGCCGGGCATCCCCCCGGAGAGCCGGGAGGCGGTGTTCAAACCCTTCGTGCGGCTTGACGATGCCCGGCAGGATGCCGGCGGCTCCGGCCTGGGGCTCGCGATCGCCCGGGACATCGCCCGGGCCCATGGCGGCGACATCGCCCTGCACGACAGCCCGCTCGGCGGCCTGCGGGCCACGGTCCGGGTCCCGGCCTGAACCGCTTCAGGCGTCGGCGGGCCGGCGCAGGCGCAGGAACTCGTCCTGGGCGTTCCGCAACAGATGATCGATGCTGGCCGCGTCGAGACCGGCCGCCGTGAGGCGTGCGCGCAGGGCGGCCTCCCCGTTCCAGGCATAACCAGCATCGGTCGGCAGGTGGCGCAGCAACAGGGGGCTGACGATCGCGCCACGCCGGTAGGCCGGGTGGCGCAGCAGTTTCCCGATCTGTGTGGCCAACATATCGACGGGGGACGCACCGGCGCCCGAAGCGCCCGGCCCTTTTCCTGGCCACTGGACCGTTGATCGGCTCATTCGCTTTCGATCTCCCATGATCAGTATCGGGCCGAAAGATTGAGCAAGCGTGAGCGGATCAGCGGCTCGGCGAAAAACTGCAGCCGCCGGGGTCCCAACCGTCGCGGCACGGTGCTATGCAGATTCGTTTTCCAGGGGCGCGCACGCCGTTGCACGCCGGATCCGAGTGCCGAACATGAACCCGCTCGTTCCCCTCTTCATCCTGCTCTCGCTGCCGCTCGCGGCGATCGGCCTCGTGCTTTACACCGACACGGGCATCGAGCCGGCCCTGTTCTACGCCTCGGTGAAGACCTTCGTGATTCTTGGCCTGATCTCCGTGGGGATGTCGTTCGCCGCCATGAAGCTCGGCGAGCGCACCAAGCCCTGACGCTCCAAAGCGCGGAGGGCGCGATGCTGCACGTGGTTCCGGCCTTCTCCCGCATCGGCGAGGAGAACGCCTTCGCGGTGCTGGCCCGCGCCCAGGCCCTGGCGGCCCAGGGCCGCGACGTGATCAATCTCGGCATCGGCCAACCCGACATGCCGACCCCGCCCCATGTGGTCGAGGCCGGCATCAAGGCGTTGCGCGACGGCCATCACGGCTACACCCCGGCGGTCGGTATCCCGCCCCTGCGCGAAGCGGTTGCCCGCGACATCCACCGCCGCCACGGGGTCGCGGTCTCACCGGATTCGGTGATGATCGTGCCGGGCGGCAAGGTCACCATGTTCATGGCGATCCTGATGTTCGGCGCGCCCGGCGTGGAGATCCTGTACCCGGATCCCGGCTTCCCGATCTACCGCTCGATGATCGAGTTCACGGGCGCGACGCCGGTGCCGGTGCCGATCCGCGAGGCGAACGGCTTCGCGTTCTCGGCGGCCGAGACCCTGTCGCTGATTACTACCAAGACCCGGCTGCTGATCGTCAATTCTCCGGCGAACCCGACGGGCGGCGTGACCCCGAAGGCCGAGATCGACGCCCTAGTGCGGGGATTGGCCGACCATCCCGACGTGGCGGTGCTGTCGGACGAGATCTACGGCACGATGACCTACGACGGCGAGGCCCATCACTCGCTGCTGACCTACGAAGAAATCCGCGATCGGCTGATCTACCTCGATGGGGCGTCCAAGACCTACGCGATGACCGGCTGGCGGCTGGGCTGGTCGGTCTGGCCGAAGCCGCTCTACGACGCCGCGCGCAAGCTGGCGGTCAACGCGCATTCCTGCGTCAACGCATCGACGCAGTGGGCCGGCATCGCGGCCCTCGACGGCCCGCAGGATTGCGTGGCCGACATGGTCGCTGCGTTCGACCGGCGCCGGGCGATCGTGGTGGACGGCTTGAACGCCCTGCCGGGGGTTTCCTGCATTGCGCCGAAGGGGGCGTTCTACGCCTTCCCGAACATCTCCGAGACCGGCTGGAAGGCGAAGGCGCTAGCCTCCACGCTTCTCGAAGAGGCAGGCGTGGCGGTGATTGGCGGACCGGATTTCGGTGTCCACGGCGAGGGCTACATCCGCCTATCCTACGCCAACTCGGAGGCAAATATCCGCCGGGCGCTGGAGCGGATGGGGACATTCCTGAGCGAGCGCAAGCCGGGCTGAGTGGCTTACGAGCGTCGGACTGGATCTGCCGCGTAAACTCCCTCCGCCGCTGCTGGCTTGCGGGTTCAAAAATCAGGTCCGGACAGGCTGGTTCAGGATCGAGCACTCGTCCCTTCTATCACTCGCGAGAGGGGACCTATTGCGCTCCGTCAGGAACAACGATGCCCAACCCAGATAGGTGACGATCGTAGCCGGCAGCGGTGGGAAGAAATCAGCCGTTCAGGATTTCACCGCGGCCCGCTTCTCGATCCAGCCGGCGAGCCAATCGGCGATGTCGAGGCTGTTCTTGTCCTGCATCAGCATGTGCGAATTGCCGTGGATGCCGATCTCCGGCAGCAGGATCAGCTCTGCGCGGCCGCCCGCGGCGTTGGCCGCCGCCACGAAGCCGCGGCATTGCTTGAGCCGGGGCGCCCAGCGTGACGAGGTGTCGACGTAGTCGCCGAACAGGACCAGGATCGGCAGGTCCTTGTACGGCGCGAGGTCGTCCTTGGCCGGGTCCGGGCAGCCAGCGGGCTCGATGGCGACGATCGCACGGATGCCCGTGCGGTCGAGGGCGGTGGTCTGGAACGGGTAGATCCCCGATTGCGAGTGCGAGACCAGCACCGCGCCCTTGAGCCGCTTGGCGAGTTCCGACAGGGCCGGCACGGTGGGGTTCGGCATCGGCAGGGCAGCCGACCAGTCCGGGACCATCTGCTTCCAGAACTCTTCTTGCGCCTCCAGGGGGAACTGCATCCCCGGAAACACCTTCGGGTATTCCGGGCCGAACCGGAAGATCGCCCAGGCCGGCTCACGGCCGGCCGAGAACACGGCCGGCAGCGTGTTGGGCTCGGCTCGGCCCATCTTCACCGCGTCGACCTGGGCCGGGCTCGCCGCCGAGCGGCCGCGCCACGCCTGATCGATCACGTAGGTCGGAAAGCCGCGGCGCACGAAGTACTCGTCCCAGCCCATGCGGCCGTCCGGCGTCGTCTCCCAGGTTTTTCCCGTGAGGCAGCAGCCATGGATCAGGACCAGCGGCGGCCGGACCGGCGCGACCGGGAGCTGATAGCGGACATAGATCTGGTCGACGCTGATCGTCCCCGAGGGCGCGTAGGCCGGCAGCGTCGAGAGTGTGTCGGACTGAACGTCGCGGCCGCCCACGAAAAAGCTGCCCTGCGCGGCGATAGTGAGCGGTCCCGGCGACGGTTCGGCCGCCTCGGCGGCTCCAGTCAGCAACAGGGCGGCCATCGCACAGACGGCCGGCCATGCGCGGGAAAAAGCGGGCAGCGACAATCCTGCCATGATGCGTCCCGGCCCTCTCGATCGGGCCTGTCCGGCCCTTCCCCGGGCCGCGATGCTAAGCAGACTGGCGCCGATTAGCCAGCGCTTCATCAGCCAGATCTTCCCCAAAGCATCGTTTGGTGTTGCAGAACGGCGGAAACCCGCAACAAAAGCTGTTTCCAGCCTAGTTCGATGAGATCCCGGTCCCACACCGCGCGGACCTCCGCACCGATGGCGGAAGGGTCCTCGCAGCGTCGAGCGTGCCAAGCCGTGCGGCGACGGTCAGGCGGCGATGTCGCGTTCGATACGGCTCGTCGCGTCGGCGGGCAGATCCAGGGCTTCGGCCAGCATCTTCAGGAACTGGCGCTCCTGCAGCGTGTCGGGATCGATGGCGAGCCGGGCTGCCGCGTAGATCCGGGCCGCAGCGTCGGGGCCCGCCACCCGCTCGGCGATCTCGTCCACATCGGCGGGGCTTTCGAGCTCCCGCTCCAGCCAGGATTGCCCGTCCGCATCGAGCCCGGCCTCGGAGACGGCAGCCTGGAGGCGCTTGCGCTCCGCGGCATCGACCAGGCCGTCGGCCGTTGTGGCCGCCACCATCGCCCGGAGCATCAGGCGGGCCTCATCCTCGGCGACGGCGGTAAAATCCGGACCGCCCGTGGCTGGCGTTGGTGCCTCGGTGCCGCGCAGGGCCCGGAAGGCGAGGCCGCTGATCAGCGCGAGCCCACCCAGCGCCGCGCCCGCGGCGAGGCCGCTCCGTCGTGAGCGCACCAACGCGTCCACCATCCGCCTGCTATCGGCCATGCAACCCTCCCGGTCTCGTTCCCGAATCGGTTCGAAAACGGCCGGGGGGCGCTTCGGTTCAGCCGCGTTCAGGCGTCGGCTTCATCCTCGTCCTCGTCGATGTCGACCAAGAAGACGATGTCGGCCTCGTCCTCGTCGGTCTCGCCGTCCGAATCGGTGCCGGAATGGTGCGCGTCCTCGACGTATTCACCTTCCCCGTCATCCTCAGCGAGGGCGTCCTCGAAGATCTCGATCTCGTCCTCGGTGGCGGCCCGGATCTTGAGCGCCGAGGTGCCGTTCCAGAGCGGCTTGCCCTCGCTCGTCATGGTCCGGATGTCTTCCTTGAAGCCCGCACAGGTGAACAGGTCCTTGGCGGACGCCTCGTCGCTGTTGATCACCGCTACGGCGGTGCCCTCGATCTCGAGCGTGAACATGGCCGGCATCCCTCTCGTAACCGTCCTCAGGCGCGCCCGATCAGCGGGATCGCGCGGGTGCGACGCCGGGCCCCGGACGAAAACCCGTGGGTTTCGTCCGGCGGTCCTGAGCGCCGCCAAGGGGATGCTGTAGGGGTGAAGCGAGCGGGCGCCAAGCCCGTCGCCACGGTGCCGGCGCGATTTGGCGCGGCGCACCTGGCTCGGGACAACAACGGACAAAAGGATCACCGCGCATGCGGATCAGGCTCGGCTGCGAGATGCGCTACGCCTTCCCCTATCCGGTGCCCATGGTGGTCATGCTCAATGTGCATCCCACCCGGGCCGACGCCCTCGAAACGCCCGATACGCTGCGCACCGAGCCCCCCGTTCCGGTGGAGACCTACCGCGATGGGTTCGGCAACCTGTGCGGCCGCCTGACCGCTCCGGCCGGCAACTTCACCATCGGCACCGACGCGGTGATCCGCGACGACGGCGCGCGCGATGCGGCCCACCGGGAGGCCGAGCAGCATACGATCGAGGCGCTCCCCGCAGACACCATCGTGTTCCTCCTGCCGAGCCGCTACTGCGAATCGGACCTGCTGGCGGACGAAGCGTGGCGGCTGTTCGGCGACGTCGCGCCGGGCTGGGACCGGGTGCAGGCGGTCTGCGATTTCGTCCACCACCACATTGCGTTCGGCTACGAGTTCGCCCACCGGGACCGCACCGCCCTGGACGCCTATGCGGGCGGGCGTGGTGTCTGCCGGGACTTCACCCATCTCGCGGTGGCCTTGTGCCGAGCCCTGAACGTGCCGACCCGCTACTGCACCGGCTACATCAGCTTCATCGGCGAGCCCGAGCCGCACCCGGCCGGCGATTTCGCCGCCTGGATGGAGGTCTATCTCGGCGGGCGCTGGCACGTGTTCGACCCGCGCAACAACGCTCCGCGGATCGGGCGGGTGATGGTGGCCTACGGGCGCGACGCCGCGGACGTGCCGCTGACCCACACCTTCGGGCCCAACCCTCTGGTGGGCTTCCGGGTCTGGGCCGACGAGATCGACCACAGCGACGGGTCCGACGCGGCGATGCCGCCGGAGGAACCCTTGCCGCCGCAGAGCATGGCGACCCGGACCGGGTGACGGTCGAGCCTCAGACCCCCGCCCCTCGCGCGATCGCCCGCTTGACCACGCCCTGCACCTCCGGGTTCGACAGGAACAGGTCGTGGTTGATCAGGCCGCCGCCGTAATCCGAGGCGTCGGCGACGCGCACGCCGAGCGCCTCCAGCTTCGCACGGTCCACCGCGCCCGCGCGGACGCCGCCGGCCAGAGCCGCGGAGAGTTCGAGCGCCCGGTCGTTGGTCGCCGAGATCACCGTGATCTTCGACACGTCCGGTCCGAGCCGGGAGACGCCGTTGGAGAACAGGTCGAAGTCGATGTCGGGGGCGGCCAGCACCACAGCGCCGAGGCGCGCCATCGCCGCCTCGCCGGCCTCCGCGCGCAGCATGCGCACGGTTTCCAGCGTCAGGAGCGTGCCCATCGAGTGCGCCACGATGTTGATGCGGCCGCCGCTCGGCGTCGCGGCCAGCGCCTTGAGCAGATCCTCGAAGGCGTCCCGCGACCACAACGCGCTCTCGCGATCGTAGTTGTAATCCAGGGTCGCGGCCGCGGAGGGCCACGTGAACAGGCCTGAAACGCCGCGGAAGCGGATCCCGTCCGACAGCCGCGCGGCACTGACGGCGGCCGACTCGAACGATTCGCGGTAGCCGTGGACGTAGATCAGCACGTCGCGGCCGAGCGCCGCCTGCGCGAAGGCATCCGCCGCGCCGGGCCCGCTCTCGGTCTTGGGCACGGCGCCGATGGTCCAGTCGCCGGTGATGACTGCGGAGACCTTTCCGAGCAGCGACCGGTCCGGGGGCGACAGACGCACCTCCGCGAAGCTGAGTCCCCGGCCGCGCTCGCTGCCGAAATACGGTGGCCGCGGCGGGTTGCCCACGGGCTTGCGGGTCGTGGCGACCAGCAGCACCGGCATGACATCGAGCGCAGATTGCTTCTCGGGCAAAGCCGAGCCGGTCCCGAGATCGTCGGTGACGCAGGCGCCGAGAGACGGGGCAAGACCAGCAGCGCCCGCAAGGGCACCGAACCGGAGGATAACGCGGCGTGAGACGGTCTGGCTCGGCATGATCCGGGTACGCTCGGGTGGGGGCCGCTTCCCTGGCGCATGATCTTGGCCGTGGCGGGGCAGGCGCGTCACGGATCGCTGTGGAGTACGGGCACGGTGTGGCTTGTTGTGCGCGGGACACAAGCCGCGCTCCCCCTCGACGGCGGCCCGCGTCCCCGCCATGAAGAGGTATGACGCCGTCCATCGATATCGAGAACCTGCGCGAGCGCCTGCTGCATGGCGACCGTGCCGCCCTGGCCCGAGCCATCACCCTGGCCGAGTCGAAGCGGGCCGATCATCGGGCGCTGGCCGCCACGCTGATCGATTCCGTGCTGCCGCAGACCGGCAAGGCGATCCGGGTGGGAATTACCGGCGTGCCTGGCGTCGGCAAATCGACCACCATCGATGCCCTCGGCTCGAACCTGACGGCGGCCGGCCACAAGGTGGCGGTGCTGGCGGTCGACCCGTCCTCCTCGCGCACCGGTGGCTCGATCCTGGGCGACAAGACCCGGATGGCCCGCCTCGCCCATGATCCGAACGCCTTCATCCGCCCCTCTCCGTCCTCGGGCACCTTGGGCGGTGTCGCGGCCAAGACCCGCGAGACCATGCTGCTCTGCGAGGCGGCCGGGTTCGACGTGATCCTGGTGGAGACGGTCGGCGTCGGCCAGTCGGAGACCACGGTGGCGGACCTCACCGACTTCTTCCTCGTGCTGATGCTTCCCGGGGCGGGCGACGAGCTTCAAGGTATCAAGAAGGGCATCCTCGAACTCGCCGACATGATCGCGGTCAACAAAGCCGATGCCGGCGAGGCCGAGCATCGGGCCAACGCGGCGGCCTCCGAATACCGGGCGGCCTTGCACATCCTCACCCCGGCCTCCGCGACCTGGACGCCGCCGGTGGTGACCATCTCGGGCTTCCACAACCTGCGGCTGGACGCCCTCTGGGCCAGGATCGTCGATCACCGGGAGAAGCTCACCGCCACCGGCGAGATCCAGGCGAAGCGTCGGACTCAGGACGTGAAGTGGATGTGGGCGCTCGTCGACGAGCGACTGCACCAGCGCCTCGTCGGGTCGCCGGAGGTCCGCCGCCGCACCGCCGAGGCGGAGGCGGCCGTGGCCCGAGGTGAGACCTCGCCGGCCGCAGGCGCAACCGCGATCGCCGAATTGATTGGGCTCTGACACCAAAGGCTCAGTCGGGCTCGGGCGCACAAATTCCAGCCGGACGGGGGGCACAAACCCCTTCTCGCGCGTTCCGAGGACGACGGCGTATCGAGCGGCGCCGCCGTCTCGGTGCCGCGCACGTCCAGGAGAGTGTCATGGTGGATACGGATCGGATCGTCGGCGGCGCCAAGGAAGCCGTCGGCAAGGTTCAGAGCGCGGCCGGCGATTTCGTCGGCTCGAACCGGGACTCGGTCGAGGGGCGCTTCCGCGACGCCCAGGGCCAGGCGCAGAACGTCTACGGGCAGGTGAAGGACAAGGCCCGTGACATCGCCGACCAAGCCAGCGACGTCGCCAGCGACGCGTATGACCGCGCCGGCGACTATGCGAGTGACGCCTACGAGCGCAGCGGCTCCTATCTGCGCGACGGCCGCGCCGCCGTCGGCGCTCGGGTCGAAGAGAATCCCCTCGTCGCGCTGCTCATCGCGGGCGCGGTCGGCTACGGCATCGCCCTGCTGATCCACGGCCGCCGCTGATCGAACACGGCCCCGCCCGGTCGCGCGGGCGGGGCCGAATACGCCGCTACTGCGCCGTCCAGCCACCATCCATCGGGATGTTGGCACCAGTGATCTGGCTCGCCGCGTCGGAGCACAGGAACACCGCGAGCGCGGCGACCTGATCGACGGTGACGAACTCCTTGGTCGGCTGCGCCTTGAGCAGCACCTCCTCGATCACCTGTTCCTTGGTAAGGCCGCGGGCCTTCATGGTGTCGGGGATCTGCGCCTCAACGAGGGGCGTCCAGACATAGCCCGGCGAGATGCAGTTCACCGTGACCTTGTGGGGCGCGAGTTCCAGCGCCGCCGTCTTGGTCAGGCCGGCGATGCCGTGCTTGGCGGCGACGTAGGCCGACTTGAACGGCGAGGCCACCAGCGAGTGGGCCGAGGCGGTGTTGATGATCCGCCCCCAGCCCCGCGCCTTCATGCCGGGGATGGCGGCATGCATCGCGTAGAAGGCCGAGGACAGGTTGATCGCGATGATCTGCTCCCATTTCTCCGCCGGGAAATCCTCGATCGGCGAAACGAACTGGATGCCGGCATTGTTGACCAGCACGTCGAGGGATCCGAAGCATCCCTGCGCGTCCCGGACCATCGCGTCGATCTCGGCGGGCTTCGACATGTCGGCCCCGGAATAGAGCGCGCGCACCTCGAACTCCGTCTCGATGGCGGTGCGGGCCTGCTCGATCTCATCCGGCTTGCCGAAGCCGTTCAGCACGATGTTGGCCCCCTCGGCGGCGAACGCCCGGGCGATCGCGAGCCCGATCCCGCTGGTCGAGCCGGTGACGAGGGCGGTCTTGGTCTTGAGCGTCATGGCATCCTCCGGATCTGGGCAGGACTGTGATCAGGCGAGATAGTCGTGCAGCACTGTGCCGTACGGAAGGGTGAAGTCCACGACCATGTGGCGCGCCCCGACGATCCGGCGCACCGGCAGGTCGGCGACGCGGCAATTGACGTGGGGGATCAGATCGAGGCGGCCCTCGCCGTTCCAGGCGCCGTGGACCGTGACGTCCTCCAGCCGGTAGCCCACGAGCTGGGCAACCTTCGGCTGGCCGTCGACATCCGGCAGCAGCTTCAGGTTGATGTTGAGCTTGCGCAAGCCCTCGCGGACGGAACCGAGATCGTGCTCCAGGCTCTCGTGCTTATAGGTCATGGTGCCCATCGCGACCCGCTCCTCGTCGTAGAACAGCGTCCCGGTCAGGGTATCCTTCATGAGCTTGAGCTGGGGCTGGCCCCACTTCTTCGGAAAGCCCCAGATCTCGCGGCCGGCGGTGATCGGCGGCTCATCGTCGAGGTACATCTGGATCGAGAAATTGCACGGCTCGCCGTTGTAGAAGGCATACGCGCCGCTGCCGCTCTCCTCGTAATCGCCGAAGCCCGAGGAATCGGGCATCTTCATCCACTCGTAGAAGACGAGGTTGTCCGGGTGCGGCTCCAGCGGCTCCGGCAGCGCCCGGCGCAGGGCGAGGGGATCGGTCTCGTAGGTGATGATCAGGTATTCGCGCTGGCAGAAGCGGTAGGGCCCGCGCGGATAGCTCGGGCTGATGGCGGGCATCGAGGTCGTGGACAGGATCTCGTCGCGGGTCATGGTCAAACCTCCGCTCGTCCGGGCTGGGGCGATCGGTCCGCCCCGGCTGCCGTCAGGGTCGTGTCAATCGCGGGCGTGCCGGCTGAGGTCGAAGACGGCGACGCCGTCCTCGTTATGCGCCCGCTCACGCCAGCGCCGGTGGCGCAGGGACCGGACAGCATCGTCGTGCCCGGCCTGCCAGTGCTCCAGCATCGTGGCCCGGGAGAACTCGTAATCCTTCGAGTTCCCCTCGTAGCTCTTCTGCCGGTAGATCAGCTGCATCATCGTGATGAAGTTCTGGCGGGTGACCTGGCGCAGGAAGGTCACGTCGTCGTCGGCCTGCATCTCCGGCGGCAGCTTCTCGATCAGCCGCCGCATGGCGCGCTTGGCCTTGCGGATCTCGATGTTCTTGTCGGTGTTGAGCCGGGTCCGGCTCGAATAGCGGATGTCCTTCTCGCGCTCGGCGGCGTCGACCAGGGTGCGGGGCATCGCCCCCTGGGCCGAGAACAGATCGACCTGGTAGACGACCAGATCGCGCTGGCGCTCGGTGTCGAGCACGTAATCGAGGGGCGTGTTCGAGACGAGGCCACCGTCCCAATAGGCCTCGCCGTCGATGATCACCGGCGGGAAGCCGGGCGGCAGCGCCCCCGAGGCCATGATGTGTTCCGGACCGATCCGGTCGGTCCGGGTGTCGAAATAGATGAAGTTGCCCGAGCGGACGTTCACGGCGCCGACGCTGAGCCGGACCTCGCCCCGGTTAATCCGGTCGAAATCGACCAGCCGCTCCAGCGTACCCTTGAGGGCCCCGGTGTCGTAGAGGCTGAGCGCCTCCGGAGCGCCGGGCGGGTAGAACGCCGCGGGCGGCACGCGCGGCGTGAAGAACCCCGGCACGCCGAAGGTTGCGATCCAGGCTGCCGACATCTCGTTGAACGCCGTCCGGGCCTGCTCGCCCGGGACGAACGGCTTCGCCGTCAGATCCGAGGAGACCAGCTCCCAGAATTCCCGCAACCGGGCGACGCGCCGGTCCGGCGGGTTACCCGCGATCAGCGCCGCGTTGATGGCACCGATCGAGATCCCGGCGACCCAATCGACTGTCGTCTCCTGCTTGGCGAGCGCTTCGTAGATGCCGGCCTGATAGGATCCCAGCGCACCGCCGCCCTGCAGGACGAGCACCGAAGCTTCACCGGACGGATACAGGGTCTCGGATGCGATCATCAAACTGCCACGCTTCGAGCCGCGTGCTCCCGTGGCAGATTCAGATCTTAGGAATGTGACATCCTGTCACGAGCGAGCTGCGCGCGGACCCTGTCCACAGGGAAGCCAGCCCGACGCGGATGGCGCCTTGTGCGGTCCTGCCTGCTTCATCCGATCGACCGTGTCGCTGTTCGGCAGCATCGGGCACCGGACGAGATCGAACGCGCACGGCATCATCCCGGTTCGGCACGCAGCACGCCGTCCCTATCCGAGCCCCACCCGTGCGGGTCCCGCCGCGCCGGCCGCATCGCCCTGGGCCAGCGGCAGCGATACCTCCACACGCAGGCCGGGGCCGTTGTCGCGCAAATGCAGGGTGCCCCGGTGAAGGCGCACCACCGCGTTGACGAGGCTGAGGCCAACCCCGAGCCCGGGCTGCGACCGGGATTGCTCCAGACGGACGAATCGCGCGAGCACATGCGCGCGTGCACCCTCGGGAATGCCGGGGCCGCTGTCGGAAACCGCGAGACGAGCGAGCCCGCTTTCACGCCAGACCGCCACGGTGATCCGCCCCGGCCCGCCCCCCGGCGGAGCACCATACTTCAGGGCGTTATCGAGCAAGTTGGCCAGCGCCTGTCCGATCAGCTCCCGATTGGCCTCGACCACGACCCCATCCTCCGCCGAGACCTCCAGGGTGAAGCCCTGATCCTCGGCGAGCGCCTCGTAGAGCTCTGCGACACCCCGGGCCGCCGCACCGAGGTCGTGGGGTGCCATGATCTCGCTTGCGCTGCCGGCTTCGAGCCTGGCGATCATCAGCAGCGCGTTGAAGATCCGGATCAGCCCGTCGCCCTCCTCGATCACCGCTTCCAGAGCGGCGCGCAGCTCATCGGGTGTCGAGGGCCGGCGCAGAGCCTCGTCGGCGCGGTTGCGCAAGCGGGTCAGAGGCGTCTTCAGATCGTGGGCGATGTTGTCGGAGACCTCGCGCATCCCGCGCATCAGCTCGCCGATGCGCTCCAGCATCAGGTTGAGGCTCGATGCGAGGCGGTCGAGTTCATCGCCGTTTCCGGCGACGTGCAGGCGTCCGTCGAGGTCACCCGCCATGATCGCCCGGGTGGTCTGCGTCATGGCGTCGACCCGGCGCAGGACGCGACTCGCCGCGAGCCAGCCGCCGATGACCCCGAGGACGATGATGGCGGCCACGGAGGTGCCGAAGGCCCGGCCGATCACCGCCCGCAGGCGGTCGCGCTCCTCCGTGTCCCGACCGACGAGCAGCCGGAAGCCCCCCGGCAGGGTGAAGACTCGCACGATCGCCCGGTGTGCCTCGGCATCCGAGTCGTTGCGGCCATAGCGGGTCTCGCTCTGACCGGGCGTCGCCAGGATTGCGGCCGGAACGTAGCCGACATTTCCGACCACGTGGTCACCGCCGGCCGTCGTGACGAGGTAGAGGGAGGCGCCCGGCTCCCGCGAGCGTCGCTCGACCACGGTGATCAGGCGACGCAGGCCGCCGGTGTTGTACTGCTCCGACAGGCCGTTGATCTCGGCATCGATCGTCGACACGATCTGGTCGTCCAGCACCGCACGCGCGTTCCAGGCGACGTAGCCGAGCGCCAGGAAGGCGCAGAGCGTGAAGATCGCCAGATAGGCGAGCGACAGCTTGAACGCGGTGGTGCGGAAGAGTTTCTGGAAGCGCGCCGCGCCAGTCTCGGACGGAGTGAGCGCGTCGGTCGGCAGCCGGTTCACCCGGCCGCGCCCTCATCGACGCGCAGCACGTAACCTGCCCCGCGGACCGTGTGGATGATCGGCGACGGGAATCCCTTGTCGAGCTTGCCCCGCAGGCGGGAGACATGGACGTCGATGACGTTGGTCTGCGGATCGAAATGGTAGTCCCAGACGTGTTCCAGCAGCATCGTGCGGGTCACCACCTGGCCGGCATGGCGCATCAGGTATTCGAGGAGCCGGAACTCCCGCGGTTGCAGCAGGATCTCGCGCCCCGACCGCGTGACGCGGTGCGACAGCCGGTCGAGTTCGAGATCGCCGACGCGATAGCGGGTCTCTTCCGCAGTGCCGGATCCGAGCTGCCGCCGGGCCAGGGCCTCGGTGCGGGCGAGCAGCTCCGAGAACGCATAGGGTTTCGGCAGGTAATCGTCGCCGCCGGCGCGCAGCCCCTTCACGCGATCATCGACCTGACCGAGCGCCGACAGGATCAGGACGGGCGTGGCCACCTTCTGCTCGCGCAAAGAGCGAACGAGCGACAGGCCGTCGAGCTTGGGCAACATGCGATCGACGATCAGCACATCGTAAGCGCCCTCGCGGGCCAGCGCGTAGCCGTCCAGCCCGTCATGCGCGCAGTCGGCGACGTGCCCGGTTTCGCGGAACGCCTTGACCAGATAAGCCGCCGCGTCCCGGTCGTCCTCGATGATGAGCAGTCGCATGGATCCGGTCCATAGCGCGCCGCGTGGATCGGGGGAACGTGCCTCGCTCAGCATGGTCAACCCACTCCCCTCCCCTTTCGCGCGGTGAACGGGCCGGAACCATGGGGCGTAGGTCCCGGCCCGTTCCGAAGCGCGGCGCCAAAGACCTCGGAGGGCACGAGGTCGGCCTGCGGCTTCGTTCGCACGATCCGTCGCGCAGATCGGTGCTGTGGGAACTGTGAGCGAACGCCGATTACGGGACGGTCGCGGCCAGATGACTTTCCGGCAAGGTTCGACCGACGCAATGCGCACGAACGCAAACAGGCCGCTCCAAAAGGAGCGGCCTGTTTGCGTCGTCGATATCGTGTTGAGGGCGCGTTTCGATTGCGATGTGCAGGTCTGGCGGCGACCGACTCTCCCGTGTCTTGAGACACAGTACCATGGGCGCTGGCGTGTTTAACGGCCGAGTTCGAGATGGGATCGGGTTCTGGGCACGCCGCTCAGGCCACCAGAC
>NZ_JAKSYD010000005.1 GCF_022829605.1 Methylobacterium sp. E-065 | reverse complement strand
CTGGAGGCGTCGAAGGCGTAGCCGGCGTTGATACCGAAGTAGGCGCCCGACCAGGTGAACACCGGCACGGGGGTGAACACGGGCGGCGGGGCGGCGCGACGCGGCAGGTCGGCGGCCGAGGCGGCGGCCGTCAGGGCGGTGAAGGCGGCGAGCGAGGCGAGAAGCTTGGTCATGTGGGTTGATCCAGTGTTTCGATCTGGTGCCAAGGCTACCGGTCTCTGATCGAATTGGCTGTAGTTTTACGGACACACCCAACCATCATGAGGCGCCGTCTCATAGTAAACCGTCCGTGAACATCCGATTGGTCACCGGAATACATCGCGATGTCCGCGGCCGAGCACACAAACAACTCTGCGGCATTAGGGTTGCAGCTGGCCACACCGCGATCGATTGAGTGTGATCCAAATGCTACACACCGGGTGGCGCGGCCCCTAGCGGAGACGCCCCAACGTTCTCATCGCCCCTCCGATTGGGTTGGGGCATCGCTCCGGCCACGGCGATCGGAGCGCCGCACGGATGGAGCTCCCATCGCCCGGTCAGCCCCCCGATGTGACGCCGCGCCTTGCGGATGACGCAACGGAAGCGGCTGACAATGCTCGTTGGCCGGATGGCCTACAAAAACGCGTCAGACACGCTTCCATTGGCTCAAGACTGCACTACGCTCTCCGATTGCACTAAAGATGCATTGGAGACTTGTAATCATGGGCCGCCTGGTTTCTTTTGCCCTGCTGGTCGCGGGCAGTGCCGCGATCGCCACCCCCGCCGCGGCTTTGTCCACCAAGGACTGCTCGGTGAAGTATCAAGCCGCCAAGCAGGCCGGCACACTCAACGGTCAGACCTGGAACGACTTCCGCAAGGCGTCGTGCGGCGCGGCGGCCGACGCTTCGAGCAACACGGTGCCGAACCCGGTTGCGCCGTCCGCATCGACCGCCGCCCCAGCGCCGACCACGACCGCATCGAGAACCGCTCCGGCACCGGCAGCGGCCCCCGGATCGGCCGCCTACCCGCGCGCCGTCGACCCGAAATACGCCAAGGAGTCGCCGGGCAAGGCCCGGATGCACACGTGCCTGGACAGCTACAATGCGGCCAAGGCTGCGGGCACATTGGGCGACGCCCGATGGATCCAGAAGGGCGGCGGCTATTATTCTGCGTGCAACAAGCAGCTCAAGGGATAAGCCCGCACGCGGGACCTCGCGCCTCCCGTGCGGGACGCAAGGCCGCCCTAGCCGTTGCGATCCCGCACGGGACCGATGCCCGGGAGCCCCTCGGGCCGACAGGGACGACGTGTCGGACCCGCCGGCACGCGAGTCCGTTGAACCGTGCCCCGCCCTGGCCGTTCCTGTGCTGCAACAGTCACACGGGGAGACCGCATGGTCCGGACTACAATCGCGCTCGTCGGAGCCCTGGGCATCGCTCTGGCGGGTCCTGCCGCGGCCCAGGTTGTCACCGGCGGCGCCGGCAATACGGGCGTGGCTCCGCCAGCCGGCACCGGGGGCGTGAGCCCTGGCGCCCGGGATCTAGGTCCCAGCCCGATCACCAGAGGCAACGAGGCCAACCGCAGCAATTCACCCGTGGTTGGAACGACGCCGAACGTGAATATCGGCGGAACACCGACCAGCGGGCCTCCTGGTACCGGTGGTACGTCGGGTGGCCCCTCGCTGGACGGCCGCTAGAACGCGCGGCGCCGAAGAGCAAACCGGTTCGGCGCAACTCAGCGCGTCACAACAATGGTTGAGAGCCGCGCCCGATGGCAAAGCGATCGGGCGCGGCTCGTGGAATTAGGTCCAAGCCGGAGTTCGGCGCCGGGATGGTGTTCGCGCGCTGACCCCAGCGGGATGGGCCGCACGTCGGCGGCCCGCTCTGCTTCAGGGATGCCCGGTCACCGGAGATCTTCGACCCCGTTCGCGGACCAGCGCAGAGCCACCGTGCCGGATGCAGCCGGCTCGGGGTTGCGACCGCCTCAGAACTCGCCGGCCAAGCCCGCACGGGCTCCCAGCGCGTTGTTGCCGCCATACGCGACCCCCGCCGTGACCGCGATCGGCACGCAGCAGGTGGGCAGCCGGTGTGCCACCGCCACGCCGCCCGCCCATTCACCGCGATAGGTTGCCCCGTTCGTGGCCCAGGTGGTCTTGCCCGGTGCGGAGGGCATCGGCGCCGTGGCCATGGCGATCGCCATGGCGACACCCTGTCGAGCCTCCTTGCGCGTCTGGATGGCGTAGCGCTGCATGGCGTCGGTCTTGGCCTCCAGCGTGTTCACCTGCGACTGGACCGCGTCGACCCGGCCAGCCATGCTCGCGATGCTCGCGGGTCCGTAGGCCGACGCCGCGAGATTGCCGCTGGCGTCCGTGGTCACGAAGTTCGTCGGGCCGCTCTGAGCCGCCGCGCTCGCCGGCGAGGCGATGCCAGCCAACGTATAGGTGCTGCCGGCCGTGCCGATCGCGACCTGGTTGGCCCGCGTCGTCCGGACGTTGGCACCGATGGCGACGGCGTTCGCCTGATCGGCCCGCGCGCCGCTGCCCAACGCGACGCTGCCGTCTCCGCCCGCCGAAGCGGTCGCGCCGACCGCCGTGGATCCCGAACCGCCTGCGCCGGCGGCAAAACCCAGGGCGGTACTGCCATCGCCGAGCGCGGCCGACGCCGTACCCACCGCCGTACTGCCGAGACCCTGCGCACCGGCTCCGTAACCGAGGGCCACGCTCCCGGTCTGGGCGGCGCGGGCACCGGTCCCGACGGCGGTCGATGCCGGACCCGACGCGCTCGCGCCGTAACCGACGGCCAGCGCATCATCCCCGCCTGCGCTCGGACCGGGCAAGCGGCTGGTGTTGTTGGCCGCCACACCCGTGAGATCCGAGAACGCGGAGAGCCGAAGGTCGGTGACGACAGTCTGGCCCTGAGACTGCATGACGGTGCCCGTCACGATATAGATGCCCTGTCCACCGCCCATGCCACCGGCGCCGCCCGTGCCGCCGCCGGTTCCGCCGGTTCCGCCCGTATTGGACGTCCCAAGCGTGAGGCCAGTCCCGAGCAGACCGTCACCCGGACCCGTCGTGCCCACGAGCAATCCGGTGCCCAGAACACCCGTTCCGCTCGTTCCGACATTCAGGCCCGTTCCAAGCACGCCGCTGCCGGGTGCGCTGGTGCCGATCCCGAGCCCGCTCCCGAGCACGCCCGTCCCGGACGTGCCGACAATCAGGCCCGTTCCGAGCACGCCGCTGCCGGGTGCGCTGGTGCCGACCCCGAGCCCGCTCCCAAGCAGGCCCGATCCGGACGTGCCGACCGTCAAACCCGTCCCCACGATACCGCTGCCAGGGGTTGTAGTGCCGACGGATAAGCCGGTGCCAAGGATGCCCCCACCGGTTGTATCGAAACCGCCCCTGAGCAGCTGCGCGTGAGCGGGAGACGCGGCAACAGCACCGAAAAGTCCAGTCGTGAGCAGAAGTGCTCTGACGTGAGCGCGTCGCCGAAAGCAGTTTACCTTGCTGTCGAGTCTCAGCATGACGTAGAATTCCCCAGACATCTGCAAATCTTTAGCGGATGCAGCTCACGACGCCCGCGGCCATCTGGCGGCGCCATCGATATCAACAGCTTGTGGTTGAATAGTTGATTTCGTCTTAAGGTTGCAATATCCATACGATACAACCGGATGCGGCTCAGGATGGTGTCGGACCTGGCGCGGCACCTGGCCTTTCGATCGCCGTCCGCACGAGCCGCCGCAGGGTGGGCCGCGGCATCCCCGATGCGGCGCGGATACAGGCTGGCGAACGCCGCCTTCGTCGCTTCGAACGGGCGAAGATCAGCGCCCGTCACCGCTGAAGCTTACGTTCGCGCGCGCTGGCCAATCCTTCGACGGCGCATCTGCCACGGCGGGCCAAATCGATGGCTCTGCCCTTACGTCCGGAGCATGTTCACTTTTTGTTCCGATTCGGCCGAGCCGTACTTGTACTGCGCCCGTATCGACCACCTGCGCGTAAGCAGGCCGGGCGCGGTCCGCGGCTCGCCGATCGGCCACGCCCCCTGTGCGGGCTTCCCATCCCCCGCCCACGACATCCTCGCAGGCGCGCTCGAACTGCGGCGCCGGCGCGTGCCCAACCGACCCGCCACCGGCTGGTAGCGCACCGGGATCCCCCGTTGGAGGGTGCCGGCCGCTACGATCTCACCCGCGTCGATCGCAGCCTTGCGGCAGGCCGCGGCGGCATCACGGTGGCGGCCCGCGACGGGCAGATGGTCTCGGACCATCCATCGTCAGCGGCGCGCGAGCCTTACTTGCGCAGGGGCACGCCCTTCGTGGTGAAGCTCTGGCCACCACCCGGGCGGTACACGGGGCGGGGCTGGCCGCCCGTCCTGCCCGCGCCCGCCCCGGTTCCCGGCGGCTGCGAGAACGGCACGAGCTGATCCGGCCGCGGCCCGATGAGATCGGCGCGGCCCATCTCGCGCAAAGCCTCGCGCAGCAGCGGCCAGTTCTCGGGGTCGTGGTAGCGCAGGAACGCCTTGTGCAGCCGCCGCTGGCGCAGCCCCTTGATCGCGTCGACCGGCTCGCTGCCGCCGCGGCGCACGCCCCGGAGGGTGTTGATCTCGGTGTGGTACATCGCGGTGGCCGTCGCCATCGGCGAGGGCAGGAACGTCTGGACCTGATCGGCGCGGTAGTTGTTCGCCTTGAGCCAGAGCGCGAGGTGCATCATGTCCTCGTCGGTCGTGCCGGGATGGGCTGCGATGAAGTACGGGATCAGGTAGTACTTCTTGCCCGCCTCCTTGGCGGCGGCGTCGAACATCTCCTTGAACCGGTCGTAGGTGCCGATCCCCGGCTTCATCATCTTGTCGAGGGGGCCGCGCTCGGTGTGCTCGGGCGCGATCTTCAGGCGGCCGCCGACATGGTGGGTCACGAGCTCCTTGATGTATTCCGGGCTCTTGACCGCGAGGTCGTAGCGGACGCCCGAGGCGACCATCACCTTCTTGACGCCCTTCACCTCCCGGACCTTGCGGTAGAGGCGGATCAGGTCGTCGTGCGAGGTGTTCAGGTTCGGGCAGATGTCCGGGAAGACGCAGGAGGGCAGCCGGCACGCCGCCTCGATCTTCGGGTCCTTGCAGGCCATCCGGTACATGTTGGCGGTCGGCCCGCCGACATCCGAGATCACGCCGGTGAAGCCCGGCGTCTTATCTCGAATTAACTCGATCTCGCGCAGGATCGAGTCCTCCGAGCGGTTCTGGATGACGCGGCCCTCGTGCTCGGTAATCGAGCAGAAGGTGCAGCCGCCGAAGCAGCCGCGCATGATCGTCACCGAGAACTTGATCATGTCCCAGGCGGGGATCTTCGCGTCGCCGTAGGACGGGTGGGGCGCGCGGGCGTAGGGCAGGTCGTAGACCGCATCCATCTCGTCGCTGGTCAGCGGGATCGGCGGCGGGTTGAGCCACAGGTCGCGGTCGCCGTGGCGCTGGACCATGGGGCGCGCATTGCCGGGATTGGCCTCCCGGTGCAGCACGCGCGAGGCGCGGGCATAGGCCTCCTTGTCGTCCTTGACCTGCTCGTAGGCGGGCAGCCGGATCACGGTCTCGCCGGGCCGGCGGGTGGCGGCCTCGTCCGCGGAATCGAGATCGTCGGCGGGCAATTCCGTGTAGTGGCCGGGCACGCGGCGGAACAGGGCGACGCCCCGGATCGAATCGAGCTGGTGCGGCGCCTCGCCGGCCGCGAGGCGGTTCGCGACCTCGACCACGGCGCGCTCGGCGTTGCCGTAGACGAGCAGATCCGCCTTCGCATCCGCCAGGATCGAGCGGCGCACCTTGTCGGACCAGTAATCGTAATGTGCGATCCGGCGCAGCGACGCCTCGATGCCGCCGAGCACGATCGGCACGTCCTTGAAGGCCTCGCGGCAGCGCTGCGTGTAGACGATGGTGCAGCGGTCCGGGCGCCGGCCGCCTTCGCCGCCGGCCGTGTAGGCATCGTCGTGGCGCAGCCGCCGGTCCGCCGTGTAGCGGTTCACCATCGAATCGAGATTGCCGCCGGTGACGCCGAAGAACAGATTCGGCTTGCCGAGCGCCTTGAACGGCTCGGCCGACTGCCAGTCCGGCTGGGCGATGATGCCGACCCGGAAACCCTGCGCCTCGAGCAGCCGGCCGATGATCGCCATGCCGAAGCTCGGGTGATCGACATAGGCGTCACCCGTCACCAGCACGATGTCGCAGGACTCCCATCCGAGCGCAGCCATTTCGGCGCGGCTCATCGGCAGGAACGGCGCGGCCTGTCCGGTCGGCGGCTTGCGGGCGAACGAAGCCAGGGCGGGTATGGCGGGCGTCTGGAGGTCCATGGGGCCCATGCATAGGCTCCCGGGACCGAGAGCTCAACGCGTGGTTAAGGACCGGACGCCGCGTCCACGAAACGGCTGAGCTTGCCGCTCGGGGCAAATCGGACCGATCGCGATGCCCGGTCAACCCACAATCCTGTTCGGCGTGGGCAAGATTTCGGCCGTGCCGTACGTCACCGCGCTTTCGAAAAGGCAGTCTATGATCCCACACCGTTCGGCAGACCGACGGGCATTTCAGATCTGCCAAATGTCGACGCACAGGCAGAAGGTGTACGACCATGAAGACTCTGCTCGCAGCCGTCCTGATGCTCGGATCGACTGTCGGCGCGATGGCGGGCGAGTCGTACGGAGTTTATCGGGACTACTTCGACATGAAGCCCGCACCGATAAAGCGCGCGCCGCGCAGCGCGAGCCAGACGCCGGGCCCCGTCGACAGGCGCGGCCAGACCAAAGGCGACCGCGTCGAGATGTATCGCTACGACGATGGCGCGTTCGGAAGGACACCCGACGTGAGGCCGCGCAGCTGGGACGGCGGGTACGTTCCCGTGCATCCGCGCAGTGCATCGCCGGACGGCTTCTGGAGCCCGATCGACCAGTCCCACGAGGGCCGGGAAGTCCACCGGCCGCGGTATCGGTGATGCCGCTCCCGTGAGGGTGCGATCGACGCTCCGGCCTGAGTTCTCGACAGCGGGGGCGATCGTGATCGGCCCCTCCCCTGCCGCGTCGCCCGGACCCGGCTGGCTTCGGCGGTCGGATTCCAGCCGGTCTGCTGTCCGGCGATAGGCCACGGGAGCAGACCTCTGGAGGATGGACCGATTCCTCGAACGCACCACGGCAGGCACGCGCGTGGTGGGACCCCTGCCGTGCACAGCCCGACGCCTTCGTTTGGAATTCGCGTTCTGCGACCATACGGATAGGATGACCGACAACGGCGCTTGGCCTATGCGGGGGCCGTTGACATGAATGGATGCAATGTCGTCCTCGCCGGTCCCCCCAGCCGTCCACGATGCAGACCGGCTGGAAAGTCTGGCGGCGTACGGTATCCTCGATACCCCGGCCGAGCCGGGCTTCGACGACATCGTGCAGCTGGCCTGCCAGCTCTGCGACATGCCGGTGGCCCTGGTCAGCCTGGTTGCCGAGGATCGGCAGTGGTTCAAAGCGCAGATCGGCTTCCCGCATTGCGAGACCGACCTCAACAGCTCGGTCTGCGCCCACGCGCTGGCGCAACCCGATGAGCTGCTGATCATCCCGGACCTGACCACCGACCCGCGTACGTCGGCCAACCCGCTGGTCACGGGCGATCCGTTCATCCGGTTCTATGCCGGCGCGCCCTTGCGCACGGCCCGCGGTCTGGTCCTCGGCACCCTGTGCGTGATCGACAAGAAGCCCCGGCCGAATGGGCTGAGCGCGTCACAGCAGAACGGCTTACGCCTGCTCGCCCGACAGGTGCTGAGCCAGCTCGAACTGCGTCGGGCCGTCGAAGCCCGTGACGTCCTGCGTGTCAACGAGGGGCAGGCATATCGGACCCGCGAAGCCCTACGCGACACCCAGCTGGCGATCTCCGCCGCCGAGGGAGACCTGCAAACGATCCTCACGGCCGTGATCGACGGCGCCATGCAGGCCCTGCCGGCGGCCGATGGCGGGGTGTTCGAGCTGCTGGACGGCGCCCACCTGGAGTATCACGCCACGCGGGGCGCGGTGGCGGCTCATGCAGGCCTGCGCATCCCGCTGGACGGGAGCGGAGCCGGGTTCTGCGCACGAACCGGCGCGCCGTACCTGATGGTCGATGCCAGCCGCGATCCGCACGTCAAGCGTGAGCTGATCGGCACCCTGCAGATCGGCTCGGCGGTGTTCGCGCCCGTCCTGCGCGGCGTGACCGTGCTGGGCGTGCTCAAGCTGCAGTCGCGCGTGCCGATCGCGTTCAATGCGCATGACCTCGCGCAGCTCGCCATGTTCGCCGGCGCCGCAACCAGCGGTCTGGCCGAAGCCGCAGCGCGCGCCGAGACGCGGGCGCAGGACACCTACTGGCGCGGGCTGTTCCAACGCCTCAGCGAAGGGTTCATCGTCGGCGAAGTGGTTCGCGCCGCCGACGGCGCGATCACCGACTGGCGTTACGTTGAGGTCAATCCGGCTTGGGGCAAGCTGGTCGGCGTCGATCCGATGACGGTGATCGGCCGCACGATCCGCGAGACCTTCCCCGGCATCGAGGATGCCTGGGTCGATGAGTTCGCCCGGGTCGTCGTGACCGGCGAGCAGACGACGTTCGTCCGTCAAGTCGGCACTCTGCGTCGCTGGTACGAAGGGCGGGCGTTCCGTGTGAATCGCGACCGCTTCGGAATCATCTTCTCCGAGATCACGTCACGGGTGGAAGCCGATGCCCGCCGTGCCGCGATGCTGGCGCTCGGCGACCGTCTGCGCGATCTGACTTCTGCGGCGGAGATGACAGCGGCTGCTGCCGAGATCGTCGGCCGCACCCTGGGTGCCACCCGTGCCGGCTTCGGCCGCGTTGTCGGTGACGTGGAGTTCATCGACATCGATGCGGACTGGACGGCGCCCGGCCATGTGAGCCTTACAGGCCGGCACGCGTTCGACGAGTACGGCGATTTCAGAGGAGAACTGCGCCGGGGTGAGGCCCTGGTGATCAACGACGTGACTGCCGACGCGCGCACGGCCGCTGATCCTGCGGCGCTGCAGGCGATCGGCGTCGGTGCGATGGTCAACATGCCGGTGCGCGACCGGGGCCGCACGGTTGCGCTCTTCGTCGCCCACGACGCGAACCCCCGTGTCTGGACACCCGAGGAGCTGGCGTTCCTGCGCAACGTCGCCGACCGGCTTGAGGTCGGTGTCGCGCGCGTGCGGGCCGAGGAGCTGCAGGGCGTCCTCAACGCGGAGCTGGCGCACCGCCTGAAGAACACCCTGGCCATCGTGCAGTCGATCGCCTCGCAGACCCTCCGCGGGGTCTCCGAACGACCCTTGGTCGAGGCGTTCGAGCGGCGCGTGCTGGCCTTGTCGCGCGCGCACGACGTACTGATTCAGAAGAGCTGGACCGCCGCCAGGATGCGCGCCGTGATGGAGAGCGTGCTGGCGATACAGGCGGATCTCGACCGCTTCGCGCTCGATGGACCGGATCTGGACATCAGCCCGCAGGCGGCCCTGTCGCTGTCCCTGCTGCTGCACGAGATGGCCACCAACGCGCTCAAGTACGGGGCGCTGTCGACCGGAGCCGGCACGGTGCGGATCAGCTGGCGCACCGAGATCGATCAATCGCCCGCGCTGGTGCTGGACTGGGCCGAGATCGATGGACCGCCGGTCGAGCCACCGAGCGGCCGGGGCGGCTTCGGGTCGAAGCTGATCCGCATGGGCCTGCTCGGAACACGGATAGCCGTCCTCGATTACACCCCCCTCGGTCTTCGTGCCGAGTTCCGCGCACCGCTCTCCGAAGTTCAGGTCCTCGCTCACTGACCCTGATGGCACAGTCCCAATCTCCGAACCCGACCTACGTGCTCGTCGTCGAGGACGATCCGATCCTGATGATGGCGCTCGTCGACTTCGTCGAACAGGCGGGGTGCGACGCCGTCGAGGCGACCACCGTGGTCGAGGCGATCCAGATCTTGGAGACCCGCGCCGACATCCGCACCGTGTTCGCAGACCTGGATATGCGCGGCTCGACGGTGGGCATGAATTTGGCTCTGACGATCCGAGACCGCTGGCCGCCGATCGAGCTGCTGATGGTGTCCTCGCAGCCCTGGGACGACGCTCAGATCCCGGAGCGGGGCGTGGTCCTCGGCAAGCCCTTCGACCGGCGCAAGATCGAGGCGGTGATCCGCAGGTTCGCCAGCTGACGCGGGGCAGCGAATGACGGCTTACGGGCGTCATCCGACCCGCCCGTAGCATCCGTTAAGGCGCAACCGGTCCGCCCGCGCCCCTTCACCGTCTGGCCAAGCCGAATTTCGCTGACATCCCGCCATGGCCCGGCGATGGGGCACGCCGCCCTGGTGCCGTGTGCTCCGGAGCAGACGCTCCACGCGGACCGCGTCGGATCACGGGACCGCCTGCCCTGCGCGCGGAAGCCTGGTGGTCGGCTCGAACGGCTCAAGCAAGTGGGATCAGGCCGGCGCCATCGCGGCGTGAACCGCCGTGACGTGAGCGGCCATCTCGCGCCGGGCCGCGGCTGGATCCCGCGCGGCGATCGCGGCCACGATCCGGTCGTGCTCGGCGAAGGATGGGTGATCGGCCGGCGGACCCTCCTCCGCGGCGCGTGGACGATCCCAGGTCATTACGCGCCGGATGGCGGCGAGGTGATCGTACAGGAACAGGAGCAGCGGGTTCCCGGCGGCGAGGGCGATCGCCCGGTGGAGGCGCGCGTCCTCGAGCTCGTAGCCGCGCCATGTCTGCCCGGCACCGCCGCTCGCGTGGAGCGCCCGGCGGAGCGCATCGCGTTGGGAGGGTGCGGCGTGCAGGGCGGCGAGGGCCGCCAGCTCTGGCTCCACCGCCAAGCGCGCCTGGACGAGGTCGGGGGGCGTCGCGCGGGTCGCCAGCGCCGCCACTTCATCGATCGCCGCCAGGGGGCGCGATCCCAGGAAGGTGCCTTTGCCGACATGACGCCAGAGCTGGCCGTCGGCTTCCATCACCGCCAGCGCCTTCCGCAATTCGCCCCGTGATGTCCCGAGCGCCTCGGCCAGGATCCGCTCGGGCGGCAGCCGGCCGTCGGCTGGCAGCCGCGTCTTCGCGAGATAGGCCTGCAGGAGCGTCAGAACCGGGGCGGCGTCGGAATCCATGCAGTCCCGTCTAGAGCCGGGCTCCCTCGCGTTGCAAGCGAGCACGGCCCTAAGCCTTTGTTTCGACGCGCTCTCTTGCGCCGAACCGGTATCCTCGCCGGAGGAGAATGCCGCAGCGGCCCGGGATGTCAGCGGCGGATCGATGACCTTGACGCCCGTCGCCCCAGCTTCTAACCAATACGCAGGATTGGTTAGAGAGCCTCAGATGCGCTACGTGATCGAGCCGCCCGCATGCGTGACCATCCCCGTGGAGGGCGAGGCCGCCGCCTTCCCGGTGCGGCGGGTCTGGTGCGTCGGTCGCAACTACGCCGCGCATGCCCGGGAGATGGGCCATGACCCCGACCGGGAGCCGCCGTTCTTCTTCGCCAAGCCGGCCAACGCGGTCGTCGCCGGCGGCGGCGAACTGCCGTTCCCGGACCAGACCGACGATCTCCACCACGAGGTCGAGTTGGTGGCGGCGCTTGGTCGGGGCGGCGCGAATATCGACGCCGCGGAAGCCCTGGAGCTCGTCTACGGCTACGCCGTCGGCTTCGACATGACGCTGCGCGACGTCCAGGCCGAGGCGAAGAAGCTCGGGCGGCCCTGGGACCTGTCGAAGGGTTTCGACCGCTCCTGCCCGATCAGCCCGATCGTCCCAGCCGCGCGCATCGGCCATCCGGCCGCGGGCCGGATCGCGGTCGCGGTCAACGGCGCGGAGCGCCAGAGCGGCGATCTCAACCAGATGATCTGGTCGGTCGCGGAGGCATTGGCCTGCCTGTCGCGGGCGGTCGAGCTTCTGCCCGGCGATCTGCTGATGACCGGAACCCCCGCCGGGGTGAGTGCGGTCAAGCCCGGGGATGTCCTGCACGGCACCTGTGACGGGGTCGGCGAGATCCGGGTCGCCTACCGGGCGCGGTGATCTGCAAGAGACCTTTGCCGAGACCTTTGCCAAGACCTTTGCCAGGACGTTCGGCACGAGGGTCGCGGCGACGGGAGCGCCCTGCGCCGACGGTGACACCGGCTCGGCGCGAGAGAACGCCCACCAAGGGCTGAGAGCCGCCAGGGAAGCGAGTTGGAGCCATGACGACCACAGCCTCGGCCGGCCGGACCGGTCTCACGCGGACAATCCTCGCCGCCTGGGCGATCGCATGCGCGTCCGGCGCGGCGGGCGACCCGGCCCCCTATCCGAACCAGCACGAGGCGGATCTCGGCGTTGCAGGCTTCAAGCTGGAGAGCGGCGCCGTCCTGCCGGAGGCGCGGCTGCACTACACGACGCTCGGAAGCCCCCACCGCGACGCGAACGGGGACATCGACAACGCCGTGCTGGTGCTCCACGGCACGACCGGCACCGGCAAGCAGTTCCTCGCCCCGACGATGGGTCCGGAGCTGTTCGCGCCGGGCGCACCGCTCGACGCGGCGCAGTACTTCGTCGTCCTGACCGACGGGCTCGGCCGCGGCGGCTCATCGAAACCCTCCGACGGCCTGCGCGGGCGATTTCCCCGCTACGGCTACGGCGATGTGGTCGAGGGGCAGTACCGCGTCGTCACCGAGGGTCTCGGGATCCGGCACCTGCGGGCGGTGATCGGCACCTCGATGGGCGGGATGCAGGCCTGGATGTGGGGTGAGCGCCACCCCGGGATGATGGACGGCCTCGTGGCGGTCGCCAGCCAGCCGATCCCGGTGAGCGGGCGCAACGCGCTGTGGCGGCGCCTGCTGATCGAGGCCATCCGCTCGGACCCGGACTACAAGGGTGGAGATTACGAGACGCCACCGACGCACTTCACCAAAATGCTGCCGATCTTCAACATCATGACCGAGAGCGTGCTCAGCCAGCAGCAGGCGGCGCCCACCAACGCCGACGCGGTGACGCTCTACGGCCGGCTCGCCGCCAATTACGCGGGCAAGGTCGACGCCAACGACTGGCTGTACTGGTTCGATTCGTCGTTCGACTACGATCCGTTGCCCCGGCTTGGGGAGATCAAGGCGAAGCTCCTGGCGATCAACTTCGCCGACGATGCGCTCAATCCGGTCGAGCTCGGCGTGATGGATCCGGCGATCCGGCGGATCCCCGGGGCGCAGTTCGTCCTGGTCCCGGCCTCCCCCGAGACGCATGGCCACCAGTCGTTGCGCTACGCGACGCTGTGGCGGCCCTATCTCGCGGCGTTCATGGCCGCGCTCGGACCGTCGGGTCCGGTGGCGGAGCACGCGGCTCCGGCCGCCCGGTGATGCGGCACGACTGAGGATCTGACCGGTCTGCCGGCCTTCGCCCTCATGCACAGGGCCGCAGGCGGAAGGTCGGGGATCGGCTCGGCCGGGTGGCGAATGACCCGACCGGCAGCACCGGGGCGCCGTCGTCGAGGACGAGGTCGTTGTCGCGTAGCAAGCGCGCCAGGACCAGCACGGCCTCCGACGTGGCCAGCTGCGCCCCGATGCACACGCGCGGGCCCGCGCCGAACGGCAGGAAGCTGGTGCGATCCGGCTTCTCGGACCCGAGGAAGCGCCCGGGGTCGAAACGCTCGGGCGAGGCCCACAGGCGCGGGTCGGTGTGCAGCAGGGTGAACGGCATCAGCACGATGGCCCCGCGCCGGACGGGGACGCCGCACAACTCGTGATCCGCCACCGCTTGGCGCGCCGTCATGTAGGCCGGCGGATAGAGCCGCAGCGCCTCGTCCACCACGGCGCGCGTCTGCGGCAGCGCGCCGACGGCCGCCCCCGCACCGCCCGGCGAGAGGTCCACCTGCCGCGCTTCCCGCCGGATGGCGTCGCGCCAGTCGGGCGCGTGGGCCAGGAGGTAGCAGGCCCAGAACAGCGTCAGACCCGTCGTCTCGTGCCCGGCGAAGATCATCGTCGAGACCTCGTCGGCCAGGAGGTCCTCCTCCCGGTCCCCGTAGGCCTCCGACAGGAGATCGAAGAGGTCGCGCGGCGCCCCCGGAGGATGCGAGGCCCGGCGCCGGGCGATGATCGCCAGGATGAGCGCCCGCCAGCGCCGGCGGAAGCGCGCGCGGCGGATGGTCGTCACCGTCGGCACCCAGCGCGGCAGGATGAAGTCGCTCGCCCGCGGCCGCCCGATACCGGCGGCATAGGCCAGGAGCAGGCCGCGCAGCTGCGGCCCGAACGTGTCGATCTCCAGGGAGAACATGCTCGTGCCGGCGACCGCGAGGCTGAGATCCTGCATCACCGCGAGCAGGTCCACGGGCGCCCCGCGGGACGCCTCCAGCGGGGCGAGGGCCGCCTCGGTACACGCGGCCATGTGCGGGGCCAGCAGGGTCACGGTGCGGGGCGTGAAGGCGGGTGCCAGGATCCGGCGCTGCCGGCGCCAGGCCTGTCCCTCGCTGGCGGCGACACCACGCCCGATCAGGGCACCGAAGATGCGGTCGCCGGCTGCGATGCGCCGGTAGAGCTCCGGGCGCGCGGCCAGCACGTCGCGCATCGCCTGCGGGCCGGCGGCTATCACGACGTCGCGGCCCGGCATGGGCATCACGACCACGCCTTGCGCGCGGCACCGGGGCGGGAAGGCGGCGTAGGCGTTGCGGCGCAGGCCGGCCAGGACACCGAGGGCCCCTACGCGGTCCGGTGCCAGAGGCGGCATGGGCGGGATGAAGGCTGGCCCGCGCGTGTCGGGCGCCGCGATGATGGTCTCCATCGGATTGTCCTCATCGTGGGCGGCGGTCGCCGTTCGGCGCACGCCGTCAACATTCCGGAAGATTGACCGCGAGGCCGCCGGTCGAGGTTTCCTTGTACCGGACGCTCATGTCGCGCCCCGTCTGCTTCATCGCCTCGATGCAGTTGTCGAGCGGCATGACGTGGCTGCCGTCGCCGCGCAATGCCAGCGACGCGGCGGCGACGGCCTTGATCGCCCCGAGGCCGTTGCGCTCGATGCACGGAACCTGCACCAGCCCGCGGATCGGGTCGCAGGTGAGACCGAGGTGATGCTCCAGAGCGATCTCGGCGGCGTTCTCGACCTGCGCGTTGCTGCCGCCGAGCGCGGCGCAGAGACCGGCGGCCGCCATCGCGGCGGCAGACCCGACCTCGCCCTGGCACCCGACTTCGGCACCGGAGATCGAGGCGTTGGTCTTGATCAGGCCGCCGATCGCCGCAGCCACCAGCAGGAAATCGCGAATTCCGGTCCGATCCGCGCCGATGCAGTGGTCGCGGTAATAGCGCATGACCGCAGGGACGACCCCGGCGGCCCCGTTCGTCGGCGCGGTCACGACCTGTCCACCGCCGGCATTCTCCTCGTTGATCGCCATCGCGTAGACCGACAGCCAATCGTTGGCGACGTGCGGCTGTACGCGGTTGGTGCCCCGCTCGGACAGCAGCGCCTGATGAATGTGCCGGGCGCGGCGGCGGACATTCAGGCCGCCCGGCAGGGTTCCGTCGGTGGCCAGACCGCGATCGATGCACGCGTCCATGACGCCCCAGATCCGATCGAGGCCGTCGTCGAGATCGGCGTCGCTGCGGCTGACCGTTTCGTTCGCCCGCTTCATCGCTGCGATGCTGCGGTCCGACGCAGCGCCCATCGCCAGCATCTCGGCGGCGCTTCCGAACGGATAGGGGCGCAGCACGGAGGCATCGACGGCCTTGATGTCGCCCCCGGCCAGTTCCCCCGCGGTCAGGACGAAGCCGCCGCCGATCGAATAGTAGGTCTCCGTCAGATACGGGACGCCGTCCTGGTCGGTGGCGCGGAAGATCAGGCCGTTGGCATGGCCCGGCAGGGGCGGGCCGTAATCGAACACGACCCCCTGCCCGGCCGCGAACGCGATCGGGGGAAGCCCCGGGGCATCGATCCGACCCGTGGCGCGCAGCGCAGCCTCGCGGCGCGCGGCCCCGTCCGGATCGAGCGTATCCGGCCGGAACCCGAGCAGGCCGAGGATGACCGCCCGATCCGTGGCGTGCCCCTGCCCGGTGAAGGCAAGACTGCCGTGCAGGACGACCTCGATGCGGAGCGAAGCCGGCGAAGCGGCCGCGCGGCCGCTTCGCTCGCGCAGCGCATCGAGGAAGCGCGCGGATGCGAGCATCGGTCCCATCGTGTGTGAGCTCGACGGCCCGATGCCGATCTTGAAGATGTCGAAGATGCTCAGGAACATCGGGACCTCACATTTGCCGTCGCCGGGCGCTGCGCAGCCGATCGACGCCGATGCGCCCTGGTAGCGGAGGCGATACCCGGCGCGCCACATCTGCCGCAGCGGGCGGGGCCGTTTCGGTCTCGCCCGGCAGGCCCGATCGGCAGCAAAGCCGGATCCGTGCCACGGTCAGGCCTGACCCCTCCCCCCGGATCGCAATGCGGCAGGCCAAGGTCGGCGGCAACGGTCTCGCGCGGTCGAGGAAGATCCGTTCAGACTGGGTGCGGCGACGCGGGCCCAGCGGCAACCTGGCGCGAAGATGCGACCGCCGCCTGCGTGTCCGCATGCTTTCGCAGTGACACGTTCCCGGCCGCGTCGGCCTTGCGGGCGTGGAGCGTCCCCTAGCGGCGCGGCGTCTCGGCCGGCTCAGCGCCGAGGCGCCGCATGCAGGCGTGGTAGAGTTCCGCCCCCAGTCCGTAAGGCGAGAGGCCCTTCGGGTTCGGGGCTGTGAAGACGTGATTGCGTGCCTCGTCGCGGCACCTGGCGTCCTCGGGGCCCTTGATCGGCTGGTTCTGTGCAAAGGCCGGCGACAGCACGCGCGTCAGCAGGACGGCCGCGGCGAGGAGCATTGGAACCGCCCTCACTGGCCGCACCCGGCTTGGCAGGCCTCGACCGCACAGCTTGCGAGGTAGATCATCGTTCCCTTCATCGTCATGTCTTGTGGAGGCATGTCGTGCGGATGAACACGGCAGAGCAGCGGACGCCCTATGATCCGGCGAGCAGACCGGCAGACTGGATCACGACTGTGACAAGCATGCAGACGGCGGCCACAGCCACGGCATACGACACGATTTTCATGGCCATCTTCATGGCAGGGCTCCGGGCGCTGTAGGCCTCCCCTGGTCGGAGGCCGAATGGAGAGGGTGGGCCGTGGTCCACGATCCGAGGGTGGAGATGCGCGATCGGCCGCCGTGAGCGGACCCGCCTCCGGGCCGGAGGCGGGTCGTTGTCCGATCAGCGCGTAGGCTGGGGGATCAGGTTCCTGGCCTCTTGGACCGCATCGCGGCAGGACTGATCGCCCTTGGCGTTGAGATCCGTCGCGCGCTGCAGCGCGGTCTTGGCCTGCGAGATCTTGTCTTCCGTGGAGAGGCTCGCGGAAGCCGAGGGGGCATCGCCCTGCTGCGCCTTCGCGGCGGCGGTCGGCTTGTTCTCGGATTGCGCCCGAACGTCGGCCGGTGAGGTGGCGACCCGGCCGCTCGCCACGGCGTCGGCCTGCGCGGTGCCGGTTGCGGCGGCGACGGGCCCCGCTACGCCACCGACCGTCCCCGGCGAGCCGCCAGCTTCGCGGCTCGCGCGGTCACCCGGCTTGTCGCCGGCCTTGGACGCGGTCCCCGTCGTGTCGGCTGATTGCGCGTCGGAACCCGCGTTCGGCCCCTTCCGCTGTCCCGCATCCGGCTGGGAGACGGGCGCCCCCATTCCGACCTGAGTCCCGAGTTCCCGCTTCAGCGTGGCGATGTCATCCGTGCACGGACCGCCTTCCTGGGCAGAGGCCACCGTGGTGGCGAGGCCGAAGGCGGCCAGGGCGGCTGCGCCGCACATCATCTTCAGACGCAAAGATTTCATCCTTCTATGTTGGCGGCCATAGAACAGTGTCTTAGAATTTTCGTTCATGTGTCAGTGGATATAATCGCCTGTAAGCGACAACTTGCCACTGTGTATGGATGAATGACGAATTTGATTCGTGATTCACCGGCGTCCGCGGGGATCGACTGAAGGTCGTCAGCACGATGAACCTCGCAGCGGACGCACTGCTTTTCCGCAACGGTGGCGTTCGGAACCCACGCCCGTGCGGCCGGCGATGCGAGCTTGCCGCTCGGCGGCCTCAACGGGGCTGCGTATCCGCGCCGCCTTTTCCATCGTGCTCCGGCGGCAGAACGAAGACCTGTCCGGGATAGATGAGATCGGGATCCTGGATCTGCTTGTGGTTGGCGTCGAAGATCAGGGTGTAGCGCTCGCCCTCGCCGTAGGCGCGGCGGCTGATCCGCCAGAGGCTGTCGCCGCGCTCGATACGGACGGTCCCGATCCTGGGGACGTCGATCGCGGAGGTGCCGCCGGTCCCGGACGGACCGGTGGCGGCAAGGCTGCCCGTCGTCGGGGTCCGAACCTGGTCCGCCGGGTGTGGACGGGGCGGGATCGCGTTCCCGGAGGTCCGTTGCTCCGCGATGTCCGGTCCGGCGGCCTGAAAGGCCGAGCCCTGCTGCGCGGCGGCGTATTCCACCCCCCTATCGTGGTCGGGATCTGGGGCCTTGAACGGGACCTCCGCCCGGTCGCGGACCTTGCCCGTCGCGGGATCGACCCAGTCGAGCCGGACCGTGTAGTCCCCCGCCTTCACTCCCTGGCCGATGGCGAACGTCACTGTCCCGTCGCGCCCCACCGTAGCCGGGGCGATCAGCGTGCCGTTCAGGTAGAGCCGCAGGTCGGCCCCGGGGGCTCCGCGCGCCGTGACGAACAGCTTCCCGCCGTCCTGGGCATCGATGCTCGCCACCGTTGGCGGGGTTGGCGCCCTGCCGGAGGAGGCCTCCGCCCGGTGCGGATCTTGCGGCGGATGAACGGAATCGGACGCCGTCTCGCCGTCCGCTCTACCCGCTCCGGCCCGCGCCGTGTCGATTTCGGAGCCACGCGGAGCAGGCTCGGGTGTCGATGCGTCCCGGTGCATCGCGGGCGGGTCCTGCTTCGCCGTCCCCTCCCCCTCGGCCCGGAGCGCCTGCCGCCCCGCCGCAAGAACCGGAATCGGGCCGGTCGCGGCTGAGCCGTCCGATTGCGAGAGGATCCTCGTCGGCTTGTCGGGTGCCGTCAGGGCGACGAGCGGCTTCACATCACGGGATGGCGCGACCAGGACGGCGATGCGCGCCGCGGAGCGCTGCATGTCGCCCCGCGAATCCATGGCCCGCAGCGCGATCTCGCTGCTGCCGGTCGGGAGGGGCGGCGGCACGATCGTGAATTGTCCGCCGGCATCGGCGCGTACCTGGGCCACCGGCTTGCCGTCGACGAGCAACGCGACGGCGGCGTTCGGCGCGGCCCGACCTGCGATTACGGCCTCGCCGTTCGGCTCGACGCGGACGACGTCGAAATCCGGCACGGCCGACGTAGGCATGGGCGCAGACGGGAGCCCGGCCGGCGTGCCCGGCCCGGGCGTCCGGACAGACCCGGCCGGCATGTCGGCCGCCGAAGCCGGCGCGCGGGCGGACCCCGCCGCCAGGGGCGACAGGGCAGCCAACGGTTTCGCAGCATCGGAGGGTATGGCGGAACCGGCGTCGAGCCGCGCATCACGGCGCTCGTGGACAAGGCCGGCCAGCCCCGCCAGGAGCAGCAACACGGCAACGAGCCCGACGGCCAGGCTGCGGCCGCCTGTCATCCGGACCGCGGATGACGGAGCGGCGGTAGCTTTCGTCAACGCGGCCTCGGTCGAGATGCGTTTGGAGCCGTGCCCGATCGCGTTGCGGTCCAGCACGGCTCCAAGCCTCTGTCGCGGCCCGCGCACGCGCCCTGAAGCGGTATCAGCCCCGGCGGAGAGCGTTCGACGCGGCCGCCGGCCGAGCAAGGCGGTGATGACCCCGAGACCGGCGAGCGCGGCGATGAACGCAGTGACGAGGATACGACGCAGGGCGGCCATCATGACGTGTCGATTCCCAAACGTCGTGACGGCGGCCGACGGATGCCGGCCCGCGTCGAATGCCCGGCCGCCCCGAGGCGCGACCGGGATCTTCAGGCTTTCTGGTCAGGCGAGGCGACGCCCGTCGGTCGCGTAGCGGTCGATGGCCGAGGGCAGCTCGCGCGACAGGCGCGCGAGGAGGTCGGAGCGGCTCAGGCCGGTCTGCTGCGTGAGATGGTCGAGGGTCTGCGGGCCGATGGCGCGCTCCAGATCCGCCTCGGCGATGGCGTGGTTGTCACCCTGGTTGATCCAGGAGTTCGCCGCCACGCCATGGCCGCCCTTGGTGAAGTGGTCGACGAGCTCGGCCAGCCCGCTGGCGATCAGGCCGCCGACCCCGGCCGAGCCGACGCCGCCCAGCACCTGCTGCAGGTTGGACGGGATCGTCGATCCGGTGGCCGGCGACGTCCGACCCACCGGCGGCACGAGCGTGCCATGGGCGTCCCTGGCGGGAGTGCCGAGCCACTCGGAGATCTTGTCCCGGTTCTGGTAGCCCGCCACCGCAAGCAGGCCCAGCAGGGCCGTCATCGAGGGATATCCCTTGCTCATAGCGCGTCCTTTCCGTGATGGGTCGGTGGGGTATTCTGGCCTTCGGTGGTCAGTGGCCCCGGCGCGGCGGCGTGGCCACCCGGCCGGTGACGCGGCGCGTGATGAACGCGATCACCCGGGGAAGGACGAGAGCGGTGAGAAGCTTGCGGATCATCGGGATCTCCGGAGGTCAGCGGGAGGAACGGGCGAGCCAGCCCAGCGCGAAGGCCACGCCCACGAAGGCGAGCAGTGTCGTCGTGCGGTTGGCGTCGGCGTAGCGGACGGCGCGGCGGCCGTGGGTCGTCACCCGGTGGCGTGCCGCCTCGGCATAGTGCCGGCCGTCGTCGATGAGAGCGTCGGCCCGCTCCCGCACTTCGTGGGCGAGATGGCGGCCATCCTCGGCGAAATCCTCTGCCCGGTCCCGGGCACGGCCGTAGGCGTACTGAGCGCCACCAGCCACCTGATTGACGGCTCCGCGCACCTGGCGGGCCGGGTCGCCGGCGAAGCCGCCGATGGCGGTCTGCGCGCGACCCTTGAGGTGACGGGACGCGCCACGGATCTGGTCGCGGTTCATGTCGGTCTCCTGTGGTGGATTTAACGAGCCCCGCATGGGGGGCGAGAGACGGCGCCGGCCGGGCCGGCGCCGCGACGGGTCAATCTGTGGTCAGTGCTTGCCGGTGATCTTGTCGGCGAGGGACTTGGCGCCGTCCTTGACCTCGCCGGCGGTCTTCTGCGCCTCGCCCTTCAGCTCCTGCACCTTGCCCTCGGCCACCAGCTTGTCGTTGCCGGTCACCTGGCCGGCCGCCTGCTTGACGTTGCCGACGGCCTCGTTGGCCAGACCCTTCAGCTTGTCGGTCGTGCTGCT
>NZ_JAKSYD010000241.1 GCF_022829605.1 Methylobacterium sp. E-065 | reverse complement strand
ATCGAGTGTTACCATGATCACTCTTTGTGCCATCGGGTACTGGCTGGAGACGTATGTCAAGGCGATATACCTTCCCCCTCTCGGGGGGATGGTGTTGCTCTCTTCAAAGCGCAAGCGGGCCGCCGACCTACTCCGGAGCGACACTAGCTCCGGTGTTGACTCCACCCGTCTTCCGCGGCAGCGGCTCTCGACGCGGCAAGCAAGCGCGGGCGACTACCCTCCCCCGCAGGGGGGGGAGGGGGTGGCGCCTGTGTCTGGCCAAGACCCAAACTCGGCACCGATCCGTGCCCCTCTCCGGCCACCCAACCAACACCCCCGTCAGCCCGCTCCGGCAGATGGCTCGCCCGCGGTTCGAACCGCAGCAGCGCCCGCCCGAGCCGCTGCGCCAGGGCGTCGGCCAGGAACCCAACCCCGTCGCCCGCGGATGCCGTGCCGAGATCCGTCTGGCGGGCCGGCATGGCGCCCGTCACCGTCACGGCCAGCGTCACCGTCTCAAAGCCGAAACCCGCATCGAGGGCAGCCCCCAGCCGGTCGAGGCGCAGGGAGACCAGGGCCGCGACCCGCTCGGGATCGCGCTCGGGGCGGGACAGGCCGAGATCGAGATCGCGGACCGCGCCGTCGACCCGATGGAGGGCGAGACGCACCGCGCAGGCGCCGCGCCCGTCCCGCTCCAGCCGGGGCGCGAGTTCCGCCATCAGGTCACGGGCGGTCCGGACGATGTCCGATTGCCGGCCGATCGGGTCGAGGAAGCCACGGGCGGCGGCGTAGTCGGCTGCCTCCGTCAGGGGTGTCAGCGGCTCGGGCCGGCGCGCCAGGGCCTGATCCAGGCGCAGCAGCAGCGCCGCACCGAAGCGCCGGGCGAGCGAACCTCGGGACAGGGCGTCGAGTTCACCGATCCGGCGCAGGCCGAGCCGCCTGAGGCCCGAGACCGTGCCGGGATCGAGCCGCAAGCCTTCCACGGGCAGGGATCGCAACGCCTCGGCGGCCCCGCCCGGCGGTACGATGATCCGGTCGGTCGCGCCGTGGCGGGCCAGCGCGAAGGCGCCGCCGGGCGTGTCGGCCAGCGCGATCCGCGCCGGGATCTTCGACCGCGCGAGGCGTCCGGCGAGGTCGTCGACGAGGTTCGCCTCGCCGCCGCACAGGTGGCTCGCACCGGCGACGTCGATGTAGAGCCCGTCCGAGGCCTCGGCCGGCCCGAACGGCGCCACGAGGGGCGCGTAGCGGTAAGCCCAGCGGCAGAGGCGGATCAGGGCGTCCCGGTCGGCATCCCGGTCGGCGGGGTAGACTTGAAGCGGTACGCCGATCCGCGCCCGGACCCGGCCGAGGGGCTCGCCGGGCCGCAGGCCGAGGGCGAGGGCCTTCGGATCAAGGGCCACGAGCCGCAGGCCGCCCGGCCCCTCGGCCGCCACCGCCAGCGGGCCGCCCTCAGGCGCGAGACCGGCCCGCCGCAGCCGCGTCACCGGCCAGTGACTCAAGCAGATGCAGACGATGCGCGGCATGGTCCCACTCCAGAAGCCAGTCGCCGCCGCGCCCGTTGCGGCAGCGTTCGAGTCGCGCCCGCCAGCGCGGCTTGTCGAGGGTGCCGAACCGGTCCCGGGATGCGGGCGCGGCGGCGATCAGCCAGCGGGTGGCGGCCCCGTTGGGCATCCCGGATTCCGCGGGCCGCAGGAGCAGCAGGAGCGGCGGGGCAGAGCCTTCCGCGGCAAGCTGCAGGCGCCGGCCCGGCTTCAGCGGCATCCCGGCCCGCAGCAGGCCGATGAGGGCCGTAAGCGCACGGGCGTGCAGGGCCGCTTCCAGCGCGCGAAAGACCTCCGCATCGCTGCCGGCCTCCAGCAGGAGCAGCCGGGTGGGATCGAGGCCGAGGCCGGCAAGGCCGTGGCCGTAGGGTAGGGGCTGGCCCGGCGCGGCCACGATCAGCGTCGCGCCGGGCTGCCCGGCGAGGTGACGGGCACAGAGCGCCAGGGCGAAGCCAAGGGCCGCGATCGTGTCCGCGGGCGTCGCCGGCGCAATCTCGTGGGGTGGCCCGAGCACGAGGCCGCCGCCGGGCAGGTGAGCATCGAGGGCGTGCAGGCCGAGCGGCAGGACCGGGCGCGGATTCCGGCCACCGTCTGGCGGCGCGAGCCGCGCCCGCAGGGCGGCCAGCCGGGCCTGCCGTAAGCCGCGTGCGGGGTCCCGCTCGGTCTCGTCCGCAGGGTCCAGCCCCATCTCCGTCGGCTCCAGTCATGCCCGACGATAAGAACATAACAAGAACATGCACAAACGGTTTCGGCGGGGCTCCTGAATCTCGCGTCAGAGCAGCAGCTTGGCCTGTGGACAGGTGTGGACGCCTGTGGAGTCAGCCGCTGCCACCGGATTCAACGGCCCCGGTTGACCGCAATCGCAGGGCGAGCCCACAAGGCGGCTGCCGCGTGCCTGACGCGGCCGATACGGACCGCGCATGCGCCCAGCCCTCGCCCTCACGCTCCTGCTCGCCCTGTCGGGGGCGGCTTTGGCCCAGCAGCCGGCGGATCCGGGGGGCCAAGGCGTCCCCGCACCGCGACGACAGGCCCGGGCGCCGCAGACGCCGAGCCAGCCGATCATGGTCTACGACGCCCGCATCGAGGCCGGCGACCTACGGGTCTCGGGCTCGGTGCGCAAGCCCGGCGCCATCGTGGTGCTGGACGACGACATCTCGATCCAGGCCGACCGACGGGGCCGGTTCGTCTTCCGGGTGCCCTACCGGCCCGCGACCTGCGTGGTGACGCTTAAATCCGAACCGGACGAGCGCGAGGCGGTGGTGGCGAACTGCGCCCCCGAGGGACCGCCGGGCCCGCCCGGCCCTCAGGGCGCCGCAGGGCCACCCGGTGAGACGGGCGCCAAAGGCGAAGCAGGTACCAAGGGCGATCAAGGTCCCCAGGGTGAGATGGGGCCCAAGGGCGAGATGGGTCCCCGGGGCGAAGCCGGTCCCCAGGGTCCGGCTGGTCCGCAGGGCGCACCCGGCCCGAAGGGCGAACCGGGCGAGACAGGGATTTCCGGCCTCCAGGGCGCTCCGGGGCCGAGAGGTCTGTCCGGAACGCCGGGCGGGACAGGAGCGCGGGGTGAGGCCGGCGCCACCGCCGTCCTGCGGCCGGTGCGCAAATCCGACTGCGCAGGCGGCTGCACCGTGACCTGCGAGGGCGGGGAGACGCTGGTGACCGCCCATTGCCTCAAGGTCGGCACGCCGGTCTATGACGGGGAGGGCGCTTCCTGCCCGGCGGAGGCCGCGGGGATCGTGGGCTTCTGCACGCGGCCGTAGGTCGCCGGGCTCAGCCGCCGGTCTCGGCCAGCCACTCGAGCATCCCGGCGGCCGCCGCCCGGCCCCCCGCGATGGAGCCCTGGAGCAGGTAGCCACCGGTGGGTGCCTCCCAGTCCAGCATCTCGCCGGCCAGGAACAGGCCGGGACGGGCGCGCAGCATCGATCGCCCGTCGATGGCGTCGAGCCGGACTCCGCCCGCCGTCGAGATCGCCCGCTCGATCGGCGCCGGGGCGGTGAGAGTCAGCGGCGCGGCCTTGATCAGCCCGGCGAGCATCCCGGGATCGGCCGGGAGGGCGGCGCCGGCCGCCTCGCGCAGAAGGCCCGCCGCCACTAGCGGGAGCCCCGCGGCCTTCCGCAGACGGGTCGCGGTCGAGTCGCCCGGCCGGGCGCCGGACAGGCGGCGGGCGAGGGCGTCCCGGGTCAGGTCAGGGCGCAGGTCGATAACGAGTTTGGCGCTCCCTCGGGCGGCGATCGCCTCGCGTAGGGTGCGGGACAGGGCATAGACCGCCCCGCCCTCGAGACCGGTTTGCGTGACCACGGCCTCGCCGCGCGTCCTGGCGCCGTCGCAGGCGAGAGCGATCCGCTTCAGCGGCGCCCCGGAAAACCGGTCCCGGAACAGGTCGGACCACGCCACCGCGAAACCCACATTGGCCGGGCGCAGGGGCGACACCGCCACGCCGAGCCCTTCGAGGAGCGGCACCCAGCGCCCGTCCGAGCCGAGGCGCGGCCAGCTCGCGCCGCCGAGTGCCAGCAGGGCCGCCCGGGGCCGGATTTCGAGGGAGCCGTCCGGGGCCTCGATCGTCAGCGCCGCGTCCAGGGCCGTGAGCCGGTGCCGGGTCCGGATCCGGACGCCGAGGCGGTCGAGCCGCGCGAGCCAGCCCCGCAGCAAGGGCGAGGCCTTGAAGCTCTGCGGAAAGACGCGCCCGCTCGATCCGACAAAGGTCGGCTCGCCGAGGTCCGCGCACCAGTCCCGCAGGGCCTCGGGCGGGAAGGCCGCGATGGCGGCGTCGAGATACCCTTGCGGATGGTAGCGGCCGAGGAAGTCCGCCCGCGCCTCGCTGTGGGTGATGTTGAGGCCGCCCCGCCCGGCGATCAGCAGCTTGCGGGCGACGGAGGGCATCCGCTCGTAGACCGTGACGGCGCAGCCAGCCTCGCCCAGCACCTCGGCCGCAGCGAGCCCGGCCGGCCCGCCGCCCACGATGGCGATCTCGTCCCTATCCTGCGGCATCCGTCGGGAGAGCGGCAGGCGGGCCGGTCCTGTCAAGGGTGGCTGCCGTCGGTGGACTGAGGCCGAGCCGCTTCGCGGCAAGTCCTGTGCTGGCTCTCGGGTCGCATTCCGCTGGCGCTGCATGCGCCCGGGAAAAGGCAGCGTTTCCTCCTGACCGCCCCTGTCTCGGACAGGTGACGCGTCAGCGGAACCTGATCTGGGATCCGGCACCGGACTCGCCGCGCAAGCGGC
This sequence comes from Methylobacterium sp. E-065, assembly GCF_022829605.1. Lineage (GTDB taxonomy): Bacteria > Pseudomonadota > Alphaproteobacteria > Rhizobiales > Beijerinckiaceae > Methylobacterium. The sequence continues at coordinate 23,367 of NZ_JAKSYD010000241.1, read as the reverse complement.
TCCTTTATGACGGAACCCAGACCTGCAGAAAAAAATTCTCCCCCGTCCCCGAAGCTGCCGCGATCGACGCGCCAGGCTCGGCCGCCCGCACCCCGAACCGCAGAGACTCAGATACGTGGCCAGCCCCGTCGCCATCACTGGGACCCCGAGCATCCCCGCCGCGCAGGCCCAGCTCGGCCAGGCTGAAATCCGCGCGATCGTCTACGGCCTGATGACTGCGATGCTGCTCGCGGCCCTGGACCAGACCATCGTGGCGACCGCCATGCCGACCATCGGGCTGGCTTTGGGCGACGCCGCCAACCTCCCCTGGATCGTCACCGCCTACCTGCTGGCCTCCACGGCGGTGACGCCGCTCTACGGCAAGCTCTCCGACATCCACGGCCGGCGGATCATGCTGCTGATCGCCATCGCGACCTTCGTGATCGGATCGCTCGCCTGCGCGCTGGCCCCCACGATGGTGACGCTGGCGCTGGCCCGGGGCCTCCAGGGCATCGGCGGCGGCGGGCTGATTGCGCTCGCCCAGATCATCCTGGCCGACATCATGTCTCCCAAGGAGCGGGCGCGCTATCAGGTTATCATCGCGGGGGTGTTCGTGACGGCCTCGGTGGCGGGGCCGCTGCTCGGGGGGTTCTTCGCCCAGCACCTCCACTGGTCGCTGATCTTCTGGATCAATCTGCCGATCGGCGTCCTCGCCTTCGTGCTGACCAACGCCAACCTGAAGCGGCTGCCGCGTCACGACCGCCGGCATCGGCTCGACTGGCCCGGGGCCGCTTTGATGGTCGCGGGCTCGATCACCCTGCTGCTCGCGCTGAGCTGGGGCGGCGTGCGCTATCCCTGGGGCTCGGCACCGGTGCTGGGCCTCCTCGCCCTGGCCCTGGTGCTCTGCGGCGGCTTCGCAGCCAGACTCGCCACGGCGGCGGAGCCGCTGATCCCCACCGAAGTGCTACGCAACCAAGTGGTCTACAGCGCGACACTGTCGGCCTGCTTCGCCATGGGCACCTTCATCGGGCTGACCATCTACGTGCCGATCTTCCTCGAAGGGGTGATCGGCCTCTCGGCAAGCGAGTCCGGCGTCGCGCTGGTGCCGCTGATGGTCGGTACCGTGACGGGCGCGACCCTGTCGGGCCGTTCGATGATCTATTTTCGGCATTACAAGCGCCTGCCGCTTGCCATGATGAGCATCAGCCTTGCCTGCTGCGCCGTCATCGCGTGGCAGGGGCGGGCGCTACCCTTCTGGCTGATGGAGGTGCTGTTCGCGCTGCTCTCCATGGGGATCGGGACGATCCTGCCGCTGTCGACCATCGCGATCCAGAACGCCGTGGCCCGCCACCAGCTCGGCATCGCCACCGCGGCGATGAATTTCTTCCGGTCCCTGGGCGGTGCGCTGATCGTGGCGGCGTTCGGCACGATCGTGCTCGGCGGCGTCGCGGGCGGAGCCGGGGGCCATGACGTGGAGAGCCTGATCCGCGGCGCCGACCCGGCGCAGCTCGCCCTGACCTTCCGGTACGTGTTCGCGGCCGCCTGCCTGGGCCTGCTTGCGGCCTTCGGGTTCCTGGCGCTGATGGAGGAGCGGCCGCTGGGCGGGCAGGGCACGCCTAAGATGAGCGGCACGCCGGAGACGTCGGTCTGAGCCTTATAGGCGGATGCGCCTCAAGCGTGCTGGCCGCAGCCGCAGCCCGACTCATGTGCGCCACCGGGCCAGCGTGAAGCCCGGATCACGCTGCAGAAATTGCTCCTGCGGAAGCTCGGGTCCTTGTCGGCGATCACGTCTGCCTTCACGTTGCCGAAGGTGGTGTCCGGCTTGTGCCGGATGCCGTCGTAGAAGGCCTGGATGATGTCCTCCTTGAAGTCCGGCGTGCGGGGATAAGCCGAGACGACTGCTTCGCGCTCGGCATCGGAATACTGCCCGTAGGTGAGGCCCAGCACATCCATTTCGACGCCGGCCGTCACCAGCGCGACCACCGGATGCATGTGGACCGGGATGCCGGGCGTGGTGTGGAGCGCGATGGCGGTCCAGACCGTAGTGATGTCCGCCTCCGGCACCTTGTGGGCCTTGAGGAAATCGCGAGCGGCATTGGCGCCGTCCACCTCGAAGCGCTCCGTGGCACTGCTGTGATCCGGCATCAGGCCGAGGTCGTGGAACATGGCGCCCGCGTAGAGCAGCTCGCGGTCGAAGGTCAGACTACGTCTGATCCCGGCTATGGCACCGAACTGATAGACCCGGCTCGAATGGTTGAAGAGCAACTCGGTCTCGCTGTCGCGGACGAATTCGGTGATCGCTCGGGCCAGCGTGCTGTCAGGGATGGCGGCTTCGAACCGGAAACTCATGGACGGGCTCCTTTGCGCTGAGGACCGCTTCGAGCTACGAGGAGGCCGGCTTGGCATCAATCGTCGTGAGACGACGATCTCTGCCAAAATGCTGGCACCGTCGGCCACGGAGTCCCCATGGCGCCCCGATCGATCGCGCTGCTCGCCCTGCCCGATGTCCAGCTCCTCGACGTGGCCGGGCCGCTTGATGTCTTCGCCGAGGCGAACGTGCAGAGCGGTTGCGCGGCCTACAGCCTCGCCCTCGTCGGGACGGAACCCGGACCCATCACGACATCGTCGGGCCGGCGACTGCTGCCGGATCTGGTCGCCCCCGCAGATGTGGCCTTCGACACGCTCCTCGTCGCGGGCGCGCCGCGGATCCATGAGGCGGCATTCGGGCCTGATCTCCTCGCGTGGCTCAGCCGAACGGCGGCGCGGTGCCGACGCTACGGCTCGGTCTGTAGCGGGGCCTTCCTGCTCGGGCAGGCCGGTCTCCTCGACGGCCGCCGGGTCACGACCCACTGGGCCGTCGCGGACAAGCTGGCAGCGCGCTACCCTCAGGCACGGGTCCAGCCCGACGCGATCTGCCTGTTCGACGGGAAGCTCCGGACCGCGGCCGGCGTCACGGCCGGGCTCGACCTCGCGCTGGCGCTTGTGGAGGAGGACGAGGGGCCCGAGATAGCCCGTCTCGTGGCGGCCCAACTCGTGATGTTCTTCAAGCGCGGCGGGGGCCAGATGCAGTTCAGCCGCCGCGGCGTCAGCGCCCCGTCCGGCCGCTCGGCCCTCCAGGAAGTGCAGCGCTGGGTCGCCGCCCACCCGGCGGCGGATCACGGCGTCGACCACCTCGCGGGGCGGGCCGGTATGAGCCCACGCCATTTCGCGCGCCTGTTCCGGGCCGAGACCGGCCTGACCCCGGCCGCCTATGTCGAAACCGTGCGGATCGAGGCCGGCCGCCGCCTCCTCGAGACCGGTGGTGTCGCCCTGAAGCAGGTTGCGGGCGCCTGCGGGTTCCGGGATGCCGACACCTTCCGACGCGCTTTCCAGCGGCGGGTCGGCACGACGCCCGCGGAGTATCGGCGGCGGCATGCCCAAGGCTGAGGCGCGTTGCCCTTGATTCGCCCGGATCATCGCTTACCTCGAATGGATCGGCTGCGGGCCCCTCTGGCGGGCGCTGTTTAGCGCCCGTGATGTCGGAGCCGATGCTTTCCTTTCGGAAACAGCATCAGGTCCCGCTTATGATGGACGTTCTCACCGTCGAATGGCTCGGCAAGCCGTTGTGGATGTGGCTCGGGTTCCACGTCCTGATCGCGTGCCTGCTCGCCTTCGATCTGGGTCTCCTGCACCGGGACAAGGAGCACGAGATCGGCGTCCGGGAGAGCCTTCTGCTCACAGGCTTCTACCTGGCCCTCGGTCTCGCCTTCGGCGGCTGGATCTGGTGGTATCTCGGGCCCCAGGCTGGCGAGGAATACGTCACCGGCCTCGTGGTCGAGAAGTCGCTGTCGATGGACAACGTCTTCGTCATCGCGATGATCCTCACGGCACTCGGCATCCCCCGTGCCGCCCAGCATCGTGTCCTGCTGTGGGGCATCCTGGCGGCGGTGCTGTTGCGCGGCCTGATGATCGGGCTCGGCGCCGCCCTGGTGCATCAGGTGCACTGGGTGCTCTCGCTGTTCGCCGCCTTCCTAATCTATGCCGGCCTGAAGATCCTGTTCTCGGGCGCTGAGGAGGAGGGCGACTTCCAGAACAGTGCCGTGGTGCGCTGGTTCAAGAAGACCTTCCGAGTCACGCCGACCCTGCACGGCCAGCGCTTCGCGATCCGCAAGACCGACCCGAAGACCGGCAAGGTCGCCCTGTGGTTCACGCCGCTGGCGCTGGCGCTTGTGCTGGTCAACGGCGCCGACGTGATCTTCGCGGTCGACAGCGTGCCGGCGATCTTCGCGATCACCACCGACACCTTCGTGGTCTACACCTCCAACATCTTCGCGATCTTGGGCCTGCGCGCTCTCTACTTCGCGCTCGCCGCGATGGTGGACCGCTTCGCCTATCTCAAGACGGCGCTGGCCTTCATCCTGATCTTCATCGGCACCAAGATCGTGGTCGCCGACACGTTCGGGCTCATTACGGTGCAGCCGTGGGTCTCGTTGGTGGTGACGCTCACCTTCCTGGCAGCTGGCGTCGCCTACAGCCTATGGCGGACCCGGACCGACACGCCGAAGGCGGTGACGGGCCCGGCACCACGAGAGGCGAACGCTCACCGGGCCTGACATCAGGTTTCGAGAGGACCAAGTCCTTTCGCGGGTCCAGGGCATAGCCCTGGCTCTGAGCCTTACGTCGGCAAGGCCGCGATGAGATCGCGCAGGGTGGTGATGGTCGAGGCGTCGGCCACGCCGTCCACCCGCGCCTGCCGGAAATGGCGCTGGAACGCAGTGACCACAGCCCGGGTGCGCGCGTCGAACAGGCCGGTGACCGGCAGATCGTAGCCATAGAGGGCGAACATCGCCTGCAGGGCCTCGACGGGTTGGCCGACATCGCCCTGGGCGAAAAAGCGGCCGTCCCGCAGGGTGGCGGGTGGCACGTGATGGCCGATCCCCGCCGCCGCGATCCGGCCCCAGGGGAAGGTCTCGCCAGGATCCTCCTTGCGCTCGGGCGCCACGTCGGAATGGGCGAGCACCCGCTCCGGCGGCATCGGCCAGCGGCCCAGGATGTCCTGCGCCAGCGCGATCACGGCATCGATCTGCACCTCCGGGTAGGGGGGCAGCCCACCGGCATGGCCGGGATGGACGATCTCGATACCGAAAGAACGGGAGTTGATGTCGGTCTCCCCCTTCCACGTGCCTGCACCCGCGTGCCAGGCCCGGCGCGCCTCCGGCACCAGCTGGACAGTGCCGCCATCCTCGAACACGAGGTAATGGGCCGAGACCTCGCTCAGCGGGTCGCGCAACCGCGCCAGGGCGGCGGCCCCGCTCTCCATGCCGGTGTAGTGCAGGATCAGCATGTCGGGACGGCTGCCTCGGCGCTCACCGTGGTTCGGCGAAGGGGCGACGCGGCGGGCGAGGGGGCTGTCTGGGGTCAGCGTCATGGCGCGCTTGTGCCACGGTTCACGCCGGGAGGCACTGGACCGTCCGGCCCTTGATGGTGATCCGGACGGCGCCCCTGATCGGAGCTGCCGGATGGCCAGCCCGGAGCAGAATGCGGCATGCTCGGTGGATCCGACGCCGGCGCGTCCACCCCGCGACCCCACGGCGATTGAAGGGATTCCCAGCCGGTGCAAGCGAGCCCGGCCGGCCCCAGTGGGGACCTAACCTTCGCCCGGCTCTGGACGATCCACGTTCTGCTCCGGCTCGTCGCAAGTGAAGCCATCCAGCCAATCGGCACTTTGCTGAGAGCCGACCACATACGGATTGTCACGGGACAATTGACCGGCCTTCTTGGCCGCCATGCCCTCTTGCCACTGAGCAGAATGTGTTGCCATGAATCCTCTCCCGGTTCATCAAGACGCGGCGGATCAATGCGCTACACTTGCTTTGGTTCATCGCGCCAAGTCGCGTCACCGTCGATGCGCCCGGGCAGAAGGCCGCACACGAACCCATCATCGCGTTGAAGGCCAGTTACGCGGATCCGGCCGCCCGGGACGGCCGACGCTCACCGCAGACCGCGCTCCTCCACGATCCGATCGTAGGCGGCGTTGATTGCCGCAAGCCGCCGCGTGGCGATCGCCACGGCCTCCGTGGGCAGGCCGCGGGCGAGCGCCCGGTCGGGATGATGCTCGGCCACGAGTGCCCGATGGCGGGCCTTCAGGATGGCATCGTCAGCGTCCCGGTCGAGGCCGAGGACGGCGTAGGGATCGTCGGGCAGCCGCACGTGCCGGGCGGCGATGCGCCGGAACGCGGCCTCGTCGAAGCCGAAGATACTGGATACAGCGCGGAGGTAGCGCTCCTCAGCCTCGTGGAGCGCCCCATCGGCACCCGCGATCTGGAACAGGCCGTCGAGCACGTCCTCGAGCAGGGCCGGCTCGTCGCCGAAGGTCGTGGCGAGCTGGCGCGCATAGGCCTCGAAGCCGTTCGTGGTCTTCTTCGCCAGATCGAACAGACGCTCGACGCCCGCACGTGCGGCGGGCTCCACCTGCACGACCCGGCCGAAGGCTTCGACCTCGGAGGGCAGCACAACGCCGTCGGACTTGGCCATCTTGGCGGCCAAAGCCACGAGGCCGGTGGTGAACACCACGTCGCGCGGGGTCCGGCCGAAGGGCGCGCCGACTCGGTCCAGCAGAAAATGGCCCGCGACACCCCCGACCAGCGCCCCGAGGGGGCCACCGATCGCGAGGCCCAGGCCGGCCCCGCCGATCTTACCCCAGACGCCATGAGATTCGGCCGCCGACGTCATAGGCGACCCGGCTCAGGGGCGAATCGTCGACGCGGTGCGGTCATCGTGGGCGGCGTAGGTCCGGCACCGGGATGCCCCGGCTCAGCGCCGGAATAAACGCTCCTCAGGCCGTGCGGAAGGGCCGGGCCATAATAGCCCGGCCCGCTTTGGCTCAGCGGCAGTAGATGTTGCCGTAGGCGTCGCGGTAGGTGCCGTAGGGGCAGCGCGGCGCGGTCGAAGCGCCCACAATGGCGCCACCGGCACCGCCAATCGCCGCGCCGGCGAGCGCACCGCCCGCGCGACCCGTCGCGGCCGCGCCGATGGCCGCGCCGGTGAGCGCACCGAGACCGGCGCCGCCGAGCGCCCGGTCCTCGGGGGTGTTGCAGGCGCCGAGCGACAGGGCGGCGATGGTGGCGAGGGCGGCGGCAGTGAGCTTCTTCATGGTCCCCAGAACTCCCTTGTGCATCCGGTCTGTGCAGCCGGTCCGGCCAATGGCCGTGATCGTGGCGGATCGCCCCGAGCTTAGCAGCAATGCAATCGCGACCCTACGGCTAAGGTTCCATCGGCGTGCGACCGGAGTTGCGCCCGGTTCCCGTCTCGCCCTATGCCTCGCGCCTCAGACGGCACCCTGACTGGGGGCCGCGGCACCATGTCGGAGGGTCCCATGCCCACAGCCACCACGATCGTCCGCCGGGCCGCGGTGCGCGCCGACCGCGTCGCCGACACCGTGAGCCTCGACCATGCAGGCCGGTCCGCGCTGCCCGAGACACTGGTGGCCGAGGGCGGGCTCGATTTCACGGTGGCTCTCACCAAGGCCGCGGACCTCGACGACGGCGATGCGCTGCGCCTCGACGACGGCCGCCTCGTTGCGGTGCGGGCCGCCGCGCAGGATCTGCTCGAGGTGCGCGCCGAGAATCCGGCCCGGCTGATGCGCCTCGCCTGGCAGCTCGGCAGCAGCCACGTGCCCGCCGAGATCACCGCTGACGCGCTCTACGTCCCGGCGACCGCCGCCGCGGCTGAGCTGGTGCGGGGCCAGGGTTGCCTCGCCAGCCCGGTCTCGCGGCCGTTCCGACCCGAGCGCACGGCCCACGATCACAGCACCTGTGGTCACGATCACAGCCATGACCATCACGGGCACGATCATGGTCATGACCACCACGACCATGATCATCACGGCCACGCCCACGAAACCCACGATCATGCGCATGAACACGACCATCACGGTCACACGCATGACCACGGGCACGACCACGGCCACGTTCATGGCCCAGGCTGCGGACACGACCATTAGAGACGGGCCGCCCGCGCGGACGAGGCGGCGGCGCGGGGCCGTCGCGGCGAAGCCTGTAGCCGGGAACGGCGCCCGATCGTGCCCCGCCATTGCCCCGCGGGACGGACGAGCCGCCGCGTAAGCGGCAGGTCCCGCCCGCATATCGAAGACGTTATTGTAAATCGACGTCCAGCTTACGGGACACAAAAATCGCTGTCCGATGCATGAATGTCGGACTTTAACTCAAGAAAAATGGCTACATATCAAAATATTGCGCAGATATTTGTTGAATATGCTATGAAATGGACTGTTGCAGTTCAATCACAGCGTCAAAGACGGCCCATTGTTACATCCGCTTCAGGGTCTTCATCCTGGAACGGTTCATATGAACAAGCTCATTGTCTCCGCGGCAGCCTTCGCAACCTTGACGGCTGCAGCCTCGGCTGCCGATCTGCCCCGCCGCGCGCTCCCGCCTGCGCCGATCCCCGTGCCGGTGTTCACCTGGACGGGCACGTATTTCGGCGTCAACGCTGGATACATCACGACGACCCAGGATACGGTGCGGACAGCGGGCGTCTTCCCGGGCAACGATGGTGTCCACATCGGGAACCGTCCGGCCGCCCTCCCGCTGCCGCAGGACGGTTTCACCGGCGGTGGGCAGCTCGGCTACAATTATCAGTTCACCCCCGGCTCGGGCTTCGTGGTCGGCGTCGAGACCGACGCAAGCTATACGGACCTGAACCGCACCCGCCGCGTCGTCGGCCAGTTCGGCGGCATCAGCACCTATCGGCAGACGGGCGACCTCCTGGGCACGGTGCGCGGCCGCGTCGGCTACGCCTTCGATCGTGTCCTGGTCTACGGAACCGGCGGCTTCGCCTACGCGTCCGTCAAGGACCGGGCCGCCTTCCAGACGCCTGCGGGCGAGCCGACCTTCTTCGGCGGCCGTTCGCGCGTCGATACCGGCTACGCGGCCGGCGGCGGCATCGAATACGCCCTGCCGAGCGACTCCTTCGTGAACGTCTTCCACTCCAACGCCGTCACGGTGAAGGCCGAGGCGCTGTACTACAACCTCGGCAACAGCACGGTTCTGCTGCCGGCAATCAAGCGCGGCCAGGGCGCCTACGTCACGCGCTTCCAGAACGAGGGCGTGCTCGGTCGCGTGGGGCTGAACTACAAGTTCGGCAGCTGAGCCGCGTCGCGCCGGAGCGAATATCGAGCCGGGCTTCGTACGGCGATCCTGCAGTAGCCCGCGCCTGGGCCGTCCAGCGCCGATCCGATCGAACGTCCCAGGACTCCGCGCCCGGGACGTTTCGCGTTCGTGGATCCAGGCCGGAGGCGGCGGCTCAAAGGCGCTTCGGCACGGGTCGCCGGCAGTACGCGCGCGCCTCCTCCGGCGCGAGGCCGTCCTGCACCGAGACGCACTGGTCGAGCGTCAGTCCGATGCTGGTCGCGTAGGTCTCGTTCGGCGACAGCGCGTCGCGGGCGAGGTTGGCCAAATAGATCAGGAAGGCGGCGACCGCGAGCAGCACGGCCACGAGCAGGGCGCGGTTCAGCATCACGGCCGATCGTCATCGCCGGGCCACGATCCGAAGCGGCCGGTCACGGGAAACTGGCAAACAGAAGCGCCAGCGCGAGCAGCGCAAGCCCCGCGCCGATCAGGACGCCCGCGATCCCGTCGGATCCGCGCCGCTCCGGGCGGCCGATCCGCATCACCGGTCACGATCCGTGGCAGCACGCCGCAGCGCGCTCAATGCAGCAACCCCCAGAGTCCGGTGGCCAGACCGAAGGTGAGCGAGAGCATCGCGGCCCCGAGCAGGACACGGTCGATCAGGCGGGCCGCACGATCCTCGGGCTGGAACTCGATCATCGTGGCGCCTCCTCGGTGCCAAGACTGGGGGGCGCCTGTTGCTGACCTGTGTCGACATGCACGCCCTGCACACCCACCGCGACATCGGCGGATCGGGCGCGGCGACGCGGTTCGGAACACCCCCTGTCGCCATCCGGTTGGACCAGCATTCAACCGGAGACGATACGTGACTACGGACCCACTCCAAAAATATCCTAGCCCGCCCTTCCCGGCGCAGCCGCAGAGCTTCCCCGGCAAGACCGGCCGCATGGAGCCTGAGCCCGATCACGGCGAGCAGAGCTACAAAGGCTCAGGCAAGCTCACCGGGCGCGCGGCGCTGATCACCGGCGGCGACAGCGGCATCGGCCGTGCGGTCGCGATCGCGTTCGCCCGGGAGGGGGCGGATGTCGCGATCTCCTACCTGCCGGAGGAGCAGGCGGATGCAGAGGCGGTGAGCCAGTGGATCGAGAAGGCGGGCCGGCGTGCGCTGCTGTTGCCCGGCGATCTCAAGGACCCCGCCTATGGGCGCCAGATCGTCGCCCGCACCGTGGAAGTGTTCGGACGCCTGGACGTGCTGGTCAATAACGGCGCGTTCCAGCAGCCAAACCAGGATCTCGACGCGATTGAGGACAATATCTTCGAGGATCATTTCCGCACGAACGTGTTCGGGCCGTTCTACGTGACCAAGGCGGCACTCCCCCACATGAAGCCCGGCGCCTCGGTGATCTTCACCTCCTCGGTCAACTCGAAGCACCCGATGCCGACGCTGATGGCGTACAGCGCCACCAAGGGCGCCCTGAGCAACATGGTGCTGAGCCTCGCGCAGTTGCTGGCCAAAAAGGGCGTACGCGTGAACGGCGTGCTGCCGGGGCCGATCTGGACCCCGTTCATCCCGTCCGGGATGAGCCAGGATGCCGTGACGTCGTTCGGCAGCCAAGTGCCGTTCGGCCGCCCCGGCCAGCCGGCCGAGCTCGCCTCGGCCTACGTGATGCTGGCCTCGGACGAGAGCAGCTACACCTCGGGCGCGCTCATCACGGTTGCGGGGGCGATGCCGGTTCTGTGATACCGCCGGCCGGCGGGATCCCAATGGGGCATGCGGCCCTTTCGAAACTCTCGCTTCCAGACAGCTGCGGGTCACGTGTGACCCGCAGCTGTCTGTCGGTGGCCTCCGGCGGTCTGGCCGGCCAGTCCCTTCGACTCAGCAGCTACCACGGCGAGACTGCGGTCCGTTTCGCCCACTCGCGCCGCCTCGATGGTGGCGTTAGAGCGCGAAGGCGATGATCGGCTGCGACGACGGCCGACGGATCACGCCCCGTGGATCGGATCCTCAGTCGTCGCCTGGGCGAGGGCGCCGGGCGCGTCGAGTGCCGCCTCGCGCTTCTTGATCAAGGCCGCAGCCGCGGCATGTCGATCGAAGGTCCGGGCATCGCGGTGAACGACGCCGTCCCTTTTGATGACGCTCTGGGCGTGATACCGCACCCCGTCGTCCCGTTGTTCCGCGTCCGCTCGACGATGGTCCCCATCGCGAGACCCGGCGCGCTGGCCTACGATTATGCCGACCCGCTCGGCTTCCGCGCGCTCGGCGAGGCCGACGTGTTCCACCTCCGGGCCTTCGGCAGCGACGGGTTGCGCGGGCTGTCGCCGCTCAAATTCGCCCGCTAGACGGTCTCGGCGGCTTTGGCGGCCGACGAGGTGTCCAACAAGCTGTTCGCCAACGGCGTGCGCCCGAGCGGCGTGCTGCAGATGGACCAGGTGCTCAAGCCCGATCAGCGCAAGGACCTGCGCGAGAACGTGATCGCGCCGCTCGCCGGCTCCGGCTACCCCCCTCAGGAGCCGACAGGCTCTAGGTTGCATCGGATGCCGCCGCCCGTAGCCGCATCCCCGGACCCTTGCCGTTCTCGTCGATGACGATGACGGCGGCGACTTGCGGGTGACGCCGCGTTAACCAGGCGCGCCTACCGCAGCGGCCATGTCAGACCTCCCGCCTGCCGTCGCCTCCTGGCGCGACCAGATCGAGCGCTTGTCCGAACACGCCTCGCCCTGCCGGTATCTCGCTCCGGTGAAATGGGCGGCGATCCGGGCGAACGCGCTGGCCTTCATCGATCGGTTCGGAGCCGAGGCGCATCGGCTCGGCTGGACCACGCCCGAGCTGTTCGGCGTGCATCCGCAGAACGGAACCCTGCGTGTCGATTCCTACGGTGCGCTCATGCTCAGCACCGGCGCAGCCCAGGCGGTCCATGCCGACCGCGTGTCGTTCGCCCAGACCTCGGGCTACCGGTTCCTCAAGGGGCAGACGCCGGGTATCCCGGTCTGGGAGTTCGCATCAATAAGCCGGTGACAGCCTCCAGCCGCCGGGATTGAACTCTCCAGCTGATGCAATCATAATCACCCAGTGAGTAATTTCTGGGCTTAACGATCTACAACAGGGCCGGCTTTGTACGAAACGTAACAGTCCAGAAGAGGCGAGCCGGAGATGGGCTCATCGGATAAACCGAAAGCGCCACATTCCAGGGGCCAAAGCAACGCAACGCGCTTGCTTCGTGTCATCTCCGAAACGCTTGAGAAGCCGGAGAGCGCTTTTTTCGAACACAATACCGAGCCCAATGATCAAACTGAAGTTTTTGAGCTCATTGATATCTATAACAACCTCACGCTCCCGTCCGACCGTCGTTATTTGATGGCTGTTGCGCGAAAGCTCAGGACAGACAAATAGTCGCCCACCTTCAGCGCCGCCGCGCCTGGCATCCGGTTGGCGAGGTTCTCCGCCTTCTTCAGCGCACCGCTCCCCGTCTGCGCCGGCTCCTGCCGGGCGGGCCGCAGCCGCGTCCGGTGCAGCTCGAACGGCTGCACAACGAACGCCGTCTTCATCGCCATCGCCGACCCTTCCTCTCCACAGTTTGATCCGGTTCTCCACCGACCGGATTTTCGGTTTAACGCCCAGTTATGGCTTGCGTTTTCAGTCCGAGTTCACACCGGTCCACCGACGCCGCAGAAACATTCCCTGCGCGGATTGAACCGCCACCACAGGTGATGTTTGTTCTGCTTCCGTTCTAGCACAACGGAGCGCCGCGTGCACCTCAACCGGATCGACGAACTGCTGATCCACAGCCCCGACGCCGTCCGCGTGCCCCTGATCGGCCAAGCCCTCTGCGCCGGCTTTCCGTCCCCCGCCGACGACTTCCTGGAGGGCGCCCTCGAACTGCCGCGCTGGCTCGTGCCGAACCCGCCCGCCACCTTCCTGTGGCGCATCTCCTGCACGTCGATGGAGGGCGCCGGCATCCACGACCGCGACCTCGCCTGCGTCGATCGCAGCCTCAAACCCGCCCACGGCAGCATCGTCGTGGCGGCGATCGACGGCCAGATGTCCTGCAAGCGCCTCGTGATCGCGGGCAACGTCGCCCGGCTCGCCTTCTGCAACCCGGATCTGCCGGCCTTCGCGGTCGAGGAACTCGGCGAGGGCGTGATCTGGGGCGTGGTCCGCTTCTCGATCCGCTGGCACGTCGCCCGCGGGCAGATGTCGTGAGCACGCCCGCGTCTCGCCGGCACGACCGGATCGGCGGGGGCCGCGCCGTCGCGCTGATCGACGGCAACAGCTTCTACTGCTCGTGCGAGCGCGTGTTCGACCCGAAGCTCGCGGCCGTGCCAGTGATCGTGCTCTCGAACAACGACGGCTGCGCCATCGCCCGCACCAGCGAGGCCAAGGCGCTCGGCATCAAGATGGGCGACCCGTACTTCAAGATCCGCGCGATGTGCCGGGCGCAGGGCGTGCGGGTGTTCTCGTCGAACTACACGCTCTACGGTGACATGTCGGGGCGCACCAACGCGGTCTACCGCCAGTTCGCGCCCCAGGTGGAGATCTACTCCATCGACGAGAGCTTTTTGAACCTCACCGACGTGGCGCCCGCGCTCCGGGTCGAGCTGGCCCGGGACCTGCGCGCCACGGTGCGGGCCTGGACCGGCATCCCGACCTGCGTCGGCATCGGCCCGACCAAGACACTGGCCAAGCTCGCCAACCACATCGCCAAGACGGTGCCGGAGCTGGACGGCGTGTGCGACCTGACCGATCCGGAGGCCTATGCGCACTGGCTGTGCCGGATCGCGGTGGCCGAGGTCTGGGGCATCGGCCGGGCCTCTCTGGCGAAGCTGGAGGCGATGGGCGTCGAGAGCGTGGCGGACCTGCGCGACCTCGACCCGCGGCCGGTGCGCCAGGGCCTCACCGTGGCCGGCGAGCGGATCATCCACGAGCTGCGCGGGCTGGCCTGCCTGCCGCTGGAGCTGGTGCCGGCCCGGCGCAAGGGCTGCGCGGTGACCCGCTCGTTCTCCGGCCGGATCGAGGACCGCGCCACCCTGGAGGAGGCGGTGGCCGCCCACGCGACGCGGCTCGGCGAGAAGCTGCGGCGGGAGGGGCTGGGCACCGACCACGTCACGATCTTCTACCACACGAGCGAGCACGACCGGGGCGCGCCGATGCGCTCGGTCTCGACGACGGTGAGCCTGCCCGAGCACAGCTCGGACACGCTGGCGCTGATCAAGGCGGCGCGGCACGGGGTGGCGACGACCTGGCGCGAGCCGGGGGAGCGTCCATGGCGGTACTCGAAGGCCGGCATCGTCACGAACGACCTCGTGCCGCTCTCGCACAGCCCGCGGGCGCTGATCGGCGCATTGGACCGGGCGCGATCCGGGCCGCTGATGGCGGCGATGGACGCGTGCAACACGCGCTGGGGCCGGGGCGCCGTGGTGCCGGCGCGGGCGGGGCTGGTGAGCCGGCGGGACTGGAACACGAAGTTCGAGATGCGGACCCCGCGGTACACCACGCAGGTGGGCGAGCTGCCAGTGGCGCACGCCTAGGCGCGCATCACCCGTTCCGACGACCGCTTCGGTTGAAGCGGCACGCCTCCGACGCCGGCCACGCCACGATGTCGGGGGAAACTGTGCGGTTTTGCCCCAAGTCGTCGGCAATCCGCCAAAGCGCTTCAGGACCTATCTCAATCCGCAAGCCAATGTGCTCACCGGTTGGATCCTTGGCAGGCCGCGCGTCAACGGCGGATGCCTTCTGAGCCGACACCGACAGCAGCTGCGGATTCACTGTCCTGCGAGGCGATACCAATGCGCTTTCTTCCTGCCGGAGTGCTCGCTCTCGTCGTGATGGCAACGCCTGTTTTCGCGTTGGACGCAGGAGACACGATGCAAGCTTGGGCCGGGGCATCGACCGCCGACAAAGACAATCTCCTGCGCAAGCTGGGTGCATCGAGCGGTGTGGATGCTGCCCGGAATCGTGTGCGCTCCTGCCTCGACGACACCTCAAGGACGACCGGCCACTCGAGCTTGCCGATCTCAGAGGTCGCAAAGGCCTGCTCCGAACAGGTGGAGCGCGAAAACATATAGTTCCGTCAAAGCGAGAATACCTGCCCGGCTTTCAGGGTCGTCACCTTTTATTGGCGGCAAGACGGCAATCGCCGACCTGATGCGAAACCGGTGACCGGAGGCGTGCGAGGCGCTCAATCGCTCAGCGATGACGACCGCTTTGGGTGGATTTCCGCCGGTCCGCTTCCAAGCGGCGGAGACATCAGAGCGGACCTCGCGGTTCCGCCCGCTCGGAACCTGCGCAGAGCTGCCCTGCCATCATCCAGACCGCATTCGGTGGAGCCTCAGCGATGCAGCTGCCCGTATCCTCACGAAATCGTGCGGCGCCATACTGCGGGCGCTTGCTTCGCTCTCGTCGCCAGCAGCCACACGTGTCGAAACGAGGATGGCTCATGGGCATGCAACTGTAAGTAAAACCGATCAAGTCATTGTCATTTACATTGCGTAAGTGAATTGTTTCTAGACATTTGGCAATCAAACGAAGAACTCCCCGTAGGAAACAGCGCGTGCCACTCTTCGACGCCGATCTCCGCGCTCTCATGGCAGCGCTCGACAGGTCGCGTGCGCGGATCGAGTTCACGCCGGATGGAACGGTCAAAACAGCGAACGCCAACTTCCTCACGCTCATGGGCTACACGCTAGCTGAGGTCGAAGGTCGGCATCATACCCTGTTCGTGCCTGCCGCTGAGCGTGAGAGCCAGGGATACCGACTGTTCTGGGACGCCCTGCGCCGGGGCGAACCGCAGACCCGTGAGTTCAAGCGGATCGCGAAGAACGGGCAATCCGTCTGGATCCAAGCCACTTACAACCCCGTGCTGGATCGGGCGGGGCATGTGACGCGGGTCGTCAAGCTCGCCTCGGATGTCACCGCACAGGTGCTGCGCAACATCGACCATGATGGTCAGCTCGCCGCCCTTCACCAATCCCAAGCCGTCATCGAATTCGCGCTCGACGGGACCATCCTGGCCGCCAACGCGAACTTCCTCGCGGCGGTCGGCTATCGCTTGGACGAGGTCCAGGGCCACCACCACAGCCTGTTCGTCGATCCCGCGGATCATGGCAGCGCCGCGTACCGCAGCTTCTGGGACCGCCTGGGACGCGGTGAGTTCGCTACGGGAGAGTTCCGGCGTATCGCCAAGGGCGGGCGCGAGATCTGGATCCAGGCCACCTACAACCCGATCCGCGACCGCGACGGCGTGCCGACCAAGGTGGTGAAGTTCGCGACCGACATCACCGCCGAGAAGCTCCGGAACGCGGATGCGACGGGCCAGCTCGCCGCCGTCAATCGATCGCAGGCCGTCATCGAGTTCGCGCCGGATGCCACCGTACTGAGCGCGAACGAGAACTTCCTGAAGACCGTTGGGTACCGTCTTGAGGAGGTTCGCGGGCGGCCGCACGCGATGTTCGTTGATCCCGGCTATGCGCAATCACCAGAGTATGCGGCGTTCTGGGATCGCCTGCGCGGCGGCCAGTTCTCCGCCGGCATGTACCAGCGGGTCGGCAAGGGTGGCCGGTCGATCTGGATCCAGGCCAGCTACAATCCGATCTTCGATCCGGTCGGCCGCCTGACCAAGATCGTAAAGTACGCCACCGACGTGACCGCCAACATGCAGGCGCGTTCCGTGGCTGTCGACGCGGCGGAACACGCCCTGGACCACGTGCACGCGATCACCGGCTCCGCCGAGACGATGAACGCCGCCGCGGTCGAGATCTCCCGCAGCATGGCTCAGTCGAAAGAGGTGGTGGATGACATCCGTGGCCGCGCGGATCGAGCTGACGCGGCGACGGAGCGGTTGAAGGCCGCCGCCGGGGCCATGGGCGACGTCGCCTCGATGATCGCGCGGATCGCGCAGCAGATCAATCTGCTGGCCCTGAACGCCACGATCGAGGCCGCGCGGGCGGGTGCGGCGGGCAAGGGGTTTGCCGTGGTCGCGACGGAGGTGAAGGAACTGGCCGGGCAGGCCGCCGCTGCCACGACGCGGATCGGCACTGAAGTCGTGGGAATGCAGGCCATCTCGGCCGAGGTTGCGGACACGCTCGCTTCGATCACGACGTCGATCGGCACGATCAGCTCGCATGTCGAGGGCGTCAGCGGGTCGATGGATGAGCAATCGCGCATGACCGGGGATATCTTGGCCAGCATGCACCGCGCGGCGACCAGCGTTTCGAGCATCAGCACGAGCTTGGACGACTGGACGGTCGGCATGGAGGAGCGGCGCTCTGAACGGCGGCCTCGCGTACTCCTCCCGGCACATATTCTCCTCCCCGGGGGCGACCGTATCTCCTGCTCGATCCGTGACCTGACGGAGGGCGGCGCACGTCTGCACGTCGCGTCGTCGATGACTGTACCGCAGAAATTCGCCCTGATCGTCGACGCCGATGGCCGCCGCTTCCAGTGCGAAACGCGACATAGCGCTGGCCCAGCGGTCCATGTCCAGTTCGCGTCATCAAGCTCGGCGCAGATCAGAAGGGTCGCGTGATCGCGAACGCTTCTCATCGATCCAGTTTCAGCGGTCGATGAAACAGAAATCGTGGCTTCCCGCTCAAGCTGCCGGAACGGCCGCTCTGAAGAAGCACCCAAAGCGATCCAGGTGGCCGGGTTGAGTCGAAAT
Source organism: Methylobacterium sp. E-065 (assembly GCF_022829605.1). Lineage (GTDB taxonomy): Bacteria > Pseudomonadota > Alphaproteobacteria > Rhizobiales > Beijerinckiaceae > Methylobacterium. The sequence goes on along the minus strand of NZ_JAKSYD010000241.1, from coordinate 5,606 downwards.
CGGTCGCGCTAGGACTTCGTCACCACCGCGAGCCACAACCACTTCGCGAACCGGTCCCCGGTCTGCCGGATATGCGTGTAGCGCTGCAGGCTCTGCCAGGAGCGGTGCCCGCTCACCGAGGCGGCGAGCGGCACCGTCCGGCCCATCTCGAACAGGCGGGTCACGCCGCAATGCCGGAGATCGTGGAAGTGCAGATCCACGATCCCGAGGAACGCGCAGGCCCGGGTGAACGCCGCCGAGATCGCGTCGGTAGAGCAGGGGAAGATCCGCGCCTCGGTGCGCGGCATGGCCGCGATGATCGCCAGCGCCTCGGGCGGCAGCTCGCACCACACGTCGTTGCCGACCTTGTCGCCCGGGTTCTTCATGTCGCGCACCAGCACGCGGCTGTGGGGCGCGTCGAGGTCGGCCCAGGTGATGCGGACGATCTCGTCCTGGCGGCGCGTCGAGTACAGCGCGAAGGCGACGATCCGCTGCATCGGCAGCGACGACGGCCGGCGCGTCCGCACCGAACCGAACCGAAATGCTTCATCAGCCGGTCGAGCTCGTCGAGCGTCGGCAGCCGCGCGCGCCGCTTCGACTTGCCCACCAGGCCCATGCGCCGGGCGACGAAGGCGGCATCCTTCAGCACGTCCGGATCGAGCGGCCAGCCCCAGCCGCGCCGGGCGCTCGTCATGACGGCGGACAGGTGGGACAGGTAATTGCCGACCGTCGACGGATCGCGCCCCTTGCCAAGCTCGGTGATGAAGGCGGTGATCTCGGCGCGCGTCACTTCGGAGCAGGGCAGGGCAGCCAGCGGGTAGCCCTTGATGGCCTGGAGCACCTGGGCCTTGGTCCGGCCGATGCTCTTGCGCGATTCGGCGACGTAGCGGTCGATCGCCGCAGCGAGCGTCGGATCCTCGGTCTTCGGTTGATCGAGGGCGCCGGGCGCGTCGAGTTCCTTCTCCCGCTTCTTGATCCAGGCCGCGGCCGCGGGACGCCGGTCGAAGGTCCGGGTCTCGCGGTGGACCTGGCCGTCCCTTTTGACGACGATCTGGGCGTGATACCCCGTCGTCCCGTTCTTCCGCACGCGCTCGACGATGGTCCCCATCGCGCCCCCCGCGGTGGTACAGCACGGGGTCGAGCGGGTACAGCAAAGCTGTACCTTGATCAATCCGAGGCCCGATGAGGCCCGCCGAGACCCGGCGAGGTACAGCACGAGAGTGATAGCAAGTGATTGGCGGACCGGAAGAACCCAGAAATCTCAGTGGATGGCGCTTTTCCGTCGCACCGATGATGGATTGGACGGATCGCCATTGCCGTGCGTTCCATCGGACACTCTCGTCCCACGCCCGGCTCTACACTGAGATGGTGACCACCGGCGCCGTTCTGCACGGGCCACGTGAGCGCCTGCTCGGCTTCTCGGCAGTGGACCATCCGGTTGCCGTTCAGCTCGGCGGATCGGCCCCGACGGAGCTGGCGCAGGCGGCGCGGATCGCCGCGGAGTTCGGCTATGACGAGGTCAACCTCAACGTCGGATGCCCCTCGGACAGGGTGCAGGAAGGCCGCTTCGGCGCTTGCTTGATGCGTGAGCCGGCCCTGGTGGGCGACTGCGTCGCCGCCATGAAGGCGGCGGTCGCCGTGCCAGTGACGGTGAAGTGCCGGATCGGCGTCGACGATCAGGATCCCGAGGCGGCCCTCGACACCCTGGCCGACGCCGTGGTGGCGGCGGGCGTCGACGGGCTGATCGTCCACGCCCGCAAGGCTTGGCTCCAGGGTCTCTCGCCCAAGGAGAACCGGGATGTGCCGCCCCTCGATTACGGCCGGGCGGCGCGGCTGAAGCAGCGGCTTCCCCGCCTGCCGATCGCGGTCAACGGCGGCGTGCGCGATCTGGACGCCGTGCAGGCGCGCCTCGCGGAGGTCGATGGCGTGATGGTCGGACGCGCGGCCTATTCCGAGCCGGCGCTGCTGCTCGGCGTCGATCCCGAATTGTTCGGCATGCCCGCGCCGGCAGCCGATGCCTTCGCGGCGATCGAAGCGTTCGAGCCCTACGTGGCCGGGATGCTCGCCAGCGGCGAGCGCCTGCACGCGGTCACTCGGCACATGCTGGGGCTGTTTAATGGCCGGCCCGGCGCCCGGGCCTACCGGCGCCACCTCTCGACCCACGGCATGCGGCCCGACGCCGGTCTAGCCACCCTGCGGGAGGCCGTCGCGCTCGTCTCCCGGGCGGCGCCCGAGGCGCGGGCCGCCTGAGCGACGGGCCTTACGGCGGGCTCAGGATCAGGCGGTCGCCGCGGACCTCGTAGCCCGAGAGGCGTGTCAGGAAGGTCTGGCCGAGGAGATTGGCCGACAGCGCGCCGGGCTTCGCCACCATGGCGTTCACCCGCCGCTCGGTAATCGTGCCGATGCCGAGGGAGTCGAGCTGGACGGGCGCCGCATAGGTGATGCCGTTGGCGGTGGAGACGCGGGCCGTGAACTCAGAGGCCGCAGGCGTGAGGCCGAGCGCGGCGGCGTTCTCGGCGGTCAGGACGACACTGCTCGCGCCCGTGTCGAACAGGAATGGCTGCGGGCGGCCGTTGACCTCAGCTTCGACCCGGAAGTCGCCGTCGGCCCGCCGGACGATCGTGACGGCGCCGTCGGCGCGTGTGGTCGCGGTTCCTGGCCGCACCGCGCCGAGCACCTGGGAACTGATGCCCTGGATCCGGTCGCGCTCGCTGTAGCCGATCACCAGGGCGAGGCCGATCAGCGCCCAGGCCAGGAGCGCCCGCAGGTTCGCGCCGAGCTGGGCCGTGAACTGCCGCCAGAACCCGGCCACCACCAGGATCAGGATCATCCCCGTCCAGGCGAGGCTGGCGAGTTGATCGGGCCCCATCACGCCGCCGACGCTGTCGCTACCGTCACTGAAGACCAGGGCGACGAGGATCAGCGCGATCGCGCCGAGCCCGAGATAGATCATGACGGCAGTGCCCCCTCCGGCGGGACCAGGTCAGCCGCGCGCATCCGGGTCTCCAGCCCGGCCATGACGGTGCGGCGCTGGACCTCCGACATCCCGCCCCAGGCGGCGATCTCGTCGCGGGTTCGGCCACAGCCGCAGCACAGGCCGGTCGCGGCGTCGAGCACGCAGACCTTGGTGCAGGGCGAGGAGGGCTTTGGCGCGGGCGACATCGAAAAACCTTGGCGGGCAGATCGTGGCCGGGTGATGACCTTCCCCGCGCGCGTTAATTCGCCGCCGCAGCGACCAGGACGACCAGCGCGGCGATCTCGGCGACCTGCTGGCAGGCGCCGATCACGTCTCCGGTCTGGCCGCCGATCTTGGCCTGGGCCAGCCGGGTCAGGCCACAGGCCGCGAGGCCCGCGCACAGGATCATCAGCACGACGCCGCCGAACGTCAGGCCGAGGAGACACGCGGCCAGCGCCAGCGCCAGACCGAGCCCGAGGGCGGTGGCGAGGCTCGCCCGGCTCGGGCGTCCGACCGAGGCGGAGAGGCCGCCCGGACGCGCCGGCGCCAGCAGCACCATCGGCGCCAGGGCGGCGACCCGCGACAGGGCGGCGGCCAGGATCAGGGCGGTGGCGGCGGCATAGCCGGTGCGGTCGAGGAGCGTCGCCAGGGCGCCGATGCGTAGGGCGAGTGACAGGACCAGGGCCGCACCGCCATAGGCGCCGATCCGGCTATCGCGCATGATCTCCAGGCGGCGCTCCCGGGTGGCGCCGCCGCCGAAGCCGTCGGCGACGTCGGCGAGCCCGTCCTCGTGCAGCGCGCCGGTCGCCACCACCAGGGTCGCCACCGCCAGGGTGGCGGCCAGGAACGGGCCGAGCCCGATCCACCAAGCGGCGGCAAGCACCAGGGCGGCCGGCAGGGCAAGGACGAGGCCGGCGAGCGGCAGCATCCGGGGAAGGGTGGTGAAGTCGGGGGTGCGATGCGGGTCCGGCTCGCCGGGCAGTTGCGGCACCGGCAAACGCGAGTAGAAGCGCAGGCATCCGGCGAGGTCGTAGAGGGCGCCGCGCCCGGGCCAGTCGGCCTCACCGCCGGTCTGCCTGTCCATCGCGGTCACTCGCATCCGCTCGTACGGGGCGAGCAGGTCCAGTATACGCGGCTCGATCCGGCTCCGTCCCCCCGTCCGCGGGCACCCACAGGAAATCATCGGCCCATGCCCGATCCAGGCCCGTTCGACGACATCCGCAACCTGCTCAAGGCCATGCCCGGCCCCGACCAGGAGGCGCAGGAGGCGGTGGCCGCCCGGGACGCGACCCTGACCAAGCCCGCGGGCTCCCTCGGCCGGCTGGAAAACCTCGTCGCGTGGCTGGCGGCGTGGCAGGGCAAGGCGCTGCCGAGCTTCGACCGGCCGCTGGTCTGCGTCTTCGCCGGCAGCCACGGGGTGACGCGCCGGGGGGTCTCGGCCTTTCCGGACGCGGTCAACCGCCAGATGCTCGACAATTTCGCCGCCGGGGGCGCGGCGATCAACCAGATCTGCGCCGCCTACGGACTGGGCTTCAAGGTATTCGACCTTGCCCTCGACATGCCGACCGGCGACATCACGGAAGGGCCGGCCCTCGACGAGCGCGCGACGGTCGCCACCATGGCGTTCGGCATGGAGGCGGTGGCCGCAGGCACCGATTGCCTTGGCATCGGCGAGATGGGCATCGGCAACACCACGGTGGCGGCGGCCCTCTATGCGGCCCTGTTCGGCGGCGATCCGGCCCATTGGGTCGGGCACGGCACGGGCGTCGACCGGGACGGCCTCAGCCGCAAGGTCGCGGCCGTCGAGGCGGCGTTGGCGCACCATGCCGGCCATCTCGACGACCCGCTCCAGGTGCTGGCGCGCCTCGGCGGCCGGGAGATCGCCGCCATGGCGGGGGCGATCCTGGCGGCCCGGCTGCAGCGGATCCCGGTGGTGATCGACGGCTACGTGGCCACCGCAGCCGCGGCGGTGCTGCACGCCGCCGACCCCACCGCCCTCGACCATTGCCTGGCCGGCCACATCTCCGCGGAGGGCGTCCACGCGGAGGTGCTGGAGCGGCTCGGCCTCTTGCCGCTGCTGGCGCTCGGCATGCGCCTCGGCGAGGCCTCGGGGGCCGGCATGGCGATGGGCCTGCTCAAGGGCGCGCTCGCCTGCCACACCGGCATGGCGACCTTCGCGCAGGCGGGGGTTTCCGGGAAGGAGACGGCTCCTACAGGTTGATGCGTCGCGGCAGCGCCACATCCTCGAACATCCTGGTTTGAAGAGGTCGAGACTCAGCCCGTTCAAGACGTTCGGGCGGGGTACGGAGATCACACCCATAGCTCTGACCGATTGATAAGCACTGGACGCGAGAACGCGTAGCGGCAGACATGCACCATCGTCCCCACCCGCCACTGGCGCCGGGGGCATGGCCCAAGAAGCAACACGAGGGACGCGGGACGCCGCGGGGACCCAGGTGTCGGCCAAGTAACGCGCGGGATCCGGTCCCCGCGGCGCCCGCGGCATCGGCCGGGCATCGCCCCCGGCCGATGCCGTCTTTCTCGTCGCGGTGTCTCCGACGTCCCGATCCTGCGACTCCCCGTTAGCGGTCTCGGGCGGGGTGCACGCACCCCCGGAACCCGCATCGGCGCCGTGGCCTTCCAGCCGTCCCCCGCCTCGTCGTGGGCGGGT
>NZ_JAKSYD010000234.1 GCF_022829605.1 Methylobacterium sp. E-065 | reverse complement strand
CGCGAAGGAGCGCGACCCGGACGTCTGGGCTGTGCCCGCTGTACGCTAGCGCTTCCAGCCCTGCGCGTAGCGGCGCACCGCGTCGTAGCCGCCCTCGTAGCCGAGCCCGCGCAGGGCCTCGTCGCTGCGCATCAGCGTCAGTCGCTCACGCCGCGCCGTGCTGGCGTTCGCCAGGAGCATCCGGTCGTGCTCGCCCCGCCACGATCCAAGCTTCGGGGCAGGTTGGACGGCGCGGGTATATTGGAACGCCGTCGCCTCAGAGCGGATGACCTTGCGCACGACCTTGCGCGAGATGTTGGTCGTGGAGACGGTCGCAAAGATCCGCCGCGCGTATTTCGTGCAGCAGAAGCCGATCAAGCAGATCTGCCGGGAGCTGAGGGTCTCGCGCAAGGTCGTGCGCAAGGTCATCCGCTCTGAGGCGACGGCGTTCCAATATACCCGCGCCGTCCAACCTGCCCCGAAGCTTGGATCGTGGCGGGGCGAGCTCGACCGGATGCTCCTGGCGAACGCCAGCACGGCGCGGCGTGAGCGACTGACGCTGATGCGCATCTACGAGGCCCTGGGCGGGCTCGGCTACGAGGGCGGCTACGACGCGGTGCGCCGCTACGCCCAGGGCTGGAAGCGCGAGCGTACCGCGGTCACAGCCCAGGCGTTCGTGCCGCTCTCCTTCGCGTCGGGCGAGGCCTACCAGTTCGACTGGAGCCACGAGACAGTGCTGATCGGCGGCACGACCACGGAGATCAAGGTCGCCCACCTCCGGCTCTGCCACTCGCGCATGCCGTTCGTGCGGGCCTACCCGCGCGAGAGCCAGGAGATGGTGTTCGACGCCCACGACCGGGCGTTCGCGTTCTTCCGCGGCGCCTGCCAGCGTGGGATCTACGACAACATGAAGACCGCTGTGGACGCGATCTTCG
>NZ_JAKSYD010000230.1 GCF_022829605.1 Methylobacterium sp. E-065 | reverse complement strand
CGAACGGGCCGCTTGGGTGACGAGCGTCTGCACCGGATCGCTGATCCTCGGCGCCGCCGGCCTGCTGCGGGGGTATCGCGCCACATCGCATTGGTGCGTGCGCGACGCGGTGCTGCCGCTCCTCGGCGCCGAGCCGGTGGCGGAGCGTGTCGTCATCGATCGTAACCGCATGACCGGTGCCGGAATCTCGGCGGGGCTCGACCTCGGGCTGGCGCTGGCCGCCCGTTTGCGCGGACCTGCCTACGCCCGCACGGCGCAGCTCGTGGCCGAATACGCCCCGGTCCCGCCGTTCCGGGCTGGCACACCCGCGGAGGCCGGGCCCGAGGTGGTTGGGGCGGCGGACGCGATCCTGGCGGATCTGGTCGCCGGGGCGACCGAGGCGGCGCGGCGCTAGGGCGCTCTGCGCCGAAGTGGACACCGGTTCGGCGCAAGTGAGCGCGTCATGACTCCAAGGCCGGGGGCGATGCAGCGCGGCCACGCCCGGCTTCCATCCGCGGTGCCGTGCTTGACGGCGGTCGGCCTCGGCCCGAACTGTGCGAGGCACGAACGATCGGTGCCCCTTCGGAGCTCCCATGTCCCTCATCGCACGCCTGCGCGCCTACGCGGCCGAAGCCCTCGGCGTGGGTGCGCACGAAGCCGTGGACGACACGCATCTCGCGGCAACCGCGCTCCTCGTCCACGTGGCGCGGGTCGACGGGATCCTGGCGGAGTCCGAGAGCGAGCGCCTGTCCCGCCTCGTGCAGGGCCATTACGCCGACGGTCCGGACGCGGCGCGGGCGCTGATCGAGCGCGCGGCCGCGATGGATGCGGAGACCCGCGACGTGGTGAGCCTCGTCGAGATGATCCCTCACGAGGCCAACAAGGCCGAGCGCCAGGAGCTTCTCGCGATGGCATGGTCGGTCGCGGCGGCGGACGGCCGGGTCGACGAGTTCGAGGAGGCCCTGGTGGAGCGGCTCGGTCGGCTGCTCGGCTTCGATGATGGCGCCATCGCGTCGGCGCGCCGGATCGGCCAGCAGCAGGCTGGGCTGGCGTAAGGGGCAGCTGGGCGATGATCGCGAGCTTGGCGCTCATTCTTCTGGCCCAGCTCGTCGGCGAGGCGATCGCCCGCGGTGCCCACGTGCCGATCCCTGGACCCGTGATCGGCATGGGGTTGATGTTCGGCTTCCTGCTGCTGCGCGACAATCCGCGGTTCGGTTTGCCCCGCTTTCTCCCGAAGCCGCTGACCGACGGCACCCTCGAGACCACCGCGCGGGGGCTCCTGATGAACCTGTCGCTGATGTTCGTTCCGGCGGGCGTCGGCGTCGTGGGCCGCCTCGACTTGCTGCGGGCGCAGGGCGTGAAGCTCGCTATCGTGCTGGTGGTGTCGACGGCGCTCTCGCTGCTCGTGACCGTGCTGGTGTTCCGTGCGGTGGCGGCCCGGGTGGAGGGGCCGGGGCGCGATGGGGAGTCCTGACGGGTGAGCGGCGATTTCTCTCTCTGGGTCTACCTCGCCAAGACGCCGCTGCTGTGGCTGACCGTGACGCTGACCGCCTACGTCTTGGCGGACCGGATCGCCGCCGCGACCGGCCGGCATCCGATCGCCAATCCGGTGCTGATCACGGTGACGCTGGTCGGCGGCGTGCTGGCCCTGAGCGGCACGGCCTATCCGGTCTATTTCGAGGGCGCGCAGTTCGTGCACTTCCTGCTCGGACCCGCGACCGTCGTGCTGGCGATGCCGCTCTATGAGCGGCGGGCCACCGTGAAGCGGGCGCTGGTGCCGATGCTGACAGCGCTCGCCGCGGGGGCGGCGACGACGCTGGCGGTGGTGATCGCGCTGGCCCGGCTGCTCGACATCCCGCAGCCGGTTCTCGTCTCGCTCGCCCCGAAATCGGTGACCTCCGGCGTCGCCATGGGCATCGCGGAGGCGCTCGGCGGCGATCCGACGCTCACCGCGATCCTGGTGATCCTCACCGGCATCATCGGGGCGATCCTCGTCACGCCGATGATGAACGCGCTGAAGATCCACGACATGCGCGCCCGGGGCTTCGCGGCCGGCCTCGCCGCCCACGGCATCGGCACCGCACGCGCCTTCCAGGTGAGCGAAGTGGCCGGCACCTTCGCGGGCATTGCTATGGGGCTCAACGCCTTCCTGACGGCGATCCTGGCGCCGCTGGCGCTGCACCTGCTGTTCTGAGCCGCGTTCGCGGATCGGGCGGCCGGCTTCGTGCGGGTGACGTGCGATCCACGCGGCTGCCGACTGGAAGCGTACCTCCCGCCCTGTCCGGAGCATCCTGGCACGCCCAGCCTCGACACCTCGCCCGCTGGGGCTGAGCGGCACGCCCGGCGACATCGACGCCGTCCCCGATAGGCGCGCATGCTGGATTGGCGTTGACGGCCTTTACATATTTTAGGTAGAGTGATTCATAAATTAATTCGCGCTCTAGTTGTGTCGAGTGTTCGACTGATCAGCCTCTCAAGGTCGGCCGACGTCGCAACGCGAATATAAACCCCCGTCGAAATCCGACGGTACGGAGGAGGCGGCCATGCGGATCACCCCGCCCAGTGTCGAGATCGCCGCGCGGATCACGAGCGCTTACGTCACGCGCAACAGCGTCCCGGCCGATATTCTGCCGGATCTACTGACCACGGTACACGGCGCGGTTGTGGGTCTGGACCGCCCGTCGCAAGCGCCGACCAGACGCGCGACCGAAGCGCAGATCCGGGCGTCGATCCGGCCCGACGCGATCGTCAGTTTCGAGGATGGAAAACCCTACAAGACCCTGCGACGGCATCTGACCCTCCGCGGGCTGACGCCCGAAGCCTACAGGGCCAAGTGGGGCCTGCCGGTCGATTACCCGCTGGTGTCGGCGATCTACAGCGCCCGTCGTTCGGACATCTCGCGCCAGATCGGGGCCGATCAGCGGCTCCGGATGAGGACGGCGGCCGAGTAGGGGGCACCGTCGGATCACGCGCTGCCGTTCAGTCCGGCGCCGAAGCTGTGGCGACGTCCTGGATCAGCAGGGCCACGAGCCCGGACCAGCCGGTCTGATGGGAGGCGCCCACGCCCCGGCCGGTGTCGCCGTCATAATATTCATAGAACAGCACGAGGTCGCGGAAATGCGGATCGTCCTGCTCGATCCGGCTTTCTCCGTAGACCGGCCTGTGCCCGTCAGAATCCCGGGTCGAGAGGGCGATCAGGCGACGTGACAGGTCGAGGGCGATCTCGCGCAGGGAGGAGGTTCCCCCCGCGCCGGTCGGTGCCTCGACCCGGAAATCCGGGCCGTAATAGTCGTGGAACCGGTTCAGGGCGGTGATCAACAGGTAGTTGACCGGCATCCAGACTGGCCCGCGCCAGTTCGAATTGCCGCCGAACAGGCGCGAGCGCGACTCCGCGGGTTCGTAGGCGAGACCGAGATCCCGCCCGTCCCAGGCGAAGCAGAAGGGCCGATCCGCATAGACGCGCGACACCCCGCGCAGGCCATGATCGGATAGGAACTCCGCCGGATCGAGGGCGCGGTGCAGCAGCGCCTTCAGCCGATGTCCGCGCAGCAGCGACAGCAGCGCGGTCTGGCCCTGGCCCGGCTCGTTCCAGCGCGACACCAGGGAGGCAAGGTCCGGGCGGTTCTTCAGGAAGAACAGCATCCGGTTGCGCAAAGCGGGCAGCTTCTCGAGGTCGCATTCGTTGATCGTGGCCACCGCGAAGATCGGGATCAGGCCCACCAGGGTCCGCACCCGGATCGGCAGCCGCGCGCCGTCGCGGGTCTCGATCACGTCGTAGAAGAAGCCGTCTTCCTCGTCCCAGACGCCGTCGCCCGTGGCCGCGGCGATCAGGAGGAAATGCTCGAAGAACTTTTCTGCCATGTCCTCGTAGGTCGGGTCCTGGAGCGCCAGCTCGATGGCGATGCGCATCAGGGCCAGCGCGTAGGCGGCCATCCAGGCGGTGGCGTCGGACTGTGTGAGGGTGGCGCCGTCGCCCACTGGCTTCGACCGGTCGAAGATCCCGATATTGTCGAGCCCGAGGAAGCCGCCCTGGAACAGGTTGCGGTCGTCGGCATCCTTGCGGTTGACCCACCACGTGAAGTTCAGGGTCAACTTGTTGAAGATCCGCTTGAGGAAGGCGTGGTCCGCGGTGCCTGCGAGCGCCCGGTCCAGCTCGAACACCCGCCAGGCGGCCAGCGCGTGGATCGGCGGGTTGGCGTCCCCGAACCCCCATTCGTAGGCCGGCAGCGCCGCGTTCGGATGAGCGTAGGCCTCGTCGACGAGGAGCAGCAGCTGGTTCTTCGCGAAGTCCGGGTCGATCAGCGCGAAGACGATCGCCTGGAGGGCGAGGTCCCAGGAGGCGAACCAGGGATATTCCCAGGCATCCGGCATCGAGATGATGTCGTTGGCGCGCAGATGCGCCCAGTCCTCGTTGCGCCCGTGCCGGCGCGCAGGGGAGGGGGCGGGCTGTGCAGGGTCGCCCGCCAGCCACTCGCGCACATCGTAATGATAGAGCTGCTTCGACCACAGCATGCCGGCCAGCGCCTGCCGCTGGACGCGGCGCATCTCGGGATCGGCGATCGGGGCCTGCAGGGCGGCATAGAAGCTATCCGCCTCGGATTCACGCTGGGCGAAGACCGTGTCGAAATCCGCGAAGGGCTCCCCCGGGGCGGTCTCGGCGCGCAGGCGCAGGCGTAAGATACGGCTCTCGCCGGGGCCAAGATGGAGCACGTAGCGGGCGGCGCATTTGGTGCCGGACAGGTGATTGACGGCCGCCCGATCGCCGCCGACCACGCATCGGTCGATCCCATCCTTGTAGAAGCCATCCGCGGGCCCGGCGCCGAACAGGCGATGCGTGTTGGTCTCGTTCTCGGTGAACAGCAGCTCGGCGGCATCCTCGGCGAAGAAGCGCATCGGCGCCATGTCGGGATGGCGTACCCAGACCGATCCGTCGGATCCCGCCATCAGCTCAGGCTTCGGCGAACCCTCTTTCCACGACCATGTGTTGCGGGCCCAGAGCTGCGGCAGCAGCGTCAGGTCGGCGGGGTCCGGCCCCCGGTTGGTGGCGGTGACCCGCATCAGGATGTCGTCGGGCGCCGCCTTGGCGTAGGCCACTTCGAGATCGAAGTAGCGGCCTGCTTCGAAGACGCCGGTGTCGAGCAGCTCGAATTCGGGATCGTCGAGGCCGCGGCGCCCGTTTTCCGCGACGAGCCGTTCATACGGGAATTCGGCCTGCGGATATTTGTAGAGCATCCGCATGAAGGCGTGTGTCGGAGTGCCGTCGAGGTAGTAGTAGAGTTCCTTGACGTCCTCGCCGTGGTTGCCCTCTTGGTTGGTCAGGCCGAACAGCCGCTCCTTCAGGATCGGATCGCGGCCGTTCCACAGGGCCAGCGACAGGCACCAGTTGAGGTGCCGGTCACCGAACCCGCCGATCCCGTCCTCACCCCAGCGATAGGCGCGGGACCGGGCATGGTCGTGGGGCAGGTAATCCCAGGCCTCGCCGTCCGGGCTGTAATCCTCCCGGACCGTGCCCCATTGCCGGTCGCTGAGATACGGCCCCCAGTGGCGCCACGCCGGATCGCTGCGCGCTGCGACCAGCCGGAGGCCTTCTTCGGTCTCGAAGAGGCGCGGCCTCATGCCGTCGGGCTTGGTCATCGGCATACTGTTCCGCATCCGGCGTTCGCACGCTGAATAGGGCCACGCGGCCGGCGCCGAAAGTCAACGGCTCTGCCGAGATTGCCTCAATGCTCCGTCGTGAGGCGAATACCGTCCGGATCCGCCACCGCGCGGAGCCGGCGGTAATCGGCGATCGCCGGATGCCCGGTTGGCGCCGGTTCGTGATGGGTCGCCGTCACCACCACCAAGGATGCGCCCGCCGCCTCGGCGGCGCGGATCCCGGCCGGCGCGTCCTCGAACACGCAGCACTCCGCTGCGGCGATTTCAAGTCGGCGCGCGGCCAGCAGGAAGCAGTCCGGCGCGGGCTTGCCCTGCGCCACATCTTCGGCTGCGATCATCAGGGTGGGGGTGGGCATGTCGGCCGCTTCGAGCCGGCGCCGGGCCAGGCCTCGCGGGGCCGAGGTCACGATCGCCCAGCGATCCGGCGGTAGCGTCGCCAGGAAGGCGCGCGCCCCCGGGATCTCGGTGACGTCGCCGACATCCTCCATCTCGGCCCGGGTGATCGCAGCGGCCTCCGCCTCCGGGTCGACACCCGGCAGGTTGAGGCGGCGGATCGTCTCCACGGAACGCACGCCGTGGATCGTCGGCAGGAACGTGGCCACGTCGAGCCCGTGCGCTGCAGCCCAGCGCGACCATGTCCGCTCCGCCGAGGCGATCGAGCTGATGAGCGTGCCGTCCATGTCGAACAGCAGCGCGGCGAAACGGCGCGTCGGGAGCGTAATGGTCATGGCGGAGCGCTAGCGGCGGGCCGCCACGGCAGCAACCAGGGTGCGCGCAGGGGAGCCGAGCGCCGCCCGCTTCACGGGCCGCCGGCTTTGGTGTAGCGCGGGTGCAACCCCGGGCTCCAGATGCCTGCAACCGCGAACCCTGCCGACCCATGCCGAGCCGCATCGACGCCACCTTCGCCCGCGCCCGCGCGGAGAACCGGGCCGTCCTCGTCACCTACGTGATGGCGGGCGACCCCGATCCCGAGACCTCCCTGGAGGTCCTGAAGGCCCTGCCGGGTGCCGGATCCGACATCCTGGAATTCGGCCTGCCCTTCACCGACCCGATGGCGGACGGCCCGGCCATCCAGGCGGCCGGCCTGCGGGCGCTCAAGGCCGGACAAACCGTCGCCGGCACGCTGGACCTCGTGCGCCGCTTCCGGGTGGAGAACGACGCCACGCCGATCGTGCTGATGGGCTACTACAATCCGATCCACACCTACGGCGTCGACCGGTTCCTGGAGGACGCGGTGGCGGCCGGAATCGACGGGCTGATCGTGGTCGATCTGCCGCCGGAGGAGGATTCCGAGCTGTGCCTGCCGGCGCTCGCCAAAGGGCTGGCCTTCATCCGGCTCGCGACGCCGACCACCGACGAGCGGCGCTTGCCGGCGGTGCTCGCGAACACGGCGGGCTTCGTCTATTACGTGTCGATCACCGGCATCACCGGCACCGCGACGCCGGATTTCGGCAAGGTCTCGGAGGCGGTGGGCCGCATCCGCCGCCACACCGATTTGCCGGTCGTGGTCGGCTTCGGTGTGAAGACCGGCGCGCATGCGACGGCGATCGCGAAGGGTGCGGACGGTGTCGTGGTCGGTTCGGCGCTGGTGGACGCGCTGGTGCGCTCGCTCGACGCCGAGGGCCGTCCTCAGGCGGGCAGTGTCCCGGCGGTGGCGGGGCTGGTGCGCGAACTGGCCGAGGGCGTCCGCGCCGCTTCGGTGGAGCGGGCGGCCTGAGGGTCATCCATGCCGACCCTGGCGGTGAAGCGCCGGCCACCTGATATTGTCGCGGGCTCGAAGCGGACGGACGCGAGGCGATGGTCGAACCGATGAACTGGATCTCGGAGGTGGTGCGCCCCCGGATCAAGACCCTGTTCAAGCGCGAAACGCCCGAGAACCTCTGGGTCAAATGCCCGGATACGGGCCAGATGGTGTTCCACAAGGAGGTGGAGGCCAATAACTGGGTGATCCCCGGCTCGGAGCATCATCTCAAGATGAGCGCCCAGGCGCGCCTCAAGATGATGTTCGACGAGGGCACGTGGATCGACGTGGCGCTGCCCGAGGCGCCGATCGACCCGCTCAAGTTCCGTGACGAGAAGCGCTACGTCGACCGGCTCAAGGAGGCGCGCGCCAAGACGGGTCTGCAGGACGCGTTCAAGATCGGCTTCGGCCGGGTCGGCGGCCTCCCGATGGTGCTGGCCGCGCAGGAATTCGGCTTCATGGCCGGCTCCCTCGGCATGGCGGCGGGCGAGGCCTTCGTGCGCGGCGCCGAGACGGCGCTGGAGAAGCGCACGCCCTACGTGCTGTTCGCGGCCTCGGGCGGGGCGCGGATGCAGGAGGGCATCCTGTCGCTGATGCAGATGCCGCGTACGACCGTGGCGGTCCGCCGGCTCAATGCGGCGCGGCTCCCCTACATCGTGGTTCTGACCAATCCGACCACCGGCGGCGTCACGGCCTCCTACGCCATGCTGGGCGACGTGCACCTCGCCGAGCCGGGGGCGCTGATCTGCTTCGCCGGTCCCCGGGTGATCGAGCAGACCATCCGCGAGAAGCTGCCGGACGGATTCCAGCGGGCGGAGTACCTGCGTGAGCACGGCATGGTCGATCAGGTCGTCCACCGCCACCAGCTCAAGGAGACGATCACCCGCCTCTGCGGCCTCCTGACCAACGTCGCCGCGCCGGCGACCCCGGTCACGGCCGACGAGGCGGCGTAAAGCCCGCGCGATGGCCTCATCCGATGCCCTGATGGCGCGATTCCTCGCCCTGCACCCCCGCACCATCGACCTGTCGCTTGGCCGGATTGAGCGGCTGCTCGCCCAGCTCAACCATCCGGAGCGGCGCCTGCCGCCGGTGATCCATGTCGCCGGCACCAACGGCAAGGGCTCGACCATCGCGTTCATGCGCGCGATCCTCGAAGCGGGCGGGCTGGCCGCGCATGTCTACACCTCGCCGCATCTCGTGCGCTTCCACGAGCGGATCCGGATCGGCGGGATCGGGGGTGGACATTTCGTGGACGAGGATCGGCTGGCGGACGCGTTCGCGCGCTGCGAGAGCGCCAATGCCGGCGCGCCGATCACCATGTTCGAGATCACCACGGCGGCGGCCCTGGTGCTGTTCTCGGAGAGCCCGGCCGATGTCCTGTTGCTGGAGGTGGGGCTCGGCGGGCGGCTCGACGCAACCAACGTGATCGCGCAGCCCGCCTGCGCGGTGGTGACGCCGATCGGCCGCGACCATGCGGAGTATCTCGGCGACACGGTGGAATCGGTAGCGACCGAGAAGGCCGGGATCTTCAAGCGCGGCTGCCCGGCGGTGATCGCCGCCCAGGACTACGCCGAGGCCGACGCGGTGCTGTGCCGGCGCGCCGAAGAGATCGGGGCTGGGCCCATCTTCGTCGGCAACCAGGATTTTTCGGTCCACGAGGAGCGCGGCCGGCTCGTCTACCAGGACGAGACCGACCTGTTCGACCTGCCGCGCCCCCGCCTCGCCGGGCGCCACCAGCTGGTCAATGCCGGCACGGCGATCACGGCCCTGCGGGCGGCGGGGTTCGGCGACATCGGCAACACGGCCCTGGAGAAGGGCCTCACCGAGGTCGACTGGCCGGGCCGGCTGCAGCGCCTGGGTCGCGGGCGGCTGGCCGCGCAGCTCGATCCCGGCACCGAGCTGTGGCTCGATGGCGGCCACAACATCGACGGAGGCCGGATCCTCGCCGCCGCCATGGCGGATCTCGGCGAGAAGAGCGATGTCCCCCTGGTGCTGATCGTCGGGCTCCTCGGCACCAAGGACGCGGACGGCTTCCTGCGCAACTTCGTCGGACTGGCGCGCGCCCTCGTGGCGGTGCCGATCAGCGGCACGCTGGCGGCGCGTCCGGCCGAAGAAGTCGCCCGGATCGGTGAGGGCGTCGGCCTCTCGACCTACGCGGCGCCGAGCATCGAAGCGGCCCTGGCGATGGTCAAGGACATCGCCTTCGAGCGGCCACCGCGCATCCTGATCTGCGGCTCGCTTTACCTCGCCGGCTTAGTCCTGGCCGCCAACGACACCCCGCCGGTCTGAACGGCACGTTCGGCTGGTCCTGAGGCCGGACAACCGTGCCCCGGACCTCGGCGTGGGATCACAGACACCACATCCGGCCTCTGAACCAAGAAAGCCCGACCTTACGGCCGGGCTTCCCACGTCAAATCGGGGCCTTTGGGTCAGGCGGTCTGGGCGCCGATCCAGCGCGACAGGTCGCCCTTTGGCGCGGCGCCGACCTTCTGGTCCACGCGCTCGCCGTTCTTGAACAGCAGCAGCGTCGGGATCGAGCGGATGCCGTACTGGGCGGCGATCTGCGGGTTCTCATCGACGTTGACCTTGGCGATCTTCACCTTGCCCTGCAGATCGGTGGCGATCTCCTCAAGGGCCGGGCCGATCTGGCGGCAGGGGCCGCACCACTCCGCCCAGAAATCCACCACGACGGGCTCGGCGGACTGAAGAACGTCCTGCTCGAAGCTCGCGTCGGTCACCTTCATGGTCGCCATAACGTCACCCTTCGGAAGTCGCCGCCAGAGGGGCGGTGTCGGACGGGCAGGGGCCCGCGCGGTTCGCTCAGAATTGGCGACGGGTCGGGGCGTGGTCAAGAAGAGCGGACGCGCCAGTATGATCCGATATGGGGACATGCCTCTCACATGTGCGCTTTCGCATAAGCGCCTTCGCCATGGAGCGCGGCTCATTGGCCGGAGATCGGGCACAGGTAAGCCTGGCGGGATCGGAGATGCGGCTCACTCAAGCCACGATTCCGGCCCGCTCCAGCGCTGCCGCGATGTCGGCCGCGTCGAGCGCGCGGATCACCGGCCCCGATGTCCAGACCAGCATCGGGCGGATCGTGCGTCCGGGATAGATCTGGCCGAGCAGACGGGCGTAGAGGGCGATCTGTCCTGCCTCGGCGGGTGGCAGGGGCGCGTCCAAATCCGGCGGCCGCCCGGTCTTGAAGTCGGCAATCCGCACCGTATCGGTGGTGACGCTCAGACGATCGACACGCCCCTGCACCACACGCTCGCCGGCAGCTGTTCGCACCCGCCCCGAGAGGCTCACCTCCGCGCGGGCGTCCGGGGCGAACAGGGGCGCGAGGTTGGGATCGTCGATGATCCGCAGGACCGAGCGCACGATCGCCACGTGGGCCGGCCGGGGCAGTCCGGGTGCCCGGGACCGGACGAAGGCAAGGCCGGCCGCCTCCCGCCGCGGGTGCTCGACGCGGGGCAGGTGCTGCAGCAGGGCGTGGATCAGGATGCCGCGGCGCCGTGCCTGGGCATCGGCGAGGCGTGGCGGCGGCACGCGGGTGCCGTCCGCCGCAGCGAGCGCTCCGGACGGGTTGAGCGTTGGCGCCTCTGGCTCCGGCGGAACGGGGCTGCGGAGCCAGCCAGGCTCTGGTACCGGCGCCGCGGCCGGGGGCAGCTTTTCGCGCTCGCGGGGCGACTCGGCCCCCTCCTGCCACACGGTCGCCGGGCCGTAGGAGAGCTCGACAGTCTGGCCCGCACCCAGCGTCGTCTCAAGGCCGGCCTGGACCATGCGGCACCACGCGGCCTCGGTCTCGCGCTCGTGGCCGCGGAAGGGCGCGACGATGAGCCGGTCGGCCGCCCGGGTCATGGCCACGTAGAGCAGGCGGTTGTGCTCCTGCCGCGCCCGGGCGAGCAGGGCGGCGCGGGCGGCTTCGGTGGCGGCGCAATCCTGGGTCCGACCGCCGGACCAGACCGGCGGCAAAGCGGGTCCGGTCGCCGGCAGCGGCAGCAGGGGCGGATCGTTCCGGCCCAGGGGCTCGCAGCCGTCGAGGAGGAACACGACCGGCGCCTCCAGGCCCTTGGCGCCGTGAACCGTCATGACGCGCACCTCGTCGCGCCCGGATTCGAGGTCGCGCTTGACCGTGTGCCCGGCCTCGGCGCCGACATAGCGGGCCAGGAAGCCGCCGAGCGAGGGGGCATCCTCACCGGTTTCGGCCTGCGCGGCGGCGGCAAGGAACACGTCGATGGCGTCCCCCGCCTCGCCGCCGAGTCGAGCGACGAGCTTGGCCCGGCCGCCCAACGGCCCGAGCAGTCGCGCATAGAAGCCGAACGGACCGTGCAGGCTCGCCAGCGCGATCCACTCTGTCAGTGTCGCGAGCCCGTGAAGCGCCGCCGCGTCGCCCGCAGCGGCGTGGCGGTGGAGGGCATCCTCCAGCGTTTCCGACAGGTCGCGGCGGGCGGCGATCCGCACCAGATCCTCGTCGGTCAGCCCGACCAGCGGCGTCTTGAGCGCGGTGGCAAGCGTCAGGTCGTCGGCGGGCAGCAGGCCGGCCCGGCCGGCAGCGACGAGATCGGCCACCGCGATATGGGCCGAAACCTCCAGCCGGTCCTGGCCCGCCACCGGGACAGCGAGGCCCTTCAGGGCGCGAATCACCTCCTCGAAGGCCGGTCCGCGCTTGCGCACGAGGATCAGCACGTCGCCGGGGCGCCACACGCGGCCGGTCGCGTCGCCCCGGGTGACCCAGGTCCGCACCGCCTGCGCCACCCGGCGAGCCGTAACGATCGCGGGAGCGCTGGTCTCCGGCGCGTCGACCGGGGCCGTCCAGGCATCGGGCTCGGCCGCGGGCTCGGGCTCGGCGATCGGCCACAGCTCCACGGCGCCGGGCGCGCCGGGCCGCGCACTGGCATGGACGGTCTGGCGCACCGTGTCCTCGAAGGACAGGCCCTCGTTGTGGGCATCGAGGGCGAAAACGGCATCGACGGCCTGCAGCACGAGGCTGGTCGAGCGGAACGACAGGGTGAGCGGCACGTCCTCGAAGGTCAGGCCGGCCGAGCGCGATTCCGAGATCCAGGCCGCACGCGTCAGTGCGAATTCCCGCGGCTCCGCACCCTGGAAGCCGTAGATCGACTGCTTGGGATCGCCCACCGCGAAGCGGGTCCGGTTACCGATCCGGGCCCCTTCGCCGGCGGCGAATTCCTGGGTGATCGCCCGCAGGATCGCCCATTGCTCCGGGTTGGTGTCCTGCGCCTCGTCGACCAGGACGTGATCGATCCCCCGGTCGAGCTTGTACAGGACCCAGCCAGCGCCGACACGTCCGAGCAGGTCGAGGGCCTTGTGGATCAGGTCGTCGAAGTCGAGGGCGCCGAGCCTGGCCTTCTGGGCCTCGATCCGACGGTGGATCTCGGCGGCGATCTGGAACAGCGCCTGTGTGCGGGCATGGGCCCGGGCGGCGCGCAGGCGATCGAACAGTGGGTCCAGTCGGTCGCGCTCGGCGATCAGCGCCTCCTTGGCGGCGGCCGGAACGGCCTTGGTGCCCAGGCTGCTGTCGGCCTTGGGCTCGTCCTTCTGGGTGAAGAAGACCGACCGGTAGAGGGCCAGCGCCTCGGCCCGGTCGGGAAACCCTTCGGAGCGGGCGCGTTCCGCCTCCGCCTCTGCCAGCGCGTCGGCGAGTTTCTCGTCGTTGGCCTTGCCGGTGCGGAGCGCTGCGACCAATCCGGCCCTGTCCTCCGGTGCGCATCCTGGGCCGCCATCGAGGATCGCGGCCTCGATCCGCTCGGCCGTCTCCTCGGCCGCGAGCCCGAGCGCCCCGTGCAGGCGCCCGAACGCGGCTTCCAGGCCGGCCGCGTCGCCGATGAAGCCCCTGGCCCGCAGCGCGGACCGGATCGCCGCTCGCAGGGCATCGCCCGTCGCCTCGGGGGTCACCCGGGCCAGGGCGGCGCTGAGCGGCGTGTCGCCGTTCGAGACCGCGTCGGCCAGGACGTTGGCCATTTCGATCTCGAAAATCTCCCGGGCCTTGGTGTCGTCGAGCACCACGAAGCGGGCTGGAACGTTCGCCTCGAAGGGGAACATGTGCAGCAGCCGCTCGCACAGGGCGTGCAGGGTCTCGATCTTGAGGCCGCCCGGTGTCTCCACCGCCCGGGCGAACAGCCGGCGGGCCATGCGCAGGCGTTCAGGATCCGCGCGCTCGCCGGTGAGCTCGGCGAGTTCCGCCGCCAGCGTCGCGTCGTCGAGGGTCACCCAGCGCCCGAGCAGCCGGAACACGCGGATCGCCATGTTGGCGGCGGCCGCCTTGGTGAAGGTCAGGCACAGGATCCGCCCGGGCGGCGACCCGTCGAGCAGCAGGCGCACCACGCGGTCGGTCAGCACCTTGGTCTTGCCGGCCCCGGCATTGGCCGAGACCCAGGCCGAGGCCCGCGGATCGGCCGCCCGGCGCTGGTTGGCCCGGGTCAGGTCATCGACGACGAAGGGTTTTTGGACTGGGATGCTGCTCAAGGGCCTCGTCCGGATCGGCTGCGGCACCTCTCTACAACAGAAACGCAGCGGCGACCTCGCCAGGGCGTCACACGGGCCTCTGCGGGATTGCCCAGCGCGCGCCGGCAAAGCATGGATGCAGGCGACGATTGCAGCGACATCGAAGATACCCGTGACCCAGCCGACATCCGAGCCGGCCCGCCCGCCGATCCGTTTCCGCGGCCGGTCCTTCATGGCGACCGTCCTGGCGCCCATCCCACCCGTGGCCGACTGGCTCGGCGACCTCGACGCGCTGAACCGGCGCGCGCCGAATTTTTTCGCGGGGCGTCCGGTGATCCTCGACCTCGGGGGCCTGCGGCTGACGCGGGAGGACCTCGACGGGCTGCTGGCCGACCTCGCGGCGCGCCACATCGCCATCCTGGGGATCGAGGGCGCACCGCCGGCGCTGCTAGGGCCCGGGATGCCGCCGGCCCTGTCGGGCGGGCGCGCCGCCGGTGAGATCGACACGTCCGCTTCCGGCGAAGCGCCGCCGACGGGGCCCCAGCCCAAAGAGGCCGCGCGCTCGCTGATCCTCGATACGCCGGTGCGCTCAGGCCAGACCGTGCTGCATCTGGAGGGCGACGTGACCGTGCTCGGCGCCGTGGCCTCGGGGGCTGAGGTCATCGCGGGGGGCTCGATCCACGTCTACGGCGCCCTGCGTGGCAGGGCGATCGCGGGGGCGGCCGGGAACCCGGCCGCGCGGATCTGGTGCCGCAAGTTCGAGCCGGAACTGGTGGCGATCGACGGCCTCTACCGCGCCGCCGACGATCTCGATCCGGCCTTTCGGGGACAGGCCGTAGAGGTGCGGCTGCTCGAGGACGCGATCAAGCTGAATTTGTTCGAACGGGGCTGAGGGTCGTCGATCGCCGAATGTTTCGGCCCATCCCGCTGAGTGCGGCTTTCGTGAGGGTTGGAACGGGCCGATCACGGCCCGCGATCGTCCATTACCGCACTGATACCGGGATCCCGGCAGAATTTGCCGACCGGATCAGAAACTTAACCCTTCGGTAACCATACCCGCCGTCAATGGTCCGGTAAGGACTCTTAACGGGCGGACATGAGCGAGACCCACCCCGAGCCAATCGATCCGGAGACCGCCCAGGCGGCATCTCCCTCCGCGCCCCGGCCGCTCAGCCTGCGCGGGCGGGCCTTCAAGGCCCTGGCCCTCTCCCCCGAACCGCCGCTTCCGCAGTGGCTCGCGGGTCTCGACGCGGCGCTCAAGCGCTCGCCGGCTCTGCTGAAAGGCCGGGCCGTCATCCTGGATTGCGCCCAGCTCAAGCCCGAGCCGGACGCCCTCGAGACGCTCATGCGTGAACTCAAGGCCCGCGGCATCGCGGTCCTGGGGATCGAGGGTACCGACCTCATCGGCGAGGGCCTGCCGCCGCTCCTCCTCAAGGGACACCCGTCCGACAAGATCGAGATCCCGAGCGTCCCGGCCGAGCCGGAGCCGCAGGTGGTCACCTCGATCACCGTCGAGGGTTCGGTTCGCTCCGGTCAGAGCATCATCAACCCGACCGGCGACGTGACCGTGATGGGCTCGGTCTCCTCGGGGGCCGAGATCCTGGCGGGGGGCTCGATCCACGTCTACGGCGCCCTGCGCGGTCGCGCGATCGCCGGAGCCGCGCGCAACCCGCGCGCACGAATCTACTGCCGCAAATTCGAGCCCGAGTTGCTGGGGATCGACCGCCTCGTGCGGACGGCGGAGGACATGGGCACGGCCCTGCGCGGCAAGGCCGCCCAGGTCTGGCTCGATGGCGGCAACATCCGAATGGCAAGCTTAGATTAATTCAGCTCTGGATTTAGGGAGATCGACGCGTGGCAAAGGTTCTCGTCGTCACATCGGGCAAGGGCGGCGTCGGCAAGACGACGACGACCGCGGCCCTCGGAGCGGCCCTGGCGCAGGGTGGTCAGAGCGTGTGCGTCGTCGATTTCGACGTCGGCCTGCGCAACCTCGACCTGATCATGGGCGCTGAGCGCCGCGTGGTCTACGACCTGATCAACGTGGTCAACGGCGACGCCAAGCTGACGCAGGCGCTGATCAAGGACAAGCGGGTCGATACCCTGCACCTGCTCCCGGCCTCGCAGACCCGCGACAAGGATGCGCTCACCGACGCCGGCGTCGCCCGGGTGATGGAAGAGCTGCGCGAGAAGTTTGACTGGGTGATCTGCGACTCGCCCGCAGGTATCGAGCGCGGCGCCCAGCTCGCCATGCACCACGCCGACGTGGCGGTGGTGGTGACCAACCCCGAGGTGTCCTCGGTGCGTGACTCCGACCGGATCATCGGTCTGCTCGATTCCAAGACCGCCAAGGCGGAGAAGGGCGAGGAGATGGAGAAGCACCTGATCCTCACCCGCTACGACCCGTTGCGGGCCGACCGCGGCGACATGCTGAAGACCGAGGACGTGCTCGACATCCTGTCGATCCCGCTGCTCGCGATCATCCCGGAGAGCCAGGAGGTGCTGCGCGCCTCGAACCTCGGCTGCCCGGTGACCCTCAACAACCCCCTCTGCGCCCCGGCGCGGGCCTATGCCGACGCGGCGCGCCGGCTGAAGGGCGAGAAGGTTCCGATGAGCCTGCCGGTCGAGCGCAAGTCGTTCCTCGACAAGCTGTTCATGCGGAGGGCGGCATGAGCATCCTGGGCCTCTTCCAGAAGCGCAACTCCGGCTCGGTCGCGCGCGACCGCCTCCAACTGATCCTCGCCCACGAGCGGGCCGAGTCCGGGCGTCCGGATCTCGTGATGCAGCTCCGGGACGAGATCCTGGCGGTGATCGCCAACCACGTGTCGGTGGAAGCCGACAAGGTGAAGGTCACCCTGGAGCGTGGCGAGGGCGTCTCGACCCTCGGCCTCGACATCGAGCTTCCGCTCGGTGTCGCCGGCAAGCTCGACGCGAAGCTTGCGGCCAAGCTCGCCGAGGTCGCTGCCAACAAGGGCGGGCGGCTCGGTTCTTCCAAGAAGGCCGCTTGAGCCGCAGCGGAGTCGCTCCCGCCGGCACGCAATCCAGAAGCCGCGCCCGGTCCGCCGGGTGCGGTTTCGTCGTGTTCGCGAGGCTGTATCCGGTCGACGCTAACCTGGCGAGACCGGTGTCTGGGCGGATGCGTCCGAACCTCAGGAGCCGAACGGATCCCGCGGGATCAGCCGGAATCGGGCCGCCCGCTCCGGCTGGGTGGTGACCACGGCCTGGGGCAGGATCGGCTCCGCATCGTCCAGCACGAACCGGAACCGCCGCAGCAGGTGCGCCAGCGCGATCACCGCCTCGCTGAGCGCGAATTGCGCGCCGATGCAGACCCGCGGGCCGGCGCCGAACGGCAGATAGGCGAAGCGCGGTGGCGGGGGCGCCCCCGGCAGGAACCGGCCGGGATCGAACGCGTCGGGGTCCGACCAGAGCGTCCGGTGCCGGTGGAGCACCCACGGGCTCACCATCACGATATCGCTCGTCTTAACCGCGTGGCCCGCCACCGTGTCGGGCCCAAGCGCTCGGCGCACCACCACGAAGGCCGCCGGGTAGAGGCGCAGGGTCTCGTCGATCACCGCGCGGGTGAGGGGGAGGCGCCCGTCGCTCTGGCAGCCGGTGGGATCGGCGAGATCTGCGCTCCGTGCCTCCGCGGCGACGCGCTCCTGCACCTCCGGGGCGAGGGCCAGCAGGTAGGAGGCCCAGAACAGCGTCCCGGCCGTGGTCTCGTGGCCTGCGAGGATCATGGTGGCCACCTGATCGCGCAGCTCGGCCGGCGAGAACGGGGCGCCCGTGTCGGGATTGCGCGCCGCCGCGAGCAGGTCCAGCAGGTCGCCCGACCCGGCCTGGCTCCGGTCCGTGGCTTGGCGGGCCGCGATGATCCGGTCGAGGAACGGGATCCAGCGGCGGCGGAAGCGCCCGCGCGCCCAGTCGAGCGGCACCGGCCAGCCCGGGGGTGTCACGATGTCGAGCAGGTGCGGCCGGCCCATCCGCTCGCCGTACGCGGCGATGAGCCGGCGCAGCTCCGGTCCGTGCTCGTCCATGCCGACCGAGAACATGGCGCGCCCGGCCACTTCCAGGGCGAGTCGGTAGTACGCGGTGAACAGGTCGACCGGGCCGGCTTTTGCCTCGACGGCGATGTTTTCCAGCCCCTCCGTGATGGCGGTCGCGATGTGCGGTACGAGGCCGTCGATCGCCCGCGGCGTGAAGGCCGGGGCCAGCGTCCGGCGCTGGTGGCGCCAGGCCGAGCCCTCGCTGATCAGGAGGCCGTCGCCGAGGATCGGGCGCAGGATCCGGATCGTCCCGGTGGTGCGCGCGTAATTCGCCTGATTCTCGACGAGGACCCGGCGGATCGCCTCCGGATCGTTCAGGATGAAGCTCGACCGGCCGAGCAGGCCCCTGCGGGTCACCGGTTCCTCGAAGGCGCGGCGGGGGAAACCCCGGAGGCTGTTGTCGCGGATCGAGCGCAGATAGGCCCAGATCGGCAATTCCCGCTCCGGCGGCGTGCGGTGCGGAGGAACCACGCGCGGCAGCCCGGCGAGGCTCGGGGTGGTGCCGGCCTGTGTCACGGTCGCGTCCAAGAGAACGGGCATAGGCGCCACCCTGTGCCGGAGACGGGCTGGGCTGTAAACCGCAGGCCAGTGCGCCGGATCACGCCGCGATCATTCGGCGGCCTTCAGGCGTGCCTCCGGCTTGCGCAGCGGCAGCCGCGCGGGGAAGCGGGCAGCATCCGTCTCCGCGGACAGGCTGGCCACTAGGCTCGCCTGGGGCAGGGTGGCCTCCGCGACATCCAGCAGCGTGTCGACGCCGTGCTCAAGGAACTCGTCCACCCGGTCGACCACCAGAACCTCCGGCCGGCGCAGGATGGCCCGGGCGAGGCCGATCCGCACCCGCACGCGCTCGGTCAGGAGCTGTCCGCGATTGCCGACCTCCTTATCCAGACCGCGCAGCTGGATCGGGCGTTCCAGGTCGAACTCCCGGAATACCGCCCGCGCCTCCCGCTGGATGATCGCCTCGCCGTGCATCCGCGCCGTGTCGATACGGCCGAACAGCAGGTTGTCGAGCACGGTGCTGCGCGGGTTGATCCGGTTGGGATCGTAGGATTCGACGTCGCAGCCATGGTCACCGTGCATGTGGCGCTGGACGATGGTCCGCGCGCCGACGATGCGCTGGCGCAGCGCCTCGTCGAGCAGGCCGAAGCGCATCCGTGGCTCGACATAGGCCAGGGTGAGGGCAAGGAACGCCACGCTGTCGGCCTCGCTGAGGCGCCCATCCTCGGGCAGGCGCGCGAGCCGGCGCAGATAATCCGGCAGGGCATCCGCCGTGATCAGCGAGAAGCGCCGGAACAGCGGATGGCCGGGCGGCACGTCGGCGAAGATGTCCTTGAGGCTGCTGGCGATGGCCACGCCCATGCGGTCGAGGTCGTCGAGGAGGTGCGCCTCCTCCAGCGCCTCGCGGAACAGCGGGGCCGCGGCGAGGCGCTGCGGATCCAACAGCGTCGGGTCGCGCGGGACCCCGAACAGCAGGTTCTCGCCAACGGTCGCTTGATCGTTGTAGCGGCCGCGGGCGAAGGGGATGACGAGGTCGGCAAGGCCCTTCTCGACGAAATGCGCGCGCAGGTGCTCCCGGGCCGCGATCATGCGTTGGCCCACCGGCGTCTCGTGGGTGACCGAGCTGAGGGCGCCGAGGCCGAACCGGTACAGGTCGTCGCCGAGATCGAGGCGGCTCAGCAGATCGAGGAGGTGTGCGTCCAGTTCTTCGGCGTTGCGGATTTCCAGCCGCCGGTAGTCGATCCACGGGTCGTCAACGCTGTCGCACGGGTTGCCGGTCTTCACCGCCTCGTTGATCCGCATCTTGCTGAGATCAAGGCTGCCAGTCCGCAGCGGCCGGATGCGCAGGCCGTAGAGCACGTTGTCGCGCAAGGTCCCCGGGAACAGGACCGGCTCCACGCCGGCGAAGGCGATGCGATAGGCATGAGCCGGCCGCGGCAGGATCGACAGGTCGTGCTTACCGATCCGGATCGTGCCGCCCGGCGCGGTCTGCAGGCCGGCGAGGACGCGGGCGAATTCCTGGGCGGCCGGGCCGGGCGGGACGAGGGCGAGCCGCGTCGGCAGTGGCACCTCGGCGTCGCCGACCTCGATTGGGCCGCCGCCCTGCGGATCGCGCAAGGTCAGGCCCTCGACCCGGAGCGGGCTACCGAGCGGCGGCGGCGTCTCGCCTAACTCGGGTTCGGCGGGCTGCAGGCGCTGCGGCCCGAAATGCGCCGCCACGGTCTCGTACTTCACCTCGACGTCGAGGCGCTGCTGATCCCAGTCGATCAGCTCCTTGAGCGGCGGGGGCAGGTCGCGATAGGCGGCGAGGACGGCCACGAGCTGGCCGATATCGAGCTCGCCTTTCAGGGCGAAGACGCCGCCGATCGCGTAGAACAGGAACGGCGTCACCTGGGCGAGCAGGTTGTTGAGGTATTTGACCGCGAACTTCCGCCGGTAGATCCGCAGGCGCAGGTCGTAGAGGCTGTAGAGTCGCCCGCCGATCTCCGCCCGCTCCCAGCGGCCGGTATCGTTGATGAGTACCGCCGGTAGCCCGTCGAGCACCTCGGCGACGCGGCCCGCGAGGGCGCGCGAGGCGATCTGTCGGCGGCGGCTCAGACGGATGATCTCCCGGCGCAGCCGCGGGATCACGGTCATCTGCACCGCGACCATGCCGCCGGCCGCGAGGCCGAGCCACAGGTTCTGCATCAGGATGAAGGCGAGCGCGGTTGCGGCCTGCGTGCCCAGGAATACCGGCACCACGATCGCGTCGCCGATGAAGGAGCCGATCGGCTCGACCTCGTCGCGGATGATCGTCGCGGTCTCGGAGGATTTCACCTCCCGCTGCGTCTCCGGCGAGAAGCGCAGCATCAGGCAGAACAACTGGAAGCGCAGGCGTCGGAGCATCCGCTCGCCCAAGATGCCCTTCTGCAGGTTGATCCAGAACTTGAAGGCGCCGTTGATCAGCACGAGGCCGAGGAACAGGGTGGAAAGGCCGAGCAGCAGCTCGAACCGGTCGACCTGAAACCCCTCGAACAGCCGCGTCGTCCCGCCGCCGAGCGCTTGGGGCCACGACACGGTGATGTCGAGGAACGAAGCGGTCGCCTCGCCGTGGGAGAAGGCCTTGCCGGTGATTGCGTCGTTGACGATGCGCTTGGGCAGGTCGAGCGAGGCGAAGTAGAACGGCAGTGAGGCCAGGACGACGGCGCAGATCCGGAACTGGTCGGCCTTCGAGTAGCGCCAGATGTACGGAAACAGCCGCGGCTCAAGCGCGCGCATCGGCTCGTTCCATGAGGCAGCCGTCGGAGCGGAGGTCATACCGGTTCGCCGCGCCCATGCGTGGGCGTAGAATCAACACGGTAGCCCAGCGGTCTGGTTTCATCCAATGCACCCGAGAGGTCCGCCCTGCGCGAACTGGTGGACCGCATCGCTGCGTCATCGGTCCGTCATATAGGGAGAAGGCCGGCGCCTTCGATCGCATGGCTGCCGCGCAGCCGCGTCGTCCGGGTTGGAGGTGGCGACCGCGCGGTCAGACCGCGCGGGTCAGGCCGCCGTCCACGCGCAGGTTTTGGCCGGTGATGTAGGCGGCACCCTCGGAGGCGAGGAACGCGATCGTGGCGGCGATCTCGCCGATCCGTCCGTAGCGGGCCATCGGCACGCTCTGTCGGCGCTCCTCCGTGGCCGGCAGGCTGTCGATCCAGCCCGGCAGCACGTTGTTCATGCAGACGTTATCGGCGGCGTAGCTGTCGGCGAACAGCTTCGTGTAGGCGGCGAGCCCCGCGCGGAACACCGCCGAGGTCGGGAACATCGGGCTCGGCTCGAAGGCCCAGGCGGTCGAAATGTAGATGATCGCCCCGGCGCGCCGCGCCTGCATGATCGGCATCACGAGGCGGACCGTGCGCACGACGTTCATCAGGTAGGTGTCCAGGCCGGCGTGCCACTGGGCGTCCGTGATGTCGAGCAGCGGCGCCCGGGGCCCGTGGCCGGCGCTGTTGACCAGGACATCGATCCGGCCCCAACGCGCCATGGCTCCGTCGACGAGGCGCTGCAGGTCCTAGGGCGACTGGTTCGAGCCGGTCACGCCGAATCGGCCAAGCTCCTGGGCCAGCGCTTCGCCCTTGCCGGAGGACGAAAGGATCGCGACGGCGAAACCGTCCTCCGCCAGCTTGCGGGCGGCCACCGCCCCCATGCCGATGCCCCCTGCCGTCACGAGCGCCACTTTCCCGCCCATTGTCGTCCGCTCCGCTGTCCTCTGACGTTTCGAAGAAACCGGGGCGGCGAATCGCCACCGCCCGCGATTTTCCCAGCTCAGGCAGTGTCCCATCGACAGGTCGGGCTGTCCGGGCCCCCTCTCGCATACCTTTTCCTCTGCGAGAGTGGGCGCGCATTATGCTGGTTCTGCTGTTCCCTACAGAGGTGTCGGGCCCTCGTGGTCCGGCAGCTCAGGGCACGGCGGGATGCAACCATGCACGCGTCGGCCTTGCCCCGGAGCGCGTGTCCTTATATTGCGACGCAACCACCACGACTCCGTACCTGGACCGGCGCGGACGGCCGCGCCGCGCGGCCGCCAGGGAGCCGGCACAACCCGTTTCGGGCCGACATGAATCTGCGCAACATCGCCATCATCGCTCACGTCGACCACGGCAAGACGACGCTCGTCGACAAGCTGCTGGCCCAGTCCGGCACCTTCCGCGAGAACCAGCGGGTCGAGGAACGGGCGATGGACTCGAACGACCTCGAGAAGGAACGTGGCATCACGATCCTGGCGAAGGCCACCTCGGTGGTCTGGAAGGACACCCGCATCAACATCGTCGACACCCCCGGCCACGCCGATTTCGGCGGCGAGGTCGAGCGTATCCTGTCGATGGTCGACGGCGTGATCGTGCTGGTCGACGCCGCCGAGGGGCCGATGCCGCAGACCAAGTTCGTGGTCGGTAAGGCCCTCAAGATCGGCCTGCGCCCGATCGTGGCGATCAACAAGGTCGACCGGCCGGATGCCCGCATCACCGAGGTGGTGAACGAGGTGTTCGATCTCTTCGCCGCCCTCGACGCCACCGACGACCAGCTCGACTTCCCGATCCTCTACGGGTCCGGCCGCAACGGCTGGATGGCCGACAGCCCGGATGCCGACCCCTCGGTCGGCCTGGAGCCGCTGTTCGCGCTCGTGCTCCAGCACGTCCCCCCCGCCAAGGTGGAGGAGGGGCCGTTCCGGATGCTCGGCACCCTGCTCGAGGCCAACCCGTTCCTCGGCCGGATCATCACCGGGCGCATCGCCTCCGGTACCGTGAAGCCGAACCAGCAGATCAAGGTGCTCTCGCGCGACGGCAAGGTCGTGGAGACCGGCCGCGTCTCGAAGATCCTGGCCTTCCGCGGCCTGGAGCGCGCGCCGATCGACGTCGGCGAGGCGGGCGATATCGTCTCGATCGCCGGCCTGATGAAGGGCACGGTGGCCGACACCTTCTGCGACCCGCAGGTCGACACGCCGATCCAGGCCCAGCCGATCGATCCGCCCACCGTGACGATGTCGTTCATCGTGAACGACTCGCCGCTGGCCGGCACCGAGGGCGACAAGGTCACGAGCCGGATGATCCGCGACCGCCTGTTCAAGGAAGGCGAGGGCAACGTCACGCTCAAGATTGAGGAAGCGACCGACAAGGACTCGTTCTACGTGTCCGGCCGCGGCGAATTGCAGCTCGCCATCCTGATCGAGACCATGCGCCGCGAGGGCTTCGAGATCGCGGTCTCGCGTCCGCGCGTCGTCTTCGAGAAGGACGAGGAGGGCAACCTGCTCGAGCCGATCGAGGAGGTCGTGATCGACGTGGACGAGGAGCATTCCGGCGTCGTCGTCCAGAAGATGTCGGAGCGTAAGGCTGACATGCTGGAGATGCGGCCGTCGGGCGGTGATCGCCTGCGCCTCGTATTCCACGCCCCGACCCGTGGCCTGATCGGCTACCAGGGCGAGTTGCTGACCGACACCCGTGGCACGGCGATCATGAACCGCCTGTTCAAGGCCTACGAGCCCTTCAAGGGCGAGATCGCCGGCCGCCGCAACGGCGTGCTCATCTCGAACGACAAGGGCGAGGCGGTGGCCTACGCCATGTGGAACCTCGAAGACCGCGGCCCGATGATGATCGAGCCCGGCTGGAAGGTCTACCAGGGCATGATCATCGGCGAGCACAACCGCGAGAACGATCTCGAGGTGAACGTGCTCAAGGGCAAGAAGCTGACCAACATCCGCACCACCTCGAAGGACGAGGCTGTGCGCCTGACACCTCCGATCCGGATGACCCTGGAGAAGTCGCTGGCCTGGATCCAGGACGACGAGTTGGTCGAGGTCACGCCGAAGTCGATCCGGCTGCGCAAGACCGTGCTGGATCCGAACGACCGCAAGCGGGTCGAGCGTTCCTCGAAGGACAGCGCGGCCTGAACTGAACGGCCGGCAACCGGACGCTCATGTCCGGTTGCTAATGCAGACCTTATTCCGGATCGCTCTCGGGTCCATCGAATCCTTATGCCGGGCTTCCCAGTTTGGCATGGCGGTACCCGAGAGGTCCGCGTGAACCCCCAGACGACCATGACCGTCGCGTTGAACTCGTCCCTGCCGGCCTCAGCCGGCACGCCCCTGTCCTATCTCGTCGGTCAGGACGGCGCGGGCCATTGGGTGGCCGTCGAGACCGGCGGGCGTGCAGGGGGCATCTTCCGCAGCCGCCAGGATGCGATCCGTTACGCCTGCGTCGAAAGCGGCTGCCGACCCGACGCGGTGAAGCTGGCCACAGATCCGATCCCGTTCCGGCTCGTCTGAGCCGTCCGGCTGGCGTCAGCTCCCCCCCGGGTCGGTCTCGTCGTTCTGGCTTCCACCGCTCGACGGCCCGGCTCCGGGATGACCCTCGGTCTTCTCGTTCGGATCCTTGACCGCGTCGGGTGCGATGTTCTTGGGCTTCTCGGGCTTCGCACCCGTGTCCTCGCGCTCGCTCATTCTTGGTTCTCCCCTTCCGCCCTGTAGTGCCCGTCCGCGACTGTCTCGCCGGCGTCAGGACCGCGGGACGCCTTCTGGTCTGAGTGGCCACCGGACGAGCCCCCGGTCGCCGGCGGCGACCGCCCAGGCTCGCCGGTCTGGCCCCAACCCTCGCGAGGTTCCGGTTGAGGCTTTTCGCCCCCGCCCATGTTGGTGATGGCCGCCTGATCGGCCGTCTGGTGGCCGCCCCCGGCGGGCGAATCGCCACGGGACCCGACCGCGTCGTCGGGCTTGCGGGTGACGGTGCCGGATTCGCTGGTCGGCCGGGCCATCAGCGCTTCCCGTCGTCCTGGCCGACGGCGGCCGTGGCGCGGTCGATCGCCTCGCTCAGATCCGAGCCGCTGCCGGACGCGTTCTCGCTGAACGTACCCTTCAGCTTGTCGAGGTTCTCGCGCGGCGTCTCCGCCTCGGTCGCATCCGTTGCATCGGAGCCGGGGGTGCCGGAGGCGATCCGCGCGGATTCGGCGTCGCCCGCCGGGTTTCGCTTCAGATCCGCCTGCGTGCGGTCAGGCAAGCCGATATCCAGCGGCGAGTCCTGGCCAAGATCCTGGCCGTTTCGGTCCGCGTTCGCGTCGAAGTCCTTGAGGGACGGTCGTCCTGTCTGGCCGGTCATGGCGCGCCTTTCCGTGTCTTCGCAGGACAACCGGGGCGGCGCGGGAGAGTTGCGCCCCCCGGGCGATGGGGCGCGGGCAACAGCGTTCGGACGTTAGCGTCCGATGATGCGCGGCAGGAGCTTCTGGGCTAGGCGCAGCACCGTATCCTCCGCCGCGCCGCGGTCGATCGACCGGGCATCGATCGTCAGAAGATCGCCGTCACGGAGGACGATGGCGGTCGCGCCGGCGCCTGTCTCGAACGCGTAGGACGTGATCCACGCGACCCCCGGACCGGCCGGCAGAGTGGTCAGCCGGCAATCCGGGTTCTTCTTGACGCATATCGTCTCCAGCGCGCCCATCGTGGTCTTGCCGGAGCGGATCCGGCCCTCGGTGCCGTCCGTGAGACGGCCCAACTGCAGCGCGACCGTCGGCGCGCCGTCACAGCCGGGGCAGGTGAGCATGAGCTGGAACGGCTCCGCCTGCGCGGTGGCATCCTTGCCGAGGGCCGTGCGTGCGTCCTCCGCCAGCGGTGTCCGATCGTGCACTGCAAAACCCAGCGCCAGCAAGGTTTGCGACCAGAGGCAGCACAAGATCACGACCAAACAACGCATGACAGAACCCTCGATCGATCACGCTTCTTGCGGTACCGGAACGATCGAGGAAGATCCAGGCTCGAAATGCAACGTTGATCGATAAGGGTGATGGCAAAAACAGCTGTATTTTATTAGAAGAAATCGACGTAACTGTAGAAATTATTCGCTATTTTTAGAAATAAAGCTATGAAAATCCGCCAATTGTTCAGCAGGAATATGTAACTCGCACCACACCATCCTCGGGAAACACACCGGGCGTGTGGCTTTCCCGCAGGGTCGCCCGCGATCGGATCCACCGATGGTATGGCTCCGCACCGTTCGATCCAGCGCGGAGCCAGAGCCCGTTCCGTCGCGGAACGGGCTGCGTTCGGCTTAGCCGATCCCGTCGAACAGCGCCGACGAGATGTAGCGCTCGGCGAAGCTGCAGGCGATCGTGACGATGCGCTTGCCCTTGAATTCCGGCCGCTTGGCCAGCTCCAGGGCAGCGGCGACGTTGCCGCCGGTCGAGATGCCGCCCGGGATGCCGTCGAGGCGGGCGAGCGCCCGAGCGGTCTCGAAGGCGGTCTGGTTGGAGACCTTCAGCACCCCGTCGAGGATGTCGGTGTGGAGGTTGTCAGGGATGAAGCCGGCGCCGATACCCTGGATCTTGTGCGGGCCCGGCTGGCCGCCCGAGATCACCGGAGAATCCTCCGGCTCGACGGCAAAGACCTTCAGATTCGGCAGGCGCGGCTTCAGCACCTCGCCGACGCCCGTCACGGTACCACCGGTGCCGACGCCCGCCACGAACGCGTCGAGCTGGCCGCCGGTATCGCTCCAGATCTCCTCGGCGGTGGTCTTCCGGTGGATCTCGGGGTTGGCGGGGTTCGAGAATTGCTGCGGCATCACCGAGCCGGGGATCTCCTTCAAGAGCTCCTCGGCCTTGGCGATCGCGCCCTTCATGCCCTGCGCGCCCGGGGTAAGCGCCAGTTCCGCGCCCAGGAACGCCAGCATCTTGCGCCGCTCCAGCGACATCGTCTCCGGCATGACCAGGATCAGGCGATAGCCCCGGGCCGCGGCCGTGAAGGCGAGCGCGATGCCGGTGTTGCCCGAAGTCGGCTCCACCAGCGTGCCGCCCGGCTGAAGCTTGCCGGACGCCTCCAGCGCGTCGATCATGTTGACGCCGATACGGTCCTTGACGCTGGCGATCGGGTTGAAGAACTCCAGCTTCAGCAGGATCTCGGCGTCGACCCCGTACTCCTTCGGCAGGCGGTTCAGGCGGACCAGGGGGGTGTTGCCGATCGTCTCGGTGATCGAGCCGTAGACACGGCCATGCCCGACCTTCGCCGGCGCGTTGAGGGAATCGGCCATCGCGGAGCTCCTGCTCGTAGTGGGATCGGTGAGATGTGGGTCCGGTCGGTCGAGACCAAGCCCCCGGGCGGGAGGCTTTGGATCGGCCCGGACGGGAGGCTGCGATATCGCGTTGCCGCCACGGGGGCAATTGGGCTAAGTGCCCATATCAAAAGTTCTTTCCGCTTTCGCTTCGATCTCTGCCGCGTCGTGGAATAGCCTTGCTGGCTGTCGCGAAAGCGATAGAAAGTTATTCTCCCGGTCGGTGCCGGTCCGGCGCGCCAGCGCGGCGAGGGTGTTGATGACGAAGCGCGTGCCAGCCTCGGGAATCACGATGGCGACCCGCCGGATGACGCTCCTCGGAGCACTGAGTCTCCTCGCGCCTCGGCCAGTCCGGTCCGAGGAGCCTGTTCGCGTGGTCCTGGCGACCGCGACACCGGGCGGCGGCTTTCCGGCCTTCGGTGCGGCCTTCGCGGACACGATCCGCCAAGCGGACCCGGCCCTGATCATCGAGCCCCGCGCCAGCGGCGGCTCCGCGGAGAATCTCAGTCTCCTACAGGCCGGCAGCGTCGATCTGGGTCTTGTGCAGGGGGAGTACGCCTACCCCGCTTTCGCGGCCGCCGACGGTGTCTCCGTGCTGGCTTCGATGTATCCGACGCCCGGTCTGTTCGTCGTGCCGGCGGCCAGCCCGATCCGATCGGTCGCGGATCTGCGCGGGCGCACGGTCGTGCTGGGCACGCACATGTCGGGGCTCACCGTGATGGCCCGCAGCGCGCTCGCCGCCTCGGGGCTCGACCCCGCGCATGACATCCGCCCGGTCCTGCTCGATCACGCCGGTGATGGCCCTAGGCTGGTGCGCGAGGGTCAGGCCGATGCGCTCTGGGGCGGCGGGCTCGACTGGCCGGGCTTCGCTACCATGGCCCGGGCTCCGGGCGGGGCGCGCTTCTTCGGCCCCTCGGACGCCGGGATCGCGCGTCTGGCGCAGCCGGGCGCCGCGCTGAAGCGCCTGACGGTTCCGGCCGGTAGCTTCCCCGGACAGGTGGAGCCGATCGAGACGGTGGGCTCGTGGAGCTTCATCCTCGCGCGCTCAGGCTTCGACGGAGATGCGGCCGAACGCATCGTCCGCGCGCTCGGCCGTGACGGGACTGCCACGACGAACCCGAAGAACCTGATCGGCCTCGTGCCGGCGGATCGCATCAATCCAGCGACCGCGCGCTATCTTCGCGCAGCCGGGCTCGTCCAGCCGTAAAAGAGCCGCCGATCAGCGGAACGAGGCGACGCGGCGATCCCGCTTCCGCTCGGCCGCCGGCTGATAGGCGATCTCGGCGTGATGCGTGCAGTAGGGCAAACCGGTGATCGAGCGGCCGCCGCAGAACCGGAATTCCGGCGTTGTCGGATCGCCGAGCGGCCAGCGGCACATGGATTCCCGGAGGTCCATGATGGTGACGCGCTGAGAGACCGCCAGGGGCGTCGGCGAAGCGGCTGGTGCTGCCAACGGGAAGGCCGGCGCCGGACGATGCGACAGGATCGCCACCGGCTCGGGGGCCTGCGTTTCCACCACCGCGATGGCCGTCTCGATTTCGATCGCCTTCGCCGGCTGAACCGCGGCGACGGGGGCTTCTTCCCCACCCCGGGCGCGGCCCGCCAGACCCAGGCGATGGACCTTGCCGATCACCGCGTTGCGCGTGACGCCGCCGAGCTGCGCGGCGATCTTGCTCGCGCTCTGCCCGTCCTCCCACAGCCGGCGCAGGAGCGCCACGCGATCATCTGTCCAGCCTACAGCCGCTTCCATCTACCCCTCCGCCCCCTGCAGCCCGCGCTGCGCCAAGGTCCGGCGCGTGCAACCCGGGTCCAAGGATCCGTCCAACGGCGGATCATGCCACCGAGCGGACCGCGCCCCCGATCAACGCAGGCCGAGCCGCGGTGCGACACCCTGTCCCGTCAAGCCGCACGGAACCCTAGCGCGGCGCTGACGAACGTTGCAAGGGTGCTCGCCTGCCCTCCGCGGCCCCTGTCCACTGGCAATGGCGCGATCGGGATCCCAGACGCTGCCGTCGTGACGCTGCCCGGGCATCGTCGCATACCGAACGGACCCCGGTAGCAACCAAGCTATGTCCGGCCACGCTTGCGCCGCGTTCCTGTGGGATCGTGACCCAGGCGCAACAGCAGGCCTTTATCCGGCCCGCCGGGCGACAAAGTCGGAACGTGCGTCACAGCCAAGCTCGTTTCGTGTGGCAAGGTGGCCGAGCTTCACGGATCAGGGTGACGAGGATGGGTTTCCGTCGGACAGGCTTTCGGGCGCTGACCGCGCTCGGGCTGGCGGGTCAGGTGGCGGCCTGCGGCAGCCTTCCGCGCACGCCTTACAGTGCCGAGCAGGCCGCCTTTGCGAGTGTTCCAGGCATCCCCGGCGCGCGCGTCTACGCGGACGCCTCGGTGGAGACGATCGCGGAACTCGCCGCCAATCCGCAGCGACGGAACAAGGGTTTCAACTATCTGGCGCTGTCGGGTGGCGGCGGCGACGGGGCTTACGGAGCCGGCGTCCTCAACGGCTGGACGGCTTCGGGCCAGCGGCCGGAATTCACCCTGGTGTCCGGCGTCTCGACCGGCGCGCTGATCGCGCCGTTCGCGTTCCTGGGGTCCGGCTACGACGCCTATCTCACCGAATTCTACACCAGCGGCGTCGCCGGCGAGCTGGTGGCCTCGCCCAACATCGCCAATGTGCTGTTCGGCTCCGGGCTGTTTGGTGACGGTCGCTTGCGCAACCTGATCGACCGCTACGTCACGCCGGATCTGATCCGGGCGGTGGCCGAGGAGCACGCGAAGGGCCGGCGCCTGCTCGTGGTGACCACGAACCTCGATTCCCAGCGGGCCGTCATCTGGAACATGGGCGCCATCGCGGCGAGCGGCGTGCCGAATGCCCGTGAGCTGTTCCGCGACGTGCTAGCCGCCTCGGCCAGCATCCCGGCAGTGTTCCCGCCGCAATTCATCGACGTCTCGGCCGGCGACGCGCGCTTCCAGGAGATGCATGTCGACGGTTCGGTGGTGACGCCGGTCTTCACCCTGCCGCAGACCCTGCTGCTGCGCGACGGGCGGATCCGCACGGGCGGGAAGGCCGAGATCTACGTCGTGATCAACGGCCGCCTGGAGCCCGATTTCGAGGTCACGAAGGACAACACGCTCTCGATCGTGGAGCGCTCCTTCACGACGGCGAGCCGCGCCCGCTCGCGGGCTACGCTGACCGCGACCTACGCGCTGGCGCGGGGCAACGGCATCGGCTTCAACCTGACTTACATCGACGGAGGTGGTCCGAAGGTGCCGGCCTCGAAGGGCTTTGATACCGCCTATATGCGCAGCCTCTACGACGAGGGCTTTGCCAAGGGTCGGACTGGGACGTTCTGGCAGCACACCGTGCCGGCGGCGCCGACCGTCAAGGAAGTCGCGGGCGCGGTCGCGAACTGATTGATCGCTGGAAGCCGCGCGCCCGGGGCGCGCGGCGTCGGCGCTTACTTGCCCAGGATCTTCGTGACGAGGCGGCCGATCGGGGTCGCCGTGCTGGCGTTCCGGTCGTCGCGGTCGATGGGGCGGTTCTCGTTGCCGAGGAGCTTGGTGACGAGGCGTCCGATCAGGTTCATGGGATGGCCCTCCAGTTTCGCGCCAAAACGGCGCAGCTTCCAAGTCAACGATGGGAAGCGGGCCGCGTTCCACCCGCGGTGCCCGCAGCAGCCTTGTAACACTCACACCTGCATCAGCCGGATGTTGTTCGTGTTGCCCGCCGTGTGGAAGGGGATGCCCGCGGCCACCACGATGACGTCGTTCGGCTTGGCGAAACCCTCCTCCCGCGCGTGCTGGCAAGCTTTCGCCGTCATCTCCTCGTAGGAATCGATATCGTCCGTGAGGACGCTGTGGGCGCCCCACAGCAGGCTCAACCGGCGCGAGGTCGCGAGGTTCGGCGTCAGCGCCAGGATCGCGGCGGCGGGGCGCTTGCGCGCCACCCGGGCCGCCGTCGTCCCACTCGACGTGTAGGCTACGATCGCGGCGGCGTGGATCGCCTCGGCGAGCTCGGCGGTCGCGGTGGCAACCGCGTGGGGCGGCGTCTCCTCCTCGCCGGGCTCCGAGGCCGCCACGATGGAGTGGTAGAGCTTGTGGCCCTCCACGCTGCGGATGATCCGATCCATCATCGCGACCGCCTCCACCGGATAGCGTCCGGTGGCCGATTCCGCCGAGAGCATGACGGCGTCGGCGCCGTCGTAGATCGCAGTCGCGACGTCCGAGGCCTCGGCCCGGGTCGGTGCGGGGGCGTTGACCATCGAGTCGAGCATCTGGGTCGCCACCACCACAGGCTTCACGGCGAGCCGACAGGCGCGGATCAGCTCCTTCTGACGGCCCGGCACATCCTCGTGCGGGATCTCGACGCCGAGATCGCCGCGGGCCACCATCACGGCGTCGGAGAGCCGGATGATGTCGTCGATCCGCTCAAGCGCCTGCGGCTTCTCGATCTTCGACATGATCCCGGCCCTGTCGCCGATGATCCCCCGGGCCTCGATCACGTCGGACGGCTTCTGCACGAAGGACAGGGCCACCCAGTCGACGCCGAGATCGAGCCCGAAGGCGAGGTCGGCCCGGTCCTTGGCGGTCAGCGGCGACAGGTCGAGCAGCGTGCCTGGCAGGTTGACGCCCTTGCGGTTCGAGATCGCCCCGCCGGTCACCACCTCGGCCGTGATGGCAGTACGCTCCGGTCCGATAACCCGCACCCGCACCCGCCCATCGTCGATCAGCAGATCCTGACCGGGCACGACCGCGTCGAAGATCTCCGGGTGGTGCAGCGGGATC
Source organism: Methylobacterium sp. E-065 (assembly GCF_022829605.1). GTDB lineage: Bacteria > Pseudomonadota > Alphaproteobacteria > Rhizobiales > Beijerinckiaceae > Methylobacterium. The sequence continues at coordinate 129,806 of NZ_JAKSYD010000230.1, read as the reverse complement.
GTCTGCTTGTCGCCCTCGGCACCTTCGAGGACGAAGCGCACCCGCTCGCCGGCTTGCAGATCGAGGCGGCCGCCCTGCAGCGTGCCGATCCGGATCTTGGGTCCCTGCAGATCCTGCAGGATGCCGATCGGCCGGCCGACCTCCTTCTCGAGGGCGCGGATCGCGGCGTGGACGCGGGCGTGATCCTCCTGCGTGCCGTGGCTGAAATTCAGCCGGAAGGTATCGACCCCGGCGAGGAACAAGGCCTTCAACTGGTCGGGCGCCGAACTGGCGGGGCCCACGGTGGCGACGATCTTGGCGTGGCGGTGGCGGCGCATGCGGGTCTCGGCCTCCTGAGGTTGCCTCTGGGAATCGAGCCGGGCGATCCTTTGCCCCGACGCCGCTCTGTTCAGTGCCGGCGGGCGCCGGAACGAGGGGGATACGCCGCAGACCGGGATCCTGATCGCGCGGCCGCCCGATTCGGCCGGACGCTATCTGGACGCCTCGCGGGCGATCCCGGCAAGCCCCGCCTCGAACACGCCGGCGATGTCGGCGACCGCTTCGGCATCGCTCATCCCCTCGGCGTCGAAGGTCGCGCTCCAGATCACCGTGGATCCGCTGCCGTTCGGCCGGACCGCCAGGGTCGCATTATAGGCGCGCACCGGCAGGGGGCCCTGGATCAAGCCGTAGCTGTAGCTCCGGCCCGTCTCGTCGCGGGCGGTCTCGACCTCTACGATCGTGCCGAGGCCGCCATTCACCACGAGACCCCGGATCTGCGCGCGGATGCCGTCATCGTCGTCGTCGGCCGACAGGATGCAGCGCTCGACCTGCGGGTGCCAGAACTGGATGGCGCAGAAATCGCCGACCAGCGCCCAGACCGCCTCCGCGGGGGCGGGGATGTCGCGGCTGCGGGTGACGTCCAGGGCATGCGCGGGACCGGCGGCGAGTGAAGCCGCAGCGATCGTGGCGAAGGCTATCCGCTTCATCGGTCGATCTCCTTTGGGCCCTCCCGAGGAAGGATGCCCGGGTCGTCGTCCCTCCGGCAGGGCCCAGCGATCACGTTGGCGCGACTCCGACACCTCGGAGCGGGCCGGTTCGCCGCTGGAAACCGCCCCGATCGGCCGGGTATGCTGGGCCCCCACAGAATGCGAGCCCAGAGCGCCGATGAGCAGCCCGACACGCCCCTGTCCGGGAACCCGCAGAGCCGTTTTCGCCTGCGCCCTGGTGCCGACCCTCGTGGTCGCGGCGCCCGATGCAGCTCGGCCCGTGATACCCTTCGAAAGCTGCCGCGCCGACCTCATCGCCTTCGCGACCACGCAGGCCGTGCCGCAGACCCTCGCCGACGCCCAACTCGCCAACCTGACGCCCGATCCCGACGTTCTGGCCGCTACCGCGAGCCAGGGCGAATTCGTCAGGCCGATCTGGGACTACATCGAGGCCAGCGTCACTCCGGCCCGCATCGAGGCGGGCCGAGCCAAGCTCGCCGAGCAGGCCGAGACCTTCGCGTCGATCGAGGCCCGCTACGGGGTCGACCGCCACATCCTGGCGGCGTTCTGGGGCGTGGAATCGAGCTTCGGTGCTGTGCTCGACCACCCCGCCGTGGTGAAGCCGGTGGTGCGCTCCCTGGCGACGCTGGCCTGCGATGATCCCTCCCGCGCACCCTACTGGCGCAACGAACTCTCGGCCGCGCTCCAGATCCTCGCCTGGAACCAAGCGCCCCTCGACCGGATGCCCGGCAGCCTCACCGGTTCCTGGGCAGGCGCGATGGGCCACACCCAGTTCATGCCGAGCGTCTACCAGCGCGATGCGGTTGATTTCGACGGAGACGGCAAGCGCGACATCTGGACCTCGGTACCGGATGCGCTGGCCTCGACGGCGCAGTACCTGCGCGCCCACGGCTGGAAGCCCGGCGAGGGCTGGGGCGCCGAGGCGCTGCTGCCTGAGGGCTTCGACGCCGCCCTGGCCGACGAGACAACGCCGCGCAGCCTTGCCGCGTGGCAGGCGCTCGGCGTACGGCCCGCTCGTCCGGGCGGCATCCCAGACGAGACCGCGGAGGCGACCCTGATCCTGCCTTCCGGAATCCGCGGTCCGGCCTTTCTGCTGCGGCCGAACTTCGCGGTGATCCTGCGCTACAACACGGCGCTCGCCTACGCGCTGACCGTCGCGCTGCTGTCGGACCGCCTGCGCGGCGATCCCGGCCTCGTCCGTGACTGGCCCCGGGGCGACCGGGCGCTCACCGGGGACGAGCGGCGCGACCTGCAGACCCGCCTCACCGAGCGCGGCTTCGCCACTGGCGGCGTCGATGGGAAGATCGGTCCGAAGACCCGGGCGGCACTGCGCGCGTTCCAGAGTTCAAGTGGCTTGCCAGCCGATGGCTACGCTGACGCCGTGCTGCTGGAGCGGATCCGAGGGGCGCCCTGAAGCAGCTCGCCTGGTCGGGAATGAGCGGGTTCTGGGTATCCGAAGGGCTGTGCCCTTTGGTGGGTCGTCAGGGCAAAGCCCTGACACGATCGCAAGGCTCTGCCTTTCACCCGCGAAAGGTCTCGACCTAGCCCGTTTAGGGTGTTTTGACTGGATGCAAGAGGCACGATCCGTGGCCCTTACGTATCCAATGGGAGACACATTCCCCTTCCCAGAAAAGAGAAGAGAGTGCGTTTCGGCCGGTATCTCGGTCCTTTTGCAAACACCTGAAAAGAGCTGGGGCAAGCCCCTCGGAAGTCCGTTCAGGCGGCGTCCCTGGCGAGGCGCTCGCCGCCATGGGCCTCGATGATGTTGCCGAAGAACTGGCGCGCGCTCACCTCCCAGCCCCGGCGCAGGGCTTCTGCGCGGCATTCGGTCCGGGATAGGTCCAGGGCGGCGAGGGCTGCGGCCTGCAGGTCTTGATCGAGGATGCCCACCCGGGTGCCCCCGATCACGTCGTTCGGGCCCGGCACCGGGAAGGCCGCCACTGGCAGGCCGCAGGCGAGCGCCTCCAGCAGCACGATCCCGAACGTGTCGGTCAGGCTCGGGAATACGAACACGTCGCAGGCCGCGTAGACCGCCGAGAGCGACGCTCCCGTCCGAGTCCCGAGGAACCGTGCCGCCGGCGCCAGAGCCTGGAGCCGGCCCCGGTCCGGCCCGTCACCGACCACGATCTTGGTGCCCGGCAGATCGAGGTTCAGGAAGGCCGCGATGTTCTTCTCTACTGCCAGCCGGCCGACATAGAGGAACAGCGGTCGCGGCAGATCGGCGAGTTCCATGGGCGGCGGCGCACCGGGCGTGGCGGGGCGGAACCGCTCGGTGTCGACCCCGCGGGTCCAGCGCATCATGTGGGTGAAGCCGCGGGCCTCCAACTCGCCCTGGAGTGAGGCGGTGCTCACCATCGTGCCGCGGGCGGAGCCGTGGAAGCGGCGTAGATAGGCGTAGGACCACGCCTCCGGCACCGGCAGGCGGGCGGCGAGGTATTCCGGGAAGCGCGTGTGGTAGCTCGTGGTGAACGGCAGGCCGTGCGACAGACAGTGCCGCCGCGCCGCGTATCCTACCGGACCCTCGGTGGCGATGTGGACATGGGTCGGCCGCTCCCCTCGCCAGCGTGACGCCACCCGCACTCGTCCCGCATAGGCGAGGCGGATCTCCGGGTAGCCGGGCATCGGCAGCGAGGGGAAATCCGCAGCCGTCAGCATCGTCGTCGCGAATCCGTGCTCGGGGGCGCGGCGGACCATCTGCTCGAGGGAGCGCACCACGCCGTTGACCTGCGGATGCCACGCATCGCTGGCGATCAGGAGCTTCACGGTCGAGCCCTCACGCCACCGCGCGCCGGCCCGGGACCGCCTGCGGCACGGTCTCGGCCGCGCGATCGCGCAGCAGGCTCGGATAGTGCAGCACCTCCATGCGGCCGTCGTAATGCTCGACGAGCCCGGTGCAGGATTCCACCCAGTCGCCGGTATTGAGGTAGCGCAATTCGCCGATCGGCCGGTCGGCGGCGTGGTGGATGTGGCCGCAGATCACCCCGTCCGCGCCCTGTCGGCGCGCCTCTTCAGCCAGGATCGTCTCGAACCGGCCGATGAAGCTCACCGCGTTCTTCACCCGCAGCTTCGCCCAGGCCGAGAGCGACCAGTAGGACAGCCCGACCCGGCGGCGCATCTTGTTGAGCAGCGTGTTGAGGGACAGAGCCAGCGTGTAGGCCCCGTCGCCGAGATGGGCGAGCCAGGGCGAGTGGCGCACCACCATGTCGAACTGGTCGCCGTGGATCACGAGGTAGCGCCTCCCGTCGGCGGCCTCGTGAATCGCGGTCTCGGAGACTTCGATGCCGCCGAAATTCATGCCGACGTAGTTGCGCAGGAACTCGTCGTGGTTGCCCGGCAGGTAGACGACCTTGGCGCCCTTGCGAACCTTGCGCAGCAGCTTCTGGACGACGTCGTTGTGTTCCTGCGGCCAGTACCAGCCGGAGCGCAGCTGCCAGCCATCCACGATATCCCCGACGAGGTAGATCGTGTCGGCGTCGTAATCCCGCAGGAACGACAGCAGCAGACCGGCCTGGCAGCCCCGCGTCCCGAGATGCAGATCGGACAGGAACAGCGTCCGGACCCGGACCGGCATCTCCTCACCCTCGGCCACGGCTTCCTCTCCCGGCGGCTGAATACGGCCGAAATCCAGAGCGCGATCCCATCTCAGTTTGATGACGCGCCGAGGGCGGCGCCCTGGGAGCCTGGGTGCGTTGCGGCGTGGTTTCTCAATCGGAGATTAGTATCGCTGCGGCGCACAAAAAATTTTTTTGGCAAGTTCCGGAAGTTTTTCCGGTTTTCCTTTCAGGCTACACCGCCTCATAATGCCAGATAACCGGCGGCTCGGTACGAGCGCGGCCGGGCATGACAGGAAGGCGGCGAGGACGGCCCTGGGGCCGTCGGGCGGGACGGCATTTCGGAGGCGACCGGCGCGCGGGGGCGCGCCGCGACGCGAGCGGCACGAGGCCGCCTGCCGCTCCGCTGCGCCCCCCACCCACGGCAGAGGATGGCGTTCGAGGTGGTGTGGCGTGAGCCGCGCCCGCCGGCGCCGGACCGACTCCCGAGGACGTTTAGACCACCCGGCGCAGGCTCGGCCTGCGCGCAATCGACTATTCGGAGGAAACATCATGGCCGCAACCCGGCGCCCCGGTCGCAACCACCTCTTCATTCCCGGCCCGACCAACATCCCGGACCGGGTGCTGCGCGCCATGCACGTGCCGTCCGAGGATCACCGCTCGCCGAGCTTTCCCGAGCTGGTGAAGCCGCTCCTGCAGGACTCCAAGATGGTGTTCGGCTCGACCGCCGGGACCGTGATCCTGTTCCCGTCCTCGGGCACCGGCATCTGGGAATCGGCCCTGTCCAACACCCTCTGCCGCGGCGACACGGTGCTGACCTCGCGCTACGGCCAATTCAGCCACCTCTGGGTCGACATGGCCCAGCGCCTCGGCCTCGACGTGGTCGTTCAGGAAGAGGAGTGGGGCACCGGCGCCGATCCCCAAAAGATCGAGGAGGCCCTGCGCGCCGACAAGGACCACAAGATCAAGGCCGTCATGGTCGTCCACAACGAGACCGCCACCGGCGTCACCAGCGACATCGGCGCGGTCCGCAAGGCGATCGACGCCGCCGGCCACCCGACGCTGCTGTTCGTGGACGGCATCTCATCGATCGGCTCGCTGCCGTTCTACATGGACGAGTGGAAGGTCGACTGCGCCATCGCGGGCTCGCAGAAGGGCTTCATGCTGCCGGCCGGCCTCGGCCTGATCTGCATCAGCCCGAAGGCGCTCAAGATCGCCGAGGGCGGCACCGGCCGCAACGACCGGCTCGGCCACGCCTACTTCGCCTGGAAGGACCAGCTCGCCGCCAACGCCACCGGCTACTTCCCCTACACCCCCGTCCTGCCGCTGCTCTACGGCCTGCGCGAGGCTCTGCAGGTCGTGAAAGAGGAGGGGCTCGAGAACGTCTACCACCGCCACCACGTGCTCGCCGAGGCGACCCGCCAGGCGGTCGCGGCCTGGGGCCTCAAGCCCTGCGCCAAGGAGCCGAAGTGGAACTCCGACACGGTCACGGCGATCGTGGTCCCGGAGGGCGCCGACGCCGCCAAGGTGATCACCCACGCCTACGAGCGCTACAACCTTTCGCTGGGCGCCGGCCTGTCGAAAGTCGCCGGCAAGGTGTTCCGCATCGGCCACCTCGGCGATCTGAACGAGCTGTCGCTGCTCGGTGCCATCGCGGGCGCCGAGATGGCGATGATCGATTGCGGCATCAAGGTCACGCCGGGCTCGGGCGTCGCCGCCGCCTCCAGCTATCTGCGCGAGAATCCGCTGCATAAGGCGTAAGCCGCGCACGCGATCGGGGCGGGACCGGGTTGCCGGGCCTGCCCCGACGCGCAAGTAAGAACAAGACTATCGGGGAAACTACCCGTCGTCCGAGAGGGGTCCTATGACCAAGAAGATCGTGTTCCTGGATCGTGAATCCCTCGATGCCAGGGTCCGACCGTTCAACTTCCCGCACGAATACGTCGAGCACGACTCGACCTGGACGCCGGAGGAGATCGTCTCCCGCCTCCAGGGTGCGGAGATCGCGCTGATCAACAAGGTCCCGATGCGGGCCGAGACGCTGAAGCAGCTCCCCGATCTCAAGCTGATCGCGGTCGCCGCCACCGGCACCGATGTGGTCGACAAGGCCCAGGCCAAAGCGCAAGGGATCACGGTCGTCAACATCCGCAACTACGCGTTCAACACCGTGCCGGAGCACGTGGTCGGGCTGATGTTCGCCCTGCGCCGGGCGATCGTGCCCTATGCCAATTCGGTGCGGCGGGGCGATTGGGCGAAGTCCAAACAGTTCTGCTACTTCGATTATCCGATCTACGACATCGCCGGCTCGACGCTCGGCATCGTGGGCTACGGTGCGCTCGGCAAGTCGATCGCCAAGCGGGCCGAGGCGCTCGGCATGAAGGTTCTGGCCTTCGACGTGTTCCCGCAGGACGGACTCGTGGATTTCGAGACGATCCTGACCCAATCCGACGTGATCACGCTGCACGTACCCCTGACCCCCGACACCAAGGGGATGATCGGTGCGGCCGAACTCAAGCGGATGAAGAAGAGCGCGATCCTGATCAACACGGCCCGGGGCGGGCTGGTCGACGAGGCGGCTTTGCTCGAGGCGCTCAAGGACGGCACCATCGCGGGCGCGGGCTTCGATGTGGTGGCGCAGGAGCCGCCCAAGGACGGCAACATCCTGTGCGATGCCGACCTGCCGAACCTGATCGTCACGCCGCACGTCGCCTGGGCGAGCAAGGAGGCGATGCAGATCCTGGCCGATCAGCTCGTCGACAACGTCGAGGCGTTCGTGGCCGGCAAGCCGCAGAACGTGGTCGAAGCATAACCTCAAGATCTGCGGCGGGCGTTCCCCTCCCCCTTGCGGGGAGGGTGGGGGTGGGGGTGGAGGCACCGCTCTGCTCAATCCTAGACCCCCCCCCCCACCTCCGGCTCCTCCCCGCAAGCTTGAGCGATCCCTGGCAAGCCCGGGGTCGCCAGGGGAGGAGAAGGACTGCGTCCACGCATCGACCCAACCAACAACAGCGCCGGCGCCTCACGGGCGCGACGAAAAGGTCCCCAAAAGATGACGAAAAAACTGCTGTTCCTGTTCGACACCGATGCCGTGCCGAACGTGTTCGATACCGTCGTCGGCTACGATGGCGGCGCGGACCACATCACCGGCTACGGCGGCGTGAACCCCGACAATGTCGGCGCGCTGGTGGACGGCACGATCTACACCCGCGGCGGCTCCGAGAAGAAGTCGACCGCGATCTTCGTCGGCGGCGGCAGCATGGCGGCCGGCGAGGAGCTGTTCACGGCGGTCAAGAAGCGGTTCTTCGGCCCGTTCCGGGTCTCGGTCATGCTCGATTCCAACGGCTCCAACACCACGGCTGCCGCCGGCGTCGCGCTGGTGGCCAAGGCTGCGGGCTCGCTCCAGGGCAAGAAAGCCGTCGTGCTGGCGGGCACCGGCCCGGTCGGCATGCGCTCGGCCGCTTTGCTCGCCGGCGAGGGCGCCGAGGTGACGATCGCGGGCCGCTCTCTCGAAAAGACCCAGGCTGCCGCCGATCAGATCAACACGCGCTTCAAGGTCAACGTGAAGGCCGCCGCGACCCCCGACGAGGCCTCGCGCGTTGCCCTCGTCAAGGGCACCAACCTCGTGTTCACGGCCGGCGCCATCGGTGTCGAGCTGCTGCCGGAAGCCGCCTGGGCTCAGGAATCGTCCATCCAGTTCGTCGCCGACTACAACGCCCAGCCCCCGACGGGCATCGGCGGCATCGAGGTGATGGACAAGGGCAAGGAGCGCAACGGCAAGCAGGCCTTCGGAGCCCTCGGCATCGGCGGCCTGAAGCTCAAGCTGCACCGGGCCTGCGTCGGCCAGCTCTTCGAGAGCACCGATAAGGTGCTCGACGCCGAGGAGATCTACGCCCTCGCCAAGACGATGGCCTGAGGAGGCACCGGTGACCGAGACGCATCGCCCCGAGACCGACAGCATCGAGAAGTTCCTGACGGAGCTCGCGAGCGCCGCCCCGACCCCCGGGGGCGGCGGCGCTGCAGCCATCTCCGGCGCCATGGGCGCCGCCCTGGTGTCGATGGTTTGCAACCTCACCATCGGCAAGAAGAAGTATGTCGAGGTCGAGGCCGAGCTGAAGGACGTGCTCGCCAAGTCTGAAGGCTTGCGGGTCGTGCTCACCGGCATGATCGGCGAGGACGTCCAGGCCTTCGACGCCGTGATGGGCGCCTACGGCCTGCCGAAGGGCACCGACGACGAGAAGGCGGCCCGCGCGGAAAAAATCCAGGCGGCGCTCAAGACGGCCTGCGACGTGCCGCTCGCCTGCTGCCGGGCCTGCCGCGCGGTGATCGACCTCGCGGCGATCACGGCCGACAAGGGCAATCTCAACGTGGTGTCGGATGCCGGCGTGGCGGTGCTCTCCGCCTATGCCGGCCTGCGCAGCGCGGCGCTCAACGTCTACGTCAACGCCAAGGGCCTCGAGGACCGGGAGTTCGCCGACGAGCGGCTTCAGGAATTGGAAGGCCTGCTGGCAGAGGCCGGGACGCTGACCGAGAAAATCTACGGGGTGGTGAAGACCAAGGTGAACTGACGGCGCTCGGAAGGCCTTGCCGGTCTCCCTCCCCGCAAGGGCTACGGGCTGTACGGATCTGATTGGATCCGTTCGGTCTTTGGGCCATTTCCTCGTTCGGAAGGCTTTGGCACGGACGTGTCCAGGGTCCGCGACATCCGCACTGCGGCGAGCGGGGCTTGGCTGTTCGAGCGGATCGTGACCACCGGACGTTTGGTCCTGAACGCGGCCGGGGGCAGCGAGACCGGCTCGGCCGCAGCTTGCTGCTACCTGTTCTCGCTGCATACGCGCGAGATCAACCTCGCCCCGGCGGTGGCACGGCTGGGCCAGACCTGCGAGGGCAGCACGACGTACCCGCAGAACCCGTACCCATTGGGCCTGCTGGCGTGGCTGTCTTGGATCGTCGCCCTGCTTATCCGGCTTCCGCGATGCCCGTGTGCGATTCGAGGGCGACGAGGATCCGCCTGTCGCCGGCCCGCCGGGTAAAGCCCGTGGCGTCGAGATGCTCGAGGAGCGGGATCGAGAACTTGCGGGAAATCCCCAGTGTCGCGCCCGCCTCCCGGGCGAGGAAGCCGGCCTCCGGCGTCCCGGCTTTGGGGAAGGCCTCCAAGAGGCGCGTCTTGGCATCGGCGACCGCCTCCCGGTGGAACAGGACTGCGCGGCGCTGCACGCGGTCGACAGCTCGGATTACCGTCCCGGCGCCGACCAGATAGGTCAGAGCTTCCCGACGCCGCACGTCCCGCCCCACGGCCTCGCTCTCGTCGGGCGGGTTCAGACCGGCACGCCGGAACATCTGTTCCAGCCGGCGGGCGGCCTCGCTCTCGTTGCGCGCGGGGTCGAAATCGGTGCGCCGCCACAGGGTGCCGGCCTGACTTACACCCCCCGCCGCCACGAGGCCACGCAGGGCCGAGCCGACAAGGAGGTCGGGAAGCACGAGCGACCGCGACAGACGTTCCAGGGCGATCCCGTGTTCCATCGGGAAGTCGCGGTGATGCTGCGAGAGCGTCGCGAGGATCCCGGTCTGCAAAGCCTCGAAGGCCGGCGCGCCGATGAAGCGGTCGCCGATCTCGCGCGCGCCGGACCCGATCAGGAACTCCCGGGCGCGGTCCGGGGCCGTGCCGGCGAGCCTGGCCAGTTCCGCGAGGGGTGCACCGGCCGCGCCGACCTGCCCGAGACGGACGGAGATCGCCTTTGCCGGCTCTCCCGATGCCAGCGCGGCCAGATTACCCATGGTGCGCGGATCGTTGCGGCGACGGCGACGGCTCGCCGGATCGAGGATGTGGCCGCCCGCGATGGTCGCCGCAGGCGAATCGAGCCGCAGGACGTAGGGTTCTCGCGCCGGGACGGCGACCGGCTGAGCGAGGTGCAGCTGCGCCTGCGTGCTGGCTCCGGGCTCCAAGACGTCACGATCGAGCAGGCGCAGCCGGGCTTCGACCTCGGTGGTCCCGAACAGCAGGCGACAGGTCGTGCCGCTCGCCAAGGCGGCGTCCGCGCTGGCGGCGGCCGTGATTGCCACGTCGAGCCACGCGCTCGGCTCGAGCAGGCCCGCCGGCGCCAGCGCCTGTCCCCGGGCGATCTCGTCGAGGCCGACCCCGCGCAGGGCGACCGCCGTGCGTCGCCCCGGCTCGGCCCGCTCGACCGGACGCCCGTGGATCTGGAGACCACGCACCACCGCGCTGCGGCCGCCCGGTACGATCTCGACCATGTCGCCGACCGAGAGCGCGCCCCGCCGCAGGGTTCCGGTCACCACCGTCCCGAAGCCCGCCCGGGAGAAGACCCGGTCCACCGGAAGGTACGGGAAACCATCGTCGCGACCGGCCTCGGCATCGGTCAGCAGCCCGGCGAGGGCCGCCCCGAGCTCGGATAGGCCCGTGCCCGTGACCGTGGAGGTCGGAATGACCGGTCCTGCCTCAAGTCCGGCCCGGGCCGCGGCGGCCGTGATCTCGGCCGAACGTGTCGCGACCACCTCGGGGCTGACGAGATCGGATTTGGTGAGCGCCAGGACGCCGCGGCGCACGCCGATCAGCCGCGCGATCTCGAGGTGCTCGACCGTCTGCGGCTTGATGCCCTCATGCGCATCCACCGCCAGCAGGACGGCCCGCATGCCGGTCGCCCCCGACACCATGGCGCGCACGAAGCGCTCGTGGCCGGGCAGATCCACGAGGTCGATCTCACCCGCGTCGGTGGTTAGGAGCGCGAAGCCCGGCACGATCGAGACGCCACGGGCGCGTTCTTCCTTGAGCCTGTCCGTCTCGACCCCGGTGAGCGCCCGGACGAGCGCCGTCTTGCCGTGATCCACGTGTCCGACCACGCCCACGAGAAGTGTCTTCAACGCAGTCACCGACCTGACCATCTCCGCGACGCTGCCGTCCATGCAGCGCACACCACTCGAATCGTCGGGAATCCCGCTGTGCCGGCTCATCGTCGAACCAGGGGCCGCCGGGCGGTCGGGGCCGGGGCATGCACGGCAGATGGATTGTGGACAATTTGTTTTGCCATGCGATTTCGATTTGGGGAAGAGCGATTTTTACGCAGTGCAACATGCCCGGCGCGCAATGCCGATGGGCGATTGCGGCGCGGCTCCGCGCACCGCCCGATTTTGCTAGACTGGCGTCGAAGGCGATCGCGGCTGTTCGGTCCTGGCGCGACGGGTCGCGGCAGCCCGACGCATGCCTTAGACGGTTGGGCACGCATGGTTACGACGAGGAGAGCATGAGCGAGAGCAGACGCAACGCCGGGGAGCCGCGCGAAGTCGAGTTGAAGCTCGCCTGCGCGGGGCCGGATCTGACGGTGCTCGCCGCCCATCCACGGCTTCCGGGCGCGGCGGATGTCGAGCCCGAACAGCTGATCAGCGCCTATTACGACACAGCCAACCGCGACCTGCAGGCCGCCGGCCTGACGCTGCGGGTGCGTGCCAAGGGTGGTCGCCATATCCAGACCGTGAAGGCGGGTGCGGGCAATATCGGGCTGTTCGACCGCGCCGAGTGGGAGACGGAGATCGCCAGCGAGGATCCCGATCCCGCCGCCTGGGCCGGAACGGCTGCCGAGGCGGTGCTGCGCGAGGCTGATGCGCCGGTGGAGCGGCTCTTCTCGACTGTCGTGATGCGCCGGGAAATCCCGATCATACAGGGCGAGTCGTGGATCCTCGTGACCCTCGACGAAGGCCGGGTCGAAAGCCCGTCGGGCGCGGCGCCGCTCTGCGAGATCGAGCTGGAGCTCCAGGAGGGTGATCCGGCCGACCTGTTCCAGCTGGCGCAGGCCCTGGCCGAGACGGTGCCGCTGCACCTGAGCGTCTACAGCAAGAGCGCGATCGGTTTCGCACTGATCGACGGCGGCGGACGCTCCATCGTCAAGTCCGAGGCGATCGATCTGCCCGACGATGCGAGCGCCGGCACGGTGTTTCGCGCGGTGGCGCGGGCCTGCCTGCGCCACATGCGGCTCAACGAGACGGTGTTCCTGGAAGACGGGCAGCCGCCCGAGGCTCTCCATCAGATCCGCGTTGCCCTGCGTCGTCTGCGTTCGGCTTTGTCGCTGTTCGCCCCGATGCTCGCTGGGGATCCCCGGGCGGTGAGCTTCGCCGACGAGATCAAGCGTGTCACCGAACCCTTCGGTGAGGGGCGCAACCTCGACGTGTTCCTCGGACACACCCTGCCGGACCTGATGAAGGAGCGCCCGGACGAGGCCGGGCTTGACGGGCTTCGCGAGCGGGCCGAGGCGGAACGGGAGCGTGCCTACGCGGTGGTTCTGTCGACGCTGCAGAGCCCCCAATGGCGCAGCCTGATCATCGATTTCGCCGGTTGGGTCGAGACCGGCGCCTGGACCACGCAGGCGGCCGCCGCCGAGGACGGGCGCGACTTTGCCGTCCGCGTACTCGACACGGCGCGCGAGCGGTTGAGGAAGCGCGGCCGTGGCCTGAAGCATCTCGATCCGCATACGCGGCACAGGGCCCGGATCGCGGCCAAGAAGCTGCGCTACGGCGCGGAGTTCTTCGCAGGGCTCTACCACAAGAAGAAAGCACGCCGCCGGCAGGAAAAGTTCGGCGACGCCCTGTCGGATCTGCAGGATCATCTCGGGGCGCTCAACGACCTTGAGACCGCCCGTGCGATGACGGAGAGCCTCTCGGGGCCGCCGATGCCCGGTTCGGACGATCCGAGCGCGCAGGAGCTCCTGAAGGCTGCCGCCGATGCCCGATCGGATCTCCTTGACCTGAAGCCGTTCTGGCGCTGAGGCGACCGCTGCCGCTTGCGGTTCTCGCGCGCTCTGCGGAGGGCGCGAGTTCCGATTCCGGCATGGCATACCGGGTTCACGCGTCTCCGCCCGAAGCCGCGTGCTTAAGAAACAAGCGCGTTTCCCCTTTCCGCACGGAGAGGAGACCGCGTCGGGCTGCTATTGGCGAACATCGTAGCCGCTTATGGCCGCACGGGCCGACGGGGCGTTCGGATCAGGTCAGGGGCACAGGCGCCGCGGAAACGAAGATCGCCCGTAGGTAGAAACCGCCGCCGGCGCGAAGGTCGGGCCTGGGGGGCACCCGAACCTCGTTCCGGCGGCGTGACGACGGTGGCGGAACTTGCTGGGGGGACTTGGCCCGCCACCCGTCGACCGCGCTCGACGCGGCTGGACCGACTCGTCGCATGACGATGTTGCCCAAGCGTGTCTGCCGAGCCAGGAAACCGCAGAAGTTGCAAATCCCGGTTGCGCCGGAGATCGGTGCGTCGAGCCGATGTGCGACCTCGGCTTCCTTCCGCGCCAGCCTCTGCTATCCCTCCCGTATTCAGCACGCGCCCAGCCCCCGGCACAGCCTTCATGAGCTTACTCCGCGACCTCCTCGGCCAAGTGGGCCGCACCGTCACGGCCTATGTCGGCGACAAGGCGCTGATGCTCGCTGCGGTCTCGGCCGCGGCCAACGTCATCGTGGCCGACGGTGAGGTGGCCGGGCAGGAATTCGACGCTGCCCTCCACGGCCTGAGCGCCGATCCTGTGCTGATGAAGGGCTACGATGCCCTGATGCTCGAGACCGAACTCTACGAGGGGATCGCCCGGGCGCGGACCCGCCTCGGCCGCGCGGAGAACCTGCGCAATGTCACGGCAATCGCGGAGCGGCCCGACAGTCAGCGCGAGAACGTCTTCCTGATCGCTGCCGATGTCGCCGATCAGGACGGGATCAGCAATATCGAGGCGAGTGCCCTCGGGGCGATCGCCGCTGCCCTGCAGGTCGACGGCGTCGGGCTTCTACGCGCCAACCCGGTGCGGCGGCGGCCGGCCTGACTGGCATCGGCGTTGCTGTGACGCTGCGCCCGGCGCAGAACGGCGGGCGGATCGACGACCCAGGCGTGACACGGTGCTGCGCCGTGAGAGGAACCGGCATGGCCGAGACGAATCTGAGCAAGACCCACAACCTGCGCGCCGATGGCACACGGCTCTGGTCCACCATCCTGGAGACGGCCGCGTTCGGCGGCACGCCGGCCGGCGGCATCAACCGTCTGACACTCTCGGCCGAGGATGGCCGCGTGCGCGACTGGTTCCGCGAGGCCTGCCTTGCGGCCGGGCTGGAGGTCTCGGTGGACGCGCTCGGGACGCAGTATGCCCTCCGCCCCGGCCGGGACATGGGCCGGAAGCCGATCGCCTTCGGTTCGCATCTCGACACGCAGCCCACTGGGGGCAAGTTCGACGGCGTGCTCGGGGTCCTGGCCGGTCTCGAAGTGATGCGAAGTCTCAACGATGCCGGCCTCGAGACCGAAGCGCCGCTCCTCGTGGTGAACTGGACCAACGAGGAAGGCTCCCGCTTCGCGCCCGCCATGATGGCCTCGGCAGCCTATGCCGGCGATTTCACCACCGACGAGATCCTGGCCAAGCGCGACGCCGCCGGGACCACGGTTGCTGAGGCGCTCGACGCCATCGGCTATCGTGGGGTCGAGGCCGTCGGGACACGCGAGATCGGCGCCTTCGTCGAGCTGCACATCGAGCAGGGGCCGATCCTGGAGGCTGAGGGCAAGACCATCGGGGTGGTCGAGGGCGGCCAGGGCATCATGTGGTTCGACGGGGTAATCACCGGTTTCGAGAGCCATGCCGGCACCACGCCGATGCCCCGCCGCCGGGATGCGCTGCTCGCGCTCTCCGAATTCGCGCTAGCCGCGGAGCGCATCGCCCTGGCGCACGCCCCCTCGGCGGTGGCCACGATCGGCGAGGCTGTGATCCTGGCGCCGTCCCGCAACGTCGTGCCCGGACGGGTCGCCTTCACGGTGGACGTGCGTGACCCGCGCTCGCCCACCCTCGACGCCATGGAGGCCGCCCTGCAGGAGGCGGCTGCCGAGATCGCAGAGCGCCGCCGCCTGGAGATCCAGCTCAACCGGATCTGGCGCAAGGAGCCGGTGCCGTTCGACCCCGCCATCGTGGCGGCGATCGACTCGGCGGCCGAAGGCCTCGGTCATCCCCGGCGCCGGATCATCTCGGGAGCCGGGCACGATGCCTGCAACCTCGCCGCCCGGGTGCCCGCCGCGATGATCTTCGTGCCGTGCAAGGACGGGATCAGCCACAACGAGTCGGAATCCGCCACCCAGGCCGACTGCGCGGCCGGCACCGACGTGCTGCTCCAGACCGTGCTGCGCCTCGCCAACGCCCCCCGCGAGACCGGACCTGGCGCGTCCGCCGCGGAATGACGGGGCGGCCCTCGGATGTCCGGTGGTGTAAGGCGGCGGAAAATCCGCTAAGGGCCGCCGCATGAGCGCGCAAACCTACCGCGACGCCAGGGGCCGACCGCTCGTCGCGGTCACCGGTCTCGGCGTCGTCTCTTCCCTCGGCCAGGGCCAGGCCGAGACCTGGGCTGCTATGACCCAGGGTCGGTCCGGCATCCATGCCATCGCGCGGTTCCCCACCGAGGGCCTGCGCACCCGGATCGCCGGCACGGTGGATTTTCTCGACACCGCGCCACTGGTGGCGCCGCTCCTGTCCGAGCGGTTCGCCGCGGTGGCGGCCGAGGAGGCGATCGCCCAGGCCGGGATCGGGACGGCGGGCGATTTCCCCGGCGCCCTGTTCATCGCGGTGCCCCCGGTGGAGATGGAATGGCCGCAGCGCCAGGCCTTGGCCGAGGCCGCCGGCGGCGACGGCCCGGTCGATTACGCCGGCCTGCTCCGGGCCGCCGCGACACGCCGGTTCGATGACTGGCACGACCTGTTCATCTTCGGCACTGTGGCCGATCGCATCGCCGAGCGGTTCGGCACGAAGGGCTCGCCGATCTCGCTCTCGACCGCCTGTTCCTCCGGCGCCACCGCGATCCAGCTCGGCGTCGAGGCGATCCGACGCGGCGAGGCCACAGCGGCTTTGTGCATCGGCACGGATGGCTCGGTGAACCCGGAATCGCTGATCCGCTTCTCGCTGCTCTCGGCCCTGTCCACCCGCAACGAGGATCCGGAGGCGGCCTCGAAGCCGTTCTCCAAGGACCGGGACGGCTTCGTGATGGGCGAGGGTGCCGCCGCCCTCGTACTGGAAGACGCTGCGTCGGCACGGGCGCGGGGCGCTAAAATTCTCGGCTACGTCCTCGGCTGCGGCGAGAAGGGCGACGGCTTCCACCGCACCCGCTCCAGCCCCGATGGAGCGCCGATCATCGCGGCGATCCGGGCGAGCCTTGAGGATGCCGGGCTCGAACCCGACGGGATCGACACGGTCAACGCCCACGGCACCTCGACGCCCGAGAACGACAAGATGGAGGCGCTGGGTCTCGGTGCCGTCTTCGGCGACCGCGCGGCCGCCCTGCCGGTGACCTCCAACAAATCGATGATCGGCCACACCCTGACGGCCGCCGGCGCCATCGAGGCGGCGGTGTCGCTCATGACCATCCGCCATGGCCGCATCCCGCCGACCCTCAACCACCGCGTGCCGGATCCGACGATCGCCCTCGACATCGTCGAGACGGCCCGGGACCTGCCGGTGCGCACCGTGCTGTCGAACTCATTCGGGTTCGGCGGCCAGAATACGTGCCTCGTTTTCGGAGCGGAGCCGGCGTGAGCGCGGCGATGGCCCCCCGCCGTATCCTCGTGACCGGCGGCGCGTCGGGGATCGGCGCGGCGATCGTCCGGGCCCTGGCCGGCGCGGGCTTTGCGGTGGAATTCACTTATCGGTCCTCGGCCGACGACGCCCAGGCGCTGCTGGCCGAGCTCGGAGCGGCCCATCCGGACCGCAGCTTCGCGGCCCATGCCCTCGATCTCGCCGATCGATCGGCCCTCGACGCCTTCTGCACGGCAGCCGAGGAGGGCGACTATTACGGCCTCGTCCACAATGCCGGCCAATCCTATGACGCGCTCGCCGCCATGCTCGACCAGGAGCAGGCCGAGGCCGCCATGCAGGTCAACTTCTTCTCGCTGACTCGTCTCGCCAAGTCGCTGATCCGCCCGATGACGCGGGCGCGGTCCGGCCGCATCGTGGCGATCGGGTCGGTCGCCGCCCTGCGGGCCAATGCCGGCAACGCCGCCTACGCCGCCACCAAGGGCGCACTGATCGCCTACTGCCGCACGCTGGCGATCGAGACGGCCAAGCGCGGCGTCACCGTCAACGTGATCGCGCCCGGCTTCGTCGACACCGCCATGATGGCGCGCTACGCCGCCTATCGCGACGGGATGGAGCGCCAGATCCCGGCCGGGCGGTTCGCGCAGCCCGAAGATGTCGCAGCGCTCGCAACCTTCTTGATGGGCGCGGGCGCGTCCTACATCACCGGGGCGGTGCTGCCGGTGGACGGCGGCCTGACCGCGATGATGGGCGTCCACCGGACCTGACCGGAGCATGCCGAACCGGACGATACCGCCGATGCGCGCCAGCTCTGCCCTTGCCGTGGTCGTCTGCCTCGCGGTGCCGCTCGCCGCCGGGCCAGCCCGGGCCGAGCCCGAAGTCTACCGGGTCACGGGCTTGGCGCCCGGCGAGGCCCTGAGCATTCGCGTGGAGCCCGATGCCGCCGCCGAGCAGATCGGCGAGATCCGCGTCCGCGCCCTGGTCTTCGGCTGCACCAACGACACGCCGAGCCGCACGACATGGTGCCGCGTCAAGGCCGGGCGAACCCTGGGCTGGGCGCGGCGGCGGTATCTGGCGCCGGGATCATGAGAGACGAGATGCGCGCCCTTCAGCTCTTCGGCGACCGCGACCTGCGCCTGACCGAGATCGAGGCCGCACCGGCCCCCGGTCCGGGCGAGGTGCGGATCCGCATCCGCGCGGTCGGGCTCAACTTCATCGACGTCTGGGGCTTTCGCGGCATGGCCTTCGTCAAGCGCAAGCTGCCCCTCGTGGTCGGGGCGGAAGCCGCGGGCGCGATCGAGTCGGTGGGGGAGGGCGTTGCGGGTCTCGCGCCCGGTGATCGGGTCGTGCCCTACGGCGCCATGACCTGTGGCCAGTGCCGGGCCTGCCGCGAGGGGCGCGACAACCTCTGCGAGGACGTCTCCGGTGTGATGGGCTTCCATCTCGACGGCTTCGCCCGGGAACTGGTGACCCTGCCGGCGCGCCTCGTCGTAAAGGTGCCGGATGGGGTGAGCGACACCGATGCCGCCTGCGCGGGCATCGCGTTCGGCACCGTCCAGCACATGCTGTTCGACAACGCCCGTCTGGAGCCCGGCGAGAGCGTGCTCGTCCATGCCGGCGGCTCGGGGATCGGCACCGCGGCGATCCGCATGGCCAAGGCGATCGGCTGCACGGTCTACACGACGGTCGGCGACGACGAGAAGGGCCGCCGGGCCGCGGATTTGGGCGCCGACCACGTCATCAACTACCGGACCGAGCGGTTCGAGGGCGAAGTCCGGCGCCTGACCAAGCGCAAGGGCGTCGATGTGGTGTTCGAGCATGTCGGCGCCGATACGTGGAACGGCTCGCTGCTCTGCCTCAAGCGCGGCGGGCGCCTGGTCACCTGCGGCTCGACCTCCGGCGTCTCGGCGACCATGAACCTGATGCAGCTGTTTCAGCAGCAATACCGCATCACCGGTTCGTTCGGCTGCTCGCTCGCCAATATCCGCCAGGCCCTCGACAAGATGGCCGCCGGCATCCGGCCCGTCGTCGACACCGTTTACCCCCTGGCCGACTTCGCGCAGGGGCTGGAACGCCTGGAATCGCGGAAGGTGTTCGGCAAGATCCTCGTCGGTCTGTAGCGGGCTTCGCGCTGCGCCGGACATGGCGTAAACGGGGCCGTAAGGGTGCGTGGGGGCGGCCCGGATCTGCCTAGGAAGTAACTGTGCTGCGTCTCGCCCTCGTTCTGAAACGGTCCTGGCCGCGCCTTGCGGGCTACGCCATGATCCCCCTGATCCGTGCTTTGGTCTTGCTGGCGCGCCTCCTGGGGCCAAAGCGCTCGACCGCCTTGGGTGCCGGCCTGCTCCGCCGGATCGGGCCGCTCCTGCCGGCCCATCGCACCGCGCTGGCGAACCTGCGGGCAGCCTTCCCGGAGATGCCGGAGGCCGAGCGGCGACGCATCGCACGCGAGGCCTGGGACAATCTCGGCCGTGTCGGAGCCGAGTACGCCCATCTCGACAGCCTGTTCGACTACGATCCGGCGGCAGCGCGCCCGTTGCGGACCGAGGTTGCCGGGATCGAGCACTTCGCCGCCCTGCGCGACGACGGCGAGCCGGGCCTGATCTTTTCCGCGCATCTCGCCAACTGGGAATTGCCGGCGATCGCCGCTGCACGGTTCGGCCTGGACGCGACGGCTGTGTTCCGGCCGCCCAACAATCCGGCGGCCGCGCGTCTCGTGCAGGAGGTCCGCCGCCGGTCCATGGGCGGGCTGGCAGCCTCGAAGCCGGGCGCCGTCTTCGCCATGCGCGATGTCGTGGAGCAGGGCGGTCATCTCGGCCAGCTGATCGATCAGCACTTCACCCGCGGCGTCGTGGTGCAGTTCCTCGGGCGGCCCTGCCTTGCCAATCCGCTGCTCGCCAAGCTCGTCCGGCACTACGAGTGCCCGGTCCACGGTGTCCGGGTCGTCCGGCTGCCGGAGGGCCGTTTCAGGCTCGAACTGACGCCACCACTCGATCTGCCGCGGGCCGCGGACGGGACCATCGACGTGCCCGGCGCCATGCAGGCAATGACTGCCGTGGTCGAATCTTGGGTGCGCGAGAATCCCGGGCAGTGGCTGTGGATGCACCGTCGATGGCGGCCGGACATGCTGCCCAAGGCGCGGGCCATGCCGCCATCGGCCGCAGTACCGGTACAACCGTCTCAAGCCAACGTGATTTCCCAGGCGGCGGACCAGACGCTCTGATAGCGCCATGACGTCTTGGCACCATGCCTGGATCCGCGACCGCAGCGCGCTCGGCGCCGCGGTCCTGCTCGCGGCCGCCGTGTCTGCCTCCGCGGCACGGGCCGAGCCGGTCCGCGCGGTGGTGGAGCTGTTCACCAGTCAGGGATGCGGTGCCTGCCGCACGGCCGAGCCGATCCTGCGCGACCTGTCACGGCAGCCTGGGGTGATCGCCCTGACCCTGCCGGTGACCTACTGGGATTATCTCGGCTGGAAGGACACATTGGCGTCGCGGCCGCTGACCGAGCGCCAGCGCGCGTATGCCCGGGGCCGCGGGGGCCGACAGGTCTTTACGCCGCAGGCGGTGGTCGATGGCGGTGGCGTGGCCGTGGGTTCGGACAGGGTCGCCCTCGACCGGCTGATGCGGGACGGGGTCCAGCATGGCGGATTGCCGATCGCTGTCCGCGGCGAGGCGCGTGGGGACCGGATTTGGGTCGAGATCGGATCCGCGCCTGACGCCAAAGCGGAGTCGCACGGCGAGGTCTGGCTGGTTCCCGTGTTGCGCCGCCGGGCGGTCGCGATCCAGTCCGGCGAGAATGGCGGACGGACCGCAACCTACGTCAACGTGGTTCGGGGCCTCCAGCACCTCGGCCATTGGGGCGGGCAGCCGCTCACCCTCGACGTGCCCGGCACGCAGGCCGAGATCGCC
Organism: Methylobacterium sp. E-065; assembly: GCF_022829605.1. Lineage (GTDB taxonomy): Bacteria > Pseudomonadota > Alphaproteobacteria > Rhizobiales > Beijerinckiaceae > Methylobacterium. The sequence continues at coordinate 108,825 of NZ_JAKSYD010000230.1, read as the reverse complement.
GATGCGGACAGCTGGGTCGTGCTGCTTCAGGGCGGCGCGGACACCAAGCCCGGCCGCATTCTGGGAGCCGCGAAGGGACCAGGGCTCTGAACCGCCGGGTTTTTCGTGCCCCGGGGCGCCCTAGTCGAGACTGATCGGATCGATCTGACGGCGCCCCTCGCGCCGGTGCCGCGTCTTCGACGCGTGCGCCAGTTCGGCGAGTTTCGCATCGCACCGGTCGGACAGGCGGCCGACCAAGTCGATCGTTCCATCGATGATACGGCTCACCAGCGCGACGGTACCGATCACGGCAGCGACGATGAGGCTCTCGATGGCGCGTACGATCCGGCGAACACGATGCATGGACGGCAGTCTCGATGTTTGCGGCGCGGGAAACGCCTTCGCCCCTGCGAAATAGCGTTGTCGAAGGCCGGCGCGATGAGACCAAAAGCGGCGCTGCTTCGACGAGGGCGTGCGGAACCAAATCGAAACGCCCCCCGACGAATTGGTCACGGCTGAGTTTGGGTGTCGCGAACCGCGGGGGCAGCAAGCCCGTTGCCTGCGATACGGCGGCGCTTTCGCGTCGTCTTCCCGATCGAGTGTCGACCATGCGGCGACGCCACCTCCTGTCCGGCTTGCTCGCGGCTCTGTCGCTCGCGGGACGCCGCGCCGAGGCGGCCGACCCGGAGGTGGATGTGCTCTTGGTGCTCGCCGTGGACGTGTCGCTCAGCATCAGCGAGGCACGCTTCGATCTCGAACGGCGCGGCTATGCCGAGGCTTTCGCCGACGCCAGGGTCCTGCGCGCCATCGGTGACGGGCCGGCCGGGCGCATCGGCGTCGCGCTGTTCGACTGGGCCGGGCCCGGCGAGCAGCGCGTCGCGGTCGACTGGATGATCATCGCGTCGGCGCAGGATGCGGCGCTGTTCGCAGCCCGGCTCGACGCGGCGATGCGCCCGTTCTACGGCCGGACCGCGATCGGCTCCGCCCTCGGCTTCGCGGCCGATCTCCTGGCGCGGGCACCGTTCCGGACCGAGCGGAAGGTGATCGACATCTCGGGCGATGGGACCGGCAATGCCGGTCGCCCGATCTCGGACGCGCGGGACGCCGCCATCTCGGCCGGCATCACGGTGAACGGCATCGTCGTCCTCACCGACCCGGACGGCATGCCGAACTTTTTGAGGGAGCACACGAACCCGCCCGGGGGCCTCGCGGCCTATTACCGGGATCACGTCATCGGCGGCGAGGGCGCGTTCGTGATGAGCGCCCAGAGCTTCGCGGCGTTCGGACGCGCCATCATCGCCAAATTGATCCGCGAGATTTCGTGACGCTGCCGGTGAAGGCGTCACCCGAACGGCTCGCACAGCACGTTCGTGGGCGCTAGCTTCATCCCGCACGTGCCCGGTGAGGCGCGGCCAGGGAGGAGCCGGAATGCGGATCTCGGCTGACGGGCTATCTGCCTATGTGCGGGACATCTTCGTGCGCGAGGGCTGTGCGGAGGCGGAGGCCGAGCGGATCGGCCGCTTCCTGGTAGCGGCCAACCTGACCGGCCACGATAGCCACGGCGTCGTTCGGGTGCCCCGCTACGTCGAGTGGTTGCGCACCGGCGAGGTCGAGGCGGGCCGGACGCCCGAGATCGTCACCGACGCGCCGAGCTTCGCCCTGGTGGACGCGCTCTACGGGTTCGGGCAGACCGCCGGACCTTTCGCGGTCGATCTCGGGATCGCCAAGGCGCGGGCGACCGGCGTCGCGATTATCGCCCTCCGGCATTCCGGGCATATCGGCCGGATCGGCGAATGGTCAGAACGCGCCGCCGCTGCCGGGCTGGTCTCGGTCCATTTCGTCAATGTGGCGGGCAGCCTGCTGGTGGCGCCGTTCGGCTCCGTCGAGCGGCGGTTCTCCACCGCGCCGTTCTCTGCCGGTTTCCCGGTGCCGGATGCCGATCCGATCATCCTCGACTTTGCCACCTCGTTGGTGGCCGAGGGCAAGGTGCTGGTCGCCTCCCGGGGCGGCAAGGCGCTGCCGGAGGGCGCGCTGATCGAGCCCGACGGTCGCCTCAGCACGGATCCGGCGACCCTGTTCGGCCCCCTCGACGATGACGAGCGCGACAACCAGCGCGGCGCCGGCGCGATCCGGGCTTTCGGCGAGCACAAGGGCTCGGGGCTGGCGCTGATGTGCGAGCTGCTGGCCGGCGCGCTTACCGGGTCCGGTACGGCCGGGCCGGGCAAGCGCCGGATCTGCAACGGCATGCTGTCGATCTACGTGACGCCGGCGGCCCTCGGGACCGAGGATGTGCTGGCCACCGAGGCGCGGACCTATCTCGATTTCTTCAAGAGCGCGCGCCCGATGCCCGGCGCCGAGGTGCTGCTGCCCGGCGAGCCGGAACGCCGGATGCGGGCCCAGCGCCTCGCGGAGGGCGTGCCGCTGCCCGAGCCGGTCTGGGAAACGCTCCTGGCCGCCGGCCGGCCGCACGGGCTCGACGGAGATGCCTACCGCGCCTGATCGGGCGACCGGCGACGTTCTCTGCGGCGACCCCCGGCCACAACGGGGGCGCCGCGCCAAACGGGGACGCCATCCCCGCGTTTCGGGAGGAACACGATGCCTCGTCTGCGCTGGCTCATGATCGGCCTCTGCATGGCCGCCAACGCGATCAACTACATCGATCGCGCCAATCTGGCGGTCGCCGCCCCCTCCATGGCGAAGGAATTGGGGCTCGACGCCACCGACATGGGCCTGATCCTGTCGGGCTTCTTCTGGACCTACGCGATCATGCAATTGCCGTTCGGCTACGTCGCCGACCGGGTCGGGGCGCGGCTCTCGCTGGTCGTGGCGGTGGTCTGGTGGTCGGCCTGTACGGCGCTGACCGCGGCGGGCCGAGGCTTCCTGTCCCTGCTCGGCCTGCGCATGCTGCTCGGCATCGGCGAGGCGGGGGCGTATCCGTCCTTCGCCAAGGTCACGGCCTCGTGGTTCCCCCGCGGCGAGCGGAGCTTTGCCAGCAGCATCTTCGACAGCGGCTCGCGGGTGGGCTCGGCGCTCGCGATCCCGCTGGTCTCCTGGGTGATCGCGACGCTCGGCTGGCGCGAATCCTTCATCGTCACCGGCGTGCTCGGCTTCGTCTGGGCGGTGTTCTGGATGTGGCTCTATCGCGAGCCCGAGAACCACCCCGCCGTGTCCCCGGAGGAACTCGCCCGCCTACGGGCCGCACAGGACCGGCCGAAATCCGTGGATGCTGCGGAGGCGCAAGAACAGGTGCCGTGGCTGTCCCTGTTCCGCTACCGCACGGTCTGGGGGATGATGGCCGGCTTCTTCTGCCTGAACTTCGTGATCTACTTTTTCATCACGTGGTTCCCGACCTACCTCGTGAAGGCTCGCGGCTTCTCGCTCGCCGAACTCGGCACGCTGGGCAGCCTGCCCGCGCTCGCCTCGATCCCGGCAGGCTGGCTCGGCGGTTTCGCCTCCGACGCGCTGTACCGCCGGGGCTGGAGCCTGACGGCCGCGCGCAAGACCTGCCTTGTCGGCGGCATGCTGATGTCCTCGGTGATCACGCTCTCGATCATCGCGCCCAACGTCTACGTGGCGTTGCTGTGCTTCGCGGTGGCCTATGGCAGCCTCGCCTTCACGGCGGCCTCGATCTGGGCGCTGCCCGGCGACGTGGCGCCGACGCCGGCGCACGTGGCCTCGATCGGCGGTATCCAGAACTTCGCCTCGAACGTCGCCGGCATCGTGACCACGACCTTCACCGGCGTGATGCTGACCGTCACGCAGGGTTCGTTCGTCATACCGTTGATCGTGGCCGGCGGGTTCTGCCTGCTCGGCGCCTTCATCTACCTGTTCGTGGTCGGCGAGATCGCACCGCTGCCGGTGCGCGAGGCCCGCGCCCCGGCTCTCCGGCCGGAGGCGGCCCGATGAGCGACGCGACGCATCGTCAGGAGACAGCCATGCCTGCCTATCCCGTCATCACCCTGCGCCCGGACGACGGCGTCGTCGTGGCCCGCGGCGCCATCGAACCCGGCACGCCGGTCACCGAGGGTGTCACCGCCGCCGAGCGGATCCCGGCCGGCCACAAGGTCGCGGTGCGCCCGCACCGGAGCGGCGAGGCGGTGACGAAGTACGGCCAGATCATCGGCTTCGCCAAGGAGGAGATCGCGGCCGGGCGGCACGTCCACGTCCACAATCTCGGGATGGGCGCGTTCGCCCGCGACTATGCGTTCGGGGTCGATACGAAGCCGACCTGGCTCGTCGCGCCGCCCGCAACCTTCCAGGGCATCCGCCGTCCGGACGGGCGGATCGCGACCCGCAACTACGTCGGCATCCTCACCTCGGTGAATTGCAGCGCCCACGTCGCCGATCTGATCGCCGACGCGTTCCGGCGCCACCCGATCCTTGGGCTCGACCCGCTGGCCGCCTACCCGAACGTCGACGGCGTGGTGGCGCTGACCCACAAGACCGGCTGCGGCATGGCGATGGGCGAGCCGCTGCGGCTCCTGCGCCGGACGCTCGCGGGCTACGCCCGGCACGTCAATTTCTCGCACATCGTGATGATCGGGCTCGGCTGCGAGGTGAACCAGATCGGTGCCTTCCTGGAGGAGCAGGGGCTGGGCGACCGGATCCGCAGCATGAACATCCAGAGCCTCGGCGGCACCCGCAAGACCGTTGAGGCCGGCATCGACTTCGTGAAGGGGATTCTCGACGAGGCCAACGTCGTCCACCGCGAGTCGGTGCCGGCAGGCGAACTGATCGTCGCCCTGCAATGCGGCGGGTCGGACGGCTATTCCGGCGTCTCGGCCAATCCGGCGCTCGGGATCGCCAGCGACCTCGTGGTGCAGAACGGCGGCACGGTGATCCTGTCGGAGACGACCGAGACCTACGGGGCCGAGCACCTGTTCACCCGCCGCGCCGTCAGCCCGGAGGTTGGCCAGAAGCTGGTGGACCTGATGCGCTGGTGGGAGGAATACACCCGCAAGGAGGGCTCGGAGATCGACGCCAACCCGTCGCCCGGCAACAAGGCCGGCGGACTGACTACGATCCTTGAGAAGTCCCTCGGCGCCATGGCCAAGGCCGGGAGCACCAACCTCGTGGACGTGCTGCGCTACGCCGATCCGGTCACCGCCAAGGGGTTCGTGTTCATGGACACGCCGGGCTACGACCCGGTCTCGGCGACCGGGCAGGTGGCGGGCGGGGCGAATCTCGTGTGCTTCACCACGGGCCGGGGCAGCGTGTTCGGCTGCAAGCCGGCCCCGTCGATCAAGATCGCCACCAACTCGGCCATGTACCGGCGGCTCGAGGAGGACATGGACGTCAATTGCGGCACGATCCTCGACGGGGAGGAGAGTGTCGAACAGGCCGGACGGCGGATTTTTGAGCTGATCCTCAAGGTCGCGGGCGGCGAGCGGACGAAGAGTGAGCAGTTCGATTTCGGAGCGTCGGAATTCGCGCCCTGGCAGATCGGCGCCACGGTGTGAGGAGTAGCACGGTCAACGACAGCGCCAAGCCGGGTCGATCCCACCCAATCACCTGATCCTGAGGTGCCAGCGTCAGCGGGCCTCGAAGGAGGGTTCCACAACACGCGCGATCTCTGGAGGCCTCCTTCGAGGCCTCCGCTGCGCTCCGGCACCTCACGATGAGGGGGTGGATTCGACAACCCATCCCAGGGTTTCCCGGTCTTGTGTCGTGTTCCTTGGAGGATCAGAGGTCCGTCCGCACCACGTCCAGGAAATTGAGGATGAAATCCGGTCCGAAGGCCGTCACCGGTGTATGGAAGCCAGCCGGCACCGCGCCCGAGGCGAGGCGGCGGGCCACCTCCAGGGCCGTCGCGGCCGTCAGCGTGTAGCCCTCCGGCGTCTCCATCCGGCTCGCTACCCTTCGCCCGGCGCCGTCCCACGCCTCCGCCAGGAAGGTGCTGCGCGCCGCCTTCCGCGCGGTCTCGGAGGGCCCGGCGGGCAGCCGGTCGATGCCGCGGTTGATCAGCCGCTGCACTGTCTCTCCGGCAATGATCCGCCGGATACCGGCCGGCAGGCCGGCGGCGGCCGCCATGGCGGGGAAGGCCTCGAAATACACGTCGATATTGGGGACGCGTGTCGAGTACCACGCACTCGACACGTCGCCCCAGCCGAGCCCCACGGTCCGACGCGGGCCGCGGCCGAAATCGGCGCTGCTTCGGGGCGGGCTCGGCAACTCGACGATGCGGCCGTCCCGGCGCACCCGCGTACCCCAGGCGATACCCTCGACCATGGTCCGGGCGGTGCCCTGGCTGAACCCGCCGAAGCCGCCGATCGAGATCCGCAGGTGCGTCGCACCGGGAAGACGCCGTGCCACGTGGGCCGCCAAGCAGTCGCTCGGCACGACATCGAACCCCGCGGCCGGCAACAGCACGATGCCGGCTGCCTTCGCCTCCGCGTCCCGCGCCGCGAGCGCCTCCAGCACCGAGATTTCGCCGGTGATGTCGACATAGTGCACGCCCGCGGCGAGGCAGGCCTCGGCCATCGGCCGCGCCGTCTTCGAGAAGGGGCCGGCAGCGTGGATCGCCGCCGCGACTCCGTTGAGCGCCGCCCGAAGGCGCTCCGGCTCGTCGAGGCGCGCGGCGCGCGATTCGAGGGCGAGCCGCCGGGCGAGCGGACGCAGCTTGTCTGGATCGCGCCCCGCCAGGATCGGCCGCAGGCCCCGCGCGAGCGCGTGTTCGGCGAGCAGCGTGCCGGTGTAGCCGGTGGCGCCGTAGATGAGGATCGTGCCCATGGTCTGGCTTCTGCCACCGTGCCCGCGCGTGTGAAAGCGCGCCGCGTGCGGCCTGGATTTGCAGCACCGACGCTTGGCCCGGGACGCGGCGAGGAGCCAATGCGACCGGACAAGCCTCGATTCGCCCTGGAGCGACGCGACGATGAACCAGATCCTTCGCCTCAAGCTTGGTGCTGCCACCCTTCTAGCCCTTGTGGCCAACCCGACATGGGCGGCCGATCGGCTGGTCACTGTGGCGGCCCAACCGGAGCTGAAGCCATGTCTCGCCGCCATGCCGCAGATCGCGGCGCCTGCCGACGACGCGGAGCGCCGGATCAACGCCGCGCTGAAGCGCCTCGACGGGAATGTCCGCAAGGCGGCCCGGTCCTGTCAGGCCGATGGTGGCGCGAACAGCTCCTGGACGCGGACGATCCGCACGCCGATGCGTGGCCCGCGCTTCCTGAGCGTCGAGATCAGCGACGACATGTTCTGCGGTGGTGCGCATCCGAGCACCGGACTCATGGCGATCATGTACGACCTGACGACCGGCGTGCCGGTCGACTGGACGAAGCTGCTTCCGCCGGCGCTGACCGGTAAAGTCGCTCTCGTCGAAGGCATGGACGGGACCAAGATGGTCACGCTCGCCTCCAAGCGGCTGCACGCCCTCTATCTCGAACGCTACCGTCCGAAGACGGGCGCCGCGAAGCGTGACGGCGACGACGACGCGTGCCGAACAGTGGTGCAGGACACCTCTATGGGCGATCCGCCGGCCATGATGGCGTGGCCTGATGCCAAGGCCGGCGGCCTCGCCGTCCAGTATGATCTGCCCCACTACGCGCAAGCCTGCGCCGATACGGTCGTCATCCCGAACGCGGTTCTGCGTCGCGAGGGCGCCCAGCCTGTCCTCACGGACGCGATCGAGGCCGCCCATGCCGCGCCGTGACGTCTGATCGGCGGAACTGGCCGGGGCTTAAACGGCGGATGGGATCGGCGTAGCCTGTCCCTCGGGCGGTCGAGCCGCTGCAGTCGGGGTATGATCCATGGTCGCGTCCCCCATCGTCGACGGCGCAACCGAACCGTTCGGTGCCTTCGCCGACCTGCCCGGCCTGTCGCCCTTGCGGCAGGCCGTGGTTGCGGCCTGCCGGCGCCCGGAGCCGGACTGCGTCGCGCCGCTCCTCGAACAGGCGCGCCTCCCCGCCGACGCGGCCGCTCGTGTGGCCGCCCTGGCGCGCCGGCTTGTCGAATTTCTGCGCCGCCACGGTCGCCGCGGAGGGGTTGAGGGCCTGATCCACGAATATGCCCTGTCGAGCGAGGAGGGTGTCGCGCTGATGTGCCTCGCCGAGGCGCTGCTGCGCATCCCCGATGCCGCGACCCGCGACGCGTTGATCCGTGACAAGATCGCGCCGGGCGATTGGGCGGCCCATCTCGGCCACAGCCCGTCGCCTTTCGTCAACGCGGCGACCTGGGGCTTGCTGGTCACCGGTCGGCTGGTCGCCACCCGGGACGAGGCCGGGCTGTCCGCCGCGCTGACCCGCCTGATCGCCCGCGGCGGCGAGCCGCTGATCCGCGGAGGCGTCGATCTCGCGGTGCGGATGATGGGCGAGCAGTTCGTCACCGGCCGGTCGATCGCCGAGGCCCTGCGCAACGCCACCACGATGGAAGCGAAGGGCTTCACCTACTCGTACGACATGCTGGGCGAGGCCGCCGTCACCGCCGGGGATGCGGCGCGGTATCTCGGCGCCTACGACGACGCGATCCGGGCGATCGGCGCGGCCTCCGATGGGCGCGGCGTGCTGCGCGGGCCGGGGATCTCGATCAAGCTGTCGGCGCTCCATCCGCGCTATGTCCGTTCGCAGCGCGAGCGCGTCCTGACCGAGCTGGTGCCGCGCGTCCAGGGCCTGGCGCGCCTCGCCAAGGGCTTCGACATCGGCCTCAACATCGACGCCGAGGAGGCCGACCGGCTCGACCTGTCGCTGGACATCCTGGAACGGCTTGCCCTGGATCCGGAGCTTGCCGGCTGGGACGGCCTCGGCTTCGTGGTCCAGGCCTACGGCAAGCGCTGCCCCTTCGTGATCGATGTCCTGATCGATCTCGCCCGGCGCAGCCGGCGGCGTCTGATGGTGCGGCTGGTCAAGGGCGCCTACTGGGACAGCGAGATCAAGCGCGCCCAGGTCGACGGGCTTTCCGACTTCCCGGTCTTCACCCGCAAGGTCCACACCGACGTGTCGTATCTCGCCTGTGCACGCCGGCTGCTGGATGCGCCCGATGCGGTGTTCCCGCAATTCGCGACCCACAATGCACAGACGCTCGCCGCCATCGTGGAGATGGCGGGGCCCGACTTCCGGCTCGGGCAGTACGAGTTCCAATGCCTGCACGGGATGGGCGAGCCGCTCTACGAAGACGTCGTGGCGGGCTCGGATCTGCGGCGCCCTTGCCGGATCTACGCGCCCGTGGGGACGCACGAGACGCTGCTGGCCTATCTCGTGCGCCGGCTTCTCGAAAACGGGGCCAACACCTCGTTCGTGAATCGCGTCGCCGATGAATCGGTGCCGATCGAGACCCTGATCGCCGATCCCGTGACCCTGGTTGAGGCCATGCCGGCACCGGGCACGCCGCACGCGCGGATCGCGCGGCCCCGCGATCTCTACGGACCCGTACGGGCCAACGCCGCCGGCCTCGATCTCACCGACGAGGCAGCGCTCCGGCAGCTTGCGGATGCGCTGACGGCAAGCGGCCGGACAGCGTGGAAAGCCGAGCCGCCGGGGGGCGGCGCGGCTGAAACCCCCGTGCGCAACCCGGCCGATCACCGGGACATCGTCGGCTTCTATCGAGCGGCGACGGCTGTGGACATCGATCGGGCGCTCGCCCGCGCGGAATCCGCCGCGCTGGCCTGGGCGGGGACGTCCGCCGCCGAGCGGGCCGCTAGCCTGCGCCGGGCCGCCGACGTGTTCGAGGCGCGGATGCCGGCGCTCATCGGGCTCATCGTGCGGGAGGCGGGCAAATCCTTCGGCAACGGGGGCGCGGAGATCCGCGAGGCCGTGGACTTCCTGCGCTACTACGCGGCCGAGGCCGAACGGACGCTCCAGTGGAGATACGAACCGCTCGGGCCGGTGGCCTGCATCGCGCCGTGGAATTTCCCGCTCGCGATCTTCGTCGGGCAGGTGGCGGCCGCCCTGGCGGCGGGCAACACGGTCCTGGCCAAGTCCGCCGAGGAGACGCCGCTCACCGCCGCCGAGGCGGTGCGAGTGCTGCACGACGCGGGCATTCCGCAGGACGTGCTGCAGATCCTGCCGGGGGACGGTACGGTCGGCGCCGCTTTGGTCGCGGACGCGCGGGTTCGGGGCGTGATATTCACGGGCTCGACGGCAGTCGCCAAGACGATCCAGCGCTGCCTCGCCGGGCGATTGAACCGGCACGGCGAGCCCGTGCCCTTCATCGCCGAGACCGGCGGCCAGAACGCTATGGTGGTGGACTCTTCCGCCCTGGCCGAGCAGGTGGTCGCGGACGTGATCGCTTCCGCCTTCGATTCTGCGGGCCAGCGTTGCTCGGCCCTCCGGATCCTGTGTCTGCAGGAGGAGATCGCCGGCCGTATCCTGCTGATGCTGAAGGGCGCGATGCGCGAGCTGGCGGTGGGTGATCCGCGCCACCTGTCCACGGATGTCGGTCCGGTCATCACCCCCGAAGCGGCCGAGGGGATCGGCCGACACCTCGCGGCAATGCGGGCCCGCGGTTTCGCCGTCGACCAGCTCGCCCTGCCGCTCGAAACCGAAGGCGGGACCTTCGTGCCGCCCACCCTGATCGAGATCGGCCGCGTGGCGGATGTCGAGCGCGAAGTCTTCGGGCCGGTGCTGCACGTGCTGCGCTACAGGCGGGCGGACCTCGACGACCTACTGGCCGCGATCGGGGCCACCGGCTACGGCCTGACCTTCGGTCTGCACAGTCGCATCGACCAGACGATCGCCCGGGTCCTCGACCGCGTCCGGGCCGGCAATCGGTACGTGAACCGCAACATCATCGGCGCCGTGGTCGGCGTGCAGCCCTTCGGCGGGTCGGGCCTGTCGGGCACGGGCCCGAAGGCGGGCGGCCCGCTCTACCTCGGTCGTCTGATCCGGCGAGCGCCCGAGGGGGCGTACGATGGGCTCGCGGCGGCCTCGTTCCCGGTGCCGGCCTACCGCGCTTGGCTGATCGCGAAGGGGTACGGCCCGGTGGCGGAGCGCTTGGCGACGGTATGCTATCCAGCTCAGAGGGAGATCGAGCTGGCGGGACCGGTCGGCGAGCGCAATCTCTACGCCCTTCGACCGCGCGGGCGCGTCGCTGCGATCGCCGAGACGGGACCGGGGCTTCTGATCCAGATCGGGATGATCCTGGCCTGCGGCAACCACGCCGTCGTGGTGCTGGGCGAGCGGCACGGGGCCCTCCTGCGGGACCTGCCGTCCGACGTGGCGGCGCGGGTCGCGCATGCGCCGGATCTCGACGCCGCCGGCGATATCCAGGCGGTTCTGTTCGAGGGCGGCGCCGATGGCGCGTTGGTCATCAACGCGGCAGTTGCCGCCCGAGACGGCGCGATCCTGTCGGTCCAAGTCCGTACCCCGGGCGCGCTGGCGGACGGGGATCTCTACGGCGTGGCCGGGCTCGTCGAGGAAGTGTCGACCGCGATCAATACGGCCGCCGCCGGTGGCAATGCCAGCCTGATGCGTGTCGGCTGAGGGCGCACGCTCACGCCCTCAAGCGTCTGGGATCGATCGAACAGCTCCCGCGCCCTCAGGCGGCGCGCGACCAGCGGATGTCGCCGAGGCTCTCGCGGAAGGCGAAGCGGGCCAAGTGATCGGCTACGACGTTCTCCAGCCGGGTAAGGTTGACTGGATCTGCGCTGTCGATGCGCATCACCAGCGCGTCGGGCTCGGCATCGAAGGTGCAGACGCGATCCTCGCCGAACGGCACGGTGCCGTGCTCCGGGGTCGCCTCGACCTTGAACTTGTGGCTCCAGTGCCGGCAGAGCTGCTGAAGGTAGCGGCTCGCTTCCGCGGTCTGCACGCGGGCCAGTGAGGTAGGCATTCCGTCGATCTCCAAAAGGACGTGATCCAGCCTGTCGTTGACGGTTCGTCGCTCGATCTCGCAGTTGCGAGATAGGAAGGCTCCCGAGCAATTGCCATGCCGGGCTACTACCGACACGCCTGCGCCGTCATTTGAGAAGGTCTGGCCACCGCGTTAGCAGACGCTTAACGCGGTAGTCGGCCGCCGCGGATGGTGGCAGCCCGTGTCTGTCCTGCACCGGCCTCGGCGCCGAATTATGGCGCGCCGCACAATTTTTCACGCCTTGGATCCGGGCGCTCGCGCGCGTTCCGGGGCAACGTCCGCCAGGATCTTGCCGGGGTTCAGCATGTGCCCGGGATCGAGGGCATCCTTGAGCCGCCGCATCAGGTCGAGCCCGGCCGGATCGCCGTAATGCGCGAGTTCCTCGCGCTTGATCAGGCCGACCCCATGCTCGGCCGCGATCGAGCCGCCAAGATCGTGGACGATGTCGTGGACGATCCTGTTGAACCGGCCCCATTGCGCCAGAAAGTCCGCCGCCGGCATGTCGGGGGGCTGCGACAGGTTGAAGTGGATGTTGCCGTCTCCGAAATGGCCGAAGCCGCAGGGGCGCAGACCCGGCATTTCGGCGACGCAGGCCGCGCCGGCCCGCGCGAGGAATTGAGGCAGGCGGGAGAGTGGAACCGACACGTCGTGCTTGATCGAGGCACCTTCGCGGGTCTGGGCCTCGGGAACTCCCTCGCGCAGCCGCCAGAGGGCGTCGTTCTGCGCGCCGCTCGCGCCGACCACCGCATCGGCGATCGTCCCAGCCTCCAGCGCATCCCCCAGGGCGGCTTCCAGCGCACCCTGCATGTCGGCATCCGGCCGGGCCGAGGCGGCCTCGATCAGCGCGTAGGCACCGTGCGCGCCGGCCAGCGGCGGGACCGTGCCCGGGACATGCCGCAGGACGATCTCCAGCGCGAAGGGCGGCAGGTACTCGAAGGCCGTCAGATCCCGGTCGAGCCGGGTCCGCAGAGCCACGAACAGGTCGAGGGCCGCCTGTGCCGAGTCCAAACCCACCAAGGCGACGCTGGTGCTGCGCGGCTTCGGGAACAGCTTCAGCACGGCCGCGGTGACGATGCCGAGCGTCCCCTCAGAGCCGATGAAGAGCTGCTTGAGGTCGTAGCCGGCATTGTCCTTGCGCAGCGCCCGGAGGCCGTTCCACACCCGCCCGTCGGCCAGGACTACCTCGAGCCCAAGGACGAGATCGCGGGCATTCCCGTAAGCCAGCACCGCGATGCCGCCGGCATTGGTGCTGATCCCGCCGCCGATCCGGGCTGAGCCCCGTGACGCGTAGGAGAGCGGAAACAGCATGCCGGCCGCATCGGCGGCCTCCTGAACCTCCTGAAGGATCATCCCGGCCTCCACGGTGATGGTGGCATCCACCGGGTCGATGGCGCGCAGCCGCGTCATCCGCTCCAGCGACAGGACCACCCCGCCCTGCGGGACGCCTGCCCCGGTGAGCCCGGTATTACCGCCGAGGGGCACCACCGGCAGGCCGGCCTGCGTGCAGGCGCGCACCGCGAACGCCACCTCATCGGTGGAGCCCGGCTTCAGCACCGCCACGGCCGAGCCGGTGAACAGCTTCCGGGTCTCGATCAGGTAGGGGGCGAGATCCGCTGGCTCGGTCAGCACGTGACGCGCGCCGAGGCCGTCGCGGAGCGCGGCGAGCAGGGTATCGGGGTTGGTCGCCATGGGTGTCATCGCGAAGATTTTTTTAGACCAAGGCGCGTCACCGGCAAGCGGCCGTCTGGCGCGCGGCGGGAGGCACCTTACAACGGTCGCGTCGATCGCGGGCAGGGTTTGCCAGATCCCGGACGTTCCACCGCAGAGGCAGAGATGCTCTCCGTCATCCAGAACCCGCCCCGCATCGCGCTCCCGATCGTCGGCAGCAGCGATCTGTTCCCCGTCCGCCGGGTCTACTGCGTCGGCCGCAACTACGCCGCCCATGCACGGGAGATGGGGGCCGATCCGGATCGCGAGCCGCCATTCTTCTTCATGAAGCCCGCCGACGCGCTTCAGATCGTGGGCTCCGAACCGACCCCGCACCCCTATCCGTCCAAGACCAGCAACTACCATTTCGAGGTCGAACTGGTGGCCGCGCTCGCCGGCGGCGGCACCGATCTCCCCGTCGAGGACGCCCTCGATCACGTTTACGGCTACGCGATCGGTCTCGACATGACCCGACGCGACGTTCAGGACGAGGCCAAGCGGCTGTCGCGGCCCTGGGACACCGCCAAGGCGGCGGATGGCTCGGGCCCGATCGGCGCCCTGCACCCGGTCTCGCTGATAGGCCACCCGGCGCGGGGTGAGATCACGCTGTCGGTGGATGGCCAGACGCGCCAGACGGGCGACCTCGGCGATATGATCTGGTCGTTGGCGGAGCAGATCGCCTACCTGTCGGGCTACTTCGCGCTGCAGCCGGGGGACCTGATCTTCACCGGCACGCCGTCGGGCGTCGGTCCGGTCGAGCGCGGCCAGCGCATGGTGGCCTCGATCGCCGGTCTCGGCGCGATCACCCTCGACGTCATCTGATCCGGCAGCCGCGGACCGTCATGCTCCTCGATCGTTGGCTGCTGCGGCGCCTGTTTCACCTCGGGGCGTTCGCCACGCGGGGCATGACGCTCGGCGTCCGCGGAATCGCCATCGATCCGCAGGGCCGCGTGGCCCTGGTGCGCCACACCTATGTCAGCGGATGGCACCTGCCGGGCGGCGGCGTCGAACGCGGGGAGAGTGCGGCCGAGGCGATGATTCGCGAATTCCGTGAGGAATCGGAGATCGTCCCGGATGCGCCGCCCCGCCTCGTCGGCCTGTACCGGAACGTCGCCGCCGCGCCCCGCGATCACGTGGCGCTGTTCGTCCTGCCGGCCTTCACGGTGCTGCGGCCGAAGGCACCCGACCGGGAGATCGCCGCCTGCGCGTTCTTCCCGGTCGAAGCGCTTCCGGAGGGGACGACTCGCGCCACCCGCGCCCGCCTCGACGAGGTGCGGCGCAACCTCCCTGCGGACCCGCATTGGTGAATCGTCGTGAGCGGGCAAAGAGACGCTTGCGTCGCCCGTCGGAATGGTGTTTAGAAAGCGCCGTCGGGGCCGCCGGCACGAAAGTCCAGGCGGCGCGGCACTAGTGAGCGGGTGTAGCTCAGGGGTAGAGCACAACCTTGCCAAGGTTGGGGTCGAGGGTTCGAATCCCTTCGCCCGCTCCAATTCACTCGGACAGATTTGGACGCGATTACAGCGCGTTAGCAGAGGCCACCTTCGGGTGGCCTTTTGCGTTCCTGGGGGTGTGGTCCCGTAATTGGTCCCGAAACGGGCTAAAACTCCGCTCGGGATGGGCCCGGCAGGGTGGAAGGCGATCGGCGGTCCCGATTGAAACGGGGCCGGCCATTCGGTCGCAGGCCGACGCTCTCACGCGCCATGGACAGTCCCAAGCCAGGAATTTCCGACCTCGTGTGCGCTGTCGCACATGGACGGTTTTCAGCCGATCGAGGGATTTCGGCGCCGGCCACCCGGATTCCCGCGGGCGGCTAAATCCTGCGTCAGGGGGCGAGCCTGCCGAGATCCTCAAGGTCCTCCGGATCCGGCGGCGCGAGGATCTCGGGTTGGGCTTCCAGCAGCGGCCCGACCGCGGCCGCGATCTCCCGCTTGTCGAGGAGACGGTAGGCCCCGTCGCGCAGCAGGATGACGGCTGGGGCGGGCTTGAGCTTCTTGGCCCCCTTCTCGGGCGTCAGGTACACGCCGTCGTACCCGGGGGGGCCGGGCTTGAACCACACCACGAGGGCGTCCGGCGTCTGCCGCCTGAACCAATCCGACGTTGCGACCCAGGCCGCGCAGGCCTCCTTGGCCACGCGCTTCCGGTTCACGTTCGACAGCTGGGACGCCAGGAACAGCGCGTGCCCGGCGAGCTCGCCAACCGGCAGGGGCGTGAACACGATCTCGCCGGGGGGAGCGTCGACCCGGGTGAAGGTCTCGATGATGGGTTCGGGTTTGGCGTCGGGCATGTCCGCATGATGCGGGCGAGCCGTTAACCGCCCGTCAGCCGGCGGAGCGGGCGGCCTCCCGGGCCCGGCGCTCCGGACCCAGCTTCCTCGCCAGGTCCGCCGGCCGCTGGGCCCGCACGAAGCCGCGGGAGACCTGCCCCGAGAGCTCGGCCATCTCGATCAGGGCGTCACCAGGCGCCCGCCTCAGGGCGTCCCTCGCGTCGCCGTCGGCGGCCTCCATGTAGGCCCGCTCCATCTCGTCCACGAGGACCTCCATTGATTCGCATATGAGAACGAATGAAGAACAAATTGGTGCGGGAGTCGATCCCTGGACGCGACGTTTCGGCCCTCAGTCAGACGAACCAGCTGACCACCAGTGCGACCCCGATGCCGAGGCCGACCTGCAGAACGGTGGAGCGCAGGCGGTCGATCGCTGCGGTGAGGTTGGCGGCATCCAGGTTGGGGGCGGGATCCGCGGGAGCCTGAGGCGGCGGCCCCTGTTCCGGCACCCCATCATCCTCGTCGACCTTCGGCTGCGGCGCATCGCTCCAGCTGAGATGGCGGACCGTGCCGCGGGCCACCTCTGGGCTCTCGCTCGCGTGGTCCGCGTGGGGAGCCAGATACCAGGTGACCCCGTAGCCGG
Source organism: Methylobacterium sp. E-065 (assembly GCF_022829605.1). GTDB lineage: Bacteria > Pseudomonadota > Alphaproteobacteria > Rhizobiales > Beijerinckiaceae > Methylobacterium. The sequence continues at coordinate 92,449 of NZ_JAKSYD010000230.1, read as the reverse complement.
GCGGCGTGTGCTCGTCGCCCTTCATGATCCAGAGATCGAGCTTCACGCCGAGGTGGAACGACGGCATCTCGCCAGCGCGGTAGGCCGCGAGCATCGCGGCCATGTCCATCTCGGGGATCCAGCACTCCAGGAACCAGGCATCCTCGCTCTTGAACTCCCAGTCACCGGCGATGAAGCCGAGCACGCTGGTGAACGGGGTGTAGCCGTTGCCGTCCTCCTGGGGGATGGCGGGCCGGATCGTCACGGGCAAGACCCGGCAGGTGTCGCCCCATCCCGCGAGCCGGACGGTGTCCCTCCGGATCGTGGCCATCCCGGAGATCTGAGGTGTTCGGCTGATGGTCCCGTAGTCCGTGGAGACGGCCTGTCCCATCTTGAGGTTCGAGACCTCGACCCAGAGGGTTCGATAGGGGTCGTGGTGCCACTCTCCCTCGACCTCCGGGATCGCCATCGTCCCGTCCGTAACGATCGATTTCAGCCGCGCGCGCTTGTCCTGTCTCGCCATCTGCCCCCCGAGGTTGAGGCACTCTCGCGGGCTGGCGACGCCCCGTCCAGGGTTCCCGTCCTTAGGCCTGCCTGCGTCCCACGCGGCGCCGGTCGTTGCGGGCCTCCCGCTCCACGGTGTGCCCGATCCACCGGGCGAGCGCGTCCCGGATCCGGGACTCCCGCTCGGCCGGGCCGTCCCCGGGATCCGCGGCGATGATGCACTCGACCGTCCGGGTTGCCCCCCGGGCGAGCTCGTCGATCGTGGACTGCCTCACGGGGTGACCTTCACCAGCGTCAGCCGCGATGCGTTGGCCGCGAGGTGCGACCGCCAGGCCTGCGCGTGCACGCGCCTCGCGAAGCGGACACCGCCAACCTTCTCCGGTATCGCCGAGAGTGGGGGCGGGGGTCCTCCGTTCGGTCCCACCAGTTCCTCGACCGCCTCGCGCAGGACGACCTCCCGCCGGGTCGGCCACATATCGTCGCGAGCCTGTCGGAATGCCTCGTGGTGGCCGGCGAACGTGGCGGCGGCGACGGCGCTCCACCAGAAGGCCTGCTCGGCCGGCCAGTTCCGGATCATCGCGTTCCCACAATCCTGAGGACGATCGCCTGGGGCATCGGGCGCTCGGCGTGACGGGCCATCATCGCCAGCATGGCGAGGCCCTCAGCCTGGTTGAGCAGCAGGGCGGCCGCCTTGTCGACGGCGTCCCGAGCGGCGGCGATCTTTGCCTCGGTGGTCGTTGTCTCGGTCATGCCGCGTCCCTCTTATTCCAGGACCACTCCATCGACGGGGTGAACCTCCGCATCAGGGCGTTCTTCGCGACCCGGACGCGTCCCCGGTTGCGACGCCGGGCGCGTCGGGACAGGGGCTTGCCGATCGAGGGGCGCATCGCCTCGGTGCGGGCCTCCTTCGTCGCCAGGTTCTCCAGGACCTGGCGCCAGAAGTTCGGGAGGAGCTCCCGTGGCATGCCGTGCCGCATGAGAGCGACGTCGCGATCGTACGCCCCACGCTGGGCCTCCAGCAGCGAGGAGGCGGTCCCTATCTCAGGGTGGACCACGGCCATCCGGGGTGGCGCCAGGCGGAAGGGCGTCTCGGTGTAGATGCGCATGGCTCAGGACTTCCGTCCGTTCACGTGAGCCTGGAGACGGCCCAGCCCGGCGCTGATCCAACGGCCGGCGTCGAGCATCCCGAGGGCGAATTCCGCCCCCATGGCCGCCCCCTACCTGGCCGCATGCGCAGCCGCAGGATCTCCCTCCCGCCATGTCCGGCGGGAGATCAGCGCCTCCAGCGTACCGGCCGAGGCGTCGCAGTCGGCTTGAGCCGCCAAGCGCCTGGCTGCCCGCGGGATGGCGTGTGCCGGCAGGCCTGAACGCCGGAGCTGTCGGCGGATGCCGCGCTCAGACTTGGTCATGCCGGCCTCCGTGCCTTGGCCTCGGCCGCCCGGCGCTGCTCGGCGAGCAGGCCGTCGAGGCTGTCCCGGAGCGCCCGGACGAGCGTCATCCCGTCGATGTCGTCGGGGTCCGTGCAGGCCTCGGCCTCGCGCAGGGCGGCCCGCACCGCGGCGATGTCGTCCTCAATCGCGACGTGGCGCTTGGGCGCCTCGCCACCCAGCTCCTTGACCTGCGCCATCCCATTTCCCCCATCGAATCCGTGCAAATGGGAGTCTGCCACGGATCGAAGATTTCCACTGGACGGCGTCCGAAAATTCGCGCAGCCGGCTGAGTCGCAGGGGGTTCCTTGCATGCCGATCAGGTACGCTCAGGGCATGAGCATCTTCGACCTTGGCGAGTCCCTCGCCCTTGCGCGGCGCCACCGCCGGCTCTCGCAGCGGGCCCTTGCGGCCAAGGCCGGCGTCAGCGTCGAGTGGGTGTCCCGCTTCGAGCGCGGTGACAGCATGGAGCCATCGATGCACCGCGTGATGCGATGCCTCCATGTGCTTGGGCTGGACCTGCGGCTGTCGACGTACAACCAGGGCCGGCCCAGCCTCGACGACCTCATCGCGCAGGACGAGGAGGCCGATAGCAGCCCGGCGCTGAAGGCGGCGCTAGGGCTTGGTTAACCCTAGGAACGCGACTCGGTCCGCAACGGCTGCACATAACTTGCACCCTGAGCCGGCTTGGCGCATAACGGCGTCACACCGGAGATGACGTCGATGATCTGCCCTCGCTCGAAACGGATGCCCTGCCTGACCGCCTGAGCCCTGCTCGGCGCGCCCCGCGTGCACTCCCGTTCCAGCGAGATCCCCATGACCGACGACGCCTCTCGGGCGCGCGCCGCTGCCGTCCAGGCCGCCCGTGCCACGCTCCTCGACTCCACCGCCCTGACGGGGCCCCGCCAGCCCGAGGCTCCCATCGGGCCGCGTGCGAAGGCGTTCGGCGGCGAGCACGTGCGGTACGACGCCCGCGTCGACGCCGGCCTGGCTCTCGCCCGGTTCCTCGGCGAGGAGCCCCGGCTCCCGGCCGCGCTAGTCCGGCAGCTCGGGCAGACCCGGCGGGACGTCAGCATCGCCTCCCTGCAGAAGGTGGAGGCGGCGCTGCGCGGGCACGCCAACGCGGAGACCACGTCGGACGCGGGCCGGAACGCCGCGGCGCTGCTGGCGGATGACCTGCTTTTCGCACAGGCGGCGCTGGGGTCCGCCAAGGCGGCGGCGTGCTGCAGCTCGATCTGCTTGCGCCTGGCGCTGGCGTCGGCCTCCAACGGGCATCACGCCGCCGCTTGGCTCGCCCTGCGGAACGCCCTTCGATACTGCGGCGATGCCACGGAGGAGCTGGACGAGGCGGGGTACGTTTCCGAGGACCTGGCCAGCAGCCTGGCGCCGTACGACAACCACGTGGCCCGATTCGCCGAGACGCTCGCGATCATCGCGGCGGCGCACCGGCAGATCGGCATCGAGGAGGACCTCGCCCGCGGTGGCGCCGGCGGCACCGCCAAGGACTGGGTCGACGCGCAGGCGGACGGCCTCGCCGCGCTGGCGCAGCTGGACTGGCCCCTCGGCGACGGAGGCTGGAGGGACCGGGCGGCGCGCGCCACCCCGACGCTCGTCGTCCTAGCCAAGGGGGCCTTGGACCACCTACCCGGTTCCGAGACCACGGGCTCATCGCGGACGTCGCGGGGGTCCACGCCGCGCGCGGAGTTCAACACGCTCGCCGGGGAGGCCCTGCCGCTCGTCCATGGCGTCGATGTCGTGGCCGTCGGCAAGCTGCTCGACGCGCGGTTCCCGTGGTTCACGGACCTCACCGCGCTGCTGCTGCGGGACCTCGCCAACGGGGGTGTAGCCCGGCTGCGGAACACTCTCGCGGTGTCGCCGCCGGGCAGTGGGAAGACGAGCTACCTGCAGGTGTTCTGCGAGGCGGCCGGGATCCCGTGCGTCCTCTACAACGCCGCCGGCGTCGCCGACGCCGCGTTCGGAGGAACCTCGCGCCAGTGGAGCACGGGGCGCGCAAGCGTCCCGTTGCAGACGATCCAGCGGCTCCGCGTCGCCAACCCCGTAATCATCATCGACGAGATCGAGAAGGCGGGTACGAGGTCGGAGAACGGGCGCCTCACGGACTCCCTGATCGCCCTGCTGGAGCCGGTAGGGAGCCGCGCCTTCCACGAGGTCTATCTGGAAACGAACGCCGATCTGAGCGGCACCCAGTTCCTGGCGACGGCCAACGGGACGGGAGCCGTCCCCGGCCCCCTCCTGGACCGCTTCCGCGTCGTGCACGTCGGCCTTCCCAAGGCCGAGGACCTGCCCGTCGCGGCGGCCAACCTCGTCGCCGAGCTCCGCGACGAGCGTGGCCTCGACGCCGGCTGGCTCCCCGACCTCGACGGCGACGAGCTGCATCTGCTGGCGCGCGTGTGGAAGGGGGGCAGCCTGCGCCCGCTCCGCCGCGCCGTGACGACGCTTCTCGACGGCCGCGAGACCCTCGCCCGTCGCCACTGACACCTCATCACTGAAGGAGACCCTCCATGTCCGACGCACGCCCGAATGCCGCCCCGGCCGCCTCCCTCGACGAGGCGATCCTCTCCCTGCGCGCCCGCCGGGAGACGAGCGACCTCCGCTTGGAGGCCGAGTTCTCAGGCCTGTCTGTACTCCACCTGGCGCGGCGGGCGCAGGCCCTCGGCCGCCTCGGGCCCTGCGACGTCGACCGCCTCGTCCAGGGCGTCGTCCGCCTCGTCGACGCCCTGCCGGGCACGCGCGGAGACAGGGCGTGAAATCCGCGCGCGGCCCCCCTCTGCCCACCCCGCATCCTGACAGGAGACCCCCATGCTCATCGACGAATTCCGCGTCATAGCCGACGACGCCGTGTGCCGGCATCCCGGGCACGTCGACGTTGTACCCACCGGCGTCAGCCCGTCCCCGCACGGTCCCCTCGTGACGTGGACGGGCGGCAGCGTGCTCCCCCGGCAGGACAACGGCAGGACAGTGGCGCCGCCCCCCGCGCAGGACGTCCTCCGCGTCCTGGCGCGCACCCTCGCCCTGCGCTGGCAGACCGGCCGCGCCGTCGTCCCGGACGACTGGGACGCCACCCTGCGGGCGCGCCACCCGAGGACGTTCGAGGACGGCGGGCCGTACTCGGGTGGCGGGTGGCGGTGGCTATGGGAAGCGGGCGCGAGCCTGATCTCCGAGGCCGGCGCGACGGGATTCCGCACGACGCAGACCAAGGAAAAGTTTGCGCAAGCGCGATGGTATTACTCCATCGAAGGCAAGACTAGGAAGGCGATGCGCAATGAAGTCAACACTATAGTTGACTGCGTAGAGCACCTGTCGGCCTTCATCTGCGAGACGTGCGGAGCGCCTGGTCGGATCCGGCACGGAGGCTGGTCGAAGGCCTGCTGCGACGCCCATGCCGCCGGGAAGAAGTGACGTCTACCGCAACCTGACGCGCCGGCTCTGGTCCGTGCGCGTCGGCGGCCGGGTCGTCGGCCACGTGCCGGCGATCGTGCTTGCCGACGTCGTCCTCCGGGCGTCGGAGGCGGGCAGGCTGCGGTGCCTCCGGACGGGGGCCCGGGACGTCCACGCGTGGGCGACCGGCACGGTGGCCGAGGGGGACCGGCCGCCCTCGGCGCAGCGGCTTCGGTACGGGCTCTGGTGTCCCGGATTTAGGACGAACGGCCTCCTGGTCACCCGGGCGGCGCAGGTGTGGTTCGAGGCCGACGGGTCGGCGTGGTGCGTGGGAGGGTGGGATGCTGAGAGCCTGGATTTTCAGTGACGTGCACGACGACGCCGACTGCTGGGAGGGCCCGGCCGTCCCGCCGTGCGACGTGGCGATCATCGCCGGCGACGTCGCCGACGGCCTGACGCGGAGGTCCATCCCCTGGCTCGCGGCGTGCGTCGTGCCCTTCGTGCGGCGCGTCATCTACGTCCCCGGGAACCACGACTTCTACGCGTCGAGGTGGCAGAGCGAACTCGAACGCGGGCGCGAGGCCGCGGCCGCCGCCGGCATTCACATCCTCGCCGTCGGGGAGACCCTCGACATCGAGGGCGTGCGGTTCGTCGGGGCCACGCTCTGGACGGACTATGAGCTCCTCGGCGAACCGTTCCGCGTGTTGGCGCAGTCAACGTGCGGGGACCGCGTCGGCGGAATGCGGGATCATCGGCAGATCCGGACGCGGCTCCCGTCGGGCGAGACGAACGCTTTCCGGCCACCGATGGCCGCGGCCGCGCACGTTGCCCAGCTCGGCCGGATCGAGCGCGCCCTAGCCGAGCCGCACGCGGGCCCGACCGTCGTCGTCACGCACCATGCGCCGCATCCCGCGTCGCTGGGCAGGCAGGGTCCGTTGCAGGCGATCGATGCCGCGTACGCCTCGGACTGCAGCCGCGTCCTCGAAGGGGAGCACGCCCCGGATCTCTGGATCCACGGGCACATCCACCGGTCCGCCGACTACCGGATCGGTGGGACCCGCATCCTCGCGAACCCGCGCGGCCGCCGGGGCGAGAACCCCGCCTTCGACCCGTCCCTAGTCCTGGAGATCTGACATGCGTGCGCTCGCCATCCTCGCCCTGCTCGCTGGCCCGGCCGGGGCGGACCCCTACCAGCCCGCCCCGGGCCTCTACTGCCCCGAGGGGGCCGACGTCCCCGCCATCGTCGTCGGGCCCGCCCCCGGCGAGGTCGGCATCGATCTGATGGAGTGCCACGGGGCGAGGATCTCAGGCGGCCGGGTGACGGCCTCCCGGTGCTACGGCAACGGGGGCCGGCCGTTCCCCTACGAGGCGGAGCTCAGCCTCCTGCCCAGCGGCGTGCTGCTGCACGACGGCGTCCGGTACCGGCGGCGGCCGTCCGGGGGGCCGTGCCCGTAGGCCACCGAGCGCCTGGATCGGGGGGTGCTGCAGCGCGCTCCACGAGCGAGGCCGGATTTCGCTCGCGGTGTAACGCCGATCGCGCGGACTGAAACGCGCGAAAATATGCTGAGAGCGTGCCGAAACCGTGCGCAGGCGTGCCCGGGCCGGGTTGCCAATGATACCGAACCGGCCTTCGCTCCCATTTCGCTGCACCAGATTTCAGTCACGAAAAAGGGGCCCGGTCACCCGGGCCCCTCGTCACCACTCAGAGTCTGAGGGGTGTCAGTCGAACAGGTCGGGCTCCCGTGCGGCCCGCCAGTCGACGGAGACGCAGAGCTCGCGTCCGTAGTGGAGGATGCCCTTCGACGTCATCTTTGGCGTCGCACGGGGCTTGCCGCCGTACTCCTCGATCCGGACGCGGAACGGGGCACGGTCGATGAGGTCCTGCCGGGGGAGGTTCGACCTGTTCAGATCCAACAGGTCGCCGCGCTCCTTCAGCCAAGCGATGAACTTGTTCGGCTTTTGCCCGAGGGCCTTGCCACCGGCCTGGAGGCTGTAGAGATCCTCGCTCTCGGTGAACCGCTCGACGCACTCCACCGCCGGCAGGGCCCGCTGTACCTGCCGCTGCGAGGCGGTGAGCTGGCGAGAGGTGTCGATGAGCTCCTGGTCTGTGATGACGAGGCGCTCGACGAGGGCGTCCTCCCGATCCATCCGGGCCAGGAGCATCCTCCTCAGCACCCTGTTCTCGTCGAGGTCCTCGGGGATCGCGACCGGCGTCGGGGCGGGTGCCACGGCGTAGGAACCGGTCCGCCGGATCTCGGGGAGGACCTCGTTCATCGCCCACCGACGGAACCGCCATGCCGTCGCGCCCTTCACGAGGGCACGCTGGCTGCGCATCAGCAGGGTGTAGAGACCGCCCTCGGTGATGACCAGGACCTCGCCCTGGGGATGCCCTAAGAAGATCTTAGCCCTCTCGTCCTCGTCGAGCGCCTTGAGCGAGACGGACGGGTTCGAGAGGCGGGCGGCCTTGCAGACGTCGGCGCCGACGAACCAGGGCTGCCCGTCGATCTCCACGACGCGGATGTCGTGGTTGTCGAAGCGGAAGATCGAGATCGCCGGCGCGGCCGGGATGCGGACGATGGCGTTCACGCGCGCCTCCCGTCGGTGGCGAGGGGTACGGCCACGAAGGCGATGTTCGGGGGCAGTAGGCCGGCGATGTCCCGTGCGGTCTCGGGCGCACCGATGACGATGCCCCGCTCGTACTGTCTGTTCTCGGCCAGGCATTCGACCATGTCGTGCAGGTCGCTCACGACGGCGGCCCGGCAGACGTAGACGCAGGGCACGTCCTTCCCGTCGATCAGGACGTGCCAGAAGGCCCGGGCGAACGGGCGGACTTTGCTGACCTCGGCGCCCGGCAGAAATGCGCCCGGGTCCCGGCGGAAGATCGCCTCGCGCGCCTTGTCGTTCTTCCCGCCCGGCGCGTCGTCGCCGGTCACCAGGAGGAGGCGGTCACGCGCAGCGGCTTTGGCGGCCTCGATCCGGAGCTCGATCGTACCGAGGACGCTCCTGCGCAGCATCGGGAACGCCGGCTCGGCAGTGCGCTCCAGGAGGAACGACCGCGCCGCGTGGGGATCCTCGACGCTCATGGCCGCCGCGATCTCAAGGACCGAGGCCTCCTCGAAGCGCTCGGCGTACTGCGAAATTCCCTGGGCGAGGGACGCGGCGAGGCTACCGTTCGGGGCGGTCGTGGTGGTAAGGTGGGTGCACGGTTCGGTCACGGGGATGCTCCTGTGGCTGACCAGGCCTCGGCGGCGTTCGCGCGCTTCCGGGGCCATTTTTTTCGCCAGTGGATCCGGCGATGTCGGCACGAATCGGAGGATATCACCTTCTTCTGAGAACGCGAGTCGATGTGCCGTCATTGCACGTTTCGGGCGCTTTGGTGATAATGGCCTTCCATCGAATCCGGCTCGGAGTGCCTCGTCGTGTATCCCTCCCCAATGCAGCTGCGCGCCGCGCGGACCCTCGTCGGCCTGACGCAGGACGAAATTTCCCGACGCGTCGGCCTGTCCCAGAGGACCATGGTCGCCGTCGAGATGAGGAAGTCGTCCCTGAGCGCGCTCCACTCCGTGATGGGGTTTTACGCCGGCTTGGGCATCAGCTTCTCAGGCACGCCCGACTACACGGTGCAGACCGTCACCTACACGCAGGCGACGCCTCCGGACGTGCCCCCGATCCCGGACACGTAAGGGAATGTCTGGCGGGCGGTGACCTGCGCGCGGCGCGGTTCGCTGCCGCGATGAGTTTGCCTCGGTAGCGCCCGCCCCACCGTGCCAGGACGCTCTCCACGCCCTCGCTCGCCAGCGTGGCCCGCACGGCGGCCGCGGTTGGGGTGGGCCTCAGCCGACTCTCCCAATCCTCCTCGTGGACTAAGCGGACCGCGCGAATCGGTCAGGTGTAGTCAACGGGCACGGATGCGTCCCCAAGGGCGGCGCAAGCCGATCGGCATGCCCGGTAGGTCGGGACAGGGTCGGCGAGGATGCCGACTCGCAGCAGGCCTGCGAAGGTGAGTAGGAACGCCTGGTCACTGGGCATCACGCCTCGGCTCCGATCCTACCGGCGTCGATGTGCTTCACGGCCGACAGGGCCCGCTCCAGGGCCGCCGCGAGGTCATCGGGTAGACCCCGATCGGGTTAGGAGTTCGAGCCACCAGCTCACCAAGCTGTTCGCGGATTCGATATGTCCTCACGGCATCAGGCGACGGCCGCATGCGAGCACAAATAAATTTTCGACCGCATTAGAGCCCCGTGGAGCCGTCCACGGGGCTCGTTGGCTGAATCCTCCGGTGCCTCGAAGTTAGGCCGTGGGCGAGGCTGAAATCGATGCTTTACCCCCGTGAGATCATGCACCCCGTCGGGGCGGTAGAACTACTGGTCTCGCGAAGTATATCAGTGGATCTCCAAAGCACAGACCCATAGACTAAGGCTAATTTCGAGCGGATCATCGGTCCCGACACGGCGGTGTGGTGCCTGACGTGTCGATGGATACGACATGCTCAACACGGCACAGGCGCGCGACCGCGCCCTCGATTTCCACTGGCGCATCCCGGAGAACATCCTCTCGGCCGCCGGCATCCCCGACATCCCCGATCGCAGGCAGGACGTCGCCAGGCGCAGCGTCCTCGCGGCCGCGTGCATCGCGGCCGACATGGCGCCCGGCGAGGATCGCTGGGTCAGCTACTCGCGCCGCAAGGCGTTCTACGCCGGTCAATCGCGGTACATGGGCCTGCCCTACACCTACGACCGCGTGCTCGCCGCCGTGGCTGAACTCGTCGAGCTCGGGCTGATCGAGGAGGTCCGGGCCCGCCCTGGCGACCACCTCTCCACCGGGATGCAGAGCCGCCTGCGTGCGACCCCCGACCTCGTCCACGCCTTCCGCGACGCGCCCTTCGAGTACGAGACGCGCCGCTGCCGCCTCATCCTCAAGGACGAGGCCGGCGACGTCATCGGCTACGACCCGACACGTCAGACGCGACGCCTGGAGGCCGAGCTCGACCGCATCAATGCCTACCTCGGCAACGTCTCGGTCACGATGCCGACGGGCGACGGGTGGGAGCACGCCACGCGCGTTGTCCGGGCCCGCAACGACCGCAAGGAGAAGGGGACGTGGGCCAGCGTCGTCCCGACCCCGAGCCCCGAGGTTTACCGCGTGTTCGGCCGTGGCCGTTGGGACCGCCACGGCCGGCTCTACGGATGGTGGCAGAACCTCCCCAAGGGACGCCGCCGGGAGCTCCTCATCAACGGCGAGGCGGCCTTCGAGCCGGACTTCGCCACCCTCCATCCGCGGATCCTCTACGCAGCCCGTGGTCACGTCTTGCGCCACGATCCCTACGTCACGGGAACATTCCCCCGTGACGAGGGCAAGCTCGCCCTCAACGTCGCCTTGAACGCGAAGACCATGAACGCGGCAGCGGCGGCCATTATGGACAAGGACGACTGGGAGCACGGCTGGGACTACACCCGCGGCCTGCTCAAGGCCGTCGTGGCGCGGAACACCCCCATCGCCGCAGACATCGCTGCAGACCGTGGGATCCGCTGCATGGCCGTAGACAGCGCCATGGCGGTGGATGTCCTCAAGGCCTGCGAGAAGGCGTCCATCCCCTGCCTGCCCGTCCACGATAGCTTCATCGTACCGGCCTCCAAGGGCCCGTGGATGGAGGCCAAGATGGACGAAATCCTGACGGGCGTTCTCGGCGCTGTAACCCGTTCTCCCTCAACGATAATCGGGTGATTGGTTCCACATATGGGCCCCTGGGCCCCCGTTGTCCCCTTGGGCCCGGGCCTCCTGGTTCCCCGCGGGTCGTCATCCCGCCGTCGTCCCCCTGCTACCTTCCCCGTCGCTGCCGCCCGCCCCGTTCCCTGGTGTAGCTCACTACCGTGACGTTCTGCGCCGCCCTCCCTGGATGTGGCTGGCCGTCGACGCTCAGGGGGGGTCGTAGGAATGGCTCTACCCCCTACTGGACCGCCGTTGTTCCAAGTCTAGAACCGCCGCTTACCCCTTGCTAGACCGTCGTTATTCGCCCTCTTTTTGCTTGTCCGATGCTGTTCGGTGGGGTATATTCTAGGCTGTCGACGTATCCGTCGTCCTCGCGATGCACCACATCCTGAGCGCACCCTCCGGCCCCCGGGGTCGGGGGGTGTTATGTTTCAGGGCCCCACGTGACGTTCACCCCCTTAACGCCCCCGGTCCACGCTATCTCACATGGTTAGTCTCTCCCTCGACGTCATCTGCGACGCGGTCGGCGCCTGGCTGTGGCTCAGGTAGGCCCAACAGGCCGATGGCTACTGGCTCGATCCGAACGCTCCGGCTCCGCCCGACGCGGCCGCTGTCCTGGCCTACGCATACGAGGCGCACCTAGCGGCCGAGGCGGGCGGCACGACGTGGGACGGCTGGGCGGTCGCCGTCAACGAGCGGGCCCTGACGCGCACGCTAAGCGAGGTCACCGCGACGCTGCTCGACGCCCGGAAGGACAGCGACCCGTGGACGTTCGCCGACGGGGTAGATCGGCCCCTCACGAACGACCGCTTGAAGGTGCTGAGCCTGCAGATCCGGAGGCACATTGGCGTCTGTCTGGCGGTCTACAACCAGGTCGCCGCCGGCATCGGCGCCGGCGCCATCACCACCGCGGAGGTCGACGGCGCCTTCGCCGACGTCGACGCGATCGTCTTGAAGGCGGCGTCGTGACCATCCCACTCCTGGCCATCCTCGCTCGCCGCCTGACCGCGTCGACCCTCTCCGAAGTGGCGGTGCTGGAGACAGCGACGCACGGGACCGTCCGGACCTGGGCGGGGTTCGTTCGGCGCAAGGCCAAGGAGGACGTGATGCCTAGCGAAATTTCTGCTCCTGACTGCGGAGCCGATCGCCTCCATCGCCGAGGCCGACGCGCCGGGCACGGACGTCCGCGACCTCGTCTACGTCTCGGGGACGCTCCACTCCGTCCGGTCCCCCTCGCTGACCGAGGCGGCATGCGGAAGCTCCAGCTGAGCCTAGTGAAGCTGACCGCCGTCGACGTTGGCGAAGGATCCGTCCACGTCGCGATCGTCGGCGCCCCGACGAGACGGCCCCCGTGGTCGCCATCGTGGCGGCCGACGTGCCCCAGCGCTCAGACTCTTGTGCTTACGGTCGTGGAGCCCTTGAAATAGGGATCGCTATCCTACCGGGCGAGGCGATGGCGTAGAAGAGGTCGGCGTGGACGTGCAGATCAGGAGGGTCGCTTCACGAACCCGATGTCGACGGCGACGGCCTTGAGCCTTTCGGGCTCGCGCTCCTTGCGTTCCGAATACCGGTCGACGAGGTAGTCGGATCGCTCGCGCGTGAGGAGCGTGAACTTCATCAGCTCCTCGCAGACATCGACCACCCGGTCGTAGAGCGGACCCGGCTTCATCCGGCCGGCGTCGTCGAACTCCTTGTACGCCATCGGGACCGAGGACTGGTTCGGGATGGTGATCATCCGCATCCAGCGACCGAGCACGCGGAGGCTGTTGACCGCGTTGAACGACTGCGAGCCGCCGGAGACCTGCATCACGGCGAGCGTCCGCCCCTGCGTCGGGCGCACCGAACCCTCCGAGAGCGGCAGCCAGTCGATCTGGCTCTTGATGACCCCGGTCATGGCGCCGTGTCGCTCGGGGCTGACCCAGACGTGGCCCTCCGACCAGATCGAGAGGTTTCGGAGTTCCTGGACCTTCGGGTGATCGGCCGTGGCGTCGTCGGGCAGCGGCAGGCCGTGCGCGTCGTAGATCCGCACCTCGCCGCCCATCGCCTCCAACAGGCGCGCGGCCTCGTAGGCGAGGAGGCGGCTGAACGAGCGCTCACGGAGCGATCCGTACAGGATCAGGAAGCGCGGGGCGTGGGTGAACGGTGTCTTCACGTGCAGGGCGTCGGTCGTCGGGACCACGAAATGCCCCTCGCTCAGGTTCGGCATTCCATCGGCGAAGGGCTGCAGGGGCTTGTCCAAGACGTTTCGTTCCTCTACGTTTCAACGATGGTTGAGATATTGACATCATGATGGACGAACGGCAAGCCGTGGCGGCCTTCGCGGCCCTCGGCCAGGAGCATCGCCTGCGCATCGTGCGCCAGCTCGTCACCGCCGGGCCGGAGGGCATGGCGGCCGGCATGCTGGCCGAGGCGGTCGGCGTGTCCGGCACCAACCTGTCGTTCCACCTCAAGGAGCTCAGCCATTCGGGGCTGGTCACCTCCCGGCGGGAGGGGCGCTCGATCATCTACAGCGCCGCCTACCCGGACCTGTCCGAGCTCATCCAGTTCCTGATGCGCGACTGCTGCCAGGGACGCCCCGAGGTCTGCGCCCCGGCTGTCGCTGCCCTCGCCGCCTGTTGCACGGAGACCGCCTGATGGACGTCGTGATCTACCACAACCCGGATTGCGGCACGTCCCGCAATACCCTAGCCCTCATCCGCAACGCCGGCATCGAGCCGCACGTGGTCGAGTACCTGAAGACGCCCCCAAACCGGACCCTGGTGCGCCAGCTTGCCGAGCGGGCGGGCGTGAAGGTCCGTGATCTGCTCCGTGAGAAGGGTACGCCCTTCGGCGAGCTCGGCCTCTCGGACCCGAGCCTGACGGACGATCAGCTTCTGGATGCCATCGGCGAGCATCCGATCCTGCTGAACCGCCCCTTGGTCGTCACCCCACTGGGTGTTGCCCTGTGCCGCCCCTCCGAGGCGGTCCTCGACCTCCTTCCCGCCCAACAGGGCGAGTTCGTCAAGGAGGATGGCGAGCGCGTCGTCGACGAGCACGGGCGCCGCGTCGCTACCGCCTGACCCGCCCTGAAAGACCAAGAACAAGAAACGGTCCCGATGCTCGCCCTCGCCATCTTCGTGGTCACCCTCGTCTTCGTCATCTGGCAGCCGAAGGGGTTCGGGATCGGATGGAGCGCCCTGATCGGGGCCGCGGTCGCGCTCGCCACCGGGGTCATCCACCCCGGGGACATCCCGGTGGTCTGGCACATCGTCTGGGACGCCACCTTCACCTTCGTCGCCCTGATCATCATCTCGCTCCTGCTCGACGAGGCCGGCTTCTTCCACTGGGCGGCGCTGCACATCGCCCGCTGGGGTGGGGGTCGGGGACGGCTGCTGTTCCCGCTGGTAATCCTGCTGGGGGCCGCGATCGCGGCGGTGTTCGCCAACGACGGCGCGGCACTGCTGCTCACCCCCATCGTGCTCGCCATCCTGCTCCGGCTGAACTTCAAGCCGGCGGCGGCGCTGGCCTTCATCGTCGCCTGCGGGTTCGTCGCGGACTCGACCAGCCTGCCGTTGGTCATCTCGAACCTCGTCAACATCGTCTCGGCGAACTTCTTCGACATCTCCTTCAGCCGATACGCGGCCGTGATGGTGCCGGTGAACCTCGTCTCGCTGGCCGCGACCCTGGTGGTGCTGTGGCTGTTCTACCGGCGCGACCTTCCGGCCACGTACCCCGTGGCCGAGCTCGAAGCGCCCCGCCACGCGATCAAGGACCCGCTGGTCTTCCGGGCGGCCTTCCCGCTCCTCGGGCTGCTGCTGATCGCCTACTTCGTGACGGCACCGTTCGGCGTGCCGGTCTCGGTGGTCACTTGCGCCGGCGCACTGGTCTTGCTGGCGCTGGCCAACCGCAGCCGCGTCATTCCCATCCGCAAGGTCCTGACGGGGGCCCCCTGGCAGATCGTGCTCTTCAGCCTCGGCATGTACCTCGTGGTCTACGGCCTGAAGAACGCCGGCCTGACCGACTATCTGGCGCAGGGGCTCGTCTGGCTCTCGGGCCATGGTCCGTTCGTCGCCACCATCGGCACCGGGTTCGCCGCCGCCATCCTGTCCTCGGTCATGAACAACATGCCGAGCGTGCTCGTGGGTGCGCTCTCCATCCAGCAGGCTCCGGATCTCTCGCCGCTGATGCGCGAGCTCATGGTCTACGCCAACGTCATCGGCTGCGACCTCGGCCCGAAGTTCACGCCCATCGGGAGTCTGGCGACCCTGCTCTGGCTGCACGTCCTCGACACCAAGGGCCAGCACATCACCTGGGGTCAGTACATGCGGGTGGGTCTGGTCATCACCCAGCCCGTGCTGCTCGTCACCCTGGCGGCGCTGGCCCTCTGGCTACCCGTGCTCGGCGCCCGGTAGCGATCCGATGGCCCCGGCGCGCCGATGGCCCGTGATCTCGGCCCTGGGCGTGGTCCAGATCCTGACGTGGGGCTCCTCGTTCTATTTGCTGTCGGTTCTGGCCGCGCCGATGTCGAAGGATACGGGATGGCCTCTGGGATGGGTCATCGGCGGCCTGTCCCTCGGTCTCCTCGTCGCGGGCTTGGCCTCGCCGCGGGTCGGCACCTACATCGGCGAGCATGGCGGCCGGCCGGTACTGGCCTTCGCGGCCGTCGCCCTCGCCGTCGGCCTTGCCATCCTCGGCCTCGCTCCGAACCTGCTGACTTACCTCGCGGGGTGGCTCCTGATCGGCCTGGGCATGGGCACCGGACTGTACGATCCCGCCTTCGCCACGCTCGGACGCCTCTACGGCGCCGAGGCAAGGCCTGCCATCACCACGCTGACCCTCTGGGGCGGCTTCGCCAGCACGGTGTGCTGGCCGCTCTCGGCCTTCCTGATCGAACAGGTTGGCTGGCGTGGGACCTGCCTCGCCTATGCCGGGCTGCACCTTTCGGTCACGCTGCCGCTCGTCCTGCTCGCGATCCCCCGGCCCCCCGCACATCCGATCACGCGACCCGCAGGCCCGAGCCCAGTCATTCGTCTCGATGGTCGGGAGCGTCGCGCCTTCCTCCTCATGGCCGGGGTGCTGACCCTTGGCGGGACCGTGATGGCCCTGGTCTCGGTTCACCTCATCACCTTGCTTCAGGCCCGTGGCGTGGCTCTTACCTCGGCCGTGGCCTACGGCGCCCTGATCGGACCGGCCCAGGTGGGGGCACGCATCGTCGAGATGGCCGGCAAGGGCCGGCACCACCCGCTCTGGACCCTCACGGCGGCGATGGTTCTCGTGGCGACCGGGATCGCGATGCTGGCAGCGGGCTTGCCCGTGGTCGGACTGGCGCTCGTCCTCTACGGGGCCGGCAACGGGATCTACTCGATTGCCCGCGGCACGGTGCCTCTCGCGCTGTTCGGTCCCGAGCGCTACGCCCCGCTCGTCGGCCGGCTCGCCCGTCCGGGGCTGGTGGCGCAGGCGCTCGCGCCCTCCCTCGGGGCCGTCGTGCTGACGCAGGCGGGCGCCGACGCGACCTATGTCCTCCTTTCCGTACTCGCCCTCGCAAACGTCGCGCTCGCCGTATCCCTTTGGCGCGTCCGGTAGTCCCGTCCCTTCCTCGCCGGTCTACGATGTGGCATCGTCCGACGGTGACCTTCTGGCTCGCCCTTCGCAGGCTGCTTCCGCTCCTGGCGGTTCTCAGCCTCGCCCTTGCGCCGGTGACCGCATCCGCGGCCGCCGCGGGCATGCGCGCGCCGATGGCCGTTCAGGGTCACGTCATGGCGATGCCCGACGAGGCCATGGACGACATGGCCGGGATGGCCATGGACGAGATGCCGTGTTGCCCCAAGGAGCGGCCGGACTTGCCCGATTGCTCGAAGGGCTGCCCGCTGATGGCGCTCTGCCTGGCGAAGGTCGCCACCGGCCTGCCGGTCGCCGTCGGACTTCCGGGCCGCGTTGCCGTCATCGAGGGGCCCGCCCGGGCCGTCACCGCCTCCTTCGACAGCCTGTCGCAAGGGCCGCCCACCGAGCCTCCCCGAGCCTGAACCCGATGCCGCCGGCGCCTGCGCCGGCCGATCCCGCGCGCCTGAAGGCCCGGGTCACATCGTTTTCAGGAGATCATCCACCGTGTCCAAGACATCGTTTTCACGCGCCCTGACGGCTGCGCTGCTCGGTCTCGCCCTGACCACCGCGGCCCGGGCCGACACCAAGGACTACGAGTTCCAACTGGTGAAGGACGAGGCCAAGCAGGGCGAGGCCATCCTCGACGTCCGCCTCGTCGACAAGCGCACGTCCAAGCCCGTGCCGAACGCCGTCATCTTCGCCAAGCGCATCGACATGGCGCCCGACAGCATGGAGGAGATGACCTCCAGGATCGAGCAGCTACCGTCGCCGGAGCCGGGCCTCTACCGGTTCAAGGCGAAGCTGACGATGGCCGGCGGCTGGCGCCTCTCGCTCGGAGCCAAGGTTCAGGGCGAGACCGGCACCGTCGAGAACAAGCTGGTGTTCAAGGCCACCAAGTGAGCCGGATGGCATGGCTGGCCGGGACCCTCGCCGCGCTCGCGGCGGGGGCCCTGGGGTATGGCGCGGGGCATGAGGGCAGCCCCGTACCGGCGCTCGTCCAGCAGGCGCGGACCGGGTTCACCCACTGGCTGCCGAGCACGCCCCGGCCGGCATCCCCGATACAGGCATCGGTCGCGGCGAAGGCGACGGGACCGGTCGTCTTCTACCAGGACCCGGACGGGAAGCCGGACTACGCCTCCGAGCCGAGGCGCACGGCGGACGGTCGCGACTATCGCGCCGTCCGCGCCAGCGAGGAGGTGCGCTTCGACGAACCCGACGAGGCGGAGGCGATGCCCGACGCCGGGCACGGCGACATGGCCATGGGTCAGGCCACCACGCCTGCGGGGGCCCGCAAGGTGCGCTTCTACCGCAACCCGATGGGCCTGCCGGACACCTCGCCGACCCCGAAGAAGGACTCGATGGGGATGGACTACCTCCCCGTCTACGAGGGGGAGGACACCGAGGACGGCACCGTGAAAATCTCGCCCGGCAAGCTACAGCGCACCGGGGTCCGGACGGCGGTCGTCGACCGACGCGTCCTGTCGATGCCGGTGCGCGCGCCCGGCGCCATCGAGGAGGACGAGCGCCGGATCTCGGTCATCGCGATGCGCACCGACGCATTCATCGAGAAGGTCGAGGCCGTCACCACCGGCGACCACGTGCACAAGGGCCAGCCGCTCCTGCGCCTGTTCTCGCCGGAGATGAACGCGGCGGCTGCGCAGTACCTCACCGGCATCGGCTACGAGGGCGCCCGCCGGCGCCTGGAGAACCTCGGCATCCCGCCCGAGGTCATCGACGAGATCGAGCGATCCCGAAAAGTGCCCTCGACCATCACCTGGTCGGCGCCCCGCGACGGCGTCGTGGTCGAGCGCAACGTCTCCGACGGCATGCGCGCCAAGTCCGGCGACACGCTGTTCAAGCTCGTCGACCATTCCAAGGTCTGGGTCCTCGCCGACGTGACCGAACGCGACTTGGCGGCCGTGGCAGAAGGCCAGATGGCGACCGTGCGCGCCAGGACGTTCCCGGACCGCGTCTTCACCGGCGCGGTGACCCGGATCTACCCGCACCTCGCCATGGGGACCCGGACAGCCCGTCTGCGCATCGAAATGCCCAACCCGAACGGCGACCTGCGCCCGGGGATGTTTGCCGACGTGACGATCGCCACCGGCAGCGACAGGCCGGTGGTCGCGGTGCCCGACGACGCGGTCATCGACACCGGCACGAAACAGGTCGTCCTGCTGGACAAGGGCGAGGGTCGCTTCGAACCGCGACCGGTCAGGCTCGGCGTCCGCGGCGACGGCTACGTCGAGGTCCGCGACGGCATCGCCGCGGGCGACCGCGTGGTGACCTCGGCCAACTTCCTGATCGACGCCGAGAGCAACCTGAAGGCGGCGCTGCAGGGGCTTTCGGAGCCCAAACCCGACCCGGGCCCGCAGGCCGCCGCCGAGGGGAAGGCGCCATGATCTCCCGCCTCATCGCCTGGTCGGCAAAGAATCTGGTGTTAGTCCTGATCGGGACCGTGTTCGCGGTGGGAGCCGGGCTCTACGCCCTGAGGACCCTGCCGCTCGACGCGATCCCGGACCTCTCGGACGTCCAGACCATCGTCTACACCGAGTACCCCGGGCAGGCGCCCCAGGTCATCGAGGATCAGGTCACCTACCCGCTGACCACGGCCATGCTGACGGTGCCGCGGTCGAAGGTGGTGAGGGGGTTCTCGTTCTTCGGGGTCTCGTTCGTCTACGTCATCTTCGAGGACGGCACCGACCCGTACTGGGCCCGCAGCCGGGTGCTCGAATACCTCAACACGGTGGCCAAGCGCCTACCGGCAGGGGTGACCCCGACGCTGGGACCGGACGCGACAGGGGTGGGCTGGGTCTATCAGTACGTCGTGGTCGCCAAGGAGCGGTCGCTGGCCGAACTCCGCTCGCTCCAGGACTGGGTCGTCCGCTTCGGGGCGTCCCGCGCCGAGGGCGTGGCCGAGGTCGCCGGCGTCGGCGGCTTCGTGAAGCAGTACAACGTCGTCGTCGATCCGAACCGACTGCGGGCGCAGGGCATCACCATGTCCAAGCTCCGGGAGGCCATCAGGTCGAGCAACGCCGACGTCGGCGGCCGCACCGTCGAGTTGTCCGAGTTCGAGTTCGTCGTCCGTGGCCGCGGGTACCTCAAGAGCGTCGCCGACATCGGGAGCATCGTCCTGAGGACGGAGGCGGGCACACCCCTGCGGGTGAAGGACGTCGCCCGGGTCGAGCTCGGTCCCGACGAGCGCCGCGGCATCACCGAGATGAACGGGGACGGCGAGGTCGCCGGCGGCATCATCCTCCAGCGCTTCAGGGCGAACGCCCTCGACGTCATCGCGAGCGCCAAGGCGCGCCTCGCCGAAGTCGCCGCCAGCCTGCCGAAGGGCACCGAGATCCTGCCCGTCTACGACCGCTCGCACCTGATCGAGGCGGCCATCGAGACCCTCAAGGGCACCCTGATCGAGGAGAGCGCCATCGTCGCTCTCGTCTGCGTCGTCTTCCTGCTCCACGTGCGCAGCGCGCTGGTGGCCATCCTGATGCTGCCGGTCGGCATCCTGATGGCGTTCGCGGGCATGAAGGCGCTGGGCTTGGGCGCCAACATCATGAGCCTGGGCGGCATCGCCATCGCGGTCGGCGCCATGATCGACGCCGCCATCGTCATGATCGAGAACGCCCACAAGCACCTGGAGCGGGCGGACCCCGGCAAGCCCCGGGTCCAGGTCCTGATAGAGGCCGCCTCCGAGGTCGGTCCCTCGCTGTTCTTCTCGCTCCTCATCATCACGGTCAGCTTCCTGCCCATCTTCACCCTGGAGAGCCAGGAAGGGCGTCTGTTCGGGCCGCTGGCCTTTACTAAGACGTTCGCGATGGCGGCGGCGGCGGTGCTGTCGGTGACGCTGGTTCCGGCCCTGATGGTCCTGTTCGTGCGCGGCCGCATCGTGCCCGAACACCGCAACCCGGTGAACCGGCTCCTGATCTGGCTCTACCGTCCCATCATCGCCGGCGTCCTGCGGGCGCGGGTGCTGACCATCCTGATCGCGCTGGGCGTTCTAGGCGCCTCGGTCTGGCCGGCCCTGCAGCTCGGGTCCGAGTTCATGCCCGACCTCGACGAGGGCACCCTGATGTACATGCCGACCACCCTGCCGGGCATCTCGGTGACCAAGGCCGGAGAGCTTTTAGGGAGACAGGACACCATCCTGAAGAGCTTCCCGGAAGTCCTGTCTGTGTACGGCAAGGCGGGCCGGGCCAACACGGCCACGGACCCGGCGCCCTCCGAGATGTTCGAGACCATCGTCAACCTGAAGCCGAAGGCGGAGTGGCGCCCGGGCGTGACGTTGGCGAGCCTCAAGGCCGAGATGGATGCCGCGCTCCAGTTCCCGGGCGTCTCGAACGCCTGGACCCAGCCAATCCGCGCCCGCATCGACATGCTCGCCACCGGCATCCGAACCCCCGTCGGCATCAAGGTGCTCGGAACCGACCTCGCCGAGATGGAGAAGGTCGCCCGCCGGGTCGAGGCGGTGGTGAAGGCGGTGCCGGGCACGTCGAGCGCCTATGCCGAGCGCGTCCAGGGCGGGTACTTCCTCGACATCACGCCGGACCGTGAGGTTCTGGGCCGCTACGGCCTAACGGTCGGCGAGGTTCAGGACGTGATCGCCATGGCGCTCGGCGGTGAGAGCGTGACCAACACCGTCGAGGGCCGCGAGCGCTACACCGTGAACGTTCGCTACCCGCGCGCCTTCCGGTCGAGCCCACAATCCATCGCGACCGAGGTGCAGGTACCCATCGCGGGCGGAGGCACGGTCCCCTTGGGTGAGGTCGCCAAGGTCGCGCTGACCCGGGGCCCGACCCAGATCCGGACCGAGAACGGGCAACTCGCGGTCTTCATCTACGTCGATGTCACCGGACGCGACCTTGGCGGCTACGTGGCCGAGGCGCGAGCGGCGGTGGCCGGCGAGGTGAGCCTGCCGCCGGGGACCACCCTCCAGTGGAGCGGGCAGGTCGAGTACCTCGACCGCGCGACGGCCCGGCTCAAGATCGTGGTGCCCCTGACCCTCCTGACCGTGTTCCTGCTGCTCTACCTGAACTTCCGGCGCCTGACCGAGACCCTCATCGTGATGCTGTCGCTGCCCTTCGCCCTGGTCGGCGGCGTCTGGCTGATGTGGTGGCTCGGCTTCAACCTGTCGGTCGCCGTGGCCGTGGGCTTCATCGCGCTCGCCGGGGTCGCCGCCGAGACCGGGGTGATCATGCTGGTCTACCTCGACCATGCGCTGGCCGAGGTCCGGACGGAGTGCGAGCGGGAGGGCCGGCCCCTATCGCGAAATGACCTGAGGCGGGCGATCATGGTCGGCGCGGTCGAGCGGGTGCGGCCCAAGATGATGACCGTGGTCGCCATCATGGCCGGGCTGTTACCCATCCTGTGGAGCACCGGCTCGGGCTCCGAGGTCATGCAGCGCATCGCGGTGCCGATGATCGGCGGCATGGTGTCGTCGACCGTCCTGACCCTCGTCGTGATCCCGGCAGTGTACGGGCTGGTGAAGGGATGGGGACTGCCGAGATCCGACATGCGGCCGGAATCCGTCGAGGGGCACACGATGCCCTTGGCCGCGGAATGACAACGAGGACGAGACCATGCTGGTGGTCGAAGACGAGCCGAAGGTAGGCAGGTTGGTCTCCGACATTCTCGAAGACCTCGCCTAACCCGACATCGAGGGTCGCTCGCATCCGGTCGATGATCGAGGAGAGCCGGGAGGAGGCATGGGGCTCCGGCCAACCGATCCCGGGCTTACCTCCGAAGGGGCCCGGGGTGCTTCTCCGGCGGCATCGTCTCGCGCACGTGGTGCCGGACCAAGGAGGGGCTGAACGGCTTCCCGATGAACGTCGCCCCATAGGGCAGGTCCCCGGGTTCAGGTCGCACATTGCCGGAGGCGACCACGATGGCGATGTGGGGCCACGTCACGGCCGTCCGCCGCGCCAGGTCGAAGCCGTTGTCCGGGCCGGGCATCTGCACGTCCGTGAACAGCAGCTGCACCTTGCCGTGGTGCTCGTCTAGCACCCGCATCGCCTGGGCGACGTTCATCGCCTCAAGAACCACGAAACCGGCATCCTCCAGGATGTCGGACACATCCATCAAGATGAGGGCGTCGTCGTCGACCACGAGGACATGGGGGGCATCGGCGGTGTCAGGCAGGGGCATGGATACCAAAGGCCGGCCTGGCCGGTAGGTTGCCGCATAACATAGGTTTCTTTTGCGTCCTTGAAGCCCGGTTGCCTGGCGACGTTTCCGTAGGTCCCGTGGATGCGGGCCCCTAGGGCCTGTCGTCGCCTGAACAGATTGGCTGGGCTTGCGTTTTCGTCTCTCTGATGGAGGAGGGACGATGCTGAGCGACGCGCAATGGGCTGATCTGGAGCCTCTGGTTGAAGCCTGCCGGCCCAAGGCCAAAACGCCTCCGCAGGATCTGCAGCGCACGCTCTCGGCCATTCTCTGGCGGCATCAGAACGGGGCCAAATGGCGGGCCATTCCCGAGGAATTGGGACCCTGGTGGCGGGCCGCCCAGATCTTCATCCGCTGGTCGCGTGCCGGCGTCTGGGAGCGGCTTCTTCACCTTGTGCAGGAACGCGGCGTCCAACTCGGCATGGTGTTCCTCGACGGCACGAACGTGCGGGCGCACCAAAAGGCGGCGGGAGCCGCCAAAAGGGGGGATCTGCGGCCGAGCGAGACGCTCGTGAAGCTCTTGGCCGCTCGCGTGGCGGCGATAGTACCAAGGCTTGCGTGATCGCCGACGGGCAGGGCCGCGCCATCGCCTTCCGGCTGGCGCCCGGTCAGGCCCATGAACTCCCTCACGCTGTTCCCCTGCTCGATCAACTGCCGGGGGTGCCCAAATGGGTCGTGGGAGACCGCGGCTATACCAGCCACGTCTTTCGCGAACACATCTGGGACATGGGCGCTCGGCCTGCGATCCCGCCTCAGCGCCACGAAGCGCCCGTGGCCTGCCCGGATTGGATCTACAACAACCGTAACCAGGTCGAGCGCCTCTGGGCCAGGCTCAAAGAGTGGCGCGCCATCGCCACCCGCTACGAGAAGACCGCCGTCAGCTTCATGGGCGTCCTCTACCTCGCCGCCGCCCTCGATTGGCTCAAGCGATGACACGCCCTAGTGGTCGAAACCTGACGCTTGGTACCCATTCGCGAGGTCAGCTTGGGGTGGAATGCGGAAGGTAACCGGCCGCCCGCAAGCGGACATTCCGCATCCGACCCAACTACGCCATAGAAGCGGGCTGACGCTGTTCTCGAAAGCAGACATCGAGGCTGGGCTCGCGTCACGGAGGCATTGTTTGAGATGTTCGCCTTCCGGACTGGCGACACCGCTCGATTAATCCGTGATCTGCACCTGCACGACGCCGCCGAGTTTGCCGGGCTTGCCCGCCGCGACCACGAGGTAACGGCGGCTCGGGCCGGCGTCCTTGCGGGTGACTTGCCGGATCGGGCCGATCGCGTTGACGATGGCCGCGCCGGCCGGGTTGGTGGTGAAGGCGGCGAGTGGCTCCAGGCCGGTCGCGCCCTTCGGATCTGCGGACAGCGCCAGCACGAACGGCATCTTCGGCGCCAGTCCCGTGATCGCGGCCTGCAGCGTCTGCAGCACGCCCTGGTCGAACAGGGTGACCTGCGTCGCCGGCTTGCCGTCGCTGCCCGCGAGCGTCAGCGCACTGGTCTGGCCTGCGGCCCCCAGCGGCTGCAGGTTTTGCATTCCGTCGCCCTCCGGTACGGCGTTCGGGACGTAGGCGACGCCCTGCGGACCCTGCCCGATCGGCACCTCGGCGATCACCGTGTTCGACGCGGTGTCGATCACCGCGGCCTTGTCGGCGTTCTCCAGACCGACATAGACGCGGCTGCCGTCGCCCGAGGGCCAGAGCCCGTGCGGCAGGGCGCCGGTCGGGATCGTTGCGAGCTGGGAGAAATCGTCGGTGCGGAACACCTTGACCTGGTTCAGGCCGCCAATCGTCACGTAGGCGAACTGGCCGGCCTTGGTCGAGACGATGTTGACGTGGTTGGTGATCGGCCCGGTCTCGATCGTCTTCAGCGGCGCGAATGGCGGACGCGCCGAAAACACCTGGGTCCGGCCGACATCCTTGAGGGTGAACCACACCTGCTTGCCGTCCGGCGTGGCGGCGATGTCGGGGCAGAACGGACTCTCCTGCTTCACGCGGCCGACGATGGCGTGGGTCTTGGTGTCGATGACGACGGTCTCGGGGCTGAAGCTGGAGCAGACGTAACCGTAGGTGCCGTCCGGCGAGAAGATCGTCATGCCCGGCCCGTTCGGTACGGTGATCCGGCGGGTCTCCATGGCGGTCGCGGCATCGAGCACGGCGATATAGTCCTCGCCGCGCACGCTCACCCAGACCTCTCGGCCGTCCGGCGTGAAGAAGGCTTCGTGCGGCGAGCGGCCGACATAGGCGGTGTGGCGGACCGCGTTGGTCGCCGTGTCGATGAAGCTCACGGAGTTCGAACCGATCGAGACCGCGAGCAGGGTCCTGTGGTCCGGCGAGAAGCCCATGCCGTGAACCAGAAGCTGCCCGCGATAGAGCGGGCTCAGGTTTGTCGGCGTCGGGTCGCCGAGCCGGATCACCCCGAGCAGGGTGTTGGCGGCGGGATCGACCACAGAGACCGTATTGGAGAACTGATCGGAGGTGTAGAACCGGTCTTTGCTGCTGATGGGCACGTCGGGCGCCGAGGCGGGGCCTGGAGCCTGCCCGGCGAAGGCCGAGCCGGAGAGCAGCACAAGGGCGAGAACGGTCAGGGCGGTCTTCATCGGCGGTGCTCCGAAGGCATCTCGGCGGCAGGTGCCGCGCCATGGTGGTGAACGGGAGGGGCGCCGGCGGCCCGACCCGGCATCGCGAGGCGATCGGCGAGCGCGCGGCGCATCACATCGATCTCCTGGCCCTGCTCGACGACGATCCCCTGCGCGAGGCGGCGCAGGACCGGATCCTCGCCGTGGAGCAGCTCCGCCTTCGCCATCGCGATCGCGCCTTCGTGGTGCGGGATCATCATCGCGGCGAAGTCGCGGTCGGGGTCGCCCGAGGGCGGGACCATCATGTCGGCATGCATCTGCGCCATCGACTGCGCCATCATCGCGTCGAAGGACGCAGACGGAGCTGCCGCTGGCTCGGTGGCGGCCAAGGTCGGGCGCATCATCATCCGGCCGCCGACGAGGCCGCTCGCCATCAGCGCCGCCGTCACGGCAAATCCCAGTGCTCCGCGCATGCGGCTTCCTTTTGATCCGGTGTCGATGGGAAGGATGCCTGGGGCGCGGCTTTATTCCGCGGATGTGGCTGAGAGCCCGTTCACGCCTTCGTGATCTGTCGTCGAGAAGACGCGTGGAATAGAGGCGCCTCTTCGGCATCCCTCCCGATGCGGTCATGCTCGACCGCGGGAGACCTCACCCATGCGCACTCTGCTGATCCGCGGCGCCTTCGCGGCTGTCGCCTTCTCCGCCTTGGCCGCCCAGGCCGCCGCGCCTGCCATGACGGCCGAGACCGCCAAGGGGCCGGCGCTCGTCGATGCCAAGAGCATGACCCTCTACACCTTCGACAAGGACATGGGCGGCAAGTCGATGTGCAACGGCCCCTGCGCCACCAACTGGCCGGCCCTGATGGCCGCCTCCGGCTCGGCCGCCAGCGGCGACTGGACGATGGTGACGCGGGACGACGGCACGATGCAGTGGGCCTACAAGGGCAAGCCGCTCTACACCTTTGCCAAGGACACCAAGCCCGGCGACATCACCGGCGACGGCTTCCTCAATGGCGCGTGGCACATCGCCAAGCCTTGATCGGTGAATGCC
Organism: Methylobacterium sp. E-065; assembly: GCF_022829605.1. Lineage (GTDB taxonomy): Bacteria > Pseudomonadota > Alphaproteobacteria > Rhizobiales > Beijerinckiaceae > Methylobacterium. Next base: position 66,062 of record NZ_JAKSYD010000230.1, on the reverse strand, counting down.
TTGATCGGCCCCCTCTGACCGGGAAGCATCGTTGGACGAGATCGCCGCCCTGATCGAACCGCAAATCCCGGCCCTGCGGCGCTACGCCGTCGCGCTGTTGCGAGACCGCGAGGCGGCGGACGACCTCGTCCAGGACACCCTGGAGCGGGCCTTGTCCGCTTGGTCCGGGCGCCGCCGCGACGGCGACCTCCGAGCGTGGCTGTTCACGATCGAGCGCAACCTGTTCCTCGGCGCCGTCCGGCGCCAGGGCCGGCGCGGCGTCGATTGCGGCGCGGAAGCGCTGGAGCAGGTGCCCGACCCAGGTATCGACCCGGAGGCCGCGATGGGGGCCCGCGACGTGCTCGCCGGCCTCGACGCCCTGCCCGAGGAACAGCGCTCGGTGCTGCTCCTCGTCTCGGTGGAGGATCTGTCCTATGCCGAGGCGGCCCAGGTGCTTGGCGTACCGCTCGGCACCGTGATGTCGCGGTTGAGCCGGGCGCGGACGCGGATGCGAAGTTTTCTGGAAACAGGCCGAACCGGCCTCTTGAGGAGGGTGAAATGAGCGGGGATCCACGCCCGGTCGGCGAGGACGACCTGCACGGCCTGATCGATGGCCGCCTCGAACCGGAGCGGCAGGCGCTGGTCGAGGCATGGCTCAAAGGAAACCCCGCGCGTGCGGCCGAGGTCTCGGCGGATCGCGCTCTGCGCGAGCGCCTGCGTGCCCGCCTCGCGCCGATCGCCGAGGAGGCGATCCCGGCGCGGCTCCGGGTGGCCAACATTCGCCCGCGACGTCGGTTCGTCGGCAGGGGCTGGTTCCCCATGGCGGCTGCAGCCGTGCTCTGCCTTGCGCTCGGCGGTGCCGGCGGCTGGGTCGGCCATGCCCTGCGCGGCGGACCCGCAACGGCGATGGTGACGGAGTCACCGGCGACGCAGGACGCGGTCGCGGCCTTTCGCACCTTCGTGGTCGAGGTGGTGCATCCGGTGGAGGTGCGCGCCGACGAGAAGCCCCACCTCGTGACGTGGCTCTCGAAGCGCCTCGGTCACGCGGTCGCGGCCCCCGATCTCGCGGCCCAAGGGTTTCGCCTGATGGGCGGGCGGCTGCTGCCGGCCGGCGCTGAATCCGCAGCGATGCTAATGTACGACGACGACCGCGGAACCCGCCTGACGCTTTACAGCCGCGTCGGAGACGGCGATGGGCGAACGCTCTTCCGCTTCGCCCGAGAGGGCGACATCGCTGCCTTCTCCTGGGTCGATGGTGGCATGTCCTACGTCGTCACCGGCCGTACCGACGAGGCCCGGCTGCTCACCGTCGCGCAGGCGGTCGATGCGCACGTCCGCGGCCTCGCGCCGGATCGTCGGCAGCCGTGACCCTCGACCAGCTTCGCATCTTCGTGGCGGTGGCCGAGCGGCAGCACGTGACGCGAGCCGCCGAGGCGCTGAACATCGTCCAGTCGGCGGTCAGCACGGCGATCGCCAACATCGAGGGGCGGCACGCGACGAAGCTGTTTCACCGGGTCGGCCGCGGGATCGAACTCACCGAGGCGGGGCGCGTATTCCTCATCGAGGCTCGCGCGGTGCTCGCCCGGGCGGAAGCCGCCGAACTGGTGCTCGCCGACCTCAGCTGCCTGCGACGCGGGACGCTGGCGCTCTACGCCAGCCAGACCATCGCCAGCGACTGGCTGCCGCGCCACCTCGTCGCCTTCCGCCGCACCTACCCTGAGATCGCCATCCGGCTGGCGGTCGGCAACACCACCGATGCCGCCGACGCGGTGCGCGCCGGGCAGGCCGAACTCGGCTTCGTCGAGGGAGCGTTGGACGACCCGACGCTTGCGAGCACCACCATCGCGCGGGACCAACTCGTCCTCGTGGTTGCCCCAACACATCCCTTCGCGGGGGCGACCGCGCTCGCACCCGAGGACCTCGCCGGGGCCGATTGGGTGCTGCGCGAGGCGGGATCCGGAACCCGCTCGGCCTTCGAGGCAGCGCTCATGGAGGCTGGCCTCTCCACGGCCCAACTCCGGGTCACGCTCGAACTGCCCTCGAACGAGGCGGTGCGCGCCGCCGTCGAGGCCGGGGGCGGGGCCGCCGTCCTGTCCGAGACCGTGGTCGCCGCCGCGCTACGGGCCGGAACGCTGGTGCGGGCGGCGTTCGCCCTGCCGAGCCGGCCCTTCCGGGTGCTGCGCCACAAGGAGCGCTATCGCAGTCGGGCAGCCGACGCGCTGCTCGACCTGATCCAGGAGGCGGCTGCCGGATGAGGGAACCTGCGAAGCCCGTTCCCCCCGACGACCCGCGGGTCAGGCTCGCCGAGGACCGCACGGTGCTGGCAGCCGAGCGCACCTTCGTGGCGTGGCTTCGCACCGGGCTCGCCTTCCTCGGCGTCGGCCTGGCCGCGCAGCGCTTCCTGCGAGAGGTGCTGGCGGTCTGGCCACTGAAGGTGCTGTCGCTCACGCTGATCGCCTGCGCGCTTGCTTCGTTCGCCGGCGCCGCATGGCGGGACCGGGCGATCCGAGCGCGACTCGCCCATGCCGAGATCCCGATGATGCCGCGCATCCTCACCGTCGGGGTTGCGGCCCTACTCATCGCGATCTCGGGCCTCGCGGCCACTGCCCTGCTCTGGGCGTGACGGTCAGGCCACCGTGACCCGCACCCGGTGCCAGGCGGCGCTGAGGTAGCCCTTGTAGTTCCAGGTGTCGTCCGGCGCCGCAGGCTGGGTCTGGCCGGCGGAGTCCCAGGCCCGCACCGCGAGTTCGTGCTCGCCGGTCGTCAGCTCGCAGTCGATCTCCCAGAACGTCCAGGCGTAGGGCGCGTCCGCATCGCGGTCGATCCGGGCCTGCGCCCAGCTGCGACCGCCATCCGTCGAGACGTCGACGCGGGCGACCGCTCGGTCGCTGGCGATGGCGTAGCCGCGGATCGCGTGCCGGCCGGCCTTCAACGCTGCGCCGCGGGCGGGCTCGCAGATCGCGCTGTTGAGCGGCATCGCCTCGATGGTGATGCCGTGGGCGGGGTCCGCGGTCTCGGCGGTCACGTCGGGCGGAAACAGCTTGTAGTCGTCGGCCTGCATCGGGTTGTCGGAGGGGTGATCCTGCACCGTGATGCGGGCGAGCCACTTCGGGCTGCGGATACCGGCAAAGCCCGGCACCACCACGCGCAACGGATGGCCGTGCTCGGGGGCGAGAGGCTCGCTGTTCATCGCGAAGGCGAGCAGCGTCTCGGGGGCGAGCGCCTTGGCGAGCGGGATCGAGGCGCCGAAGCGCGTGTCCGTATGGGCGATCCGGTCGTGGCTCTCGAAGGCGACGTGACGTGCGCCCCCCGCGTCGAGGCCGGCCGCGCGCAGCACGTCGGCGAGGCGCACGCCGGTCCATTCCGCGTTGCCGATGGCGCCGGCCGCCCACGGGTCGCCGGCGACCGGGGCCACCGCCAGCATGTCGGCCCGGCGGTTGCCGGCGCATTGCATTACTGCCGTGACGGTGATGGGTGCGAACCGCGCCTTGAGGTCGGCGACGGACAGGTCGAGCGGCGTCGCGACCATCCCGTCGACGGTCAGGCGGTAGCTGTCGGCGTCGATGTCCGGGATGTCGCCGTGGCTGCGGACGTAGAAGTCGGCCTGCTCGGTAATGAAGGTCGCGCGCAGGCGATCGAGCGGCGGCTCGGCGTTGTAGGGCGCCTTGCCGTGGACGATGAGGCGGTCCTTGCGCTGGAACAGGCCGAGCATGGGGTCTTTGTCCTGCGTTCGTGACGTGTCGACGACGAGAACGCGCCGGGAACCGATAAGGCCCCCGGCGCGCGTCGCCTCAGGGCTTCATCGTCGAGATGACCGCGTTCTTCGCCCGGTCCACCACGGCGACGCTGAGGTCGCGGTTGAGGACGTAGGCGCGGGCGTTGTCGGTCGAGAACGCGATCGCCTGGCGCGGCTCGTTCAGGCCGGTCACCGTTGCGACGACCTTGAGAGTGCCGGTGTCGATCACCGACAAGGAGTTGTCCTTGAGATTGCCCGAATAGACGAAGCGCCCGTCCGGGGTCAGCGCGGCGCCGTAGGGGTCCTTGCCCACTGCCACCTCGGAGGTGACCTTACGGGCGGCGACATCGACCACGCCGATGGTATTGCGGCCGCTGTTGGCGGCAAACAGCGTCTTACCGTCCTTGGTGATCGAGATGGCGCGCAGCTTGTCGAACCCGGCGATCTCGCCGGTGATCTTGTTGGTAGCGGTATCGACCAACGTGATCTTGTCGCCGAGGAAGTTCGTCACGAACACGGTCTTGCCGTCCGGCGACAGCTTCACGCCCTGGCGCGGCTGCGCGAAGCCGGGGATCACGGCCTCGGCGAGCATGGTCCTGGTGTCGAACACGGTCAGCGTGCTCGCGGCCTCGTTGTTGACGTAGAGCTTGCCTCCGTCGGCCGAGAGCACCGTACCGAACGAGCCGGGGCCCGCGGCGAGAACGCCGGCCTCCTTGCCGGTGGCGGTCTCGTAGACCGTGATCCGGCCGGTGCCGCTGTCGGAGACGTAGAAGCGGGCGCCGTCCGGCGCGAACACGATGTTGCGCGGCGTGACGAAGCCGTCGAGGCGGCGCAGCACCGTGCCCTTGGCGACGTCGTAGACGACGACGGCGCTCTCCTCGCTGTTCGAAACAGCGGCGACGGTCCCGGCGGCGTTCAGCGCCAGGGCGTTGTTCTTGATCGCGCCGTCGAAGCCGGCGGCGAACCCGGGCTGGGCCTGGGCTAGGAGCAAGGCGGCTCCGGTGAGGAGGGTGCGGAGGCTGGTGCGGATATGGGTCATGAAGCGGGTCTCTCGGGCATGCGCGCTCGTTCGGCGGCCGGGGCCTGCCGTGAGGGCTGGTTCGAAATCGGAAATCCGTGGTGCAAGGCCGGGCCGGCCGTGCATCGCCCTGAGGAGACGCCAGAAGGCGCGGTTTATTCCCCGAGGCCGGCGAAATAGCGCGGCGGCCTCGGGATTCGGGGGTTCAGGGCGTCGGCTTCAACGCCGTGAGGTAGTCGACGATGGTCTGCACGTCGGCCTGATCGACGGGCGCCTTGTAGACGTGGACCATCTTGTTCACGGTCTCGGTCCACTGCGCCTTCGTGAGCTTGGGCTGGGTCAGCACCATCCCGGCCGAGTGGCAGGCGAGGCAGTTGTTATTGACCGCCTCGGCCCCCGGTCCGTCGGGGAACATTCGGTCGGAAGTCGGGAATTCGATCGATTGCGAGGTGAAGCGCATCGGCTCGGGAGCCGGGGCGGCGAGCGCCACCAGGGGAGACAGTATGAGCGCGGCGATGAGGGCCGCAGGGCGGATTGGGTTCATGGCTGTTCTCCTCAAGCGGCCTGGAAGGACACGGCCTCGATGCCGTTCTGCATGAAGCCGGCGCCGTTCCAGACCCGGTCCATGGGCTGCGCGACGCCGTTGGTGTTGGTGCAGCGGACCCTGATCGTGTGGGTGCCGGAGGCCAGCGCCGGTAGGCTGCCCTCGAAGCGGCGGAAGCTGTAGGGGCCCTCGTCCGCGCCGAGCTGCGCCGGGAACCACGTCGCTCCGCCATCTCCGGAGAAGTCGACCGTCTTCACCCCGCAATCGCCGCCGAAGGCGATGCCGCGAAGGGCCACCGGCGTTCCGGCCGCCACCTTGGCGCCATCGGTCAGGTTGGTGACGAAGGAGCGCGGCACCATCCTGTTGATCGGGACCGTCTTGAAGCCGGTCTGGCCGGGCTTAATGTTGGCGCCCGGCACGTCCGGGATGCGGTAGGCGGTCTTCATCCAATATTGGTCGTCGGGCTTGTCCAGCACCTCGATGTCGGACAGCATCTTGACCCAATAGGTCGAGTACCAGCCCGGCACCACGAGGCGGAGCGGGAAACCGTTGAGCAGCGGAAGTTGCTCGCCGTTCATCGCGTAGGCGATCATCACCTCACCATTGTTGGCGTGGTCGAGATCGAGGGACTTCTTGAAGTCCGGCGCGTCGTCGACCACGGGCTCGTCGAGGCCGCTGAAGCGCACCTGCAAGGCACCAGACTTCACGCCAGCGCGTTCGAGCACGTCCTTGAGGCGCACCCCGGTCCAGCGGGCGTTGCCCATCGAGCCGTTGGCCCATTGCGCGCCGGGCACACGCGGCTCGAACAGCCCGCGTGAATTGCCCGAGCACTGGTTCACCGCGGCGATCTCGAAGCGGGGCAGGCCGGCGATGGCGTCGAGGGAGAGCGAGAGTTCCTTATCGACGTGGCCGTGGACCTTAAGACGGAAGGTGCCGGCGTCGACTTCGGTCGGGATCGAGGCCCAGTGCCAACGGACGTAGAAGCGGTCGTTGGGTGTGAACACGCCCTCGTCGAATACCGAGAACGGCGTCTCCAGCAGCGGCGGATGAGTGCGCTGCAGGATCATCTCGCCCTTGTCCGGAAAGGCCGTGGTCAACGCCCGCTCATCCGGGCCGCCCGGCAGCGGAAGCTTCACCGAGCCCGCCGCCCAGGCCGGCATGGCGGCGCCGAGGCTGCCGAGCCCTAGGCCACCCAGGACGAGGCGGCGGTTCGTCGGTCTGTCCAGTCCGTGCATGGTCTCTCCCCTAAGAATGTCGGCGTCGATGCGTTCGAGGGCATCGGACCCGTCGCGATTCCTCGCGACCATGGAGATGCTACGGGATACGATTTATTCCTTCCAACGGTCTTTCGCGATGTGAATGATCTCCAAACGCGATGATTTGAGAAGTTTCGATCTACGATGGGACGATCAAGGACGCCGTCTCGGCGTCACGCCGCCGGCGCGCCGACGGGCGCGGTCCTGCGATGCCCGAACAGGGCGTGACGCTCTGAAAAACCGCGAAGGGCGACGGTGCCGAGAGGTTCGAGGGCATGTGCCAACCCGTCGATGAAGGTGTCGGTGGCGATCAGCGGCGTGTCGTAGGTCTTGCACAGGCGCTCGACGCGAGCGAGCACGTTGAGATCGCGGCCGATCGCCGTGAAATCGACCCGGTCGCCGCCGCCGATATTGCCGTAGGCGATCTCCCCGACATGAAGTGCGACGCCGACCTCGAAGGCAGCTGTGTCACCGTCGCGCAGGGTCGCAAGCGCAGCGAGTGCGGCCTCGGCGGCATGCAACGCGGCACGGCGCGCCGCGGCCTCGTTGCGATCGGCATCGAACACGGCCAGTAGCCCGTCGCCGATATACTTCAGCACCTCGCCGCCTTCCGCCTCGATGGCCGGCACGATGGCATCGAACATCCGGTTGAGGGCGGCCACGACACAGTCTGGGCTCTGCCGGTCGGACAGTTCACCGAACCCGCGCAAGTCAGTCAGCATCATCGCGGCCCGCATCAGGCGCACGTCGCCACGCCGCACCGTGCCGGCCAGAATCTGCCGCGCCGGGTCGCGCCCGACATAGGCGCTCAGCACCGCGCCGAGCATGTCGTCGAGCGCCTTGATCTCGAACAGCAGCGAGAAAGACCCGACCAGCGCCAGCAACGTGTCGATCTCGATCGGCGTGAAGCCGCCCGGTCTCGCCGTGGCCCAGGAGGCGGCGCCCATGCGTCCACGCGCGGCGCGCAGCGGCACGATGAGGTAGTCGGTCAGACCCTCGTCGCGAAGCTCGCCCAGCACGGGAAACGGCAGCGGCCCATCCCCGTCGAGACGGCATCGGAATGGGGTACGGGTCTCGACCACGTGCTCGACGGTGTTGCCGTGAAAAGTCGGCGTACCCTCGATGCCGTGGCGGCGACGCAGGGCTAGGCTCGACGCTCCGGGATGCCAGACGCGCATCACCCACCGGAACGACGGATGCAGGGTCGGCGCGTGGGTGGTGGCGCGGGCCAGTGGCAGGCCGAGCCCCGAGAGGCACGCGCTGAACCCGTCGAGAAGGGCTGCCGCGTCCGCCGCTTCGCGACCCGGCCCCATCAACCATCCCGTCGCCTGCGCGACCGCCTCGGACGAAGATTGGGACGAACGTGTCACGGCAGTTCTTTCATCAAGAATTCGGATCGATGCCATAGCGCGGATCAGACGAGGCCGAGCACGTGGATCAGGCCGAGGCTGACGGCGCCTAGCGCAAGGAGCGAGGCGACCACCGCGAGGGTCACCCGCGCCCCGGCCTTGGCGACGCTGCGCACGTCGACCCCGAGGCCGAGCGCCGCCATCGAGACCACGGTCAGCACGTTGGCGGTCTCCGACATCGGCGCGAGCGCAACCTGCGGGACCAGCCCGGCCGAGCGAAGGCCCGCGAGCGCCAGGAAGGCGAGGATGAACCACGGCACCAGGCGGTGGATCGCGAGGCCGCCGCGGGCCGGGCGGTCGCCGGCGGTGACGCCGGGGGCAGCCTCGTCGGTCTCCTCGCGCAGCCGGCTCGCGCCGAGGGAGAGCACCAGGACGACCGGGCCTAGCATCAGCACCCGGACGAGCTTCACCAGGGTTCCGACCTGGACGCTGAGCGCCGCGACCGGCGCGGTGGCGGCGAGGACCTGCGGAACAGCGTAGACGGTGAGGCCGGCGAGCACGCCGTACTGCATCGGCGACAGACCGAGCAGCGGCACCAGCAGCGGCAGGCCGAGCACCACCAGCACGCCCAGCACCGCGGTGAAGGCGATGGAGGCGGCGACGTCCTCGCCGTCGGCGCCGATCACCGGGGCCGTGGCCGCGATCGCCGAGTTGCCGCAGATCGAGTTCCCGCAGGCCACGAGGATCGCCATGCGCGGATGCAGCCCGAGCGCTCGGCCGATGCCGTAACTCGACAGGATCGCCACGACGACGACGCCCGCGATGCCGAAGAGCAGGCCCGGTCCGGCGGCGAGGATCGTCGCGAGGCTGAGCGACGCGCCGAGCAGTACGACCGCGATCTCCAGCACGGTCTTGGCCCCGAAGGCGATGCCGGGAAAGAAACGCTGCGACGGGGTCCAAATGGTGCGGATCGCGCTGCCGAGCAGGATCGCGAGCACCAGGGCTTCGAGCCAGGCACGACCGAACAGGTGCGCCTCGGCGGCTTCGAAGCCGATCGCTGCGGCGGTGACCGCCACGCAGAGGCCCAGTCCCGGAAGGATGGCTCTCGTGCCGGCCAAGGCACGCGTCGGACGAGAGTGGGAGAAAAGTCTGGGCGCGGACATGGATGGCTCCGATGTGATGCCGGAGGATCCCAGGTCCCGTTCATTCACTCCAACGGAATGATTAGATGCTTTTCATCACTGAAATAGATGAAATGCGGACCCCTTCAGAGTTTGCGGAGACGCATTGTGAGGGGCCGACAGGCGGATTCACCCGTCGATCCAGCGGGCCGTGATCGTCGTGTCCGCAGCAAGCTCATAGATCCTGACTGCTGTTCCTGATCGTCGTGCTTGGTCCCTACGTGGCCCGGATCCCGATGGCCGCCCTCGTTGCGGTGATGATCATGGTGGCCATCAACACCTTCCAGTGGAAGTCGCACGGGACCCTGGTGACCCACCCGAAGGCGTCGAGCTTCGTGATGCTCGGCACCGTGGCGGTGGTGGTCGCCACCCACGACCTCGCCAAGGGCGTCCTTTTCGGCGTGGTCCTCAGCGGTCTGTTCTTCGCCCACAAGGTTACGAGGTTCTTCGCCGTCCGGTCGTCCCACGGTAAGGGCGACGTGCGGACCTACCAGGTCACCGGGCAGATCTTCTTCGCGACGGCCGAAGCCTTCCACGCCGCCTTCGGTTTTCGCGAGGAGGCCCTGCGGGCGGTCGTGACTGACCTGCAGGCGGCGCACTTCTGGGACATCTCGGCCATCAACGCCCTCGACCGGGTCGTGCTGAAGTTCCGTCATCACGGCATCGCGGTCGACGTCGTCGGCATGAACGAGGCGACGGCCACGATGGTCGAGCGCGTCGGCACCCACGACAAGCCGGGGGCGACCTTCGCCGTGGGCGGCCACTGACCGTGGCGTCATCCTTCGCAAGGGCGGACGGATGCGGGCTGCCGTCTTCATCCGCCGGTGCGACAGGTCCCTCGGGTGCGCGGTCTGAAAGTCGGGTCGGCAGGTTTGCGGCGTTTGTCGGGAGGTGCGACCTCGATGACCCTCGACCTCTCTCGGCCAAAGGCCTTTCGGCACCATCGCCGACGCCCGCAACGCTTTGCCCTGGCCGGGGACCGCGGCCGCGCCCCGCATCGCGCTCCGTTGGACGAGTGTCAGGTGGGACGGGACGATCCGCGCGACCGTATCCCCGACGCTTTCGCGATCAGGGGGAAGGCCCACATGGGAGCGACGCCGGTCCTCGATCTGCCTCAAGGGTGGAGGCACAGAAATCGACGACCCGCGAAATTCCCGCCTCGGCCTTCCTCGGAACGTCGAGGCTAAGCCGACGCCGGATGGTGGCCGGCCCTCTGGGGAACGACCAGAACGCATACGACCATCAACGCCGCGAGCACCACCGAGATGGTCAGGTCGCTGATCCCCAGGCCACCCTGGGCAGAGGGCTTGTCGAGCGAGTTCGCGACCGTCGCACCGAGCGGACGCGTCAGGATGAAGGCGGCCCAGAACAGCGCCGTGCGGGAGGTTTTCGTGAAGAAGTAGAGACCGGCCGTGACGGCCAGGGCGCCGGCGATCAGCAGGGCGCTTCCGTTGTAGCCGAGTGGGGTGTCGTCGGCCATCCAGTCGCCCAACGCGGTGCCGAGCGTCTGCGAGAACATGATGGTCAGCCAGTAGAAACATTCCACCTTCGGGGTCGCGACGGTCTCGACCGCGACCGTCCCCTCCGACCTGTACCAGAGGCCGAGCGAGCCCAGCACGAGCGCGAGGAGGGATAGCGACCCGCCAAGGTAGCCGATGCCCAGCGACCGGTCGAAGAGATCGGCCATCGTCGTTCCCGCCAAGGTCGTCGCAGTGATGACGGCCCAGTACAGGGACGGGTGAAACCGCTTGGCGTTGATCTGGGCCGCCACGGCGACAGCCAGGAGGGTCGCGAAGATCAGGGTGCCGACGAGGTAGCCCAGACCCAACGTCAGGGTGACGGCGTTGCCGCCGACCTCGCCCAGGGTCGTGGCAACGATCTTGATCCCCCAGAAGGCCAGCGTGATCTCCGGGACCTTGCTCACTTCGATACCGGTTCGGTCGTCGGCCATGGATGGGTCCTCCGTCAGGTCGATGGGTCGGCGGCGTCACGGCTGCCGCTCAGGACCCGATCAGCTTCCTCAGCCGGTCGAGGTTGGCGAGTTGCCGAAGGGCGGTGTCGCGGTCGGCCGCGGCCAGGCCGAGGATGACGGCCTCCAGGGCGACGAGCGTGGTGGCGTGAAGGGCGACCTGGTTCGCGCGGCCGCGACGGGCCAACAGCACGACCGTGGCCTTGCGGGCGATGGTGCTGGTCTCCGTGTCGGTCACGAGGACCACGGGCAGGCCCAGACGGTGCGCCTCGCCCATCACGGCCTGCACCTCGCGGTAGGGCTTGCCGTAGGCCAGGAGTACGACCGCGTCGTCGGCATGCAGGCCCAGCAACTGGTCGGCCAGCGACCATCCCGTCGCATCGAGAAGCAGGCTCTGCCGTCCCGAGCGCGTAAGTTGGAAGGCCACGTACCGGGCAAGATGCGCGGAGGGGCCGATCCCGAAGACGCCGATCCGGGTCGCTGGATGCAGGGCGGTGACCGCCGCGAGGATACCCGCGCGTCCGTCCTCGGTCCGGAGCGCTTCCATCCCCTCCCGGTGCGCTTCCAGCACGGCATCGATGGCATCGCCGGTGGTGGCGCCGACTTCCGCCAGCGTTCGACGCATGTCGGTCGCCGGCGTCCGTCGGCCGTCGAGTCCGGCGGCGAGCGCCTGCTTGAGATCGGGCAGGCCATCGAACCCCAGCGCCTGGACGGCGCGGATCACGGTCGCGTCCGATGTCGCGAGATGCGTGGCGATCTGCTGGGCCGAACTTGCGAGAACCGTCGCCCGGTTCTGATCCAGGTAACCCGCAACCCGGGCAACGGCGGGGGACAGGGATGGCATCAGCCGCCGGACCGTGTCGCCGAACTCGTCCGCCATCGGCTTCGACTCCGCCAGTCGGTGGTGCCCCGTTTGGAACCATGATGTAGCATTTTCTACAATGATGTTGACATCGGTAGCAAGAGCGACATTTCCTCCCGACGGAAACCGCGTCCGGCCAAGCGGTCGAGTGGCAGGGAGGATCGGAATGGCCATCGACTGGGTGCATGCATGGCCCACGGCACTTGCGGCGTTTCTCGCCTCCATCGTCGAGTTCGTCGAGGCCCTCACCATCGTGCTCGCCGTCGGCGCGACCCGGGGTTGGCGGAACGCCCTCGCGGGCGCCGCGGGCGCCCTCGCCGTCCTCCTTGCCATCGTGCTGCTCTTCGGCCCACTGCTGACCCGCATCCCCCTGCGGGACGTACAACTCGTCGTCGGCGGCCTGCTGCTGCTGTTCGGCATGCGTTGGCTGAGCAAGGCCATCCTCCGCTCCGCCGGGGTCATCGCCCTGCACGACGAGGACGAGGCTTACGGCAAGCAGGCGGCCGCGCTGGGCACCGGAGGCGGCGGCCGCCTTCGATGGGATGCGGTGGCCGTGACCACCGCCTTCAAGATCACCATGCTCGAAGGCCTGGAAGTCGTCTTCATCGTCGTCGCCGTCGGTGCGGGCGGGGCGGGACTCCTGGTCCCCGCCAGCCTCGGGGCGCTCGGCGCCCTGATCGTCGTGGTGGCGCTCGGCGTCGCGCTTCACCGCCCCCTGTCGATGGTGCCGGAGAACACGCTCAAGTTCACGGTCGGCGTCCTCCTGTCGGCCTTCGGCGCGTTCTGGGTCGGCGAGGGCATCGGCCTCGACTGGCCCGGCGGCGACTGGGCGGTCGCGGCGCTGACCGCGGGCTTCCTCGGCCTCTCGGTTCTGGCCGTGCCGACGTGCCGTCGACGTGCCGCCGCCCTTCGTCCCCTTCCCAACCTCTAGGCATCCGCATGCACTGGCTCGGAACCGTCCTTCGCGAACTCCTGGGATTGGTCGTGGACGATGTCGGCTTCGCCGCCTCCATCGTCGCCTGGGTCGGGGCGGCTTGGCTGGTGCGCGCCTACGGACAGGCCGGCACGACATCGGCCGCGATCTTCCTGTTCGGAGGGCTAGGCCTGATCCTGGTGGAAAGCGTCCTCAGGCGTTCCGGGGCGCCGCGATGACCCGGCCCTCGCTGCCGGTCGCGACCGATGAGATCAAGGCCGCCGAGATCACCCCATCGCTCCTAGCACGCATGGGGCAGCGCGACTTCGGGCTGGCGGCGGGCGCCTTCCTCGTCGTGGCACTGCTCCTCGGCTTCGGGCTTCTCGCCGACGAGGTGATCGAGGGCGGAACAGCACGGTTCGACCTGGCGGTGCTCACCGCGCTTCGAACGGGCAAGGATCTCGCCATCCCCATAGGACCGGCCTGGGTGCAGGAGACGGGACGGGACGTCACCGCGCTGGGAAGCTTCGTCTTCCTCGGCTTCCTTTCGGCCGCGACCGTTGGTTACCTCATGCTGGTCCGCAAGCGCGGCCTCGCGATGGTGATGGTGGCCGCGGTCCTCGGCGGCGCAATCGCAAGCACCTTGCTCAAGTACGGCATCGACCGGCCCAGGCCGGACTTCCCGAACGCGGTGCGGGTCTTCACGCCGGGCTTCCCGAGCGGTCACGCAACGCTTGCAACCGTCACCTTCCTGACACTCGGCGTCCTCCTGACCCGAGGGAGCGCCGACCGCCGTATGAAGTCGTACTTCATGGGCCTGAGCGTGTTCCTGACGGTGGCGGTTGGGCTGAGCCGGATCTACCTCGGCGTGCACTACCCGAGCGATGTCCTCGCCGGATGGTGCGTGGGCGCGGCCTGGGCGGTGTCCTGCTGGATCCTCGCCCTCTGGCTTCAATCCCGCGGCGAGATCGAGCGGGAAGTAGCCGAGGCCGCACCGGCTCGATCCGGAACGGGCACGGAGCCGGAGCTCAGTCGATGATGCGGCGGGATGCGATGGTGGTATCCGGACCGAACTCGTAGACCCGGATCGATCCGGTCGCGATCTCGACGGATTCGATTTCCCTTGGGCCCAGTCCTTCGAGCACCATCACCAAGGCCCGCAACGAGTTGCCGTGGGCGACGACCAGCGTTGGACCGCGCATCGCCGCCGGCTGGATATGCCTTAGGTGGAAGGGCACGACCCGGGCGACGGTGTCCCGGAGGCTCTCGCCGTTCGGCGGCTGACCCTTGTAGGAGCGCCGCCAGCCCTCGATCCGCTCCGCCCCGAAACGTTCGTAGGCGCCCTGCTTGCCAAGGCCGCTGAGGTCGCCGTAGTCGCGCTCGTCCAGGGCGGCATCCCGGAGGGGCACCAGATCGGCCTGCCCCAGGGCATCGAGCGCCAGCCGGGAGGTCGCGATGGCCCGCGCGAGGGTCGACGTGAAGGCTGAGGCGAAGCGAAATCCTTCGTCCTTGAGCCGCAGCCCGGCCGAGCAGGCTTCCTGTCGGCCCCGCTCGGTGAGGGGTGAGTCGAGCAGTCCCGTGAAAAGGCCGTCGGCGTTGGCTTGGCTCTGGCCATGGCGGACGAGGACGAGACATCGCCCCGGCGGGGGTACTGGGGAGGCGATCACGCGGGCTCCGGGCGAAGGGTGGTGCGGACAGGGAAATGCCGGCGCGGAGGACCCGCGCCGGCACCCTAGGCTCCTTGGTGTTCGCGACCGATCAGTTCGGCAGGGCGAACACGGTGAGCTGGCCACCGAGGTTGGTGTAGCTCGACAGGGCGGCGTAGCCGCCCACCGCGCCGAGGCCGGCGTTCGGGTCGGTCAGGCCGGCCGCGAGGCCGATGCCGGCCCAGCCACCGACACCCGACAGGATGCCGACGTACTGCTTGCCCTTGTGGGTGTAGGTCATCACGTTGCCGATGATGCCCGACGGGGTCTTGAACTTGTACAGTTCCTTACCCGTCTTGGAGTCGACGGCCTTCAGGTAGCCTTCCAGCGTGCCGTAGAAGACAACGTCGCCGGCGGTGGCGAGGGCGCCCGACCAGACCGAGAACTGCTCGGGATCGGACCACGCGATCTTACCCTTCACGCCGTCCCAGGCGATGAAGTTGCCCATGCCGCCATGGCTGTTCGGCGCGGGGTACATCGACAGGGTCGCACCGACGTAGGGCTGGCCCGGGGTGTAGGTCACCCGGAACGGCTCGTAGTCCATGCAGACGTGGTTGGTGGGCACGTAGAACAGGTTGGTCTTCGGCGAGTAGGCGGCGGGCTGCTGGTCCTTCGAACCCAACGCGGCCGGGCAGATACCCTTGGAGTTGGTGTCCTCGCCGTTCTGCTCGGTGGAGAACTTGGCCTGGACGAGGGGGCGACCGTAGGTCTTGGAGCCCTTGTCCATGTCGACCTTGGAGGCCCAGTTGACGACCGGATCGAACTTCTCGGCGACGAGGAGTTCGCCGGTGGCGCGGTCCAGGGTGTAGCCGAAGCCGTTGCGGTCGAAGTGGGTCAGGAGCGGGCGCTCCTTGCCGTCGACCTTCTGGTCGGTGAGGATCATCTCGTTGATGCCGTCGTAGTCCCACTCGTCGTGGGGGGTCATCTGGTAGACCCACTTGGCCTGCCCGGTGTCGGGGTTACGCGCCCAGATGGTCATCGACCACTTGTTGTCGCCCGGACGCTGCTTGGGGTTCCAGGTCGAGGGATTGCCCGAGCCGTAGTACATCAGGTCGAGCTTGGGGTCGTACGAGTACCAGCCCCAGGTGCAGCCGCCGCCGGTCTTCCACTGGTCGCCTTCCCAGGTCTTCAGCGAAGAATCCTTGCCCACCGGCTTGCCGAGGTAGGTGGTCTTCTCCGGGTCGACGAGCATCTCGTCGTCCGGGCCGACGGAGTAGGCGCGCCAGACCCGCTTGCCGGACTTGAGGTCGTAGGCGGTCACGTGACAGCGTACGCCGAACTCGCCGCCCGAGATGCCGACGATGACCTTGTCCTTCACCGGCAGCACGGTGGCGGTGTTGGTCTCGCCCTTCTTCGGATCGCCGTTCTGGACCGACCAGTTCACCTTGCCGGACTTGGCGTCGAGCGAGACGACCGTGGTGTCGGCCTGGTGCAGGATGATGGCGCCGTCGGCGTAGGCCAGGCCGCGGTTGACCGTGTCGCAGCACATCACCGGGATCACCGACGGGTCCTGCTTGGGCTCGTACTTCCACACGATCTTGGCCTCGTGGTCGAGGTCGAGCGCGTAGACGATGTTCGGGAACGGGGTGTGGACGTACATCATGTTGCCGATGACGAGCGGGGCGCCCTCATGGCCGCGCAGCACGCCGGTCGAGAAGGTCCAGGCCACCTGGAGGTTCTTGACGTTGTCCTTGTTGATCTGGTCGAGCTTCGAATAGCGCTGGTTCGTGTAGTCGAGGCCCGGGAACGCCCACTGGTTGGGGTCCTGCATCAGCTTCATCAGGTTTTCGTTCGCGATGGCCGGCATGGCGGCCGGCAGGAGCGTCGCGGCGTAGGCGACGGACGCCGCAAGGGCGATCTTCCTCATAGGTGTTCCTCCATTTGAGCGTTCGAACCCGGACGTTGTGTCCGCCAGGGGTCTCCTCACCGCATCCCGGTCCGTCGGCGGCGACGTGTCGGCCCTGCGCGCTTCCGCGCCGGGCCCCGGACCGGGGCTGCATTCCCCTCGAGCCCCAAGATCATCGTCCGGGAGCCCAAGTGGAGCGCCGGTAGAAGTATCGAATTATAAGATCAGCGCAATAAGCATTTTCTAAGTGCGACAGAATTATCCAGTCATTATCATGCAGATGCTGATTTAACCAATACGACGTCGCCCGAAAAAGCCATGGCTTTATCAGGGGCGCAAATAGTGCTGTTTTTTAAATAAAGATGCCGCTCTTTATTATTCCGAGACATCGCTTTTTTGCGTTGACTCAGACTATCGAGTGGCTATCCTTATTCCTGCGACAGACTAGACCTAAGCACATGTATTCTTGTGACCGCTCGGAGGCATGTGTCCTGGTCGCGGCGGAGCCTTATGGCTCCGCCTTTTTTTTCGTGCGCGAACGGGAAAAGGCCCGGACCGCGCCTGGTGGGCGACGGCGGGCATCAGGACGGTCTTGGATCGGGCAGGGTCATCGGTCGGCTCATGAGGGGCCGCCTTGCGGCGATCCGGTTGCGGTCATGAGCGTGACGGTGCGGGTCAACACATAGCTCTACCCGCGCCGAAGCGCTCGGTAGAAGCTATCGTCCGGCCCATAGGGGGCCGGCAGTTATCGGGGAGCTTCATCCCCATCCCACGTCCGGCAACGTGGATTAATCCGTCGTCCGGGTCAATCCCTTCGTCGACCGATCACGCGCGGGTCACGGCAAGGGAGAGGAAATAGGCGCCGTAGGCCGTCACCATGAGGGCCGCGACCCCGTCGAGGACGTAGGGCGGCACCTTCCGGAAGATCCCGGTGCCGCCGAGGGCGAAAGCCAAGGTCGCCACGAGCACGACCCCGATGCCGACCCCGAGGGTCGCCGTTCCCGCGCCCTCCCGAAGCGAGACGCCGAGCCAGACCACCAGGATCTCAAGCCCCTCGGCGACCAGGGCCCAGGCGGCGACGCCGAGGCCCGCGGCGTTGATCGGCCGCGACCAGTTCGCGTCCGTCGAGCCGGGGGCCGTGCCGGCATCGCGCTTCGAGAGCCCGTCGATGAACTCGTAGAGCAGGTACAGGCCGAACCCGAGCAGCAAGACCGCCGAGATCCAATCCAGGACGTTCAGGGCCAGGAGGTAGGCCGCCTTGCGCAGGACGACCGCGAGGATCGACACCGCCAGCCCGCCGAGGATGGAGCCCGCCAGGACGCTGCGCCATCCGAACCGGTACGCCCCGGCCATCATCACCGTCGCGGCGATGAAGAGTTCGGTGAAGGTCACCTGGAAGGTGATGACGGCTCCGAGCCAGGAAAGGGTCATGGGATGCGCTCCGCCCCGGGCCGGCGTCGAACGCGCCGGCCTCGGCCGCGGAGGGCATAGACATGCCCCGGGCCCTGGACCAGCCACCGTCTTTCGTGATGCTTTCGAACGACCCGGGCCCCATCCCCACTCGGGATGGGGCCCGGGCGCGCGGGAGTTGGATCTTGACGAACGGGCGAGGCGAAGGCATCTCCCGTCCACGGCAATGGAATCTGCCGGGCCTTTCGGCCAAACCGCCCCCTGGGCTAATGACTCCTACCTTTTGCGGCGCCGCAACAAGGGGGACTCATGCGCGCGACCTTCCAAAATCTCTTCGACAGCCTGAACCTCGCGGCGTTCGTCCGCACGCGGCACGCCCATGCCGTTTCGGTGGCGCGATGGTCGGCCATCCTCGTGCCGATGGCCGCGGCGGTCGGCACCCTCTGCGCGGCCTTCCTGTGGAGCCTCGACGCGGCCACCCAGGCGCGCTTCGACCATCCCTGGTTCCTGTTCCTGCTTCCGCTCGGGGGCTGTGCCGTCGGCTTGCTCTACCACCTGTTCGGCAAGAGCGTTGAAGGCGGCAACAACCTCATCGTCGAGGAGATCCACGAGCCGGACGGCGGCGTGCCGCTCCGGATGGCGCCGCTTATCTTCCTCGGCACCATCGTCACGCACCTGTTCGGCGGGTCGGCCGGGCGCGAGGGTACCGCCGTCCAGATGGGAGGCAGCCTTGCCAGCGCCTTCGGCAAGCTCTTCGGGGTCGATGCGGCCGGGGTCCGGGTCCTCCTGATGGCGGGTATCGCCGCCGGCTTCGGCGCAGTCTTCGGCACGCCCATCGCCGGCGCGGTGTTCGCGCTGGAGGTGCTCGCGGTCGGTCGCGTCGAGTACGCCGCGCTGGTGCCCTGCCTCCTCGCCGCGGTGGTCGGCGACTGGACCTGCCAGGCATGGGGCATCCACCACGGCTTCTACCACGTGGACTTCCTCGCCGGCGGCGCGAAGGCCCTGACCGTCGATCCGCTGCTCCTTGCCAAGGTCGCGCTCGCCGGCGTCGCTTTCGGCCTTGTCGGGTTGCTGTTCGCGGAAGCCAACCACCTCCTCGGTGGTTGGCTGAAGCGCCTGGTCCCGTACGGGCCGCTCCGCCCGGTGATCGGCGGCCTCGCGGTCATCGGCCTCGTCTACGCTTTTGGTACGCGGGACTACCTCGGGCTCGGCGTCTCGGCCGCCGACGCCGGCGGGATGACCATCAACACCTTCTTCGGGCCGGACATCCATCCCTGGAGCTGGGCCCTGAAGATCCTGTTCACGGTCGTGACCCTCAGCGCCGGGTTCAAGGGCGGCGAGGTCACGCCGCTGTTCTTCATCGGCGCGGCGCTCGGCAACGCCCTGGCCGGGCTGCTCGGCGCGCCGGTGGACCTGTTCGCGGCGCTGGGGTTCGTCGCGGTCTTCGCCGGCGCAGCCAACACGCCGCTCGCCTGCACGCTGATGGGCATCGAGCTCTTCGGCGCGACGCACGGGGTCTATCTCGCCGTCGCGTGCTTCCTGGCTTACCTCTGCTCGGGTCACAACGGCATCTACCTGTCGCAGCGCATCGCGGTCCCGAAGTCGGCGGCGGCCAACATCCCGGACGGCATGACCCTGCGCCAGGCCCGTACGGGCCGGGTGCCGACCGTCGCACCGTTGGCCGAGCGCCCCATCACCGAGGAGACGTCATGACCCCATCGCATCGCGTCGTCGCCGCCGACACCGGCATGATCCGTATCTACATGAAGCCGGGCGAGCGCGGCGGCGCCGGCAAGGGCCGGTGGTTCTCTGGCTCGAAGCCGCTCTATCGGGAGCTCGTCGCCCAGGCCAAGGCGGAGGGCCTCATGAACGCCGTCGCCCACCAGTCCCACCACGGCTACAGCAACCATGGGCCGATCCAGGACGACGGCGCCGAGTCGCTCAACCCCGAGCTGACCATGTGCGTCGAACTGATCGGCACCCGCGAGCAGCTCGAAGGCTTCTGCAGCCGGCACGGTGCCCAACTCGCGAACAAGGTCATCGTCTACAAGCACCTGGAGCACTGGAGCGTCAGCCAAGTCGGCGTCGGTGCGGCGGGCCGGGCTGCATGACATGAACCGTCCCGGGACGCTCCGGGCTTCGGATTGCCGGATAGGCCAACGAATGCGATAGCCGGCCATGGGTGCGCGGTCCGACCTTCGGACCGGCAGGCTTCAGCGTTGGTCGGGCCGCCAGCGCGGGAGATCTATGCCCATGCCGCGGCGCCTTCGCCCGACCTCGGCCCTGCGTAACGTCCTCCGGGGCGAGGCCTCAGGCGGCCTGATCCTGATGGCGAGCGCCGCCCTGGCGCTGGCCATCGCGAACTCCGGCTGGTCGGGCGTCTACTTCTCAGTCCTCAAGACATACGTCGCGACGGCCTGCCTGAACGGGGACATTCGTCTTCGTGTTACCTGAACGTTCCCGGCCCCAGGCCGTTGGAGGCTTGCCTTGCGAGCTTCCCGCGTTCGCTGACGTGGAGCCAGTGGATGCCCGCAATCGCCAGGACCGAGTTCGCGAAGTCCGAGACCCCGCTGCCCTCCGATGAGGGACATGGCCCGAGGGCGGGGTTCTGGGCGCTGACGCTCGGTTCGGTCGGCGTAGTCTACGGCGACATCGGCACCAGCCCGCTCTACGCCCTGAAGGAGTCCCTCCACGCCACCGCCGGAGGGGGGCACGCGCCGACCCGCGAGATGGTCTTCGGCGTCGTCTCGCTGATCCTCTGGGCGCTCATCCTCATCGTCACGCTCAAGTACGTGCTGCTGGTGATGCGGGCCGACAACGACGGCGAAGGCGGCACGCCGTCCCTCGTGGCGCTCGCCCAGCGGGCGCTGGGCCATTCCGGCGGGTTCGTGATCGTGCTGGGCATGGTCGGCGTCTCACTGTTCTTCGGCGACGCCATCATCACTCCGGCCATGTCAGTGCTCTCTGCGGTCGAAGGGCTGAAGCTGGTGACCCCGGCCACCGACCCGTACGTCCTGCCCATCAGCCTCGCCATCCTGATCGGGCTGTTCGCCCTGCAGAGCCACGGGACGGCGCGGGTGGCGACCTTCTTCGGCCCCCTCACGGCGTTCTGGTTCATCGTCATGGCGCTGGGCGGCCTGGGCCACCTCGTCGACGACCCGAGCATTCTGGGTGCGCTTAACCCCGCCCACGGCGTCTCGTTCATCCTGAGCCACGGCACGGCCGGCCTGCTGGCGCTCGGTGCCGTGTTCCTCGCTGTGACCGGCGCGGAGGCGCTTTACGCCGACATGGGACACTTCGGTCGCACGCCGATCCGCGCGGCCTGGTTCGGGCTGGTGCTGCCGGCGCTCGCCCTGAACTATCTCGGCCAGGGCGCCATGCTGCTCGCCCACCCCGAGCGGGCCGAGAACCCGTTCTTCCTGCTCTATCCGTCCTGGGCTCTGCTGCCGATGGTGCTACTCGCCACCGTGGCGACGGTCATCGCCAGCCAGGCGGTGATCACCGGCACCTTCTCGATCACCCAGCAGGCGATGCAACTCGGCCTGCTGCCGCGCATGCGGGTCCTGCGCACCTCCGAGACCGAGAAGGGGCAGATATACATCCCTCGGGTGAACTGGTGGTTGCTCGTCGCGGTCGTGTTCGTGGTGGTGCTGTTCAAGTCGTCGAGCGGCTTGGCGGCCGCCTACGGCATCGCGGTCACCGGCGACATGGTCATCACCGCCTGCCTGCTGTTCGTCGTCGCCTGGAAGGTCTGGCGCTGGTCGCCTGCGGTCGCGGCCGCGGTCATCGCGCCGTTCCTACTCATCGAGTTGGTGTTCCTCTCGGCCAACGCGCTCAAGATCCTGCACGGGGGCTGGGTGCCGTTGACCATCGGCGCCGCCCTGGTCACGGCGATGTGGACCTGGCGGCGCGGCTCGGCCCTGATCGCCGAGGAGATCCACCGTCGGCGCGTGCCGCTCTCCGAGTTCACGCGGATGGTGGAGACCGGCTCGATCCAACGGGTGCCGGGAACGGCCATGTTCCTGACGGGAACGCCCGGCGATACCCCAGGGGCCCTGATGCACAACGTCAGGCACAACCGGGTGATGCACGCGAACAATTATATCCTGCACGTGGTCACCGAGGACCTGCCGCGCGTGGCAGACGCCGAGCGCGTCGCCGTGAGGAAGCTGTCCGACGCCTTCTCCTGCGTGACGGTGCGCTTCGGGTTCACCGAACTGCCCGACCTTCCGCGCGCCCTTGCGGCCGCGGGCCTGGACAAGGGCGACCTGTCGTACTTCCTGACGCGGCGGGTGCTGGTGGCCTCGCCGGAGACCGGCATGCCGGTGTGGCAGGACAGGCTCTACATCTCCATGGCCCGTGCGGCCACGGACGCGTCCCGCTACTTCCGCATCCCGGTCGACCGTGCCGTCGAGATCGGCGCCCGGATCGACATCTGATCCCGGGGAGGTCCGAGTGCGGTCGAGATTGTTTTCGATCCATTGCCAGCGGCGGTCGTGCTCGCCACGCGTCAGATCAGGCTGTTTCCTTCGCCCTACGCATCTCTTGGCCATCCTGGATGACCGGCAGACTTCGGCTCGTAGTCCGTTCGCGCGGTAGCACCGCGGTGCTTCCACGGTCGGCAGGGCCACCTATGTCTGTCTTAGCACAGCACGCCGCCGAAAGCGGCCAGACTGCTCTCCACCCATCCCGGTCATAAGCATCTGGTCTATCAGGCTGCCCGGAAGCGGACACTCTGAGGGTCCGAGAAGGGTCGGAAGCGGACGGTATCAAGCGTCAGGTTTCGACCACTAGGCCTCGGGGTCGATATCCGACGTTTCAGGTCCTCCTCCGCAGGGATCTCGGCGTGGATGCGACCATTGCGGGCAACAAAGGTGCGGGTTCTCCTTGGCTCGCCGCTCACCGCGGGGGAACGGGCGAGGATCCGAACGGGTTCTTCGGCTCTGCCGCATGAGGCGGTGAGTGTCCCGAGCCAGCAACCGTCAAGGGACCGATCCAGGAGTTCGGGCGCATGAACCAATCCTCTCCGTCCGCCCGTGCCGGTATCATGGCGCGCCTCGGCAAACGGGAGATTGGTCTGCCCGTGACGCTGTTTTGCGTCGCCGCCCTCATCCTCGGGTTTGGTCTCCTGGCCGACAAGGTCATGGAGGGCGGCACGATGGGGTTCGACACCCGCGTCGCCCACTTCTTCCGTCCACCCGGCGCGGCTGGTCCGATTGGACCGGATTGGCTGCACGAGATGGCCCGGGACGTGACCTCCCTGGGCAGCATGGTGGTTCTTTGCTTTCTCATCGCGGCTGTGGCAGGCTACCTGCTCCTGATCCGCAAGCAGGGGGCAGCGGTCCTGGTGGTAGGCTCAATCCTGGGCGGGACGGTCATCAGCTTTGGCCTCAAGCTCCTCTTCAACCGTCCGCGACCCGAGATCCCCGGCGGCATCCAGGTGTTTACCGCCAGCTTCCCCAGCAGCCACGCCATGCTTTCCGCCGTCACCTACCTGACGCTCGGTGCCCTCATGACGCGCGTGGCGGCGGGCGCTCGCCTCAAGGCATACTTCATGGGGCTGGCCGTCTTCCTCACGGTGGTGGTCGGGATGAGCCGGGTCTATGTCGGGGTGCACTACGCGACCGACGTGCTGGCGGGCTGGTGCGTGGGGTCGGCCTGGGCGGTCCTGTGCTGGGTCGTGGCCCTCCAGCTCCAGCGACGCGGTAAGGTCGAGAAGCCCGACCATGTCGCGGGCGAGGCCGGCATCGAGGCATAGGACCCCATGCGTCGTTCTTCCTAAACGCATCCTCCGCCTGACTGAAGGAACGGACGCATCCCAGTATTCGTTCGATTAGCAGGACCGCATCGTCGATGCCTGCGGCCAGGCCGTCCGACCATTACGGGCACGACCGAAATGATGCCGTTAGGGGGCCCGTAGGGCGGCCGGATCAAGCGGCGCTGGTGGTCTCGGCCGGCCCGGCTTGCCGACTGCCTCCCAAGCTATCAAGGCGGCCCCGAGGCTGATCCAGATATCGGCCATGTTGAAGGTGAACCAATGCACCTCCGCCGGGTGCAGGTCGAGGAAGTCCGTGACGCGGCCGTCCGCACATCGGTCGATGAGGTTTCCCAGGGCACCGCCGGTCATGATGGCGAAACCAACTCCTTCCGACGCTCCGGTCGCGCGGAATGCCAACCCGGCAACGAGGGCCGTCAGCATTCCCTGAAGCGCAAGAAGGACGACCAGGGACGTCGCGTCATGCGCCGGAAGCAGGCTGAAGCTGATGCCATGATTGAACGCGAGCCTGAGGTCGAGCATCGGCAGTACCGCGTGCACGGTTCCGTCGGAAAGCCTGTCGACCGCCAGCGCCTTGGTCCACAGGTCGGTGCCCGCCGCGGTCACAGCGATTACGACGAGGGCGCCGACCTCGGCCCTTTCCCGTATGAGACGCATCGGCTCAAGCCCGGAGCAGGCGAAGGGCGTTGGCCGTCACTAGGACGGTCGCCCCGGTATCCGCCAGGATGGCCGGCCATAGCCCAGTGATGCCTGCGAGCGTCGTCACCAGGAACACGGCCTTAAGCCCCAGCGAGATGGCCACGTTCTGGTGGATGTTGCCGAGCGTCGCCCGGGACAGCGCCACGAGGGCGGCCACGTCCGAGACCCGGTCGTTGAGGATGGCCGCGTCAGCCGTCTCCAGTGCCGCGTCTGTGCCGCCGCCCATGGCAATGCCGACGCTGGCGGAGGCGAGCGCGGGGGCGTCGTTGATGCCGTCGCCGACCATAGCGACCGGGCCGACCTCCTTCAACGCGCCGATCTCGGCGAGCTTGTCGGCCGGCAGCAGGTCGGCCCGGACCGATAGTCCCAGGCCCTTGGCGATGGCCTCGCCGGTGCGCCGGTTGTCGCCGGTCAGCATCACGCATTCGACCCCGAGCCGGCGCAGGGCCGCGACGCCGGCGGCCGCATCCTGTCTGGGCTCGTCCCGGACCGCCACGGCGCCGAGCGCCTCTCCGTCCCGAACCACGACGACGGCGGTCTTGCCGGCTTCCTCAAGGGCCTGCACCGTCGCTTCCGCTTCCGGCGAGAGGCTGGCCAGCGTCGCGGCGTGGCGCGGGGATGCCACCGCGACCGTGCGACCGGCGACCGTGGCCTGGACGGCCTTGCCGGGAACCGCACGGGCATCGCGTACGGGGCGCAGGGGGATGGCGTCGGCCTCCGTACGTTCGAGGATCGCACGAGCGATGGGGTGGCTCGATCCGGCCTCCACCGTCGCCGCGAGCCCGAGCAGGGTGCGATCCGTCATGTCCGGGGCAAATGGGAGGACGTCGGTGACCCTTGGACGCCCTGCCGTGAGCGTCCCCGTCTTGTCGAACGCGACGGTACGCACCCGTCCGATGGTCTCCAGGGCGGCGCCGCCCTTCACCAGCAGTCCCCGCCGCGCTCCGGCGGCAAGACCCGAGGCGATGGCGGCCGGGGTCGAGAGCACGAGGGCGCAGGGGCAGGCGATGAGGAGCAACGCCAGTCCGCGATAGATCCAGGTGCCCCAGTCGGCGCCGAGCAGCAGCGGCGGGCCAAGCGCCGCCAGCGCGGCGACCGCGAAGGCGACCGGGGTGTAGACGGCGCTGAAGCGGTCGATGAACCGGGCGGTCGGCGACTTCGACGCCTGCGCCTCCTCCACCATGTGCAGGATGCGGGCGACGGTGTTGTCCGACGGCATCCGGGTGACCCTGACCTGCAGGGCCCCGTCCGCATTGACGCTGCCGGCATAGACGGCGTCCCCGACCTCCTTTGGCCGGGGCACCGATTCCCCCGTGATCGGGGACTCGTCGAGGCTCGACGTGCCGTCCGTGACCTCGCCGTCCGCAGGGACGCGGTCACCCGGGCGCACCAGCACGGTTTGGCCGATCACCAGGGAGGCGGCCGCCACCTCACGCACGGCGCCGTCCCCCTCGACCAGGCGCGCCGTCTTCGGCACCAGGCCCACGAGGGCCTTGATGCCGGCCCGGGACCGGCCGGCCGCAAAGCCTTCGAGCATCTCGCCAACGGTGAAGAGGAGGACCACCACCGCCGCTTCCTCGGCGGCATGGATGGCGAGCGCCCCGATGGTGGCGACCGACATCAGCATCTCGATGGAGAAGGGCGAGCCGTTGCGGGCGGCGGCGATGGCGCGGCGTCCGTAGAAGGCGAGACCCAGGAGCGCGCCGGGCCAGTAGGCGTATTCCCCGGCCAGCCCGGGCCGAACCGTCTGCAGGAGAAATCCGCTTGCGAACAGGACGGCGATGCCCAGCGCCAAAAGCCCCTTGCGGCTGCGCCAGGCGGGGGTCTCCGCCTCCTCCTCGACGATGGCCGGGGCCGCGATGCCCGTCGTCTGCGAGCGGGCGAGGTCGGCCGCGGTCGGCAGGGACCCGACGCCATAGCCGAGCCCCGTGATCCGGTTCTCCAGGTCCGCCCTGGGCGTCGAGCCCTCGTCGAGCACGAGGTCGAGGACCTGGGCCGTGTAGTTCACGCGCACGTCGCGGACGCCGGGCAGGCGGGTTACCGCCGTTTCGATCTTGGTCGCGCAGCTCGGGCAATCCATGCCCTTCACGCGGTAGCGCAGCGCGGCGCCCGCGGGGACCGCTCCCGATGTTCCTGGCCCTGACATGGCAAGCTCCGTCGACCCGGGCCTCGCGCCGAAGGGTCTGAGGCCCTACATGCACCCTGTAGCAACTACAGGGTCAAGGCCATGGCGCAGGCACCCCCCATGACCATCGGCGACCTGGCCGCGGCGACGAACACCCGCGTCGAGACGGTCCGGTGGTACGAGAAGATGAAGCTCCTGCCGGCGCCGGAAAGGTCGGCGGGCAACTACCGTCTCTACGGTCCGGAGCACCTGCGCCGCCTGAGCTTCATCCGGCGGGGACGGGACCTCGGCTTCACGGTCGACCAGATCCGGGAGCTTCTCGCCATGGCCGACGACCGCGACCGGTCCTGCGCCGAGGTCGACACCATCGCCCGCGCCCACCTGGCGCAGGTCGAGCGCAAGCTGGCCGACCTGACCCGGTTGGCGCATGAGCTGCGTGACGTCATCGGTCAGTGCGGCTGCGGGTCCGTCGCCGACTGCCGCATCATCGAGGCTTTGTCTCCCCACGGGGATCCGTCCTGAGGATGGATCGGCCCCGTCGGCATCAGGTGGAAGTGCGTCCTCCCGCCGATGTTGCAGAGGCAGTACAGAACGTAGACGCAGGCCGGGATGGCGATGAGGGCCAGGGCGAACGCCCGGCCGGCCGCGCGACGGACGTGGGGCCTGACGCGGCGTCGGCGACGTGGGCCGCCGCCGCCCCAGTCGGCGATGGTTCGGGCGACCTTCTTGCTCATGCCGACCCTCCTACTCGGCGGCGCGGAGATGCGGTTGGACCGGCTTGGGCCGATCCTTCCTCTCGGGGGCGACCGCACCGGCGAACCTGGCATAGAGGGCCGGCAGGACCACGAGGGTCAGAAGGGTCGCCGAGATGAGGCCGCCGATGACTACCGTCGCCAGGGGGCGCTGGATCTCTGCCCCGGTCTCGGTCGCCAGCGCCATCGGTACGAACCCGAGGGATGCCACCAGCGCGGTCATCGCCACTGGACGGAGCCGGGTCATGGCGCCCTCCATGATGGCCTCGCGCCTTGGCCGTCCCTCGGCGATGAGCTGCTTGATATAGGTCAGCATCACCAAGCCGTTGAGCACCGCCACCCCGGACAGGGCGATGAAGCCGACGGCCGCGGGCACCGAGAACGGCATGCCCCGCAGCCATAGGGCGGCGATGCCCCCGGTCAGCGCCAAAGGAACCGCGCTGAACACCAGGAGCGCGTCCCGGGCCGAGTTCAGGGCCGAGAACAGCAGCAGGAAGATCAGGAAGAAGCACACCGGGACGACCACCATCAGGCGCTGGCGGGCGGAAGCCAGGTTCTCGAACTGTCCGCCCCAGGTCACGTAGTAGCCGGCCGGGAGCGACACCCCCGAGGTTACCTTGTCCTGCGCCTCGGCCACGAGCGAGCCGATGTCGCGGCCCCGCACGTTGGCGGTGACCACGACCCGGCGCCGGCCGTTCTCGCGCGAGATCTGGTTCGGGCCCTCCGTCACCGAGAAGCTCGCGACCTGCTTCAGGAGCACGGACGCGGCGCGCCCGTTCGGTCCGGGAGGTAACGGCACCGGGATGTTCTCCAGGGCCTCGCGGTCCTCGCGCACCTTGTCGTTGAGGCGCACGACGATGGGGAAGCGCCGGTCGCCCTCGAAGACGACGCCCGCCTCGCGGCCCCCGATGGCCGCCCCGATGACGTCCTGGATCGCGGACGTGCTCAGGCCCAGGCGGGCCGCCTCGGCCTTGTTGATCCCGATCTCCAGGAACGGCAGCCCAGCCGTCTGCTCGACCTTCACGTCGTCCGCGCCCTCGACCCCGCGCAGGATGCCGGCGATCTGGTTCGCGGCCGCGGTCATCGCGCCTAGGTCATCGCCGAAGACCTTCACGGCGAGGTCGCCGCGTGTGCCGGCCAACAGCTCGTTGAAGCGAAGCTGGATGGGCTGGGAGAACTCGTAGACGTTGCCCGCGAGCGCCCCGAGGGCCTTCTCGATGCTCTCCTGCAACTCGGCCTTGGACAGGTCCGGGTCCGGCCATTCGGCTTGCGGCTTCAGGATGACGAAGGTGTCCGACGAGCTCGGCGGCATCGGGTCCGAGGCGACCTCGGCGGTCCCGGTCTTCGAGAAGACGTAGGCGACCTGGGGGAACCGGCCGATGGCCTGCTCGACCTTCAGCTGCATCGCCTGCGATTGCGACAGGGACGTCGACGGGATGCGCTGGGCGTTCAACGCGATGCTCTTCTCGTCGAGCTGCGGGATGAACTCCTGCCCCAGACCCCTGAACAGGATGCCTGCCCCGACAAGCAACACCAGGGCGACCGCGACGAACAGCATGGGCACGCGCAGGGCGGCCCCGAGGACTGGGCGGTAGGCGGCCTTGATCGCCCGGACGAAGAGGTTGTCGGTCTCGGTGACCTTGCCGGTGATGACGATGGAGATCATCGCCGGGACGAAGGTGAGCGACAGGACGAAGGCCGCGACCAGGGCGATGATGACGGTGAGCGCCATCGGCTCGAACATCTTGCCCTCGACCCCGGTGAAGGTGAGGAGCGGCACGTAGACGAGGATGATGATGGCCTGCCCGTAGAGGGAGGGCTTGATCATCTCCTCGGCCGAGGCCCGCACGGTGGCGAGGCGCTCCTCCAGGTCGAGCTTTCGCCCGAGTTCCCCTTGGCGTTCGGCGAGATGGCGAAGGGCGTTCTCGGTGATGATGACTGCCCCGTCGACGATGAGGCCGAAATCGAGGGCCCCAAGGCTCATCAGGTTGGCGCTGATGCGGCCCTGGACCATGCCCGTCATGGTCATCAGCATCGCCACCGGGATGACGAGGGCCGTGACGATGGCCGCGCGGATGTTGCCGAGCAGCAGGAACAGGATGACCACGACGAGGGCCGCGCCCTCGGCCAGGTTCTTGGCGACCGTCCGGATGGTGGCCTCGACCAGGACCGTGCGGTTGAGGACCGTCTGGACCTCGACGCCGGGCGGGAGCGTGCGCCGGATGCCGGTCATGCGCGCGTCGACCGCGGCGGCGACGGTGCGGCTGTTCTCGCCGATGAGCATCAGGGCGGTGCCGATGACGACCT
Source organism: Methylobacterium sp. E-065 (assembly GCF_022829605.1). Taxonomy (GTDB): domain Bacteria; phylum Pseudomonadota; class Alphaproteobacteria; order Rhizobiales; family Beijerinckiaceae; genus Methylobacterium. Next base: position 36,634 of record NZ_JAKSYD010000230.1, on the reverse strand, counting down.
CCTGCCCGTCCTCGCTGCCTGACCCGGTGCGCAGATCGCGCCCGATCCGCACCTCGGCGACGTCGGAGATGCGGACCGGCACGCCGCCGCGCGTGGTCACGACGACGGAGCCAATGTCCTCCATGCTCTCCAAGCGGCCGGCGGCGCGCACGACGTAGCCCTCGCCGTTGTCTTCCAGGTAGCGCGCACCCTGGTTGGCGTTATTAGCCTCCAGCGCCCGCCCGATGTCGGCGAAGGACAGGTCGAGGGCCGTCAGCCTCATCGGATCGGGCTGGACGTGGTACTGCTTCTCGAAGCCGCCGATGCCGTCGACGCCGGCCACGCCCGGGACGGTCCTCACCTGTGGGCGGATGATCCAGTCCTGGACCGTGCGCAGGTAGGCCGTGCGTTCGAGCTCCGTCGAGAGCCTCTGGCCCTCGGGTGTGAGGTAGCTGCCGTCCGGCTGCCAACCGGGTTTGCCGGGCTTCGAGACCTTGCGCTCAGCAGGTTTCGCGTAGTGCACCGACCACATGTAGATCTCGCCCAGGCCCGTCGAGATCGGCCCCATGCGCGGCTCGACCCCGGACGGCATCGCCGCCTCGGCCTCCTGAAGACGCTCGGCGACCTGCTGGCGGGCGAAGTAGATGTTCGTCGCCTCGGAGAAGACGGCGGTGACCTGGGAGAACCCGTTCCGGGATAGCGAGCGGGTGTATTCCAGGCCCTTGATGCCTGCGAGCGCGGTCTCGACCTGATACGTGATGATGCGCTCGATGTCGTTCGGCGAGAGCGAGGGCGCAGTGGTGTTGATCTGCACCTGGTTGTTGGTGATGTCCGGCACCGCGTCGATGGGAAGCTTCGTCAGCGAGAACACGCCGAACCCGGCCGCGAGCAGCGACAGGAGCACCACGAGCCAACGCTGGCGGACGGAGAAGTCGAGGATCTTCGAGATCATGGCGGCCGCCCTCAGTGGTCGTGGTCGGCTTCGGCCTTGCCGAGCTCGGCCTTCAGGACGAAGGAGTTGGCCACCGCGACCTCGTCGCCGGGCTCCAGGCCGGCGACGACCTCGTAGGCATCGTCGTCCGCCTTGCCGAGGGTCACCTCTCGCTTCGAGAAGCCCTCCTCGGTCCGCACGAACACCACCTTCTCGCCGCCGATGGTCTGGATGGCGGACTTCGGCAGCCGCACCGCGACCTTGTCCTGGGCGATCTCGATCTCGGTCGTGACGAAGGTGCCCGGGCGCCAGGACATGTCCTTGTTCGGCAGGGCGACGATGACCCGGGCCGAGCGCGTCTCCGGGTTGAGGATCGGGCTGACGAAGACGACCTTGCCCTCGGGGCGGGGAGCGTCCTCGCCCCCGACGATAGTCACCCTGGCGCCCTCGCGGACCTTGGACAGCTCGGTGGTGGGGACGGGGAGCTCGATCCAGAGGGAGGAGAGGTCGGCCACGGTATAGACGTCGGCCGGGTCCCCCTCGCTGCCGACCTTCGTTCCGACGTCGACCTTGCGCTCCACGATCCGCCCCGCGAGGGGGGACCTGAGCTCGAAGCGGCGAAGCGACGACAAGTTCGGAGTGGTTTCGTCCTTCTTGGCCGCGGCGGCGACCTCGGTCGCGTTCAGCCCGAGGGCCGATAGCTTCTGGCGGGAGAGATCGACCCGCAGGCCCGCCTCGGAGTAGGCGGCCTTCGCGTTCAGGAAGGCCGATTCCGCCGAGATCCTCTTGTCCCAGAGGGCCTGCTGCCGGTCGAAGTTGGTCTTTTCCAGATCCGCCTTGACCGTCGCGGTGAGGAAGTCGCTCTTGGCATCCGCGACCTCGCGGCTGTCCAGGACGGCGACGATCTCGCCCTTGGCGACGTCCTCGCCGAGACGCTTGCGCATCTCCGCCACTGTCCCGGCGACCCGCGCAGGCACCCGGGCGATCCGGTCGGCGTCCTGGGTGATGGTGCCGGGCACCAGGAGATGGCGCGAGAGGATGCCGCCCTCGACATGCGCCAGCTTGATGTCCTGCTCGGCGGCCTGCTCGGCCGTCATCTTGATCTTGCCCTCGCTTGCCTCGTCGTGGCCGTGCGCCTCGCCCTCGGCGTGTTTGTGGTCGCCGTCGACCTTGGTGGCCTGCGCCCCGGTCACGGCCGCGTTGGTCGCCGGAGTCTTGGCCGCGGTGGAGGACAGGCCGGCGGCGGCCAGCGCGCCCCGCACGGTCTCGGACACGCGGGGGACGGCACCGCCGATGGCGACGCCTATGGCCAGGAGGGCCACGGATATGATTGCACGCATGGAAGGGAGGCCGTTCGCATAGGACCGCGGTCACCGCCTGGGGCTGGGTCGACGGTCCGGTTCAAGTCAAGCTCGCTCAAGGAGCCGGCATCCGCTGGGATGTCCGGTCTGCATCCGCCACGGCCGTGGCGGTGCCGCCTCAGGCGCGAGGGGGCCTTGGAAGGCGACCGGCGGAGATCGAGGCTACGGTGACGTCGGCCGTGGCATAGGACGGGCGTCCGGCGGTGGCGATCGGAATCCCGGGTGACGCCTCGATGCCAATGGCCAGATGGCAGCCGCAGGTCGCATGGCAGGCCGGGCACCCGTCGGGCTGGTCCGGCGCACCCTTATGCGAGGACGTGGCGAACGCGGGCGCGTGATCAGGAAGGCGATGGGCGTCGGCGGAGGAAATCGCACAGGGCGCCATGAGCGCCAGGAGGAGGACGAACGACAGCAGGCGGACGGCGGTCGCCCACCAGCCGCGCGACGCCTCGTAGGCCCTGATCGGGAATCCCGCGCTCATGACTGCCTTATGGACGATCCGGAGGCGCTCGTACATGCCGGACGGGCGTCCCAGGGCGCCTATCCGAATGCCGACATGCTCGGGGGTGCGTCCGCGGAGACGTCGCCCCCCTCTGCGTCTGGGGTCGCCGTAGCGTCGCGATTCCCGGCCGCCCGAGCAGGTCGGCGAGGAGCGGGACCGGGCATCGGACATGCTGCGCACCTAGTTTGGAACCGGTCCTGGCGATCGTCCGACAAGCCGAAGATGGAGCTGGGTTAGGCACGGGCGGCCCCTTCCACGAAGGGACGGAACCGCGCACCGGCCCATGCGTAAAACCCTCCAGGCCACGCTTACCGGGGATCAACCAAGGGAGCCGGGCCGCCAGCCTCAGCAGAATGCCGCGGTTGAAGTTCGGGTAGCATGGTGCTACCTCTTGGAGGCTGGATGACGCCGCACAATCCCCTGGCAAAGGTCCGCGCGCTCGCCGCCGACGAGGAGGCCTGTTCGTTCTTTTCTCCCGTCCTCGAAGAGCTCAGGACCCGTAAGCTCGACACGGACGACCTGCGGGCGATCATCCAGACGGAATTGGGCGAGGCGCACTTCAGCAAGTCCGAGCCGACGCGAAGACACCACCCGACCACCGTGTCGGACTACTACTCGATCTGGGTCGACGACTGCGCCGACTGGATGTTCCTGAAGCTGCTGGTCACCGGCGCTGACGTCCTGGTCGTCACCTCATTCAAGAAGGATATCGATCGATGACGATGGAGGCCTGCCAAGCCTGCGAGGCGATCGCGGTCTGCGAGCGCGTCGAGCCCTTCGTGGTCGAACGGTCGGGGAAGAGCCTCGCCATCCAGGACCGTCGCATGGCCTGTGCCGAATGCGGGAACGTCAGCTATCAGGGCTCTCAGATCTCCGAGCACGAGCTCGCCGTCGCCAACGCCGTGCGAGAGATGGACGGGCTCCTGTCCGCCGCCGAGCTCAACGCCATCCGCCTCAAGTACAAGCTCCGCCAGGCCGACATGGAACAGATCCTCTCCACCGGCCCGAAGACCTGGACCCGCTGGGAGCGCGGCAAGGTTCCTCAGAGCAAGGTCGCCGACCGCTACATCCGAGCCCTAGCCCGGGACCCCTACCTCGCCCGCCGCGAGATGCTTGCGGCCGGGGTCGTAAACCCGGAGGCCGAGGGCGTCTTCGCCCAGATCGAGCTTGACGATCGCAAGCGCGCCCACGCCGTCATGCGCGACGCCCTCGGGCGGCGCACCGAGATCGACCACGAGCGCTTCGCCGCCCTCGCTGCCGACGCGGCCTTCGACGCCTTCCACGGTAACCACGCGAACCCGGAAGCCGTCGCCGCATGAGCGAGAAGCCTCCCATGGGCGTGCTCCACCACCTTCCGCCGAGGAAACCCCTCGCGGATATGGAGGATTTCCGGCGCGACGTGGGAGAGACCATCGCGGCACAGTTCCGGGAGCAGAACGAGATCCTCCGCGCCGAGCGCGGTGAGCATCTAGCGCGTGTCCGGGAACAGGATGAGCGCCTCCAGCGGCAAGGCGAGCTCATTGAGCGGCTCACCCGCGGCGTCGAGCTCCTCGTCACCGAGATGCACGGCGTCCGGACCGGCAAGGCGGAGGAGGCCTTCGCCCGCGTCGGCGGCGAGAGCGCCGCCCCGGACCTGCCCACCGTCTCCGCGGAGTCCGCAGTGGTCTACATCTGTACCGCGGGCAGTATCGGCCGGAAGCTCGACTTCCGCGCCAGCGAGATCGGTACCCTGCTCGGCGCCAAGGGCCTGCGCTGGGCGGGCAACGGCGCCTACCAGGAACTCGGACGCGAGGTCGGCCCGAACCATACCAAGTTCTGGCACCGCGACGTCCCCGCCCGGCTCCGGCGCGTCCTGGACGAGAACAACCCAGCCCGCCACGGCATCACCGATCGCAGTGTCCTCGCGATCTTCCGCAAGTGGAGCGCCCGCCGGACCGGCGGCCCAGACCTCCTCGACAGCATCGAGGCGCTCAAGGCCTGAGCCCGGGCATCAGTTTCGGTGTGCCGCGGCGATTTGCTGTAACCTTGGTGACGGGGTTTTGATGAAAGCGCATCTAAGAAGCTATAAGCGTTGTCACGCGATCTATCTCATCGGATTGTATTGTACTTGTACATATCCATCCCGGACTAATTATCACGCATTCGCTACGCGAAACTCTCAACGAGAGATAATAATGGCATGATAGGTATCGGAAGCGCAGAATTCTACAAAATATTTCACGAGGAAATAGAAAAACCTCGAGTATTTGCTGATATAAATCAGCTTGCGCCGTCCGACATCGAACTCAGAATTCGCGCAATCTTCACTGGGCATAATTTTGATTTGGATGCTGTCGGCTTCGTACAAGCCTGTATGTATCAGCGAGAACAGAAGCTACCTTTCATAAAAATTGGACCCAAGCGACTTACTGAAGATGTTGACCTACTCGTTAAGGCCGTCGCATTCGGAATAGTTGACTGTCAAGAAATATCAACTGATCTCAGATTTAGTCTGTCAAGACCAGAGTCGAATCTGTATGTAAACGGATTTCCTGCATGTTGTTTGAGAGATATAAATCGGATGCACGATGACGATCAAGATATGGATCACTTAGAATTCACACGATTACACGGAGCAGCCGTGCTCGATCAAATCCAGCCTGTCATTCGTGATTTAAAAACATATTGGGGGAAGGAACCTCTCAATAAAAGCGTCCTGAAAAAGAGGTTGTTTTTACCAATAAAATATCAAACAATTTCAGATATTCTCGAAACTGTCCCCGGTGAAATCATGCAAAGTTCACTAAGAGGACAAATTGAAAGGGCAGCATATGTAAGACATGAAAGATTGAGACTGCTTAGGAGCCCCCGGTTACCTTCGATAGACGATGAAAAGGCGATTTTTGATATTTGAAAAATTGCCTGTTACACTGATCGGCGCGAACTACAAACGGCCGGAAGTGAACAGAAGCCGGGGCTGGCTCAATAGCCGGGAAGTCAGCCGACGACGCTGGTTCCCATCGCGTCGGGAGCCTTCAGGTCACACGACTGCATCCCGTGGGGCGATCACGTTAATTACGCGGCCTCGAAGGGCGGCACGACGACGCTGATGTGCACCCTCGCCCAGGAATTCGCCCCGCGCGGGTTGCGCGTGAACGCCATCGACCCGGCGCCGTGAGGACCGGCATTAACGCGGGCCAGATGCAGGGTAAAAATCTGCGCAGTGCGGTGTCGCAGATCCCGTATGGTCGCATCGGACGGGTCGAGGACATCGCCTCAGCCATCGCGTTCCTAGCCTGCGACCTGTCCGACTACATCGTCGGCGACACCCTTCTCGTCGATGGTGGGACGACCACTCCTGGCACGATGCCTATCGGCGGTAGGCCGGGGCCCGTACCTCCAAATCCGATTGATAGGTGAAAACCGTTAAGGCGCATCAGGGCTCGTCGCGGCCTGCGATGTTCCGGTCGGCATCCCGCTCGAAGGTCGAGGTGGTCAGCGCGTCGGGGATCCGCTCGGCGATCATTAGAAAGGGGCCTTGCATGGTGTCGGGGGCTAGCAGGGCCAGGCTGCCGCGGCGGAGGGCGCCGTCGATCTCAACCAGGTGGCCGCGGCACCTACTGCGGTAGGCGACGATGACAGAAGGCCGTCAAACGCCCTTTTGCTGCTCACGAAGCTGGTCCACCCAGGCCCTCAGGTCCCCGACGGCCTTGAGCAGTTCGTCTGGGCGCAGGGGAGCAGCGTTCCGCCCGGGAGATGGATCGTGGGCTTCCGTCTGATCGCAGCACCGTTTGAAGCCGGCGGCGAAATCCTCGACGTTGGCAACGGTCAGGCTCGCCACCTTTCTCAGGTCCTTGGTGCTGATGTAGTCGCGGTGCCTTTGGATGACGCAGTTGAAGGCCACCTCCTCAAGGGCCCGTTCCCACGTGCTTCGTAACCTGCTGAAGAAGTGGGAGGCCGCAGCCCCGTACTCATCATCCCGATTGTCGTCGTAGAGGACCTTGGCCGCCCGTGCGTCCTTCTCAAGAGCGTCGAGGCGCTCCCGGACCTTAGCCCCGATCCAGGGCAGTCCCTGGTTCACGACGCCCGCGCCGGCAGAGGTGTGGGTGAGCGAGATCAGGGAGACCGGGATCCTGCCGTCGATTGACAGCGCATGCAGGTCGTTCAGGAAGACGAGGTCATGCGTGAAGACGATAATCTGCCGGACGCCCCCTTCCTCGACCAGCCGCTCGGCGACCTTGCGCCGCCACCGATGGTCCAGCGAGGAGACCGGATCGTCGAAGACCAGCGTCGATCCATGAGCCGCGGTAGCGAGCTCGGTCAGGAAGGCGGCCAGGGCCACGCAGGTCTGCTCGCCCTCGCTCAGGATCTCGCCGACCTTCGCCCTCTCGTTGGCGAACAGCCGGACCTGGTACTGCGGGGAGCCGTACCTGCCGCCCGAACGGACGATGTCGACCCTCACCCTGTGGGCGGCCAGCTTCTGGATTTCTTCCTGAAAGCGATCGCGGACCTTCGGCGTGATGACCTTGTCGGCGATCGTGTTGCCGAGCGTCGTGATGGCATTCGTCGCCATCTCGGACAGGCAGTCCTTCAAACCCGCCAGCTCGCTCAGCCGTGCCACCTCGATCCTCGCCTTCGGCAGCAGTGCCTCCAAGAGTGCGCGGTCACGCAACTCGTCCCGTTCCGCAACCAGCCGTACCCGACCGGCGGGATCGACCGCCGTCAGAAGCTCCTTGGCATAGGCCTGCGTATCATCCGCAAGAGTCGTCAGCGTGCCGATGATGCCGGCCGCAACCACGGGCATTGGACCCGCCCCGCGGTCGGCGAGTGCCCGCGTGCAGATCCATCGCCGAAGCCGGACGGTCGCCAGCCCGCGCAGGATCGCGGCGGCGACATCTGGATGGGTCACCGACAGCTGGCGGCGCAGCGGAAACCCGGACATCCGCAGCGACAGACCCGACAGCTTCCCCAGGGCTTCCTCGTAGGCGACCTCGGCCTTCCGCGCCTCGCGCTCGCTGTCGGCCTTCACAAACTCCTCAAAGGTCAGCTTCAGATCCCCGGTCCCTTCGGAGATCGGCTGGTGGCAGAGCACGCAGACCGCTTCCGCGTCCGTCCGCGGGAAGTCGTGCCCCTCGTAGGCGACATGCTCCGAGTAATGCCGCGCCGCGTCCCATAGGGCTCGCCAGGTCGCCTCCCCGACCCCCTTCAGGGCGCTTCCGCCGAAGGCGCGTTCGGCCGCGAGCGAGGCGGCGGAGCGTTTGGAGCGGGCGGTCCCGGCGAGCGCCGCAAGCTGCGCGAGCTCCGCATCCGACACCGCCCCGAAGACCCTATCAAGCTCCTCGGAGAGGCGGCGTACGGCCCGGGCCAGCTCGCGCTGCTCCCCTGAGGCCCGGACCAGGTCGCGGGCCAGGTCCTCCTCAAGCCGGCGAAGCCTTGCGCGCTCCTCCGCTGACAGGTTCGACAGCTTTTCCAGGGGTCCGAGGTCGGTACCCGGAGCGAGCGCGCCGAGAAGCCGCCCGACCCGGGTCCCAGACCCGAACGCGGGTTCCGTGAACGCCGAATCCCGCGCCTGCTCAAGCGCCCCCTGTTCCGCCGTCAGCGCCGTGCGGATCGCTTGGCAGACACCGGCGAGCTCATCGGGGATGTCGAGCCCGAACGGACGGAACGCGACCTCGTTCCTCTCGCGCACATGGACCATTCCGCATTCGCGGTCGAAGACGCTGACGCTGGAAAGGATGGCGTGGGGAGAGCCCGCGTCGGTCCAGGCCAGCGGCGCGATCGGATCGCCCGATACGACGCATCCGATCGTGGCGGATCCCGCATCGGCACCGCCGCCGAAGGCATTCGGCAGGATCTCGCCGGGGGAACGTGCCCGGCACGCCCGCTTCAGGATGCGGGCATACCCGGATTTTCCTACCCCGTTGTCGCCGTAGACGATCGTAATTCCATCGGGTTCAAACGAGAGTTCCTGGCCGGGAGCGAGCCGATTGACGCCCATGACATCCCTGATCGAGGTCAGCGCTACCTTCTCACCGGCGGTGGCCATGGACGGAACATGCTCGGCGCCCAAGGGCGACGGTGTCACCTCGATACCGGGAAAGCCACATCCCCTCTTGCAGAGCAGTGCAAGCTCTTGGTGATCGTCGGCGTCGAGGGTGCGCTTGGCCACTATGCGACGTAGGGCGTCCCGCTGCCAGTCAGGCTTATTCCTCGACCATTGCAGGATGATCTCGAAGACCGAACCCGTCGCCGCCATCGAGACTCGTTCCCCCGCACGGGTTCGAGCTTAGCAGCAGAACCCTCGGATCCGTAAGGGGCGCCGGCGGCGTCGCTGGCTCCGACCCGTCAGTCCTCGGGACGCCGCCTGTAGGCCTTGTCCACTTTGTTGGAGAAGTTCCCGTGGCTCAAGCGCATCTCTATCTTCTTGCGTGGCAATAGAGCGTCAATGGCCTTCTTGGTGGAGCGCCATGCTACTCAAGCTCCGTCGACTAGTGCACTGACTCAGACGGATGGTTCAAGGGTTCGGTTGAGAGCGTCGAAGATGGCAGCGGCGGGTTTGGTCCAGACGAAGGGTCTGGGCCTTTGGTTGTGCTCGACGATGTAGCGTTTGATGGCCGCCTGCAGGTCGACGAGTCCGGTGAAGGTCCCGCGTCGCAACCGGCGGCGTGTGAGGGCGGAGAAGAAGCCCTCGACGGCGTTGAGCCATGAGGCCTATGTCGGGGTGAAGTGGAAAGTCCATCGCGGATGGCGGGCGAGCCAGGCGCGGACCTTCGGGTGCTTGTGGCTGCCGTAGTTGTCGAGCACCGCGTGGATCACCTTGCCCGCCGGCACGGCGGCCTCGACCGCGTTCAGGAAGCGGATGAACTCGCCATGGCGATGGCGCTGCATGCAGCGGCCGAGCACGGTGCCCTCCAAGACGTTCAAGGCGGCGAACAGGGTTGTGGTGCCGTGACGGCTGTAGTCATGGGTCTGGGCGGCGGGATGCCCTGGTCCGAGCGGCTGGTCGGGACGGGTGCGCTCCAGGGCCTGGATCTGGCTCTTCTCGTCGATGGAGAGCACGACCGCATGGGCGGGCGGATCCATGTAGAGGCCGACCACATCCTCGACCTTCTCGGCAAAGGCCGGATCGTGGGATCGTTTGAAGGTGCGAACCCGATGCGGTTGCAGGCGATGCGCCTGCCAGATCCGCTGCACGGAGCGCAACGAGATCCCGGTCTGCTGGGCGACGGCGCGCCCGGTCCAGTGGGTCACCTCGCCGGGGGGCTCCGAGCAGGTCAGCGCCAGCACCTTGGCCACCGTTCGGGTCGGATGGGGTGGGATGCCTGGCGGGCGGGTCCTGTCGCGCAGCAAGCCTTCGACGCCCTCCTCAGCAAAGCGCTGCTGCCAGCGTCAGACGGCGGGCCGACTGACACCGGCCTGCCGGGCCACGTCCTGTACGTTGAGACGCTCGGCCGAGAGCAGAACGATACGGGCCCGCAGGATGTGTTTGAGGGGCCGTGATCGATCCCCGGCGATCTCGGTCAGCTGTGACTGGGCGGTGTCATCGAGGAGCACGCAAACGGTCTGAGCCATCGCACAGACTCGCACACGTCACCCACCACGTGAATCCTCTGATCGCGTCAGTGCACTAGGTCGCCCGCGCCCAAGCCGCCCGGGCCATTTAGCCACTGACCGCCTCCTCGGCATCCGGAGCGACCGCATCATCGAGCGCTACGACGCCGCCCGGGGCGCGGCGATCGCCGATCGGGCCCGCGACGGGGTGGCCCAGCAGATCGCAGTCTCCCACGCCGGCACCATCGAGGCCTTCTGCGAGCGGGTGAAGCCGGCCGCCCCATCCGCCAAGCCTTGCCGCCTCAGCTACCCCGAGGGGATGAAGGACAGCCACGTCCGGACGGAGCTCAGGGCAGGGCACCTGGCGGGCTGGCATTGGGCCCGGCTCTGCTCCGTGGCCGACGCGATGGGCTGCGATCTCGAAGTGACGCTGAAGCCGCGCTCCAAGGGCTGAGAACCCCTCCGAAGGGGCGTCGCGTCAGTCGAGTGTTTTCGACCAGGCCATCTCCTCCCCCCGTTACTCCTATCCGGTGTAACGCGGGAATTGCGAACTCCCGGACCTCAGGGATCCAGTCCGAGGCGGGCCGCGAGGGCGGTCGCGACGGCCTCGCGCCGGTAGACGACCGCCGGCTTTCCGGCCGCGATGGCCCGTTCCGTGCGGGCCTTGAGCGCGGCGGCCGCCGCCAGCAGAACCCTTCCCGCGTCGATCGGGCTCGCGAGGCGGTACCCCTTGGGCGCGCCTGCGATGACGACCGCCAGCCCGTCAGCGATCGCGCGGTCGAGCGTCGCCGGGTCGGGCGCGCCCGCCTCCGCCGCCCGGGCGCGGGAGGCCGCCTTGACGGCGCGGTTTGCCTCGCGTGCACGGGCGGCCGAGGATGAGGTGCGGGGTGCGGTCATGGGCGTAGGATGCCGTGACGAGGTGCAAGGCACCATGACATGTCACGGCATCGGCACTCGCTCGGCACTCCCTCGTGCGCACGTCGTGCTGAGCTCAGCATTTCCTCAGCATATTTTTGGGCGTTTCAGTCTGCATGATCGGCGATTCATCAAGAGCGAAATCGCGATCCGTTCAGGACGCATGCTGCAGCCCCCCCGGAAACGGGGTGTTCACCATCCCATGTGGATCCACGTGGCACCGGGTTGACGGGGAGTCCCGCCCAGGCGCGAATTGGGCGGTGAGATCCGCCCCGCCAGGAGAGACGCCCATGTCGCACCAGACCCGCAGCTTCGCGATCGACAGCAGCATCCGCGTTGGCCAGGGCCTGGCTCTCGGGCACTCCGCGATCCAGGGTGCCTTCGACGGCCTGCGCGCTCGGCAGGACACGGACCGGCACGCCGTCTCGCGCCTCGCCGGCCGCCTCGGGCAAGCCCGCCGGGATGCCGTCGCGGTCGAGGCCGAGGCCGATGCCCTTGCCGCTGAGGCCGCCGAGCTCCGCCTCCTCCTCGGGGCCGCCCTGCAGCGCGCCGCGGCGGCCGAGGCCCGGGCCGAGCGGGCCGAGCGCGCGGTCGTCGCCGCCGCCCGGCGCCAGGGCCTCGTCTAGCCTCAAGCCCCCCCAGACATGCGAAGGGCCCGCCGGGATGACCGGCGGGCCCTTCGTCGTTCGGTCGCTGACACGTCACATGCGGCAGGCGGCGACGCGGGCGTGGGCCTCGGGGGTCTCCAGGAGCCTGTAGGCCTCCTCAATGACCCTCTTGTCGTCTGCGTCGTACTCGCCGGGGCGAGGCTTCGGGGCCTCGGCATCAAGGCGCGCCTGAAGGGACGGCATCAGGGGCAGGCCCCCATGGATCTCCGAGAGGGACTCGGCGCGGAGATGCTGCTCGACGCGGAACGCGGGCACGAATGCCAGATTGCACCGGGCGCCAGTGTCGAGGCCGGCGAGCCAGGATGCGACGTCCCGCGGGAGCGGGGCGAGATCCCTGCCGGAGCGGCCAGTCGGGTCCATCGCGGCTCGGTTGTGCGCGATAACGAGCTCTCCGAGGCCAAGCGCGACCGGGCGCGGGCCGGCCGCGGCGCGGTTGTCGTTGGCCAGGGCGACCTCGGCGACGTCGGACGCGTGGACGGCCGGACGGGGCAGCAGGGCCCCGAGGACACCGCCGATCCCGGAAGCCGTGAGATCCAGCCCCCGAGCCGGGCCCTCCAGGCCGGCTCCGACGGCGGTAGCGGTGCGGTCGACCGCGGCCTTCGCGACGCCGGCGACGCGCTTCACGTCCCCGTACAGGGACACGGCGGCCTCGCGGGCGTCGCCAAAAATGGCGGCGATGAGAGCGGCGATGAAGGCCAGGATTTTCTTGAGGTCGATCATTGCGGGACTGCCTAAGTTGAACTGAGGGAGACGGAGAGACAGGGGCGAGGGTATCGTCAGGCCGGGGCTAGCAAGTCGCCAGCTGGGAGGCGGCGCCGGCCTCGGCGCACCGGGGCCTCGCCGAGGGCGCGCTCGCAGAGCTCGTCGGGCAGCTGCAGCCTGTGCTGATAGATCAGCGCGAGCCCGTGGGCGGCCTCGCCCCGGTCGAGGACCTCGCGCTCGGCGAGGACGTGACCGCTCCAGGTCGTGGTCTGGCTGAAACCCTCGCCGTTCTGGATGGCGGCCCAGTCCTCGTCGAGGGAGGCGAGGTAGCGCAGCCCCTCCAGGGTCGCAGCGCGCACCGCCGGGTCCTCTGACCGGGCGTAGAAGTGCGGCATCGCCGGGCGCCCGATCCTCTGCTCCGCGCGGACGCGGTTGGCCTCGGCGTTGGACAGCCAGCGCTCCGCACGCTCAAGATCGTAGGGCCCCCATTCGGCCCGGTGCGCGGTCTCGGCCGCCTCCGTCAGGGACCGGCCGAACTGCCAGGGTGCCGCCCCGACGAGCGCCTGAAGCCGCTCGCGAATCGGTCCCGCCATCTCGTCGACGCGAGCCTGCGCGGCGAGCCGGCGTTCCTCGGCCCGAGCGTTGGCCTCGTCACGGGCGGCGCGGGCCTTAGCGATTGCGGCGTCGGCCGCCGCCCTGAGCGCCGGGACGTCCACGTCCTCGGCCGAGATCCCCCACCAGCACGGCAGCAGGTTCGGGGTGCCGGCGCGGTCCGTCCAGGAGAAGACCGCCGCGACCATCAAGCCGCGCTCGGCTCGGTAGGCGTCCGAGAAGGTCTGCGGGGCCTCGTCCATGACGAAGAGCGCCATGGCGTGGCCGTAGCGGAGGCGCTCGCCGACGTGGCGCCAAGGGAAGCCGTCGAAATCGAGCGGGGGAGCGGTCAACCGGGGCATGGGGCGTGTCCACAGGGGAAATGGTTAACGCAAGATTATGCTCCGAAATAAGCCCGGCCAATAGTCTTGTTGACAAAGCTGGTGCATTGGCTGCATGTTGATCTGCGTTCGCTAGGAGACCCCCGGTGCCTCGTACCCCCATGCCCCTCCATCCCCACACTTGGTCGCCCGACCTGGTCGAGCGCGTCAAAGCGCTGTGGCTCGCCGGCGTGTCCGCCCGCTCCATCTCGGCCACGCTCGCCGCCGAGGGCATCGCCCGTAGCCACAGCTCGGTCATCGGCCGGATGCGGCGCGAGAACGTCAGCTTCCAGGGCCCCGGGGCCAGCAGGACCCCCCTTGCACGTAAGCCCCACGAGGGCCCGCGGAAGGCCCCGAAGGCCCTCGTGGTTAAGGCGCCGCCGCCCCCGCCGAAGCCCGCGCCCCGCCCGGCCGCATCGGACGTTCTCCTGCCGGAGTCCCGCCGCGTCTCGATCCTCGACGTCCGAGACGGGGTCTGCCGCTGGATCGCCGGCGATCCCCGTCTGGACCCGACGGCCTGCGGGCACCCGGCCGATCTCGGCTCGCCCTACTGCCCGGCGCACCGGACCGTCGCGCCGAGGTCGCGCGAGGCCGCCTACGTCCCCGCTTTCCGGAAGGCCGCCTGATGAGCCGCATGAGCGACCGTGCCATCGACCTTCAGCACAACCACCAGGTGATGGAGCCGGACGACGAGGACGAGGCGCTGCCCCCGCACCTCGATCCGGACCGCCTCGCCGCCGAGCACCGCGCCCACGTCGAGGCGCTGCTCACCGACCTCGCCAAGCCGGAGTGATCCCCGTGCCCGAGCAGCCCCCCGCCGACGAGTTCATGACCCTCTGGGATTACGTCCCGGATCCTGGCCCGATGGTCCGCGATCCGATGTGGCGCCAGATCGCGCTGCAGGAGCTCACCCGGCCGGCCGACTGGACGCCGCCGGTCCCCCTGATCCGGGAGGCGGCCCCCCTGCCGCCGTGCGCCCGCCTGACGGCCCTCATCGACGACGCGGGCGTCGGGCGCCGGCGGCCCCGCGACGTAGCCATCGTCGAGGCCGCGATCGCGAGGAGCCTGCCGGCCGACGTGCCGACGTTCGTCTCGGCGGTTCTCTCGGTGCGCCGGGACGGCGAGGTCCTGGTCACGCGCGTGCGCCTGTTCGATGGGGGCGTCGTCGTCCTGAGAGTGGACGGGGGCCCCGAGCCCCACGTGCGTGGGTGGGATCCCGAGGGCGAGGACAGGCGCGCCTTCCACTACGTCGACGGCGCGTGGACGCGCGTCGAGAACGCCTGTGTCGGGGAGGTCATCTGATGGCGGGCGGGATCCTGACCGGTTCCGGTCTCGACGAGCTGGTGCGCCAGATCGAGGAGCTCCGGACGAGGCGCTACGAGGGGGCGTTCGACGAGGGCCTTGAGGCAGGTACGCCGCTGGGCGAGGCCGGTGCCTACGCTCAGATGGTCGCCGTCTGCGAGGACGTCCTCTGGCTCTACGGGGTCTACGGGGACGGCGAGCCGGTGGACGTGCTCGGCATCGATCGGATCGTGGAGGACCTCCCCAGGATCAGGGAGGGACGTCGGGCCCTCGTGATCCCCCGCGACCCGGAGACGCCCTGGCGCGATGCGGGGGTCATCGTCCGCTACGGCCTGCGTGTCGACATGCTGGCGGCCGAGACGGGGCCCGAGGGGCAGCGCATGTGGCGCCTGCTGACACACGAGCAGACGTGGATCAAGTTCCGCGACGACGACGGGCGGACCCACTACATCCAGGTCCGCGGGCTCCCGCCGGTCCAGCAGGCCGCGCGGCACGCGTACGAGGCCGAGGTGCGCGAAGCGGAGGCGGTCGCGGCGGCGCTGAGGTCGGCGCGGCCACGCGGGCGGGTTGCCCGGTCGTACTTGGAACTCGACGCCGCTGTTGAGCCCCTTCTGCGCAAGCTGCTGGTGCTCGATCCGGACGCCCTCGTGGGGCACGCCCTCGTCAGGATCGGCGCGTTGCCGCCCGAGTTCCGCACGGCGCGGGTCGACGCGGCGGTCCCGACGCTCGCGGCGCACCACCGCCACGCCGGGTTCGACGTCGCGACGTGCTTGCACTGGCTCCGGGTGATCCGCCGCCGGGTGGCCGCGGTCGAGGCGGCGGGGCCCAAACCGCCCCCCTCCGACGATGCCGATGCCCTCGGTAGCCTCGCGTGGTGAGGCGCCGGATCCTCCCGGGCACGCGCCAAGGCTGCGCGTTCCACCGAACACAAGGACACCTGACCATGGCCACCAAGAAGAAGCCCGCCCCGACCCCGTCCGCTCCCCTGTCGATCACGTTCGACATGAGCATCACCGAGGCCCACAGCCTCGATCGCTGCGTGATCAAGCATGGGTATCTGGTGACGGCCAGTCCGCCGTTCACGGCGAGGGATGACGGGGACTCCCACCTCTCCCGCGATCCGGAGGACGAGTTCCTGGGGGAGATCCTCGGCGTCGAGGAGGGGCGGCTCCTGCTCTTCCGCCGGCGGGACCCGGACGCGTGCCCGGCCCATTTCGGATGGCGGCCGACCTTGGGGCGGCAGTACATCGTCTTTCGGTTTTCGGAATCCGACGACGGCGATGCGTCGGCGGAGCTCCTCGAGGACGATAGCGCCGAGGCCGTCGATGACGCGATGCGGCAGATCTACCGCCGGTACCGCCCGAACCGGACCTACACGCGGACGGCCGAAACGCTGGGACTTCGAGCATGTCCCAGTAACCATCCCCCGCCGTGTTAACCGCGGCCTCTATTTGCCGTTGCAGTCGAAGCCCCCTCGATTCAGAATCGCACCATGCTCAATTCGAAGCCCACATTCGTCCTTCACGCCGGCCCGTTCGACTTCTCGGACGGCGCCCGCGACGAGGCCTCCATGGCCGGTACGGACACGCTGATGTCGCTCGACGTCGCCGCGTGGGCCCCCGAGCTAGCGGACGCCCTAGGCTTCCCGACCTTCTCCACCGCGCAGCTGCGGGCCGCGACGCGTGCCCCGGATCCTCATCGACTGAAATCGATGCAGCCCGGACACGCGATCTACACGACCCGCCAATACCTGCTCGACTGGAGAAATACGTGGCTCGCCCCAAGCAACCCTCCCGCCTTGTCTTCGACCGGAAGCGACAGGTCTGGGCAATCGCAGACTTCATCGATGGCGAGCGCTACAAGCGCAGAACACGACACGGCCTTGCAGCTCGCGGCGCGGCTCAAGAGGAGCTCGCGCTCCACATCGCGGAGCAAGGGCGCCTAGCCCGAGAGCGGCTCATGGCCTCGCCGGATCACGACGACCCGGCGAATTCCAACCCCCGCCTGGTGTCCGTCGCCGCTTGCTTGACGTTCTACGGCGCCCGCATGGAGGGCACGAAGAATGCCGCCTTGGTCGGCCAGCACATCGTCCACCTACTTCGCATCCTGAGGGGCCTGACGCTGGCGCAGATCCGTGGATCGACGTGCCGCGACTACGTCGAGAAGCGGACGAGCGAGCGCTACACGAAGCCCGGCTGGAAGATCTCGAAGCCGATCTCGACGTCGACGGCCCGGCGCGAGCTCGGGACCCTGTCGGCCGCCATCAACGCCTGGCATCGGGAGTACAACCTCTCGTCGGTTCCGGTGCTCGAACTGCCCAAGGCCTCGAAGGGCCATCCGGACTGGCTGACCGAATCGGAGTTCGAGCGCCTCCTGAAGGCGGCCTCCGGGTTCCGCTGGTTCTCCTCAGACATCGCCACGCGCGAGCCGTACTGGCAGCCGATCGAGGGCCTGCGCCACGAGCCCGGCGACCAGCTGGTGCGGTTCCTCCAGATCGCGTTCTACTCGGGCACCCGGAGCGCGGCCGTCCTCGACCTGCGCTGGCGCAAGCACAAGGTCGCCGGGTACGTGGACTTCCCGACGGTGACGATGTTCCGCGAGGGCCCCGAGGCGCCGGCATCCCGCAAGAGGCAGCCCCCGTGCCGGATCCACGATCGCCTGCTCCCGCTCCTCAAGGAGTGGCGCGAGGAGGACCTGGCGGCCGGCGTGTCGCGCGTCGTCCATCGGAACGGTGCCGCCGTGAAGCGGGTCAGCAAGGGGTTCAGGATGGCCGCGATCCGGGCCTGCCTGGACCGGCGCGACATCGACGGGACGCACCGCGTCACCGACCTGTCGGCCGGCCTCGCCGCCGACCTGCCCGAGGAGGAGGAGGGCTACCTCTCGGAGGAGGCCGAGGGCGACGCCGACGAGATGGGTTGGCCGACGCCGCACATCCTCCGGCACTCCAGGGCAACGATCATGCTCCGCGCCGGCGTGCCTCCGGTGGAGGTGAGCGAGTACCTCGGCATGTCGCTGGCCATGGTCCTCAAGGTCTACGGCCACACGTCGAGCGCCTACCAGAAGGCGGCTGCGGCGGCCTGACGCGGAGCTTTATTTTTTACAAGCACCCCTTGCTTTCGGCCCCGTTGCTTGTATATTTACAAGCAACGGGGAGACGGTCTCCCCGAGGGAACCGCACCGATGTCCAAACTCACCGCCGCCAACGTCGCCCACAACCAGGCCGTCGAGCACGCCCTGAACGAAATCATCACCCAGTCCGACCTCGACACCGCGCTCGCCGAGATCGCGGCCCTCTCCGCCCCCACCGAGACCGCCACGGTCGACCTCGACGACCTCGGCTCCGATGCGATCGCGGTGCTGGGCGACGGCTCGGTCCTCTGCTGGGGCAATGAGCACAGGATCAACGGCCGCACGTACCGCGACATCGTCGTCGCCGGCGGCGCCGAGGACGGCCATGGCGTCATGAACGCCGAGCTCCAGGCCGAGATCTGGGAGGACTCCCAGGTCTGCGCCGACTGAGGGCGCGGACCGGCCGGGGGATCGCCCCCCGGCCTCAGGCGAGAACCCTACCCCCAGCACAGAGGATCCGGACATGGCCAGGATGGTGGACTTCGACAACGACGGCGTGGACTTCGACGACGGCCTGCGCCTGACGACCGAGGGCGAGTTCAGGTTCGACGGCAATTGGATCGTCCGGGTCGGCGTCTACCGCCGCTACGAGGGCGAGCGGGACTTCGAGCGCGAGGCGACCGTGCACGTGCGCACCGGCCCGACGGCCCGCACGATCGAGGCCTCCGTGCTGCGCAAGCGCGCCGAGCGCCGCCTCTCCGGCGACTGAGGCCCGCCCCTCGGGAGGGGTGAGAGACCTCCCGATCCCGGGCCTCAGGACCGAACCCAGCCCTTCCGGAAGGACCACACCCATGAAAGCTGCCATCCCCGCCATCGAGGCCGTGCTCGCCGCGTCCCCGTCCCGGGACGAGGACGCGACCGTCTACGCCATGTTCGGCGCCCTCGGCACGATCGACGCCGAGGGTCGGGCCGCCGCCAAACGCGCCTTCCCGGAGCACCCCGCCGTTGCCGCGATCCTCACGTTCGACTTCTGCACCTCCGACGACCACGCTACCGTCGCCGCCGCCCTGGAGCCGCACGCCGCCGCGGCACCGACGCTGCGCCAGTCGACCGAGGACGACGAGTGGACGGCCGCTGAGAGGGCCGTCTACGCCGCCAGGACCTTCGTCGGAGAGGTAGCTCGGATGACCGGCCACGGACGCGCCGGCCACGACCGCTGGGAGGCACGCGAGCACTTGATTGCGACTCTGCGAAACCTGCAGGTGCGCCATCTTGAGGAGGTCGCGTGCGATCGCATCGGCCAGTTCCCCGGGTACGACGTCCGCGGTCAGGGGTGGTGGGCGTGGGGCGCGCCGGGAGGCATGAGCATCCAAGTCCGCGTGGGTGGCAGGCCGATCCTCTCGCTCCCCGGAGACGTCACGCGCCGCGAGGTCGAGATGGCGATCCTCGGCTGGAAGGCCGGCAACGACCAGGGCCTGCACGAGGGCGCCGAGCGCATCCGCCGGGGGATCAAAAACCTCCTCGAAGTCGAGGCCGCCTGAAGCCTGCACCTCCACCGGCCCCCCATCACGGGGCGGCCGGTGTAGAATTGAAACGCCCGTCCTGCGCAGGAGCCCGCACCGTGTCCTTCGATTTCCCCAAGCCGATCCGCGAGGCCAAGGTCGACCTCTCGGGTTTGACCGAGGCTCAAATCCTCATCCGACGGGGCGTCATCAGCCTCGGCGAGCGAGCCTTCGGGCCGCGCTGGCAGAGCTTCTTCGCGACGGCGCTCTCGGAAGTTGCGGGCCGGCGCATCACCCAGGCGCAGGTGTCGCAGTGGATTTCGGGCTCCCGCCCCGTGCCCGATGCCCTGTTCGAGCCCACTCGGCGTCTCGCGATCCGAGCGGCCGAGGACCTGGAACGCCGCGCGGCCGAGATCCGGATGGAGTGGGCCCCGGCGGCGCCGGAGGAGGACAAAGCCGACCTCGCGACACTGGCCTGAGGGCGGGCCCTGCGTCGGAAGGACCAGGGACTAGACAAGCGTAGTCGAAAGTCGATATAGGGGGCTATGTCGACTTTCGAGGTACACCATGGCTGAGGACGTCCGGCTCTCCGACACGACCCTGCGCGCGCTCAAGTTCCTGCTCTCGGCTCCCCTTGAGGGGAGGTCGGGCGCGGAGATCAGCAAGTCCGCCCGCATCGGGTCGGGGACGATGTACCCCATGCTCGCCCGGCTGGAGACCGCCGGCTGGGTCGAGGGGAAGTGGGAGGAGGTGGAACCGAGCGAGGCCGGGAGGCCGAGGCGACGGTTCTACACGCTGACGATGGCAGGGCGCGCCCGGGCCCGTGCCGCGTTCGCCGAGTACCAGGTCGCGCCGGAAGGAGCCCTCGCATGGAACTCCTGATCGGGCTGCTCATGAACATCCTGGGCGCGGACCTCTACGACCGCTGCCCGAGGCTCGCCCGCTTCCTCATCCGCAAGGCGGCCGCCCGGCTGCCGGAGGGCAAGCGGGAGTCCTACGCCGAGGAGTGGTCATCGCACCTCGCCGACTGCGACACCAAGCTCGATCAGCTCCGGCATGCTCTCGGCTGCTGGTGGAGCGTCGGCGGGATCCTGAGGACCGAGCCGCAGCCAAAGCGGGCTTACAGCCTCGACGCGCTCATCCTCGGCTCCGGCCTCATGCTGGTCGGATCCACCGCGGAGGCGATCATGTCCGCGATGGCCGGCGCGCCCTGGCTGTACCTGGTGAGCTACCTGTTCCAGATCCTGCCGGGAGCCTTCGTCGTCGTCCTGGGGATCCGGATGCGTCTGAAGGATGGGCGGTACGTGTATATCTGACGCCCGGAGCGGGGTCCCGGAATGGCCCCGCAATTACGAAATCCGGCCCGCATGGCCGTGCATGGCGCTCGATCCAATCGAACGGCGTTGCATGGGAATTGACGGGCCGGACGCCGGTCCCTAGGAAAGTTGCGGCGGGGTGAGAGCCTTGCCAAGGTTGGGGTCGAGGGTTCGAATCCCTTCGCCCGCTCCAGTTTTCCAACCATACGTGCGTTCACAAGGCCGCCTCCGTGCTGCCTTTGTCGTTTCTGGTCGTCCAGGAAGCGATGACCGACGCGCCTCTTGAGGCGGCGCGCAGCGGTGCACGGGTTCGGCACGTGGCCGCGACTGCGCCGCGCGATGGCCCCGACCGCTCAGGCCGGCAGTCGGCCGAGGCTAGAACGGCCGGTTCCGACGGCCATCCGACCGGACGCGCTCTCGGGACGACCGGCAGCAACCGGTCGTCCCGCCGCATCACACCCGTCAGGCCCGCCGCAACAGGCTCGGCGAGCGGAAATCCGAGCCGCGGCTCTGGGAGGTACGCGGCACCGACATCCGCTGTTCCCCCTGCCGGATCTGCTCGATCAACTGAGGCTTGGCGTAATAATAGCCCTGCGCACAGCGGATCTGCGTGGCGCCCAGCAGGTAGGCGACCTCCTCGAAGGTCTCGACGCCCTCGGCGACCACCGACATGCCGAGGGCCATCCCGAGCGATTCGATCGCCTTCAGGACGATCTGGCTGCGGGGCCGCTTGTCGATATCGGTGATGAAGGACCGGTCGATCTTCAGTTCATCCGCGGTGATTTCCGCCAGCGCCGCGAGCGAGGAATAGCCCACGCCGAAATCGTCGATCGACACCCGGGCGCCGATGGCGCGGATGCGCGGAAGAACCTCGCGCTGAAAGCTGCCCTTGGTGAAGAAGGCCTCCTCGGTCAGTTCCAGCACGAAGCGCCGGGCCATGCCCGTCGCCCCGAGCGCGTCGCAGAAAGCCGACATGAACGGCACGTCGCAGGCCTGCTTGGCGGCGATGTTGAGGCTCACCGTGACATCCGGCCCGAACACCTCGTCGATGTCCGGCATGGTCTGCACGGTCTCGGTCAGGACCTGCAGGGTGATCTCGTTGATGAGACCGAGTTCGATCGCCAGCTCGATGAAGTCGCCGGGAGCCTGGATCATCCCAAGCTCGTCCCGCCAGCGCAGCAGAACCTCGACGCCCATCACCGCGTGCGTCCGCATGTCGACCTTCGGCTGGAAGGCGCAGCAGAAGCACCGGTCGCGGATCGCGAGCCGCAGGCGCTGCTCCACGGCCATGCGGGCCGTGGCGGCGTGGCTCATCGTCTCCTCGAAGACGCTGACGCCGCCCTTCACCCCACCCTTCACCCGATACATCGCATTGTCGGCCTGCCGGCGCAGGATCTCGTAGGTCGTGCCGTGTTCCGGAAACAGGCTCAGTCCCATCGACGCCGAGGCGAAGATCTCGTGGTCGTCGATGAAGAACGGCTGCTTCAGGCGGTCCGAGATATCGAGCACCGAAGCCAGGGTGGCGTCCCGATCGGCCACCGGGCTGAGCAGCAACACGAACTCGTCGCCGCCGATCCGGGCGAGCATGTCGCTCGGGCGCAGCGTACCGCGGATGCGGTCAGCCACCTTGCGCAAGAGGGCGTCGCCCGCGGCGTGGCTGTAATAGTCGTTGATGTGCTTGAAGTTGTCGAGATCGATGAAGGCCAGGGCGAAGCGGTCGTCCGGGCCGGCTCCGACGATGAGTTCCTCGATGCTCTGCTCGAACATCGTCCGGTTGGGCAGTCCGGTCAGCGCGTCGATGAAGGCCCGCGCGATGAGATCGCGCTGCATGTCGTGATGGTGCGTGACATCCGTGAGGGTGGTGAGCGTGTAGGTATCCGCCTCGGTGGCGACCGCCTGCGCCTGCGCCTCGACGACGAAATCGCCGATCTCCGCGATGATCGCGGCGTCGGGGCTGTCGAAGGCGCTGGCCGAGAGGTCGTCGATCGCCCGCGATCCCAGAGCACGGGCGGCGTCGTTGGCCAGGATGCAGAGCCCTCGCTCGTCGTGGACCACGACGCCGACCGGAAGCGCCTGGATGGCGGCTTCCAGCAGGCTCTGGCGATGTCGGGGCGCGGACGTGCTCACGTCAGCCCTGCTGCCAGAGCGTCTTGGGCGCGCGCAGGCCCGACTCGGCGGCTGCGGCATCCGCGCCTTCGAGGGGACGACGGAGCAGGCGACGGTGCACTTGGTCGAGCGCGGCGCCGTTGCTGCCCTCGGCACTCGGTTCCCGGGCGAGGCGCGGGCTTGCGGATTGGTCCGCTGAATCGAGCCCGCTGGCCTTGCTCATGGTGGCACCCCGCCAGCGTTCGACCACCGCGCCCACGAAGGCCGCGCCGGCGATCGCGTCGCCGTGGTCGGAAGCCCGCCCGCTCATGTCGTTGCGCGGCTGGCGCTCCGGGGGCAGGGCGGCGAACTTCATCCGCACCGGCATCGGCACGCCCTCGCCGAAGGCGATCACCTCGCCGGTCCCGAGCGACGGCACGAAGGTGAGCAGGTTCACCGCATCGGAGACCGCCGCGGCCAGGAAAGCCTGGTCGCGATCGTTGGTCATCCGCATGGCGAAGAGCGTGCTGCACTGGGACATGATCGTCGGATCGAGTTCCGCCGGCCGTTGGGTGACGAGTCCCAGATACACGCCGTGCTTGCGGCCCTCGCGGGCGATCCGCGACAGGGCGCGGCGAGTCGGGGTGAAGCCGATGGAACGGTCGGCGGACGCGTAGCGGTGAGCCTCCTCGCACACGAACAGCAGCGGGATCGCGCCCTCGCTCCAGATCCCGAACTCGAAGGCCAGACGGCACAGGACGCAGACGACGGCGTCGACCACCTCCATGGGGAGCCCGGCGAGCTGCATGATCGTCATCGGGCGCCCGTCCGGATCGAGCCGGAACAGGTGTGCCAGGATCTCGCCCATCATGTCGCCACCGACATTGGCGTTCTCGAACATGAAGCCGTAGCGCGGATCGTTGCGGATCGCCTCGATGCGCGTGATCAGGCGGTGGTAGTGCATCCGCCCGACGCGGTTCTCCAGGCGCCCCATCCGCTCGTCGATCAGGGCGATCAGATCCTGAAGCATGTAAGGGACCGGCGTATCGACGGTGTAGCCGGAGCTCTTGCCGATGGTACGCTTGACGATCTGCCTGTCGCTGGCCTCCTTGTACTGCGCGTACTTGCTCTTCGCCAGCGGGATGACTTCCGCCAGGATCTCGATCTCCTCATCGATCGGTGAGCGGCCACCGTAGATGACGTCGGCGATCTCCTCGAGATTGAACAGCCAGAAGGGCAGCTTGAGATTGCGCGGGCTGATGACGCTCGCATGCTCTTCGAAGCAGGCCGCGTATTCGTTGTGAACGTCCAGCAGGAAGATGCGCACCGCCTGCTGGGACCGCATCACCTGGTCGAGGATGACGGCAACGCCGCTCGACTTGCCGACACCGGTGGTGCCGAGCACCGCGAAGTGTTTCGTGAGTAGATCCTCGACCTTGATGCAGGCCGGCGTGTCCGGATCCTGATACAGCGCCCCCACCGGGGCCATGTTCGCCGATGAAACCTGATAGAGGATCCGCAGATCTCCCGCAGCGAGCAGGTCGACCGCATCCCCGATGGCGGGGTAGCAGGTCACGCCCCGGCGAAACCGCTTGGTCCCGTTATCCGACAGGATCTCCCCGAGGAGATCGATGCTCGCATAGGCGCCCCGCTGTCCGGACCGATCACCGCCCGACGAGAGTGTCGTGATGATCCCGATCAGGAGTGCGGCGCCAGCCTCGATCCGGACGAAATTGCCGACGGTTGCCCGCACGTGCGGCCGGCCGTTCTGTCCGGCGAGTTCGAGATGAACCTTCGAACCCTCGATCGACGTAACCGAACCCATCTGCGCCGCCGGAACCTCGTCCCGGTCCATGCCGTCACCGTTCACCATTGCGTGTGCCCGAACCTGCCAATCAAACGTGACGCTATGGTGGGATCGGCCGATTAAGAATCAGACAAAGACGGCGATACAGTGGATCGATGATTAATCAATCCTTCCGCTAATACACAGCGGCCTGTATGATATAATACTAGTATGGGTGTGCATGGCAAAGCGCGTCGGAGGGGCTGCATACACTGGGTGCATCTTCCGCAGTAAAATACACGCAGGGATTGAGTCGTTGGCTCGCAGGGTCCAGCAAGCAAAGCCGCGGCTGCACCAGCAGCGCGGTCGACTGTCGCGGATCGAGGGCAATGCTTGAAAGCGAGGGCCTGTGCTCGATCACGCCGCACCGGGCGGGGGCCCCTTCGGTATGCCGCCGTTCTCAATCTTCCTGGGGCAAAAGTGGTCTAATCGCCCGAGGCGTCGTTGAAATGCTCGCGCTTCCAGCACTCGCCCGAGATGCGCGCACCGTTCGAGGTCACGAAAGCGTAGGGCGAGGCTTCCACGACGGCGCCGCCCCGCGTGCGGATGACCCAGCGGTAGCCCTCCGAGCAGGGTACGATTTCAACGGTGTGGGTCTGTGAAGCAGGCATCGACATGCTGCGTTAACGCGCCCGGCGACGCTTCCGCTCCAAAAACACGATATGCACGGTTACCGAGATGCACCGCGTCGCGTCCCCGGCGGGCGGCGTCCTGTCAACGGAACGCACGATGCCCTATCCCGTTCGAACGGTCGGGAGGGCCAACCTGCCCCCAGTGAAGGAGCAAGAGCACGGCATGGCGATCAAAGCCTTGAATGATCGAAAGAAGCTCTCGAACGACTTCAACGAGGCCAACGACGCCTTCATCGACGAGGTTCTGAGCGCCCTCCAGTCCGACAAGATCCCTCTGGATCTGGCCCGCGCCTATCTCGCCCATCCCGTCGCGATGATGCACACCGACGGAGCCCAGGCGGTGGCCGATTATCTCGATCGCATGCTGGCGCAGCGGCCTGATATCGACTGGACGCCTGGGGATTGACCGGCACGAGTTTCGGAAAGGAAGTGCGGATGACCGCCGACGAAGTACAGGATCTCAATCGTGCCCGCGCGTCGCTGGCACGTCAGCGGAACGCCATCGCCCGCAGGATCGGCGGCCTCGACGTGGCGCCGATCTCCATGTCCGAGGACCTGACCCGGACCCTCGTGGCCATCGAGGCCGTGGACCGCGCCCTCGTGGAGGCCGGCCAGCCGCACGTCGATATCGGCCCGTCACCGGACGCGTAGCCGTTCGAAGCTGGGGCCAACACCCGGCCGATACCCCATTGCGTGATCTCTTGCGCCCTGCTCCTGCACGGGCGTAGAGGCTCGCCTGCCTGGAGGAGACACGACGATGACCGACCGCCTGCCCGGCTTCAACACGCTGGCGATCCACGCGGGCGCCGCACCCGACGCCGCCACGGGCGCGCGGGCAACGCCGATCTATCAGACCACGAGCTTCGTGTTCGACGACGTCGATCACGCCGCCTCGCTGTTCGGTCTTCAGGCGTTCGGCAACATCTACACGCGGATCACCAACCCGACCAACGCCGTGCTGGAGGAGCGTATCGCCGCCCTCGAAGGCGGGACGGCGGCCCTCGCTGTCGCGTCTGGTCACGCGGCCGAGTTCCTGACCATGCACGCCTTGATGCAGCCGGGCGACGAGTTCGTGGCTTCGAACAAGCTCTACGGCGGCTCGATCAATCAGTTCAATCACTCGTACAAGAACTTCGGTTGGTCGGTGGCCTGGGCCGAGAACGACGATCCGGCCTCGTTCGAGGCGGCCATCACGCCGCGCACCAAGGCGATCTTCGGCGAGTCGATCGCCAATCCGGGCGGCGTCATCACCGACATCGCGGCGCTGTCGCAGATCGCCAAGAAGCACAACATCCCGCTCGTCGTCGACAACACCATGGCGACGCCGTACCTGATCCGGCCCTTCGAGCACGGGGCCGACATCATCGTTCATTCGGCCACCAAATTCCTCGGCGGCCACGGCAATTCGATCGGCGGCCTGATCGTCGACGGCGGCACGTTCCAATGGGCCGGGGATGCCCGCTACCCGATGATGAGCGAGCCGCGGCCGGAATATTCCGGGATGGTGCTCGCCGAGACGTTCGGCAATTTCGGCTTCGCGATCGCCTGCCGGGTGCTGGGCCTGCGCGACCTCGGGCCAGCGCTGTCGCCCTTCAACGCCTTCCTGATCCTCAACGGCATCGAGACGCTGCCGCTGCGGATGCAGCGCCATTCCGACAACGCCCTGACGGTTGCCAAGCACCTGGTCCAGCACCCGGCGGTGTCGTGGGTGAGCTACCCGGGCCTGGAGACCGACCGCTACCACCAACTGGCCAAGCGCTACACGCCGAACGGCGCCGGCGCGGTCTTCACCTTCGGCCTGAAGGGCGGCTACGAGGCGGGCGTGAAGCTCGTCTCCAACCTCCAGCTGTTCTCGCACCTGGCCAATATCGGCGACACGCGCTCGCTGATCATCCACCCGGCCTCGACGACACACCGCCAGCTCACCGACGCGCAGAAGACCGCCGCGGGGGCGGGGCCGGATGTTGTGCGGCTGTCGATCGGCCTGGAGGATCCGGCGGATCTCATCGAGGATCTGGACGGGGCGCTCACAGCCTGAGCACGCCATCGAATCCTGTGAACGGGCCTGCCGGACGCGCGGCTGCGGAGACATGCCGCCTCGGTCTTATGGTTTCCGGGCAATCGCAGCGTTATAGTGGGCTACGCGTCCGGAGGCTGTCACGATGCCGAAGCCGTGATCGAGACCGACCTTGATCCCGTCACGCAGGAAGAGGCTGCCGTCGTTCTGGCCGGCCTGGGTCTCACGGTGTCCGATGCCGTACGGCTGCTGCTGACGCGGGTCGCCCGCGAGAAGGCGCTGCCGTTCGAACCACTCGCGCCGAATGAAACGACAATCGCCGCGATGCGTGAAGCACGGCGAGGGGGGGGCTGCCGCGTTTCGACGACGTGGCCTCGCTGATGGCCGCCCTCGATGCGTACGATTGAGCACACCGGCCAGTTCAAGCGCGATGTCAAACGAGAGCTGAAGGGGCGCCACCGCGCAACGCTATCCGGCGACCTCGCGGCCGTTTTGGAACGCTTGGCGTGCGACCTGCCCCTCGAAGTGCGGCACCGGGACCATGCCCTGATCGGAGATTGGCATGACCATCGGGACTGCCACATCAGGCCGGATCTCGTTCTGATCTACCGTCTTGCCGATACCGCGACGATCCAGCTGGTCCGCCTCGGATCGCACGCCGAACTCGGTCTAATATGCGTGGTCGGCGCATCGACACCGACGACCGGACCGATCGCGACACCAATCGCGACGCGTGCCTCGTTCCGGATGCAGCAGCCGGAACGAGGCCGTTGTCGATTGCCTGCACGTCAACGTCAGAACGCCTCCGCCTCCAACGCCATGGTGCTCTCCGCGCCGGCCTTGATCCGCGTCAGCCGCAGGCTCGTCTCCGGCAGCATCCGCTCCATGAAGAACCTTCCGCCCGTGAGCTTCGATTCCCAGCGCGGGGAGGGCGCCACTTCCTGCTTGATCAGCGCGGCCTTGGCGATCCGGCCCCACATGTAGCCGAGCGCAACCAGCCCGAAGAGGTGCATGAAGTCGGTCGCGCCGGCGCCGGCATTGTCGGGCTTGCTGAACGCGTTCTGCATCAGCCACATCACGGCACCCTGGAGATCGTTCAGCCCGGCCTGGAGCGGCTTGACGAACGGCGCCATGGCGGGGTCCTCGCCGTGATCCTTCACGAAGGCCTGGACCTCGCCCAGGAAGGCCATCATCGCCCGGCCGCCGTCCTTCGGCAGCTTGCGGCCGATCAGGTCCATGGCCTGGA
Source organism: Methylobacterium sp. E-065 (assembly GCF_022829605.1). Classification (GTDB taxonomy): domain Bacteria; phylum Pseudomonadota; class Alphaproteobacteria; order Rhizobiales; family Beijerinckiaceae; genus Methylobacterium. Next base: position 8,060 of record NZ_JAKSYD010000230.1, on the reverse strand, counting down.
TGCCGTTGGCGCCCTCGTAGATCATGGCGATGCGGGCATCGCGCACGAACTGCGACATGCCCCATTCCTCGATGTAGCCGTGCCCGCCCAACAGCTGCTGGGCCTCGACGGCGTTGGCGAAGCCGCGATCGGTGAAGACGCCCTTCACCACCGGGGTCATCAGGCCGAGGTAGTCGTCGGCCGCCTGCCGCTCCTGGGCATCCTCCGAGCGGTGCAGGATGTCGGCCTGGAGCGCGGTCCAGAGCATCAGGGCGCGCGCCGCCTCGTTGAAGGCACGGATCTGCAGCAGGGTCCGGCGCACGTCCGGGTGCACGATGATCGGATCGGCGGCCTTCTCGGGCGCCTTGGCGCCGGTCAGCGCGCGGCCCTGGAGCCGGTCCCGCGCGTAGGCGGCGGCATTCTGGTAGGCGACCTCGGACTGCCCGAGGCCCTGAACGCCCACGGCGAGCCGCGCCTCGTTCATCATCACGAACATGGCGTTGAGGCCGCGATTCTCCTGGCCGACGAGCCAGCCGGTCGCGCCGTCGTAGTTCATGACGCAGGTGGCGTTCCCGTGGATGCCCATCTTGTGCTCCAGGGAGCCGCAGGACACGCCGTTGCGGGCGCCGAGCGATCCATCGGCCTTCACGATGAACTTCGGCACCACGAACAGCGAGATGCCCTTGGTGCCAGCGGGCGCGCCTTCGATTCGCGCGATGACGAGGTGGATGATGTTCTCGGCCAGGTCATGCTCGCCGGCCGAGATGAAGATCTTGGTGCCGGTGAGGCTGTAGGAGCCGTCACCGTTCGGCACCGCCTTGGTCTTCAGGAGGCCGAGATCCGTGCCGCAATGCGGCTCGGTCAGGTTCATGGTGCCGGTCCAGGCGCCCTCGACCATCTTGGGCAGGTACGTTGCCTTCTGTTCGTCGGTGCCGTGCACCAGCAGGGCTGCCATCGCGCCCTGCGTCAGGCCCGGATACATGCCGAACGCCAGATTCGCGCCCGAAGCGAACTCCTGGATTGCCGTGTTGAGCGTGTGCGGCAGCCCCTGGCCGCCGAACGCTTCGGGGACGGAGAGGCCCATCCAGCCGCCGCTTGCATAGGTGTCGTAGGCCGCCTTGAAGCCGGTCGGCGTGCGCACGCGGCCATCGGCCTCCCGGCGGCAGCCCTCGAGATCGCCCGTCCGGTTGAGCGGCGCAAGCACCTCCTCGGCGAGCTTGCCACCTTCGCGCAGGACCGCTTCGACGACATCGGGCGATGCGTCGGCGAAGCCCGCCAGATTGGCCCGCGCGTGGAAGCCCAGCACGTCGGAGAGCAGGAACAGCGTATCGTCGACCGGAGCACGGTACTGCGGCATCGTGAGGCTTCCCCCGTCTGCGCGGATCTCTCGGCGCGATCCGCTTTCAGCAGCGCATGTAACCGCCCGGCCACCGCGGGAGCAACGGCTCAGTCCTGCCACGTGGTGACACGCGTCACGACCTGCGGCGTCTTGAACGCCGCGATGATTACCGGCTCAGAACACCCTTAACCTCGTGTTTACCAAGAAAGTTAATGATCACACTCGAACGACCCGGGGCGTGATCCGCGGATACCCATTTGGGGAACTGCCGCGCAACGGGCTGGACCACGAACGCTGCCGACCACAGGCCCCCGATGACCCGCACCGCGATGCCGCAGCTCGACAGTTTCGATCCCGAGGTGCTCGACGCCGCCCGCGACGTCGCCGCCCGGGCGGGTGTCCCGCTCGAGACCTGGATCGCCTCGGTCGTTCCGCAACCGCAGCCCGGTCTGTCCGGCAACCGCAATCAGCGTCGCCGCTTCCGCGCCGAGCAGCTCGATCGGCCCGTCAACCGGCCGGAGGCTGCGGTCCGCACCGAAACAGGCATCGACCAGATCGGCGCCCGCCAGAGGGATCTTCCGACCGAGTCGCGACCGCCCGAGCGTCCGGCACCCATCGCCGAGACCTACGGCGAGGGCTTTGCCGCTCTGATGAACCGTCTCGACGGCCTCGACCGGACCCTGGATGCGGACCGGCGCGAAGCACAGATCGCCGAGGCGCAGCGCCTGGCCGAGATCGAAGCCAGAATCGAGCGCGCCCTGCAGGCCGCCCCGGTCCAGCAGGTCACCGAGCGGCTCGGGGATATCGAGCGCCGCATGTCGCTGCTCGGCGAGCAGGTCGCCACGCGCCAGCCCGGCCGGCGTGCGCGCCCGGCGCCCGCCGATATCCGCAGCGCAGTCCTCGACATCCGCCAGCGCCAGCGGGAGCTGTCGCAGGAGCCTGCCGGCGACGCCGCGCCGCTGGCCGCCGATGGCGGTGTGGTCGCAAGCATGCGCCAGGATCTGGCCCGGCGCCTGGAGGCGCGCACCGAGGACGCCGCCGCGACGTCGGTCGCCCTCGCGGAGCTTCAGGTTGAAACCCTCCGCCTGCGCCAAGCCATCGATCGGCTGGCCACGAGCCGCGATCTCGGTGCTTTGGAACAGGCCGTGGCCGCCCTGACGAGCGGCCTGGAGCGTGCCCAAGTTGGTACCGATCTCAGCGCGATCGCGACACCGATCGCCGAGATCCGGCATCAGGTCGAGCGCCTGGCCGACGAGGTTGCCGAACATGTCCACGCCCGCGTAGCGGAGGATGTCCGCCGCTTGGCCGCGCGTCTCGACGATGTCGCGGCGGCCGGTCCGACGGACCCCGAGGGTCAGACGCTGGCCGGGCTGCTCACGGAACTCGACGAGATCCGGCAGCTGATCAGCACGCTGGCCGATCCGGAGCGGATCCAGAGCCTGGCGAACAGCCTTCAGGTCGTCAGTGCCCAGGTGGTGCAGCTGCAACGCGTCGGCGCCGGCCCGGATCTGCGCCCGCTGCTGGAAGAAATCCGCGGCGACGTGAAGATCGCCGCGCCCGCGGCGCTTGCCGAGCAGATCCAGACGCTGGCCGAGAAGGTCGATCACCTCTGCGCGCTGCAGGACCATGCGGAGCCGGTCAGCGCGGTCGTTCATGCCGAGCCCAGCGAGATGGCCTCCATCCAGGCGATGCTCCACACGCTGGCCGAGAAGGTGGACGAAGCCGGTGAGCACGAGGGCCTCGACGCCCTCGAGAAGCAGGTCATGACCCTGGCCGACCGGCTGGATGCGCCCAAGGGCGGCGATCCGGCCCTGGCCGGGCTCGAGCGCACGATGGGCGATCTGCTGGCACAGGTGGCCGCCCTCAGGGACGCGGCCCCGAGCGAGGCCGTGGTCGAACGCGCCGCCCGCAACGCGGTCGCGCAGACCCTGAGCGGTTCGGCAATCGCCGCGGATTCGGGCGAGATCGGCCTTCTGCGCGCGAGCCTCGCCGACATGCAGGCGCGGCAGGCGGCTTCAGACGCGCGTCTGGGTGCTACACTGGAAGGTGTCCAGACGGCCCTCGAACGCCTTCTCGTCCGGCTCGGCCCCACCGAGACGGCGGAGTCGCGGGTTCCGTCCCTCGACGATCGCCTGATGTCCTCGACGAGCCCGGAGGTGGCGCTTGCCGCCGCGGATCTGAACCCGGCCGTCCGGATGGCCGGGGCCGAGACCCCGCTGATCGCCGACGACCTTCTCGAGCCGGGTAGCGGGCGGCCGATCCGGGCGCCCCGCGGGGGCCGCGATTCGGCGAGCCGCCGGTCGGCCAAGGCTTTGCCGACCGAATCGGCCCGCGTCAGGCTGAATGCCGAACCCGGGTCGGATAGCGATATCAAGACCAGCTTCATCGCGGCCGCGCGCCGCGCCGCCCAGGCCGCGCAGGCGGAACTGGCCGCCGAGGCGCCGATCGACCGCCGGGAGACCCGCGCCGCGAAGCTCGCGACAGCGCAGGCGGTGGGCGAGCCGGGCCGCCTCGGCCGGTTGCGGAGCGAGATCGACCGTCGGCGTCGGCCGCTGCTGCTCGGGCTCGCCGCGATCGTCTTGGCGCTCGGAGCCCTTCAGGCGGTCAAACTGCGCGCCCCGGACGAGCCCCGCCCGGTCGTCGCCGCGAGCCAGGCCGGCCCCGTTGCCAGCGAGGCAGCCGGCGACACTGCGAAGGCCGCGGCAGGATCCGAGACCGGCACCGTCGTCAAGGAAGCGTCGAAGGACGTCCCGAAGGAGGCCACCAAGGTGGCCGGAGCCGAAGCCTGGAAGGATGCTCCGGGAGCCAAGCCGCCCGTGACCGATCCGACGACCACCCAGGCCCTTCCGAACCCGGTTCCCGCCGAGGCGCGTGCGACCGCCGCGAAAACCACCCTGCCGCAGGTTTCGGGGATGAACACCCTGCAGGCTGAACTCGGCGGCGTGCCGCCGGGGCTCGCCAAAGTGAAGACGGCCGCCCTTGAAGGCGACGGCTCGGCGGTCTGGGATCTTGCCACCCGGGAGGCCGATGGCCGCGGCATGCTCCGCGACCTCGCGGTGGCCGCCAAGCTCTTCGAGAAGCTGGCCGCGGCGGGCTACGCGCCGGCGCAATACAAGATCGCCGGCCAGTACGAGAAGGGCGCCGGCGTGGTCCGCGACCTCGACAAGGCCAAGCTCTGGTACGGCCGCGCCGCCGAACAGGGCCACGCCCGGTCGATGCACAATCTCGCGGTGATCTTCGCCGAGAACCCGGCCGCCAACGGGAAGCCGGATTTCGCCTCCGCGGCCTCCTGGTTCCGTCAGGGTGCCGAGTATGGTGTCCGCGACAGCCAGTACAACCTTGGCGTCCTGTACGCCCGCGGCATGGGCTTGACGCAGGATCTGGTGCAATCCTACGCGTGGTTCGCCGCCGCCGCCTCCCAGGGCGACGAGGACGCGGCCAAGAAGCGCGACGACGTGGCCAACAAGCTGAGCACCGCCGAACTCGCCAGCGCGAAGTCCCTCGCAGCATCGTTCAAGCCGCGAAAGATTGACGCGGCCGTCAACGAGCCGCCGAGCGCCAAAACAAGTGCCACCGCCCCGATGTCACTGCTCGGCGCTCCTGCACCCAGTTCCGTCGCGTTGACGGCTGCTCCGAAGCGGTCCTAGCGCAGATTTGCCGGAGCGCGGCCTCGGACAATCCGAGCTTGACCGCGCTCCCGCGATGCAGGAACGCTCCGACCGGGGCGGCGTCGGACCGCGGTTGGAACGCGTAGGTCGCCAGCCCATGCCGCTGCTGGGAGGATGGATGGCGAGCCGGAACACCGTCCCGATCGGCGCCGTCGTACTCGGCGTGGCGGGTCTCATTCCGTTCCTGGGATTTGCGGCCCTGGCGGTCTCGGGCAGCGACGGCGGCCTGAGCAGCCTCGGTTTGGCGCCGCGCACCATTCTGTCGGCCTATGGGGCGGTGATCGCCTCGTTTCTCGGCGGCATCCGGTGGGGCGCCGCCGCTGCGCGCAATGCCGGCAATGCCGATTATCTCGTGGCGATCATCCCGTCGCTGGTGGCTTGGGCCGCGATGGCGGCGCCGGCACCCTGGGACCTGCGCATCCTCGGCGTCCTCGTGCTCGCCTGGGGCCTGATCGACCAGGATCTGCACCGCCGCGGCCTCGTGCCGCTCTGGCTCGGGCGGCTGCGGCTGGTCTTGTCCGGTGTCGCCGGCGCGGCATTGCTGGTTGCGGCCTGAGGCTCAGCGTCGCGGTCCGCGTCGATCGCGGGTTACTCGGACCTGAAAACAGGCAGCCGGTGCAGGCGTCGCTCTGTGTCTGGTGTATTCTGCCGGCTTACTCGAGGTGGCCGAGGCATCAAAGCCGACATCAATAGAGCATCACGCCAAGCCACGACGGGACGCATCGACCGCGTCGAACGCCTTATTCCGAAGAAAGCCCAAGGCCAATGCCCACGCAGCCGCGTCGTGGCGCGCGTTTCAGACGAACACGACAGGACTTGGCGCAACGTTTTGGTGAGGCTCTGCTGGTATTATCTGCCCCTGTAGAAGCCTATAAGACGTAAGACTGGACCAAAACGATGCGGATCGTATCGGGTAGCGCGGTCGAAGCCAGGACGATCCAGCTCTCGGAAGTTCTTGGCGCCCTGAGCCATGCCCTCGATCTCACGGAAGGGCAGCCCGTCGGCCATTGTGTGCGCGCGACGTGGATTGGATTTCACATCGGCCGAGAGCTGGGCCTGCCGGACCTACAGCTCTGGGAACTCTATCACACGGTGATGTTGAAAGATCTCGGGTGTTCCAGCAACGCCGCGCGCATCTGTGAACTTTATCTCTCCGATGATCTCAGCTTCAAGCGTGACTTCAAGACGGTGAGCGATAGCCTGCCCAAGGTGCTCGGCTTCGTGTTTTCTCACACCGGTCTGAAGGCAGGCCTCGCTGAACGCTTCCGGGCCGTGCTCAACATCCTGCAGAACGGCGGGACGATCGCCGACGACCTCATCCAGACCCGCTGCCAGCGCGGCGCGCAGATCGCCCGTCAGCTTCGATTCCCGGCGAGCGTCTGCGAAGCCATCCACGCCCTTGACGAACATTGGAACGGCAGCGGGCGGCCAGACCGTCTCGCCGGCTCCGCGATCCCGCTCTACGCCCGCGTGGCGCTTCTCGCCCAGGTGGTGGATGTGTTCCACACCGCAGCCGGCCCGGCGGCCGCGATCGCCGAGGTGCGGGCGCGCTCGGGCACATGGTTCGATCCTCAGGTCGTCGCCTGTTTCGAGGCAATCGCTTCCGAACCCGGGTTCTGGGACACCCTGGCCTCGGCCGAGGTCGAGGCGGCGGTGTTCGCCTTGGCGCCGACCAGCCCGATCGTGGTGGACGAGGATTACCTCGACGACATTGCCCGTGCCTTCGCACAAATCATCGATGCCAAGAGTCCGTTCACCTCTGGCCACTCCGAGCGCGTCGCGGTCTACGCCGACATGATCGCGGCCGAACTCGGTTACCCGCCGGAACGACGCCGGTGGCTCAAGCGGGCCGCGCTCCTCCACGATGTCGGCAAGCTCGGGGTCTCGAACGCGATCCTCGACAAGAACGGCAAGCTGGACGAGGCGGAGTGGCGCGATATGCGCAACCACGCATCTCTGTCCGAGACGATCCTGGCGCGGGTCGCGGTCTTCCACGAAATGGCCAGCATCGGTGGTGGTCACCATGAGCGGCTGGACGGCAGGGGCTATCCCCGCGGGATAAGCGGCGGCGCGATCGCACCCGAGACCCGCATCGTTTCTGTCGCCGATGTCTTCGACGCGCTGACCGCAGACCGGCCTTACCGCGCAGCGATGTCGCTGGAGAAGGCGCTTGGCATCATGCGCGCTGACCTCGGTGCGGCGTTCGATCCCGCCTGCTTCGGAGCGCTGGAGCGGGCGCTCGCCGCCATCGAGGGTGATCTCGCCCGCGCGGCCTGAACCACGCTCCGGCCGGCCTGTCGGCTACCGGACTGGGGCCATCTCGCCAGCGCCGCCGCGCGCCGCCCTGCCGCGCGGTGATGCCTCCCGCGACGCCAAGACAACGACCGTCCGCACCACCCATCCGCAGGCTGGCGAACGCAGGGCCTGAAGGCAGAGCGCGGAAAGAAGACGGGTGAGCATGCTTTGAGCGTCCTGGGCTTCTGCCAAGTGCCAAGCTTATACCAATCGACGGTGAGGCTGACTCACGGGGTATCGTTGCGGCTCTGGATCTGATTCGATGAGGTGAACCGGAGGGTTTGCCATGTCATCTGCGGTGCGGCTGCCGCCGTCGTAGATCTCAGCCAGAGCCAGGAGACGACGGCCCTGGCCCGCATCCCGGCTGACCTTGGCGTGCCGCCGCAGATCGTCGGCCGTGAAGTCCTACCGCAGCCGCACCGCAGATGACATCGCAAACCCTCCGGTTCGCCTAATCGAATCAGATCCAGAGCCGCAACGATACCCCGTGAGTCAGCCTCACCGTCGATTGGTATAAGCTTGGCACTTGCCAGAAGCACAGGACGCTCAAAGCATGCTCACCCGTCTTCTTTCCGCGCTCTGCCTTCCGGCCCTACGTGACCCAGCGTGCGGATGGGTGGTGGGGACGGTCGTTGTCTTTCCGGCGACGCCAACCTGATCGCTCTCGCCCCGGAATGGGAAGCGGCGCGAGACCTCTATGCCCAGCGGATCCAAGAGCAGATCGCAGTTTCAGACGCCGCGCAACCTCGCCCGTCCCGCGATCAGCCTCACGCCGATTG
>NZ_JAKSYD010000189.1 GCF_022829605.1 Methylobacterium sp. E-065 | reverse complement strand
CGGTGCGCAGTATCGCGAACTTAGCGGCGCGCACCTGACAAATCTCGAGGATGTCGAGCGCTTCAACGAGGCCCTGATCGGGTTCTTCGGCGAAACGCGCGCGTCGTAGAGCCGTGCTCGATCGCGATGGTCCAGACAGGAAGCCGATTGAGAACGGCCATCTAACCCACCCCCTCATCCTGAGGCGCCCGAGCCAGCGGGCCTCGAAGAAGTGCTCCAGCAATCGCAGCGGCTTCAGAAGGGCGTCTTCGAGGCCTTCGCTCCGCTGCAGCACCTCAGGGAGAGGGCGCTGAGCGGGATCCTATGGGTCAGGGGCGCGGATGCTCCTGTGGCTCTCCTCGACC
>NZ_JAKSYD010000080.1 GCF_022829605.1 Methylobacterium sp. E-065 | reverse complement strand
GCTGTTCCATCTGATCAGCAAGCTGTACGAGACCACCTCGATCGTGGTGACCACCAATCTCGCCTTCGGCGAGTGGCCGAGCGTGTTCGCCAGCGACGCACGAGTGACCACGCCGCTTCTCGCCCGGCTCACCCATCACGTTGAGATCGTCGAGCCCGGCAACGAGAGCTGGCGCGTCAAGAACCGCGTCCGAGGCCAGCGCCTACGCCGCGAACGCCGGCCGTCGGATCAGCTCAACCGCACCGCAGCCAGCTTGCGAACGGGTCCCACTTGCACGCCGATCCGGGGTCCCGTTCCAACGCCTTTTGGCCCTCAGCGCATAGGATTGATGCTCAAAGC
>NZ_JAKSYD010000188.1 GCF_022829605.1 Methylobacterium sp. E-065 | reverse complement strand
GAGGTGACGCCGCCGAGCGACACCCAGGCGACCGCGTCCTGGCTCTCGCGCTTGATGAACACGTAGCCGGTCTTGTGCCAGGGCAGGATCGCGTTGGTCTTGTTGTCGAGCACCAGATCGCCCCGGTCGGTGATCAGGGTCAGCACGGCGTGGCCCTCGCCCTTCTCGTCGATCACCACGGTCATGCGCATCGCCCGGCGCGGCAGCCCGGCTTCGGCCAGCAGGTGGCGCTTGAGCAGCTGGAAGTCCTCGCAGTCGCCGATGCCGTCCTCGGCCAGGTCCCAGCGGTCGGCCACGTGCAGGTGGTCCTGATCGGTCATCGGCTCGATCGCCTTGTTGACCCGCCGGTTGACCGACACGATCGTCGCCCAGGTGGCGGGCGTCAGGCTGATACGCGCCGGCTCGGTCCGGTCGACCACGCACTCGGACGCGTAGCCCTGGCAGAACGTCACCCAGGCCGCGATCGGCTTCGCATCGCCCTGCACCCGGGCGCCGACCTCGGCCGGCAGGTTCGCCAGCGTCTGCGCCTCGGCGGCGACGCCGCCCAACCCAAGAGCAGCCACGGCCAGGCCGAACGCCGCGTTGCGGAGGCGGGAGACCCCACGCGATGCAGAGACGGACACCAGCCCCTGCACCTTGGAAACCGCGAACCGCATCGCCGTCACTCAACCGTTAAGCTCTCGTTAACGAAAGCTCTCACGCCAGCGGCCCGGCGGCAATCCGCCGATTAACAAAAGGTTAATGCTGTGCGCAACGCGGATAAGGTTTTCCGTCCGTGCAGGCCTCAAAGCGCGCTCCGCCGAAGACGGCACCGGCTCGGCGCAGGAGAGCGCGTCACACCAGGAACTTAGAGCCGCGCACGATGGCGATGCGCCCGGGCACGCCCCTAAGCGCGCCCGGGCGGCTGCGCGAAATCGTGATGGCGCAGCGGGGCGTCCGACCCGCTCGGGCGCCGTTATCCCCACCGCACCCGCGCGACGCCGCGTGTGGGCGGCAGGAGGAACGTCCATGCGGTTCGCAGCGAACGGATTCGTCGGGGTCATTCTGGTCGGTGTTGCGGCAGGGTCCGTTGGGACGATCCCCGCCCGCGCGGCGCCCCCCGCGGCGCAGCCCGCTGCCCCGTCCGGTCCAGCGGACTTGAAGAGCGAAGGTCCGACCCAGCCCGCGAAGGTTCAGGACGGCCAGTACACCGATAAGAACGGAGACCCGACCTACCACATCGCCGACGACGGCAAGAAGGTCGATTGGTACACGATGTCCGGCTACCTCCGGTACAACGCCAATTGCATCGTGTGCCACGGTCCGGACGGGATGGGCTCGACCTATGCGCCGTCCCTGGTCGATGCCCTCAAAGGCATGGACTACGCGCATTTCGCCGGCATCATCGTCGGCGGCAAGAAGGACGTGAACGCCTCGCAGGAACTGGTCATGCCGGCCTTCGGGGATAACCGGAACGTCATGTGCTACATGCCGGACATCTACACCTACCTGCGTGCTCGCGCGGACGGGGCGCTCGGCCGCAACCGCCCTCCGGAGCACGAGCCGAAGCCCGCCGCCTTCGAGAAGGCCGAAGACGCCTGCATGAAGTAGGGTCCGGCCGATCCGGTCTTGGACGGCAGAACGCCCCGTTGCGCTCATCGATTGCGCACGACATACTCATCCCGTGACACTGAAGAGCAGGCAGCAAGCCCGCCGAGGGGGTCCGCCGGGGGTGAAACGTGGCTCAGGGATCAGGTGCGCGCCGCCATCTGTGCGGCATCTGGACGGCCTGGACGGAGGCGGCCTCGGCCGCCGACGCGGTCGCCGACGTGGCCTTGGCAGTTCGTGAAGCCCGCCTGTCGCAGATCGTGGCGTTCTTCTCGGCCGATTTCGATGCCGAGTCCCTGGCGCGCGAACTGGAGATGCGGTTCCCCGGCGTGCCGGTCTCCGGCTGCTCGATGTCCGGCGGCATCGCCCCGGCCGGCGGCCTCGACCGCGGGCTCGTGGTAATCGCATTCCCGGCGGAGCGCTTCCGCATCGTCTCGACGGTCCTCGACGCCATCGACCATCTCGACGTGGAGCGGACCGCCTCGGCGGTGCGGGCCCTGCGCCGGACCCTCGACCCGCTCGATCCCTGCCGCGAGGGCGACCCGGCGGCGTCCGGGCGGCGCTTCGCCCTGTCGCTGATCGACGGGCTGACCAACGCCGAGGAGACCGTGGTCTCGGCCATCGCCTGGGCGCTCGACGGCATCCCGATCGTCGGCGGCTCGGCCGGCGACGACCTGCGCTTTCGCGATGCGGTGCTGCTCCATGGCGGCCGGATTCACCGCAAGGCGGCGGTCCTGGTGCTGGTCGAGACCGAGTTTGCCGTCGAGATCTTCAAGAGCGACAATTTCGAGCCGACCCAGACCAAGTTCGTGGTCACCGCCTCGGACGGCGAGCGGCGCGAAGTCCAGGAACTGAACGCCGAGCCGGCGGCCCGCGAATACGCCATGGCGATCGGCCTCGATCCGGAGGGCCTGTCGCCGATGAGCTTCGCCGCCTACCCGCTCGCCGTGAAGGTCGGCGGCGAGTATTTCTGCCGCTCGATCCGGCGCATGAACGAGGATGGCTCGCTCAGCTTCTTCTGCGCGGTCGACGAGGGCGTGGTGCTGACGCTCGCCGAGCCGCGCGACATCGTCGCCTCGACCCAGGCCGAGCTGGCCCGCCTCGACGCGCAACTCGGCGGCGTCGATCTGATCATCGGCTTCGAATGCGTGCTGCGCCGCCTTGATGCCGAGAGCCGGCAGGTCCGCCACGGCATCACCGATCTTTATCGCCGCTACAACGTCGTTGGCTTCGAGACCTTCGGCGAGCAATACCGGGCGATGCACCTGAACCAGACCTTCACGGGCATCGCCATCGGCGAGACCCTGGCTGTGCCAGATCGGAGTCCGGCCGCGTCGTGACCGTGCATCCGAACGGGCTCGAAACCGACGCCTCGCTGCGAAGGCGGATCGAGAAGCTCGAACGCATCAACGCCGCGCTGATGGCCCATGTCGAGCGCTCCATGGACCAGCGGGGCAGCGCCTATTCGCTGTTCCAGACCGCAATCATGCTGGAGGGGCGGGTCCGCACCCGCACCGAGGAGCTGACCGGGCTGATGCACCGCCTGGAGCGCTCCAACGAGGCGCTCGCCGCCGCCAAGGAAGAGGCCGAGACCGCCAACCGCTCCAAGACCCGCTTCCTGGCCGCCGCGAGCCACGACCTGCTTCAGCCCGTGAACGCCGCCCGCCTGTCGATCTCCGCGATGGCAGACCTCGCCGTGCCGTCGGAAGCCCGCACCATCGCCAGCCAGGTCGAGCGGGGGTTGCAGACCATCGAGGACCTGATCAAGACGCTCTTGGACATCTCCAAGCTCGATGCCGGCATCGTCCGGCCGCAGCTGCAGCCGGTTTTCCTGCGCGATCTGCTGGCCGAACTTGCCGAGAGCTTCAAGCCGTTTGCCGAGCGCAAGGGCCTCCGGCTCGCAATGCGCTGCCCGGACCTGGCGGTCATCACCGACGGAGTGCTGCTCCAGCGCATCCTGCAGAACCTCGTCTCGAACGCCGTCCGCTACACCGACGCGGGCGGCATCGTGCTGGCCGCCCGGCGGCGTGCCGGCGCGGTCCGGGTCGAGGTCACCGATACCGGCTGCGGCATCGCCGCGGAGGAATGCGGCCTCGTGTTCGACGAGTTCTTCCGCGGCGGGGCCCGGTCGAGCGGTGGCGAGGAGCCGGGCTTGGGCCTCGGCCTGTCGATCGTCCGCCGCATGGCCCAGGCGCTGGATCATCCCCTGACCCTCGCCTCCCGGCCCGGCCACGGCACGCGGGTGAGCCTGACCCTGCCGCTCAGCGCGGTCCCGGCCGCCATCGCGCCGCCCGCGCCGGTGGCGACCCGGCTCTCGGGGGCTCATGTCCTGATCGTGGAGAACGACGCCGCCACGGCCGACGCCCTCGCGCGCCTCCTGCAGAACTGGGACGCGCGGGTCTCGACCTTTCGCGATCTCGCCGGCGTCCGTGCCGCCGTGGCGGCGGGGGCCGCGCTGCCGGATATCCTAGTCCTCGACTACCATCTGGACGACGGCGCCTGCGGCCTCGACGTCGCCGCCTACCTGCGCGGGCGCCGCCTCGATCCGCTCCCCGCGATCGTGACCACCGCCGACCATTCGGCGGAGGTGGAGGCGCGGGTGGCGGCAGCCGGCGCCGAGCTGGTGCGCAAGCCCATCAAGCCGGCGCAGCTGCGGGCGCTGCTGACCTACATGCTGGCTTGATCGGCATTGCAAACAAACCCGTCCGCGCCGTGACATAGGACACACCACGCCCCTCGACGGGCCGCCCCGCCCGCGCGAGAGGGTGCGGCGTCCCCGGCGCGTGTCGCGCCAGGATTGTCCCAGCCATCGACGTCGCGGATTGTCCCGACGCCGCAGGAGCGCGCGCGATCATGGCGCAGGTCCCGCCCGGTCCAGGCGCCGCCAAGAGCGGCAGCCCTCAGGACGGCCTGCCGCCCCGCGAGCGGGTCCTCGCCATGGCGGCGGTCGGGCTCGCCATGACCATGGCGGTCCTCGACGGCGCCATCGTCAACGTGGCGCTGCCGATCATGGCCAAGGATCTCGCGGTCAAGCCCGCCGACGCGATCTTCATCGTCAACGCCTACCAGATCGCGGTGACCGCGAGCCTCCTGCCGTTTGCCGCGCTCGGTGACATCTTCGGCTTCCGCCGGGTCTACCTGCCGGGGCTCGCGGTGTTCGTGGCCGCCTCGCTGGCCTGCGCGGTCGCGCCGAGCCTGCCCCTGCTGATCGCGGCCCGCATCGTCCAGGGGCTCGGCGCGGCGGCGATCATGAGCGTCAACATCGGCTTCGTCCGCTTCATCTACCCGCACCGGATGATCGGCCAGGGGGTCGCCAACGTGGCGCTGGTCGTGGCGGTGGCCTCGGCCGCCGGCCCGACCGTGGCGGCCGCGATCCTGTCGGTGGCGACATGGCCCTGGCTGTTCCTCGTCAACATCCCGGTGGGCCTCCTGGCGCTGACGGTGGCCACCCGCACCTTGCCGGTGACGCCGGCGAGCGGGCGGCCCTTCGACGGCGTGAGCGCCGTGCTGAACGCCCTGACCTTCGGCCTGCTGATCATCGGCATCGACGGGCTGGGCGATCCCGGGGGCCAGGGCATCGCCGCCGCGGAACTGGTGGGCGCGCTGGTGATCGGGACGATCTTCGTGCGGCGCCAGATCCGCCTGCCCGCACCGCTGCTGCCGGTGGACCTCCTGCGGATCCCCGCCTTCGCGCTGTCGATGGCGACCTCGATCGCCTCGTTCTGCGCCCAGATGGTGTCCTACGTGGCGCTGCCCTTCTACTTCCAGGACGTGCTGCACCTCTCCAGCACGCAGACCGGCTTCCTGCTCACCCCCTGGCCGATCGCGGTCGCCGCGATGGCGCCGATCTCGGGACGCCTCGCCGACCGTTATCCGCCCGGCATCCTCGGCGGGATCGGGCTGGCCATGCTGGCGACCGGCCTCGTCTGCATGACGCTCCTGCCCGAAGCGCCCGCGACCTTCGACATCGTCTGGCGCCTGACCCTGTGCGGCTTGGGCTTCGGCCTGTTCCAGTCGCCCAACAACAAGGTCATCGTCACCTCCGCGCCGCGCGACCGGGCCGGGGGTGCCAGCGGGATGCAATCGACGGCGCGGCTCACCGGCCAGTCGCTGGGCGCGGCCCTCGTGGCGGTGATCTTCGGCCTGACCCACGGGCTTGGGTCTGAGCGGGCCGTCACGCTGTCGCTGTCCTGCGCGGCGGCGCTTGCGGTGATCGGCGGCTGTGCGAGCGTCCTGCGGCGGAGTCAGGCCGGTTAGCCGATCCCGACATGTGACCCGCGCCGCGCTCGAGCGTTGACGCTGCATCGCACCACAGGAGACCACCATGGATCTCGATCTCACCGGCCGGAAGGCCCTGGTCACCGGCTCGACCGCCGGCATCGGCTACGCCATCGCCAAGGAACTCTGCGATCTCGGCGCCGAGGTCGGCATCAACGGCCGCACCCCCGAGCGGGTCGAGGCGACGTTGGCCAAGCTCCGGGGCGAGGCGAAATCCGGCCGCGCCTTCGCGGCGCCGGGCGATGTCGCCACCGCGGAGGGCGTCTCCGCTCTGGTTAGCGCGCTCCCTGCGATCGACATCCTGGTCAACAACACCGGGATCTTCGAGCCGAAGCCGTTCTTCGAGATTCCGGATGCCGACTGGCAGCGCTTCTTCGACGTCAACGTCATGAGCGGCGTGCGCCTGTCTCGGGCTTATACGCCCGGCATGGCCGAGCGCGGCTGGGGCCGGGTGATCTTCATCTCCAGCGAATCCGGTGTGAACACCCCGACCGAGATGGTCCACTATGGGATGACCAAGACCGCGCAGTTGGCGATCTCCCGGGGCCTCGCTCAGACGGTCGCGGGCAGCGGCGTGACGGTCAACAGCGTCCTGCCGGGACCTACGCTCTCGGAGGGAGTGGCGGACTTCATGACCCAGATGGCCGGTGGCAAGGCCGATGCCGATCTCGACGCCATGGGCCGCGCCTTCGTCGCAGAGCACCGTCCCTCCTCACTGATCCAGCGCCTCGCGCGGGTGGAGGAGGTGGCGAATCTCGTCGCCTATCTGTGCAGCCCCGCGGCGAGCGCCACCACGGGTGCCGCGTTGCGCGTCGACGGCGGCGTCCTGCAAGGCATCGCCTAGACGGCCGCGCTGAGGAACGCTCAGCCGTCGCAAGCGCCAAACGGCCCGATCCGGCCCGGGGCAGCGCGCCTCGACACCGATCGGTCGTTCGATGTCTGGATCGCGCACAAGCGTCGTCGCCACCCGACGGCCAGCGGGCGCCTGAGTAGCGCGTCGTCGTCCCGCGATGCTCCTAGAGCCGATAGTCCGGACTTTGGGCCGGGCTTGGCTCTAGGGAGCGATCAGGCCTTGAGATGCGCAGCGAGGTGCTTGTTCATCTCGAACATCGAGCACTTGTCCTTGCCGAAGACTTTCTTCAGCTTGTCGTCGGCCAAGATCTCGCGCTTGTTCTCGGGATTCTGCAGGTTGTGCTTCTTGATGTATTCCCACACCTTGCTGACAACCTCGCCACGCGGCAGCGGGTTGGTGCCGACGATCGCGCCGAGATCGGCGGAGGGCTTCAGCGGCTGCTGCAGGGCGTTCGGCTTGGCGCCGGCGGCGGCCTTGGTCGCGGTGGGCTTGGCAGCCTTCGCCGGAGCGGCCTTGGCAGGAGCCTCCTTGTCAGCAGTCTTGGTGGTCTTGGCCGCCTTCGGCGCAGCCTTCTCGGTCTTAGTGGCCATTAACTTCCTCCGGTTCTCGGGCCGCAGGCCGGGGCATAATCACCCCACGGCCGAGACAGCATAGCAGCAACTAAGCGGTACCGCTGCCGTTCCAAGGGGAATCCAAGGGGAAATCGCCTTCACGCGCCCCTCATCCACAAGGCACGCACGGAAATCCACACCCAACGGCCCCGATCCGGCCGGCACGAAGATGTTTCACCGATCCGGCCCACGCGAAACCTGTTCTTAACAATCTTGCCGCTGAAGTGCTTGCATGTTCGCTCCGGCCCTCACTCTCGCACTGCTGCTCGCCGCCGGGCTCGTCACGGCGCTCGGGATCGGCATCCGCGCCGAGCCGGCGACCTCCGGCACGGAACCGGGCCGCGGCCTGGTCTGAGCCGCCGGGATTGCCCTGGCGGGCCAGCCGGCCCATCTGCCCGGCGGCATGACCGACCCGCTCATCCCCACGACCCTGGCCACCACCCTGGAAAGCACGGCTCACGTCGTCCAGGTCGCGCTGAGCCCGGTCTTCCTTCTGTCCGGCATCGCGACGTTGCTGAACGTCTTCGGCGCGCGGCTCGCCCGCGTGGCGGATCAGGCGGATCATATCTCCGGGCAGCTCGCCGAGGCAGCGGATGCGGAGCGCATTCGTCTGGGCCGGCGGCTCGACCGGCTGCATCGGCGCTCGCTCGCCCTCGACGCCGCCGTGTTCCTGGCCGCCCTCGGCGGCGTCGCGACCTGCAGCTCGGTGCTGACGCTGTTCGTTGGAGCGCTCCGCGACGCGACGGTGGCGACACTGCTGTTCGGGCTATTCGGCGCGGCGATCCTGTGCACGCTGTGCGCCCTCGTCGCCTTCGGCTTCGAAATGCTGCTGGCCAGCCGCGCGGTCCGGGACCGGGTCAACGAGCGGCGGGCCCAGGCCGGCATGGCGGCGGATCCCTGAGCAGGCCGGGCGCGTGGAACCGGTCTCCCGCGTCCCGCTTGGTTCGCAGGACCCACGGAATGCGGATCGTCCCGCATTCCCCGACAGGGAGTGATCATGCCGACAGACCTGCCCACCGAACGCGCCGTGAGAAAGCCCGGAACCCTCGAACTCGACCCCGCCGGCGAGGGCCTCGCGATCGACGAGAGCCCCCGGCTGATCGGCTCGCATAAGGTCGAGGGGGCCAACGTCTACGACCGGACCGGCCGCCATCTCGGCGCGATCCACACCATCATGGTGGACAAGGTTTCCGGACAGGTCGCCTACGTGGTGCTGGCCTTCGGCGGGTTCCTGGGCCTCGGCGAGACCCATCACCCCCTGCCCTGGAACGCGCTCAGCTACAGCACCGATCTCGGCGGCTACGTGGTCGACATCGAGCCGGGCGTCCTCGCGGGCGCACCGTCACAGGGGGTTGGCTAAGACGGCGGGACGACCGGGGCCGTCCGCCGCGGGCGGATCCGGTCGCTCAGAACTTCCCGCCGAGACCGACGCTGCCGCCCGGCGCCATCGTCGGGCCCACGGAGCCGCTGCCGGTGCCGGACCCGACCGCGCCGTTGCCGCCATCGAGATCCTCGCGCCGGATGCGCCGGTCGCCCGCATCCGCGGAGCGCGTCGCGCTGCCGGCGGTCTTGGGGATCGCGATCTGCCGCGTCGGCGCGGTCTGGAGCGGCTGCCCGTCGGCATCCACCGCGGCGTTGCGGGCCTGCCGGTTCGGCAACGCGTCGCGCATGGAGGGCGGAAGCCCGACATCGGAGGCCGGCATCACGCCCCCTCCGCCTCCGAGCGCCTGGCAGCCGGCCATGAGGGCGGCGAGCGCCGCGCCGAGCGCGAGGCCGCGCAGGGCGGAGCACCGCGACGGGGAGAGGGTCGGCATCGTGTGGTCCTCAAAAAAAGGGCCGCGGTGATGTCCGCGGCTCGCGTGACTTATCGGCGGTTGTCTACTCTCAGGATGCGGCGAAAACCAGACGCCCGCGCCATAGGCCGCGGCGCGAACCTTGCGGCGCGGCCACCGGGGTCCATAACTTCGCCCAGGTCCTGCGGCACGACGACCGTCCGCAGGCGTAGACCTGTCGGCGGCCGGCCCGGACCCGGCCGACATGGCTGTGGTCGCGCCGGCGTGCCGGCTCGGCCTGGCCCTTCCTCAGAGGACGTAGCGTGTTCAGAACCAACCGGATGATCGCGGTCGTGACGTTCGCCCTCTGGGCGTCGGGAGCCGCGGCGCAGGTCCAGGCGAGCGGAAGCGACGGCGCGTCCGGCCAAGCCGCGCCGCAGCCCCCCGCGGCGAATCCGGCTCCTCCGGCGGCCCCGGGCGCGACCGCCCCGGCGCCGCCGCCGGCCGTGACGGCCGCGCCGCCGACGGCGCAACCGCAGCAGGGCACGCCCGCCACGGTGCTCGACACCCAGGACTACGAAAGCCTGCTCGGGCGCAGCGTGCGCAGCGCCCAGGGCGACGAGCTGGGACGGGTCATCGACATCATCATCGACAAGGACGGGCACCCGCGGGCCGCGATCATCGATTTCGGCGGCTTTCTGGGGGTCGGCACCCGCAAGATCGCCGTCGACTGGCGCGCCCTGCGCTTCTCGTCGGACGGCGGCAAGGAGCGCAAGCTGTCGGTGGCGCTGACCCGCAACCAGGTCCGCGTGTCGCCCGAGTACAAGTCGGGCGAGCCGATCGTGGTGCTGGGCCCCGCGAGCCCCGCGGCTCCGTCGGCCGAGGGCGATCAGGCGGCTGCGCCCGCCGCTGCCCCCGCCCCGACATCCACCCCTGCGGCCAGCCCCGCGCCTTCGGCTGCATCTCCGGCTCCCCCCGCCGGTACGGGCCAGACCCCGCCCACCGCCGCACCCGACAAGGCGCCGGATAAATGACGGTGGCCCGATTGAAGGTCCGCACCGCCGTTACCCCCCGCGAGCGCGACGTGCCCCGGCAGGATGTCCGCGCGCGGGCCGTGCGCCTGAAGGATCAGGGGATGGAGATGCCGCGCGAGCCGGCCCCGGCAGCCAGCGCCTCCGTCGGCGAACGCCGGATCTCGTCGGCGAGCCGCTACGGCCTCGACGCCTTCGCGTTCTTCGTCGCCAACCTGCAGACTGGCTTCGGGCCGTTCCTGGCCGTCTACTTCTCGCAGGCCAAGTGGACCCAGTCCGACATCGGTTTCGCGCTCACGGTCGGCAGCCTCGTCGCCCTGTTGGGTCAGGTGCCGGGCGGGGCCTTCGTCGACGTGGTCCGCTCGAAGCGTTTCGCCGCCTCGGTGGCGGTGATCGGCATCGCGGGCAGTGCCTTCGCGCTGGCGATCTGGCCGAGCTTTCTGGTCGTCCTGCTGGCGATGGCGGCGCATTCGGCGGCGAGCTGCGTGCTGACGCCGGCCATCGCGGCGATCAGCATCGGCCTCGTCGGGCGCGCGCAAGCCGGCGAGCGCCTCGGCCGAAACGCCAGCTTCGCGGCGCTGGGCAATGCGCTCGGCGCCGCCGGGATGGGCGCCATCGGCTACTACCTGTCGAACGGCGCGGTGTTCTACCTGACGGCAGCGCTCGGCATTCCGACGGTGATCGCGCTCACGCGCATCCGCGCCCGGGACATCGATCCCGGCGTGTTCAAGGAGCCGTCGCGCCTGCAGGCGCCGCAGACGGCCGGGCAGGACGGGATCCGCAGCCTCCTGACCAACCGCGGGCTCCTGTGCTTCTCGGCCTGCATGGTGCTGTTCTTCCTCGCCAACGCGGCGATGCTGCCGCTGGTCGGCAGCGTCCTGACCCTGCGGGCGAGCGAGACCGCGACCGCGCTGGTGGCGGCCTGCATCATGGTCCCGCAGGCGGTCTTGGCGGTGAGCGCCCCCGCGGTCGGGCGCGCGGCCGAGCGGTTCGGCCGCTACCCGGTCCTGCTGTTCGGATTCGGCGCGCTGCCGGTGCGCGGCCTGATGCTCGCCTACACCACCAACCCCTACGGCCTCGTCGCCATCCAGGTGCTCGACGGGATCTCGGCCTCCGTGCTGGGCGTGATGGTGCCGCTCATCGTCTCCGATCTCACCCGCGGGTCCGAACGCTTCAACCTCGCGCTCGGCGCGGTCGGCACCGCGATGGGTATCGGCGCCGCCCTCTCGACCTCGCTGGCCGGGGTGATGGCCGACCGCCTCGGCAGCCACAGCGCCTTCCTGGGGCTCGCCTGCGTGGGCTTCGCAGCCTTCATGCTGGTGGCGCTGATCATGCCCGAGACCCGCCAATCCGACACCCAGGCCGCCGAGCGCACGGCCTGAGAAACTCCGGCATCGGATTCGCTTGCGTGTTTCCACACCGCTCAAGCGGTGTTCAGATTTGACGGATAAAAGCGCACGGGAGGTGCGGACTGGTGCAACATATGGCAACGCTCTCGCGTTGCCGCTGCGGGTTAGACTGCGCCCGCGCTGCACTCCGCCTTGCCCGTTAGCCAGAGCCGCGCGAATACGGAATGGTCACCGCGATGGAAGAGCTGCACCGATACGCCGAGAGGCCGTTCGCCTTCGTCGGACGGTATCTCCGCCGCCGCTGGCTGCCGCACTTGGTCATCCTGATCTCCGTGCTCGGCGCGGTCGGCTTCTCGGTGTCCACCGATTACGCCCTCAAGGGCGTGGTCGACGCGCTGACCAAGGGCCCCGGCCAGGGCAACACCGCGGTCTGGAGCGCGCTCACGGTCCTGATCGCCTTCATCGCCGCCGACAACATGCTCTGGCGCGTCGCCGCGCTGACCGGCGCCTTCACCTTCGTGGGCGTGACCGGCGACATCCGGCGCGACCTGTTCCGGCACATGACCGGCCATTCGCCGACCTTCTTCTCGGACCGCCAGCCCGGCACTCTGGCGTCCCGCATCACGGCGACCTCGAACGCGATCTTCACGGTCGAGAACATGTTCGTGTTCAACGTGATGCCGCCGACGGTCGCGGCCTTCGGGTCGATCGCCTACATCGCCACCGTGAGCACCACGATGGCGGCGATCCTGGCCGGCGTCTTCGCCGCCGTCGTCCTGCTGATGTTCAAGATGGCCGCGGCCGGCAAGCCGCTGCACCATGACTTCGCCGCCAAGGCCGCCTCCGTCGATGGCGAGATGGTCGATCTCGTCGGCAACATGTCGCTCGTGCGCGCCTTCTCGGCGTTCAAGCGCGAGGGCCAGCGCTTCGAGGGCACCATCGGCACCGAGATGCGGGCTCGCCGCTCGTCGCTGCTCTATCTCGAAAAGCTGCGCATCGTGCACGCGGTGCTGACCGTGCTCGCGGTCTTCGGCCTGCTCTACTGGGCGATCCAGATGTGGGAGGCCAAGGAAGCGACCAACGGCCAGGTCGTGCTGGTCTGCACGCTGGGCATCCGCATCCTCGCCGCCACCCGCGACTTGGCGGTCGCGCTGGTCGATGCCACGCAGCACACCGCCCGCCTGTCGGAGGCGTTGCACACGCTGCTTCAGCCGCACGACCTCGTGGATCACCCGGAGGCGCAACCGCTCAGCGGCCAGGGCGCGAAGATCGAGTTCGACCACGTTGCGTTCAATTACCCGGATGGGCGCCCCGTCTTCACGGATTTCGATCTGACGATCGAGCCCGGCCAGCGGGTCGGTCTCGTGGGCCGGTCGGGTGGCGGCAAGTCGACCCTGTTCTCGCTGCTCCAGCGCTTCTACGACGTGCAGAACGGCGCGATCCGGATCAACGGCCAGGATGTCCAGCGGGTGACGCAGGAATCCCTGCGCGAGGCGATCACGGTGGTGCCGCAGGACGTCTCGATGTTCCACCGCAGCTTGCGCGAGAACATCCGCTACGGCCGGCCGGACGCCACCGACGAGGATGTCTGGCAGGCGGCCGAGGCGGCCCATTGCACCGACTTCATCAAGTCCCTGCCGGAGGGGTTCGACACGATCGTGGGTGACCGGGGCGTCAAGCTCTCGGGTGGCCAGCGCCAGCGCATCGCCATCGCGCGGGCGATCCTCAAGAACTCGCCGATCCTGCTCCTCGACGAGGCAACGTCGGCGCTGGACGCCGAGTCGGAGCAGGCGATCCGGCACGCGCTCGCGAACCTGATGAAGGGCCGGACCGTGATCGCCATCGCCCACCGTCTCTCGACGCTGCAGGATTTCGACCGCATCGTGGTGCTGGATGGCGGCCGCATCGCCCAGGACGGGTCGCCCGACAAGCTGACCCATCTCGACGGCTTCTTCCGCGAGCTGATGAAGAAGGAATCGATGGCGATGGCGCTCGCCGCCGCGTGAGTGTCACGGAGCGGATTGACCGGATCGATGACCGACGCACCGTCCCTCCCCCCTTTGCGGGGAGGGAGACACGCCTGGGCGCGCGTCGTGACCCTTCGTGCATGAGCGTGCTACCTCTCACGACGCGGTTCGCAGTCTCCTGCTTCGCTGGTAGAGCGTTGCGGACCGGACCTTGCATCGACATCGTAGACCGGCCCGCGGCCGAAACGTCCCGCCCCCGAGCCTGACCTTGCCCGACCTCGCCCTCGTCATCCGGGAGATCTCCGAGGAGATGGCCCAGCGCTCCGACCGGGGCGCGGTCGCCGACTACATCCCCGAACTGGCCCATGTCGATCCGAACCAGTTCGGCATCGTGGTGATCGACGCGGAGGGGCAGGTCTTCGCCGGGGGCGACAGCGAGACGCCGTTCTCGATCCAAAGCGTCTCGAAGGTCTTCACCCTGACCCTGGCGCTCGGCATGGTCGGCGACCGGCTGTGGAAGCGGGTCGGCCGCGAGCCGTCCGGCAACCCGTTCAACTCCATCGTGCAGCTGGAGCGGGAACGGGGTGTGCCGCGCAACCCGTTCATCAATGCCGGCGCCATCGCGGTGACCGACGTGATCCTGTCCGGCCACGCGCCCCGCGAGGCTTTGGGCGAGATCCTGCGCTTCATGCAGTTCCTGGCCCAGGATTCCAGCATCACCATCGACGAGGCGGTGGCGGCCTCGGAGAAGCGCACGGGCTTCCGCAACACGGCGCTCGCCAACTACATGAAATCCTTCGGCGTCATCGACAATCCGGTGGACTACACGCTCGGCGTCTACTTCCACCACTGCGCCATCGCGATGACCTGCCGGCAGCTCGCCACGGCCGGGCGGTTCCTGGCCCATAACGGCCGCACCCCCTCGACCGGCTACTCGGTGGTCTCGGCCGAGCGGGCGCGCCGCATCAACGCGATCATGCTGACCTGCGGCCATTACGACGGCTCGGGCGAGTTCGCCTACCGGGTCGGCCTGCCGGGCAAGAGCGGCGTCGGCGGCGGTATCCTGGCGGTGGCGCCGGGCAAGGCCTCGATCGCGGTCTGGGCGCCGGGCCTCGACGCCGCCGGCAATTCGCATCTCGGAAGGGTCGCGCTCGAACGCCTGACGCAGCGCATGGGCTGGTCGGTGTTCGGGGCGTGACGGCTTGCTTGCGCGGCGCCGGGTTCCGCGGCACTGCGCCGGAGCACCGATCCGGCGCCTGAGGGACAACGCGGCACCATGGCGACGATCGCGGCGGACCGGAGCCCGGCCGACCCCCTCGACCCCGGCGCCATCCTGGCCCGCCTGGACCGCCTGCCTGCCACGCGCGCGATGTGGCGTCTGGTCGTGCTGCTGGGGCTGGGCTTCTTCTTCGAACTCTACGACCTTCTGTTCACCGGTTACGTCGCCCCGGGCCTCGTGAAAGCCGGAATCCTGACCCCGACGACGCCCGGCCTGTTCGGGGCGAGCGGCGTCGCGGGCTTCGTGGCGGCCCTGTTCACCGGCCTGTTCATCGGCACCCTGCTGTGCGGCTGGCTCGCCGACCGGTTCGGGCGCCGGGCGATCTTCACGTGGTCGCTGCTGGCCTACACGGCGGCGAACGTCGTGATGGCCTGCCAGACCGACGCCTTCGGCCTCAATCTCTGGCGGCTGATCGCCGGCATCGGCCTCGGGCTGGAGATGGTGACGATCGGCAGCTACCTGTCGGAGCTGGTGCCGAAGGCGATCCGCGGCCGGGCCTTCGCCCTGTGCCAGGGCATCGGCTTCACCGCCGTGCCGGTGGTCGCGTTCCTGTCCTACCTGCTGATCCCGACCGCGCCGCTGGGCATCGACGGCTGGCGCTGGGTCGTGCTGATCGGGGCCTCGGCGGCCCTGGTGGTCTGGTGGCTGCGCGCGGGCCTGCCGGAAAGCCCGCGCTGGCTCGTGGAGCGCGGGCGGCTCGCGGAGGCCGACGCGATCCTGCGGCGGCTCGAAGCGCAGGCGGCGGCCGAGACCGGGCGCCCGCTGCCGCCCCCCGCCGCGCCGGAACCGATCCAGCCACGCGGCGCCTTCCGCGACCTCTGGGTGCCGCCCTACCGCCGCCGGGCGCTGATGATGGCCGGCTTCAACGTGTTCCAGACGGTGGGCTTCTACGGCTTCGCCAACTGGGTGCCGACGCTGCTGGTTGCGCAGGGCATCACGGTGACGTCGAGCCTCGCCTACACGGCGCTGATCGCGCTCGCCGCCCCGGTCGGGCCGCTGATCGGGCTTCTCATCGCCGACCGGTTCGAACGCAAGCACGTCATCGTGGCCGCAGCCCTCGTCTACATCGCCTGCGGGCTCACCTTCGCGCGGACGACGGATGTCACCGCCATCGTGGCGCTCGGGATCGGCCTGACGCTCGCCTCCAACGTCATGTCGTACAGCTTCCACGCCTATCAGGCCGAGCTGTTCCCGACCGGCATCCGCGCCCGGGCGGTGGGCTTCGTGTATTCGTGGAGCCGGTTCTCGGCGATTTTTACCGGCTTCGTCATCGCCTTCGTGCTGCGCGAGACCGGAACGCCGGGGGTGTTCCTGTTCATCTCGGCGGCGATGCTGGTCGCGGGCCTGCTGGTCGGCCTTCTCGGCCCCCGGACGCGGGACGTGGCGCTGGAGAAGATCGCGGGCTGACGGCCGTGATCCATGCCTCATGGAATCATGGTAGGCTGATCACATGGTCGCGCTACCGAAACAACGGATGACCGTCGACACTTTCCTGGCCTGGGCCGAAGGCCAGCCGGGACGCTTCGAGCTGGTCGATGGCGAGGTCTTCGCGATGGCGCCGGAACGGGCCGGACATGCTTTGGTGAAGTACGCGACTCAAACGGCATTGAAACGGGCGATCGTGGCGGCCGGGGCCGGCTGCCACATGATGCCCGACCGCATGACGGTCCGCATCGATGCAAAGACAACCTTCGAGCCCGATGCACTCGTGTATTGTGGGCCACGGATGGATGTTGAGGCCATCGAGGTGCCCGATCCGGTGATCGTCGTCGAGGTGCAATCACCGGGTACGCGCTCCGTCGATGCAGGCTTCAAACTGGCGCGCTATTTCAGTCTCGCGAGCGTGCGCCACTACCTGATGATCGATCCGGTCAAGCGCTTGGTCATCCACCATCGACGCTGCGCCGAAGAGCTGATCGAGACCCGCATCGCGACCGAGGGCACCCTTGACCTGACCCCGCCCGGCCTGACCCTTCCCGTCGCCGAGCTGTTCGCCGATCTCCCGCCCCCAGCAGATCCCGCGGCTTGATCCGATCCGGGGCGGATGCCACAGCGGCACAAACCCCTATCAGGACGCCCGATGACAGCCTCCCTCGATCTCCTCGTACTCGGCAACGCGATCGTCGACGTGATCGCCCGCGCGGATGAGTCCTTCCTTACCGCGCAGGGCGTCACCAAGGGCGCCATGCAGCTCATCGACGAGCCCCGCGCCGAGTCGCTGTTCCAGGCCATGGGCCAGACCACGATCGTCTCGGGCGGCTCGGGGGCGAACACCGCCGTGGGTGCGGCGCTGCTGGGCGCCAAGACCGGCTTCGTCGGCAAGGTCCGGGACGACGAGCTGGGCGGCCTGTTCGGTCACGACCTCAAGGCCACCGGCGTCGGCTTCACGGTTCCGCCGGCGACCGAAGGGGCGGCGACCGCGCGCTGCCTGATCCTGGTGACGCCGGACGGCGAGCGCACCATGAGCACCTATCTCGGCGCCTGCCAGGGGCTCTCGCCCGAGGATGTCGACGACGCGCTGGTTAAGTCCGCCCGGGTCGTCTACCTCGAAGGCTACCTGTGGGATCCGCCGGCCGCCAAGGATGCGTTCCGCAAGGCCGCCCAGATCGCCCATCAGGCCGGCAACGCCGTGGCGCTGACCCTGTCGGATGCCTTCTGCGTCGGCCGCTACCGGGACGAGTTCCTGGGCCTGATCCGCGATGGCAGCATCGACATCCTGTTCGCCAACATGGGCGAGCTCCAGAGCCTCTACCAGACCGACGATGCCGAGGCCGCCGTGGCGGCACTCCGCGACGAGCGCAACGCCCGCGGCCGTCACCTGCTCGGCCTCGTCACGCGCTCGGCCGAGGGCGCCCTGGTGATCCAGGGTGGCGAAGTCCGCGCCGTCGAGGCGAGCCCGGTCCACGCGGTGGTGGACACGACCGGAGCGGGCGACCTGTTCGCTGCCGGCTTCCTCGCCGGGCATGCGCGCGGCCTCGACAACGTCGCCAGCGCCCGGCTCGGCACGCTGGCGGCCGCCGAGGTGATCCAGCACATCGGCGCCCGTCCGCAGACGGATCTCGTCGGCCTCGCCAAGGCGCGCGGGCTGCTCTGAGCCCGCTCAGGCCGCCCGCACGCTCGCCAGGAAGCGTGTCACCTCGCGGCCGAGATGCTCGGAATGCTGCGTCAGCTCCGAGGCGGCGGTGAGGACCTGATCCGCCGCCGTCCCGGTCTCGTTCGCGGCCTGCGCGACACCCGTGATGGTGCCGGTCACCTCGCCGGTCCCTTGCGCCGCCTGGGAGACGTTGCGGACGATCTCCTGGGTGGCCGCCCCCTGCTGCTCCACGGCGGCCGCGATCAGGGTCGTGACGGCGCGGATCTCCTGGATGCGTCCGCCGATCCGGCCGATGGCGGCGACGGCATCGCCGGTCGATCCCTGGATCCGGGCGATATGCCCGCTGATCTCGTCGGTCGCCTTGGCGGTCTGGCCCGCCAGCTCCTTCACCTCCGCGGCCACGACGGCGAAGCCGCGCCCCGCCTCGCCGGCCCGGGCGGCCTCGATCGTGGCGTTGAGCGCCAGAAGGTTCGTCTGCTCGGCGATGGTGGTGATCATCGTCACCACGTGGCCGATCTGCGAGGCCGCACCGCTCAGATCGTGCACGAGATCGGCGGTGGCGTCTGCCTCCTCGACGGCCGCCTGGGTCAGCGCCGAGGAATTCGACACCTGACGGCCGATCTCCTGGACCGAGGAGCCGAGTTCCTCGGCCGCGGAGGCGGCGGTGTTGACGTTGGTGGCGGCCGTCTCGGCCGCGCTCGCCACGCGCCTGGACCGGTCGGCCGTTCCGGAGGCCGTCTTGGTCATGACCGAGGCCGTGCCCTGAAGGGCGGAGGCCGCCGCCGAGACCGTGCCGATGATGCCGCCGACGGCGTTCTCGAAGGCTTCGGCGATCTGATGCACGCCCGCCCGGCGCTGTGCCTCGGCGCTGGCGCGGGCCTGGGCGGTCTCCGCCTCAAGGCTCCGGGCCCGGATCAGGCCGTCCTTGAAGACCTGAACGGAGGCCGCCATGGTGCCGATCTCGTCGTCCCGCCCGGCCCCGGACACCGTCGCGGTGAGATCGTCCGCGGCGAGTCGGCCCATCACGCCCGCCAGGGACCGGATCGGCCACGCGACCAGATGCCAGACCACGAACAGACCGGCGCCGGTGACGAGAAGGCCGGCCAGCAGCAGACCGATCGAGACGGTCCATGCCGTCCCATAGGCCACGTCGGCCCGTTGCGCGGACAGCGTCGTGCCCTCGGCGTTGACGCGCGCGAGCTCCCCGAGCGCCCCGAAGGTCTCCACCAGCGGCGGGCGGGCCGGGGCTATGGCATCGCGGGCGGCATCGCGGTCCCCGCGCTTCAGCGCGGCCATGATGACGGCGCGGGCCGAGAGATAACCCTGCCACCGCGTCTCGAACGCGTCCCAGAGCGCCGCCTCGCGGGGGGAGCCGACCAGGGTCCGGTACCGCCGGAACGCGTCCGGGATCGTCGCGTCCATCTCGACGAATTCCTGGTCGAGATCCCGGTTCTCGCCCGCATCGGAAGCCACGACCTTGCGTATCGTCGTCGTGTGATAGCGAAGAACGCCGAATTGAAGCCCGTTCAGCTCGGCATCTTTCCGCATCCATGTGTCTCGGATTTCCGCGGCTGAAGACGCGACCGATGCGATCTGAGACAAGTTCTCGTAGGTCGTTGCAATCAGCAACAAAAACCCGAGCAGCGATGGCAAAGCCAATTTGAAAGTTACACCACGAAGCCAATTCATCGTTCTCTCTCCAGCGCATCGGCGCGAGAGTTCTGGCATGAGACGGTGACGGCGCGGATTAAATTGTACGTCTGCTTCAATGCGACCGGCGCAGAGCTGTCCCCCGATTTTGCCGAGGGTCCGGCCTCTGAGCCGCGTCGCTCGGCCGCTCAGGGCCGGAGCAGAACCTTGCCCACCGCCGCCCGGCGGGTCAGCAGGCCGAACGCCTCCGCGAACTCCGCCAGGGGGTAGGTCCCGTGCACCTGTGCGGTGAGCTTGCCCTCGGCGACCCAGTCGAGCAGCCGGCGCTGGTCGGCCCGGTGCGCCTCCGGCTCATGCTCGAGGAAGGCGCCCCAGTGGACGCCCTGCACGTCGAGTTCCTTCAGGAGCATCAGGTTCAGCGGCAGACGCGGAATGGCACCGGCGGCGAAGCCGATCACGAGGTAGCGCCCGCGCCAGGCGAGCGCCCGCAGGGCCGGCTCCGCGTAGGCATCGCCGACCGCATCGTAGACCACATCGACCCCGCCCCCGGAGATCCGGCGCAGCTCGTCCTTGAGGGTGGCGGGATCGTAGACCAGACCCGCCTCGGCCCCGTGGGCGCGGGCGACCGCGAGCTTCTCCTCCGAGGAGGCGCAGGCGATCACCCGGGCGCCCATCAGCCGGCCGAGTTCCACGGCGGCGAGGCCGACGCCCCCGGAGGCGCCGAGCACGGCCAGCCATTCGCCGGGCTGGAGCCGCGCCCGGTTGGCGAGCGCATGGAGCGACGTGCCGTACGTGATGGTGAGCCCGGCCGCCTGCTCGTCCGGCACCGCATCGGGCACCGGGGTGAGCCGACGCGCATCGATGGCGATCGTCTCGGCGCAGCAGCCGTGCCCGGCATGGACGATCACCCGGTCGCCCACGGCGACACCGGAAGCGCCCTCCCCCAGCGCCTCGACCACGCCGATCCCCTCGCCCCCCGGCGAGAACGGCAGCGGCGGCTTCACCTGGTAGCGCCCGGCCGTGATCAGCGTGTCGAAGAAGTTCAGCGCCGCCAGCCGGATCCGCACCAGGGCCTGTCCCGGCCCCGGGACCGGATCGGGCCGCTCGGCGATCTCAAGATGGTCCGGCCCGTCGAGCCGCGTGCACAGCAGCGCCTTCATGGCGTCTCGTCCTCCCTGGCGTATCCCGCCGATGAGGCCCGAACCGACGCTGCGGTCAAGCCGTCCCGATCATCTCCCGGATGCGGGAGCCCAGCACCTCGATCACGAACGGCTTGGCGATCACCTGCATGCCGGGGCTGAGCTGGCCATGGCCCAGCACCGTCGCGTCTGCGTAGCCGGTGATGAACAGCACCTTGAGCCCCGGGCGCGTCGCCCGTCCGGCCTCGGCCATCTGGCGCCCGTTCATCCCGCCGGGCAGCCCGACATCGGTGACCAGCAGGTCGATGCGCACATCCGATTGCAGCACCTTGAGCCCGGCGACCCCGTCCGCGGCCTCGATCGCCGTGTAGCCGAGATCCTCCAGAACCTCGGTCACCAGCATCCGGACGGTCGGCTCGTCATCGACCACCAGCACGGTCTCCCCCGGGGCGGCCCGGGGCGGGGCGCCGGGCGCGGCGCGCGGATCCTCCTCCGGCACCGCGCCGCCATGGCGGGGCAGATGGAGGCAGACCTTGGTGCCCCGGCCGACCTCGGACTGGATCCGGACCTGTCCGCCCGATTGCTGGGCGAATCCGTAGATCATCGACAGGCCGAGGCCGGTGCCCTGCCCCAGGGGCTTGGTGGTGAAGAACGGCTCGAACACCCGCTCGATGATCTCGGGCGCCATCCCGGTGCCGGTATCGGACACGCAGAGGGACAGGTAGGGCCCCGGCGGCATGTCGTGGTGCCGGGCGGCGTCCGCATCCAGCCACGCATTGGCGGTCTCGATGGTGATCCGGCCGCCCTCCGGCATCGCGTCCCGGGCGTTGATGCACAGGTTGAGCAGCGCGTTCTCCAGTTGCGGCGGATCGACCAAAGCCGGCCACAGCGCGGGGGCGCCGATCACCTCGACCGCGATGGCGGGGCCGACGGTGCGGCGGATCAGCTCCTCCAGGCCGGCGACCAGCCGGTTCACGTCGGTGGGCTTCGGATCGAGGGTCTGGCGGCGCGAGAAGGCGAGCAGCCGGTGCGTCAGGGCAGCGGCGCGCCGGGCCGCGCCCTGGGCGGCATTGATGTAGCGATCGACATCCATCATCCGGCCCTGGGCGAGCCGGGTCTGGATCAGCTCCAGCGAGCCGGAGATGCCGGCGAGCAGGTTGTTGAAATCGTGCGCGAGGCCGCCGGTGAGCTGGCCCACCGCCTCCATCTTCTGCGCCTGCCGCAGGGCCTCCTCGGCGGTTGCCAGGGCTTCGGTGCGCGCGCGCTCGGCGGTGAAGTCGCGGCCGACCGCGTTGATCATCCCCTCCCCCGGCCGGGCCGACCAGCTGATCCAGCGATAGCTGCCGTCCCGGTGGCGGTAGCGATTGTCGAAGCGCGCCAAGCGCTCGCCCGACGCGAGTTGCTGCCCCCCCGCGACGGTCCGGTCGAGATCGTCCGGATGGATGAGGATCATCAGGTTGAGGCCGACGAGTTCATCCGCCTGCCAGCCCAGCACCTCGGTCCAGGCCGGGTTCACCGCCAGCATGGTGCCGTCGAACGCGGTGCGCAGCATCATGTCGGTGGAGAGCGTCCACAGGGCGTTGCGGTCGGCGGTCCGGTCCGCGACCTGCTGGGCCAGGTTGGCGTTGAGCCGGCCGAGTTCCGTGAGCGCGGCCTCCAGCTGCGCGCGGCTCTCGGTGAGGGCGGTATCGGCCAGCACCCGCCCGGTGGTCTCACTGGTGAGGATGAACAGCCCGACCACGTCGCCCGCGGCATCGAGGACGCGGGAGTACGAAAAACTCCACCACGTCTCCCGGGCGCCGCGGTCGGTGTCGAGCTGCCAGGGCAGATCGACGAAGCGCTCCGGCCGGCCCGCCAGGGCGGCCTCGATGATCGGCTTGGCCTGATCCCAGGCATCGGCCCAGACAGCATCGAACCGCGCCCCCATGGCCCAGGGCAGGCGGGGCCCGAGCAGCGGAAAGTAGGTGTCGTTGAAGAAGAAGTGGAGATCGGGCCCCCAGGCCAGGATCATCGATTCCGGCGAGTTGAGCACGAGGGAGAGCGCCGCGCGGAACTCCGGCTGCCAGGAATCCGGCGGGCCGAGGGGGTGGCCGGACCAGTCGCGCGCGCGGATCATGCGCGCGGCTTCGCCGCCGCCGGCGAGGAAGGCGAGAGGGTCGGTCACTGGATCAGAACGATATACGTCATGAGCGTACGGCGTATGACTGCCTTTGGCGGCATCTCCAAGATGCCGCGCGCGGTTCAATGACG
The DNA here is from genome assembly GCF_022829605.1 of Methylobacterium sp. E-065. Classification (GTDB taxonomy): domain Bacteria; phylum Pseudomonadota; class Alphaproteobacteria; order Rhizobiales; family Beijerinckiaceae; genus Methylobacterium. The sequence goes on along the minus strand of NZ_JAKSYD010000188.1, from coordinate 168,235 downwards.
TCGTTACAAAGCACCGACTTTGCGAGCGGAGCGAGGCAGCCCAGGGCGGTGGGGCAGTCGTGAGCGTGGCGCCAAGTGAAGGGCTTCGCTCCGCTCGCAAGGACGGTTGGGCCCAACTTCGATCCGGCCAGCTTCCCTAGGCCTGAACCCAATGAGTTAAAGCGTGCGATGACTGCTCGCGACCCAATCCAGCCGCCTGGACCGCCGTTGGCGCTTCTCCAAAGCGGCCGTTCGTCAAACATCCGGCAACTTCTGCTCGGGGTGGTTTGCAGCCGCTTCGACCCGCTTAGGGATTGATCCTATGCTTGATCCGTCCAGGCGTGTCGGTGGCGGTATACCCACCCGCATGCCCATGCTGATCTGAACCTTCGCACGCCCCCTCGGCTTAATGGGCATGTCCCAGCCGCCAAACTCACCGTATGCCCTCGTCGCGGACGACGATTTTCTCGTCCGGATGGATGCAGAAATGATTTTGGAGGAGGCAGGCTTCCACGCCCTGTCGGCAGCAAACGGCGTCGAGGCGATCAAGCTGCTTGAGGATCACGCCGGTTCGATAGTTCTATTGTTCACCGACGTTGAAATGCCCGGCGGTCCCGATGGCTTCGAGGTGGCGCGGACGACCGCGCGTCGATGGCCTGACATCTCGATTGTAGTGGCATCAGGCGGGGTGAAGCCCGGTGCGGGTGATCTCCCGGAAGGTGCCGTTTTCCTCGACAAGCCCTTCAGTGCTCAGATGGTCCACGACCACATCGACAAAATTCTACCGGACGGTCAGAAGCCCGAGCCATTGAAAGCACGTAAGCGATAGAACCAACGGGTGTCCGCTAAGGATCGTGAGCGGGCGGGACGGCGACGTCCGCTCTGATGCCTCTGCCGCTCGGAAGCAGACCAGCAGATATCCACCCATCTCGGACATTGCACAGGCCAAGCTGAGCAACTTCAAACCCTAATGCGCCTCCTGCCAGTTCCCCGCCGCCTTGGCCTCCACCACCAGCGGCACCCGTAGGGTCAGCGCCGGCGCCGGCGCCTCCTCCATCACGCCGCGGATGATCGGGATCGCCGCCTCCACCTCGTCCTCGGAGACCTCGAACACCAGCTCGTCGTGCACCTGCAGCAGCATCTGCGCCGTGAGCCGCTTGGCCGCCAGCGCCGCCTCCATCCGGGTCATGGCCCGGCGAATGATGTCGGCGGCCGAGCCCTGGATCGGCGCGTTGATCGCCTGCCGCTCGACGCTGGCGCGCTCGGACGGGTTGTTGGAGCGGATCTGCGGATAGTGGCAGACCCGGCCGAACAGGGTGGTGACGTAGCCCTTGTCCCGGCAGCTCCGCTTGGTGCTGTCGATGTAGTCGCGAATGCCCGGGAACTGCTCGAAATACTGCTTGATGAACGCCGAGGCCTCCTCGCGGCCGATGCCGAGCCGGTCGGCCAGCCCGAAGGCCGAGATGCCGTAGATGATGCCGAAATTGATCGTCTTGGCCCGGCGCCGGAGATCGGGCGTCATCTCCGTGAGCGGCACGCCGAACATCGCCGAGGCCGTGGCCGCATGGATGTCGATCCCGTCCTCGAACGCTTTGCGCAACTCCGGGATGTCGGCCATGTGGGCGAGCAGCCGCAACTCGATCTGCGAGTAATCCGCAGAGATCAGCTTGTTGCCGGGCGCGGCCACGAAGGCGCGCCGGATGCGCCGGCCCTCCTCGGTGCGGATCGGGATGTTCTGCAGGTTCGGCTCGGACGAGGACAGCCGCCCGGTCGTGGTGGCGGCCAGCGAGAACGAGGTGTGGACCCGCGCGGTCTCCCGGTCGGCATGGGTCTGGAGCGAATCCGTGTAGGTGGATTTCAGCTTCGCGAGCTGGCGCCACTCCAGGATCTTTTTCGGGAGTTCATGGCCCGCCTGGGCCAGCTCCTCCAGCAGCGTCGCGGGCGTCGCCCACTGGCCGGAGGGTGTCTTTTTGGCCCCCGGCAGGCCCATTTTGCCGAATAGAATGTCGCCGATCTGCTTCGGGGATCCGACCGAGAACTTTTCGCCGGCATCCTCCTGGATCTCCTCCTCCAGGCGGACGAGGATCTGCGAGAAATCGCCCGAGAGCCGGCTCAGCATCTCGCGGTCGACCCGGATGCCGCGCTGCTCCATCCGGGCGATCACCGGCAGCAGGGGCCGCTCCAGGGTCTCGTAGACCGTGACCCGGTGCTCGGCCACGAGGCGCGGCTTCATCATCCGCCACAGGCGCAGGGTGACGTCCGCGTCCTCGGCCGCGTAGGCGGTGGCCTTGTCGATGGCGACGCGGTCGAAACTGACCTTGTTGCGGCCGGCGCCGGCGACATCGGAGAACGTGATCGGCTGGTGGCCGAGGTGGCGGCGGGCCAATTCGTCCATGCCGTGGCCGCCCTTGCCGGCATCGAGCACGTAGGAGATCAGCATCGTGTCGTCGAACGGCGCGATCTCGATGCCGTAGCGGGCCAGCACGACCCAATCGTATTTCAGGTTCTGGCCGACCTTCAGGACGCCCGCATCCTCCAGGAGCGGCTTCAGCCGACTGATCGCCTCCTTCAGCGGGATCTGCCCGGGCACCGGCTCGGCCACGTCGGAGGCGGCGGCACCCTCGCCGAACAGGTCGGTGGAATCGGCCTGGACCTTGGCGGCCTGGATGTGGGCCAGAGGGATGTAGCAGGCCCGGCCGTTGGCCACCGCCAGCGACACGCCGACCAGCCCGGCCTTGTGGGCATCGAGCGCGTCGGTCTCGGTGTCGACCGCGATCACCCCGGCCTCCCGGGCCTCCGCGATCCAGGCGTCGAGCTGCTCCAGGGAGGCGACCGTCTCGTAGGCGGCGGTATCGAACGGCGCCACGGATTCCGCGGCGCGGGCCGCCACCACGTTGCCCGGTGTCGCCTCGACGGGGGCCCGGGGCTTGGCGGGTGCGTCAGGTAAGTCGAGATCAGCGAACGGATCGATCTCGGCGCGCTCGGGCGGGGCGGCGCCCGGCGCGCGCTCGGCGCCGGCCGCCGCGGTCTCGGGATCCGGCGGCACGGAATCGCCGAAGAACGGCACCGCATCGCTGCCGCCGGCCGCATTGCCGTATCCGTGCGGCCGGGCTCCGGGCAGGAGCCGCGGATCGGGCTTCACCGCCTCCGGGTCGACATGCAGCATCTGGGCGATGCGGCGGGTCAGCGTGTTGAACTCCATCGCCTTCAGGAAGCCGACGAGTTTTTGGGGATCGGGCTTGGGCACGCCCAGATCGTCCAGCGCGACCGGAACCGGCACATCCTCCATCAGCGCCACGAGTTTTCGCGACAGCTTGGCCTGATCGATGCTGGCCAGCAGGGTCTCCCGGCGCTTGGGCTGCTTGATCTCGCCGGCCCGCTCCAGCAGCGTTTCGAGGCTGCCGAACTCCTTGATCAGCGCCGCCGCGGTCTTGAGGCCGATGCCGGGCACACCCGGCACGTTGTCGGACGTGTCGCCGATCAACGCCAGGGCGTCGCCGATCTGGTTCGGCTGCAAGCCCTCCCACTTGGCGATGATCGCCTCGACGTCGAGGTTGCGCTCTGGCCGGTAACCCGCCTTGCCCTTGGCGCCGGATTCAAAATCGTAGAACCGCACCTGCGGCCCCACGAGCTGCATCAGGTCCTTGTCGGAGGAGACGATGATGACGCCCGCGCCCCGCGCCTCGGCTTGGCGGGTGTAGGTGGCGATCAGGTCGTCGGCCTCGTAGCGCTCCAGCTCCACCGCGTGCAGGCCGAAGGCGCGCACGGCATCGCGCATCAGCGGCATCTGGCGCTTGAGGTCGTCGGGCGCGTCGGGGCGGTGGCCCTTGTAATCCGGGAACATCTCCTTGCGGAACGAGCCCTCGGACTTGTCGAAGACGATGCCGAGATGGGTCGGCATCGTGCCGGCCGCGCCCTCCTGCAGGAACTGCGCGATCTTGGTGCAGAACAGCCGCACGGCGCCGGTGGGCATCCCGTCCGAGGGGCGGGAATTGTACTTCTGATCCTGGTTGATCGACTGGAAATAGGCCCGGAAGATGAACGACGAGCCATCGACCAGGATCACCTGATCGCCGGGGCCGACGGGTTTGGTCTCGGGGCTCGCGTCGGGCTTCGCGTCGGTCATGGGCTCAGGCGGCTCGGGGCGATCAGGATTCGGGCACGCGGTCCAGCTCGGCGCGGCAGGCCGCGACGAGGTCGGTCAAGCGCTCGTGAACGGTCCGCCAGACGTTGTCCAGCATGACCCGGTGATAGCCGTGACGGTAGACGTTGCCCGCGTCTGCGATGTCGCGCCACGGCACGTTCGGGTGACGGTCCCGCATCTCGCCGGTGAGGCGTCGGCTGGCCTCGGAGATGATCTCCCGGCAGCGAACCACGGCGTAATTCGTGCGCCGATCCGCGACGAACGCTTCGTAGCTCAGGCCCGCGACAAAACTTTCCGCGGCCTGGGCATTGGTGATGATATCCTCACAGGCGTCGCGTGCCCGCTCAGAAGGCTGGAACGGCATCGTTCTCGGCCCTTTCCCGGACGCGCTCCTTCAGGCTTCGGCGATCCGCCACATCCACCGGAACCGGGAACAGCTCGCCGATGAACCGGCACAGGCCCACATAACTGAAGACGTCACGCACGCGCTCCGGCTCGATCTCGATCATCACGTCGAGGTCGCTATCGGCCCGCGCCTCGCCCCGGGCAACGGAGCCGAACAGAGCGGCGTGGACCACCCCCCGGCGGCGCAGCTCCGCCTCGTGGGTGCGCAGGATGTCGAGGGCGGCGTGCTTGTCCATGGCGGCGGGACCGGCGGGAATCGGTATTGGCCAGCATACCAGAAGCGCGGGCGATCAGGCGGCCAGCTCCCGCCCAAGCGCCTCGACCCGGCGCAGATCGTCCACGAAGGCCGCGTAGGCCTCCTCCTTCGCCTCGTCGGGCAGGCGCAGCAGGTACGACGGGTGGACCGTGATGAAGCCCTGGAAGCGGTTGTCGAACCGCTCGAACCGGAACGGGCCGCGTGCCCGGGTGATCGGGACCGCCTTGCCGGTCAGTGCCAGCACCGCCGTGGCGCCGAGTGCCACCACCAGCTTCGGGCCGACGAAATCCAGTTCCCGGTCGAGCCACCAACGATAGTGGCTAACCTCACCAGCCGTCGGCTTCTGGTGAATGCGGCGCTTGCCGCGCTCCTCGAACTTGAAGTGCTTGACCGCATTCGTGAGATAGCTCGCCCCGCGGTCGATCCCGGCCTCCGCCATGGCGCGGGACAGCAGCTGCCCCGCCGGCCCGATGAACGGGCGGCCCTGCCGGTCTTCCTGGTCGCCTGGCTGCTCGCCCACGAAGGCGATCGTCGCGCCGACCGCGCCCTCGCCGAGCACAGCCTGGGTCGCACCCGGAACCAGGGGCTCGGTCCGCCGAATGATGACGTTCAGCTCGTCCAGGGTCTTGGGATCCTGATCGGCCATGGCGGCGACGGCCCGGGTCGGTTCGCGGCGTGTGGGCAAGGTCGGCTCCCTCTCGATCATGGCTTCGGTACGCCCGGCCGCCGCCCGAACCAAAGCGGGGATCGCGGCGGTCTCGGGCATGTTGTGCCAGTACTTCTTGGGCATCTCGGCCCGCATCGCCTTCAGGTTGGTCCGGGCCGGGTTGAAGGTGCTCTCGTAATAGGTCTGCCAGCCGGCCTCGAACCCGTCGCCGTCGGGGAGCGTGGCCCGGTCGCCGGGCGGGCCGTAGGTCAGCGTGTCGGTATCCCAGTGGGCCGAGCCCTCGGGCGTCAGGATCGACCAGCGCATGCCCCGGAACCGCGCCACGAAGAACGGCGCGGCTGCTTCCAAAATGTGGTGATCGGGCTCGAACCACGCCACGAAACGCTCGCCCACCGCGTCCTCGGTGCGGCGGAAGCGCAGGAAGGCGTGCATCTTGTGCAGGTCGCGCCCGATCGCCTTCGCCATGCGGTGCAGGCGATAGACCAACGGATCGCTGCCGACTTCCATCAGATGCCGCTCACCGTGGCAGACCCGCCAGATCAGCGCGTAGAGCAGGCCGTAACGCTCGGGATCGCGGTGGGGGATCACCTGCGGGATCAGGCCGGCGACAGGTTTGGGTAGGGCGAGCGGGGCAGCGGAAGCGGCGTCGGCCTCGGCCCCGAACAGGCCGGGTGAATCCGTCACCGACCACGACACCGCTTCGGGCGGGACGCCCGCGGCAACGAGGCTTCGAACGGCGGTGCGGAAGCCGACGAGATCTGCACCTGGGCGTAACGTAATGGCACGCGGCCGGTGCGCATCCCCTCCCCCCTCTGCGGGGGAGGGTGGGCCGGCCGTCAGGTCGGGTCGGGAGAGGGGAGCCCGGGCTCCGAAAGGTTCGAGGCCGGCATGCAGGTCACTGTCCGATCCTGCACCGTCGCTCCCCTCTCCCCCCCTGCTGCGCAGGGTACCCTCCCCCGCAGAGGGGGGAGGGAGAGGCGCGCTTCCGGTCCGCATCAAAACAAGCTCAACTGCGTCGCCGGCTCAACCAGCCGCGTGCGCAAATCGGCCCGATCCGTCAGCCCCACCGGCCGATGATCGGCGGTGATGAGGAACGGCCGCGCCCGCTTCAGCCCCGAGGTCAGCCGCGCCACGTCATCCAGCCGCAGGGTCGCGTGACGACGGGCCGTGATGATCTTGTCGACCGCCCGCGCGCCGAGCCCCGGCACACGCAGCAGCCACTCCCGGTCCGCTTTGTTCACGTCCACCGGGAATTTTTCGCGGTGCTTCAACGCCCAGGCGAGTTTTGGGTCGATGTCGAGGGCGAGCATGCCACCCTCCGAGGCGTCGGCGACCTCGTCGGGGGTGAAGTGATAATAGCGTAGCAGCCAATCGGCCTGATACAGCCGGTGCTCCCGTTGCAGCGGCGGCGGCTTCGGCGGCAGGATCGCCGACCCGTCCGGGATCGGACTGAAGGCCGAGTAATAGACGCGCTTCAGACCCACGCTGCCGTAGAGCAGCGCGCTCTTGCGGATCAACGCCTCGTCGGTGGTGGCGTCCGCCCCGACGATCACCTGGGTCGAATGGCCGGCCGGCGAGAACCGGCGCTTTTCGGCCTTGGCCTCAACGATCCGCTCGCCGATCTGCGTCATCGCCTTCTGGATGGTAGCGCCGTCTTTCTCGGGCGCCAGCCGCTCCAGGCTCGCCTCGGTGGGCAATTCGACGTTGATCGACAGCCGGTCGGCATAGAGGCCGGCCTCCTCGATCAGCCAGGGGCTCGCCTCGGGGATCGACTTGAGGTGGATGTAGCCGGCAAAGCCGTGGTCGCGCCGGAGCGATTTCGCCACCCGGGTCAGCAACTCCATCGTGTGGTCGGGCGACTTGATGATGCCCGAGGACAGGAACAGGCCCTCGATATAGTTGCGCCGGTAGAAGTTCAGGGTGAGGTTCACGACCTCCTCGACGGTGAACTTCGCCCGCCGCACGTTCGAGGAGCGCCGGTTGATGCAATAGGCGCAATCGAACAGGCACCAGTTGGTCAGCAGGATCTTGAGCAGCGAGACGCAGCGCCCATCCGGCGTATAGGCGTGGCAGATGCCGGCCCCGGTGGTGGAGCCGAGCCCATCCTTGCCGGCCGCGCGCTTGGGCGCCGCGGAGGACGCGCAGGACGCATCGTACTTCGCGGCATCGGCCAGGATGCGCAGTTTCTTGGCGAGGGTTTCGTCCATCGAACAGACAATGAACGAGGCGCGAGAAGGTGCAAGGTCGGCCGGTAGCCTACCCCGGGCCGCATTGCCGCACCCTTCACCCGGGCTCCTCGTCCAACTCCGTATCGACCACCCGGCGGGCGAGGCCATACGAAAATCCGGCCCGCGCCAGCGCGGCAAGATCGCGGTCGCGATAGGCGGCCCGCTGGTCCGGCCGGCGATACGGCCCGAGGCGCCGCCGCTTGGCGTAAGCCTGTGCGGCCTGATCCTCGATCGCGGCGGCGTCCTCCTCCGGCACCGCCTCCCGCTCGGCCTGCATGGCGGCCTCGACCACATCCCGGGGGACGCCCTTGGCGGCGAGCTTCGCCGAGACGCCGCGGCTCGACGTGCCCCGGCGACGCAGCGTGGCGAGGCGCATGTCGGCGAAACGCACGTCGTCTACGAGGCCGGCTGAGACCGCCCGCGCCACCGTGGCGGCGATCATCTCGGCGAAGCCGGCGGGGTCCTCGCCGCGCAGCCGCGCCCGCTTCTCCACCCGCCGCGCCAGGGTCCGGCGCAGCATCTCGGTCGAGGCGCTGTAGCGCTCGAGGTAATGCAGCGCCGACCGTTCGAGCCACGGCGCGCTGATCGGTTTCGGCGGGGCCGCGTCGGCCTTGCGGTGTCCCGGTGCGGATCCTGCAACGAATGGGGGTTTCACCGGTTCTTCACGTTCTCGACAGGTTTGCGTTCCATGACTTGGGTATGGAACGCGTGCAACGCGACAGGCTCGGACATGGACCGAACCACCGTCCTTCGCCCGACCGCATCCGCAAACCGTGGCGGAGCCGCCTCCGTGCCGCGGCGACGTCTCTGATGCGCCGCGAGTGGCTCCTGGTCCTGGTGGCCCTGGGCCTGGCCGCGGTCGCCGCCGCGATCGTCTATCTGTCGCGCCCGAACACCCTGACGGTGGCGGTGGGCCCCCAGGACGGGCCCGAGGCCGCCCTGATCGAAGCCTATGCCAGCGCCCTGGATCGGGGCCGCGAGGATGTGCGCCTCAAGGTCGTGCGCTACGCCGACGTCCGCGACAGCGCCCTGGCGCTCCAGCGCAACAAGGCCGACCTCGCCGTAGTCCGGCCGGATGTGTTGCTGCCCGAGAACGGCCTGACGCTGGCGATCCTGCACGACGAGGCCCTGGTCATCGCGGCGCCCGAGGCCGCCGATCTCGACGACATCCCGGCGCTGGCGCGCAAGCGCCTCGGCATCGTTGTGCGCCACAGCGCCGACCTGCCCTTCCTGACGAACCTGCTCTCCTTCTACGATCTCGTTCCGGAAAACCGCGCCGAGGAGGCATCCGAGGGTGCCCCACCGGCCGACGAGGCGGAGGTGGGCCACGTCGTGGTCGTGCCCCTGAAGATCGGCGAGGTCACGGCCGCGCTGACCGACAAGCGGGTCGACGCGGTGGCGGTGATTGCCAGCCCAGCGTCCAAGACCGCGGCGGCCATGGTGCACGCCGTCGAACTGGGCTCGCCGGAGCGCAAGATCGGCTTCGTCTCGATTCCCGATGGCGACGCGATCCTGCAGCGCTTCCCCGAATTGCAAGCGGTGAGCATTCCGGCCGGGACCTTCGGCGGCCGTCCGAAGCGTCCCGACGAGGAGATCAAGACCGTCGGCGCCTCCTACCGCCTGATGGCGCGCGGCACGGTGAGCCGCGTCGCGGTGGCCTCGGCCACGCAGCACCTGTTCGAGTGGCGCTCGCGCCTCGCCTCCGCGGCCCCGGCCGCCAAGCTGATGAAGGCGCCCGACTTCGACACCACGGTTGCGGCGACGTCGGCACGGCTGCCGAACCACCCAGGTGCGGTCGATTATTTCGAGCGCGAGCAGCAGACATTCCTCGATCGCTACGAGGATTACATCTACCTGTTCGCTTTCTTCGGCGGCACGATCGGCTCCGGCTTCGCGTGGATCGGGCAGCGGCTGGCCCGCAAGCGCCGAGAGCGGGTCGATTTCGTCCTCGACCGCCTGCTCGCCATCATGCGCGAGGTCCGGGTCGCGACGAGCAGCGCAGCGCTCGACGCCCTGGCGATCGAAACCGACGGGCTCGTCTCCGACGTGGTTTGCTACGCTCGGGAGCGCAGCATCGACGCCCGCACCGTGAGCGCCCTGATTCTGGCGGTGGACGGGGTCCACGCGGCGATCGCCGATGCCCGGCGGCAGACCGCCGCCACCGAGGCTAGGCCCTCGACCCGCAACCGGACGGCGCGGCTGTTGGCCCTCGACTTGCCAGCGGCAGAATAGGGGACTGTGGCTTGGCGTGATGAACCGTGAAAATTCGGGATCGGACACGCGTCGCCGCATGGCTGGCGGCGTAGGCATATCATGCTAACGGGAGCCATGTTCGATCCCGTCGCCGCCCTCGCCACGGTCCTGGAGAATCTCGACCGCGAGGCTCGCGAGCCCACCAAGCTCCGCGCCGCGCTCGTCCCGCACCTGCGGCGGGTGATCGAGGAAGGCCACCGCGCCGCCGAAGTCCAGCTTTTGAAGGACTGCAACGGCCTGCGCTGCGCGCAAACGCTGTCCAAGCTCACCGACGCGGTGGTCCGGGCGATCCACGACGCCGTGGTCTGGCGGCTTTACCCCAACGACAACCCTTCGACCGGCGAACAGCTCGCGGTGGTCGCCACCGGCGGTTACGGCCGGGGCACGATGGCGCCGGGCTCGGACATCGATCTGCTGTTCCTGCTGCCCTACAAGCAGACCGCGTGGTCCGAGAGCGTCGTCGAGGCGATGCTCTACGTCCTGTGGGACCTGAAGCTGAAGGTCGGTCACGCCACCCGGTCGGTGGAGGAATGCCTGCGCGAGGCGCGGGCCGACATGACGATCCGCACCTCGCTGCTGGAGGCGCGCTACCTGTTCGGCTCGCGGACCCTGTTCGAGGAGCTGGTGACGCGCTTCGACATGGAACTCGTGGTCGGCTCGGCGGCCGAGTTCGTGGACGCCAAGCTGCGCGAGCGCGACCTGCGCGTCTCGAAGGCCGGCTCGTCGCGCTACCTCGTCGAGCCCAACGTCAAGGACGGCAAGGGCGGCCTGCGCGACCTCAACACGCTGTTCTGGATCGCCAAATACACGTACCGGGTGCGCGATCAGGCCGAACTCGTCAGCGCCGGTCTGTTCACACCGGAGGAATACGCGCTGTTCGAGCGTTGCGAGGAGTTCCTGTGGCGGGTCCGTTGCCACATGCACTTCGTGACGAAGCGCGCGGAGGAGCGCCTGTCCTTCGGCCTGCAGCCCCGAATCGCCGAGCGCTTCGGCTACGAGGCCCGGGGCGGCCTCTCGGGCGTCGAGCGGTTCATGAAGGCCTATTTCCGCTTCGCCAAGGATGTCGGCGACCTCACCGCCATCGTCTGCGCGGAACTGGAAGCGCGTCACGCCAAGCGCACGCCGGTGCTCGACCGCTGGATTGGCCGGTTCCGCGACCGCTTCCGGGCCACCGCCATGGAGGCGGAGGATTTCTGGATCGACCACGGCCGGGTCAACCTACGGGCCGAGGACGCGTTCGAGCGCGATCCCGTCAACCTGATCCGCCTGTTCTGGCTGGCCGACCGGCACAACCTCGCGATCCATCCGGATGCCAAGCGGCTGGCCAGCCGCTCGCTGCGCCTGATCAACCCGTCGCTGCGCAGCGACACCGAGGCCAACCGCCTGTTCCTTGAGATCCTCACCTCGCACAACGCCCCCGAGGAGGCTTTGCGCGAGATGAACGAGGCGGGGGTACTTGGCCGGTTCATCCCGGATTTCGGCCGCATCGTCGCGATGATGCAGTTCAACATGTATCACCACTTCACGGTGGACGAGCACCTGCTGCGCACGGTCGGCGTGCTCGCGGACGTCGAATCGGGCCGCTCGCAGGAGACCTACCCGCTGGTCTCGCGCCTCGTTCACACGATCCACAACCGCACGGCGCTCTACGTGGCGATCCTGCTGCACGACATCGCCAAGGGCCGGCCGGAGGATCACTCGATCGCGGGCGCCGCGATCGCGGAAAAACTCTGCCCGCGCTTCGGCCTGAACCAGGCCGAGACCGAGACCGTCTGCTGGCTCGTCGAGCAGCACCTGCTGATGTCGATGACCGCGCAGAGCCGCGACCTTTCGGACCCCAAGACGATCGAGCGCTTCGCCGCCAACGTGCAGACCCTGGAGCGGCTGAAGCTCCTGACCATCCTGACGGTGGCCGACATCACCGCGGTGGGCCCCGGCGTCTGGACCGCCTGGAAGGGCACCCTGATCCGCACGCTCTACGACGAGACCGAGGTCTACCTCTCGGGCGGCCATTCCGAGATCGCCCGCACCGACCGGGTGCGCCTGGTCCAGATGGGGCTGCGTGAGCGGCTGCCGGGCTGGGCCTCGGAGGAGTTCGACGCCTACGCGGCCCGGCACGGTCAGGCCTACTGGCTGAAGGTCGACGGCACGCGCCAGCTCAAGAACGCGCAGTTCCTGCGCGAGGCGCTGGGCGACAGCCGCACCAGCACCACCGACGTTGCCCTCGACCCCGTCCGGGGGGTCACCGAGATCACGATCTACTCGCCCGACCACCCGCGCCTGCTCGCCATCATCACCGGTGCTTGCGCGGCGGCCGGCAGCAACATCGTCGACGCCCAGATCTTCACCACGACGGACGGGTTCGCCCTCGACACGATCGTGATCTCGCGCGCCTTCGAGCGGGACGAGGACGAGACCCGACGGACGAAGCGCATCACGGCGGCGATCGAGCGGGCGCTCAAGGGCGAGATCCGCATCGCCGACCTCGTGGCCGACAAGCACCCGCCGACGACGACGCGCGCCAAGACCTTCCCGGTGCCGCCGGACGTAATCATCGACAACGCCCTGTCGAGCCGGGAGACCGTCGTGGAGGTCACCGGCCTCGACCGGCCAGGCCTCCTCTATGAATTGACCACCGCGTTGGGCCGGCTGTCGCTCAACATCACCTCGGCGCACGTCGCGACCTTCGGCGAGCGGGCGGTCGACGTCTTCTACGTCACCGACCTCACCGGCACGCGGGTGACGCAGCCCGACCGGCAGGCCGCGATTCGCGGGGCCGTGATGGATGTGTTCGCGGGCGACGTCGCCGCCCTCAAGGCCGAGGGCCTGGAAGCGTTGGTGGCCGCGCCGCCGCCGCGCGAAGCCTGAGCGATGGGTTGATTTCGTTGGCTCCGGGCCAGATATCAGCGCCGGTCCCGCGTGCCCGAACCCACTTCCCGGACGACTGAAACACGATGACGAGCAACGACATGCCCCAGGATGACCAGCGCCAGACCACGGTCGAGGCCGGTGCCGGTGCGGCCCAGAATCCCGGCTCCGCGGGTCAGGGCGCCGAGGCGTCCGTCGATCCCATCGCGGAGACCCTGGCCCTGCTCACCGCCGAGCGGGACGAGTTGAAGGACCGGACGCTGCGCACGCTCGCCGAGATGGAGAACCTGCGTCGCCGCACCGAGCGCGAGGTCGCCGATGCCCGCACCTACGCGGTCACGAACTTCGCCCGCGACGTGCTCAACGTCGCCGACAACATCCGCCGGGCCCTCGAGAGCGTGCCGGCCGACGCGAAGGCCAGCGCCGACGGCGCCCTGAAGGGTCTGATCGACGGGATCGAGCTGACCGAGCGCGACCTCGCCAAGACCCTGGAGCGCCACGGCGTGAAGGTCGTCGAGCCGCAGGGCCAGAAATTCGATCCGAACCGGCATCAGGCCATGTTCGAAGTGCCGAACCCGGAGGTGCCCGCCGGCACGGTCGTGCAGGTGGTCCAGTCGGGCTACGTCATCGGCGACCGGGTGCTGCGCCCGGCCCTGGTGGGAGTCGCCAAGGGCGGCCCCAAGGCGGCTGCCAACCCGGCCGACGCCGCCTGACCGGGCTGGCGGCGCGCCCTACTGGCAGGGTAGCGCCGCCGCGAAGTCGGCAATGAACCGCGCGGTCTCGCGGGTATGGCCCGATGCGCGCGGATCGCGGGCGACCATACCCGCCTCCCGTTCCAGACGGCGGTTGCAGGCGCAGGCCGTCAGTGTGCTCGACAGCGGGTCCGCCGAGCAGACGTCGTGGCGCGCGCAGGCGCGGTCGAGCGCGTCGATCGGCGCGTAGCCGGGCCCACGGTTCCCCGGCCCGCAGAAATTGCCGTAGATCAGGAAGGCGCCCCGCCCGGTCGGCCCGGGCGGGATGACGTCCTGCGCCGATGCCCCGATGCCGGAGAGGGTGAGAAGCGTCGTCGCGGCGACGCACAGGCGTGAAGTTCTCACGGACGTTCCTGACGGACAGGCCCCACGATACCGCGCGGCGCCACCCGTGCGGCATTCGGCACCAGCGCTGCCGGTCCAGCCGTGGTTACGCACGACCGAACCATGACGTCGCGACGCCGAACGCCATACATAGCGACTCAATCCGGCCGGCCCGTCAAGCTCCGTTTCGACCAATACTGATTAGAAGCGGTAGTTTACCCCCGCCCTGACCAAGGCGAACCCTGAATCCTGTTTGCCGGCACCATAATACGCCGGAACGCTGGCGCTGTAGTAAGTCGTTCCGGTGAAGCCGCGGCCGAGATGCAGGTACAGCGCTTCCATCTTGACCGACAGCTTCTCGGTGAAGGCGTACTCGATGCCGCCACCCCAAGCGTAGCCGGTCCGCTCGGTCGCGGGCAGCGTGTAGGGATAGGAGGCCGCGGAGGATGAGCGAGAGCCTCCGCCATATGCGAAGCCGCCGGTCCCGTAGATCAGGACGCGGTCGAAGGCGTAGCCGAGGCGGCCGCGGACCGTTCCGACATAGTCGAGGCTCGGCCGGACGCTGTAATACGGCGTCGTCCCGAGATAGGCCGCGTCCGCCTTGGCGAAGGCCGTACCCTGAATGTCGGCCTCGACGCCGAGCACGAAGCCCGAGCCTGGGGTGAACTGATAGTTGTAGCCGATCTGCCCGCCGCCGGCGAAGCCGCCGAACCGGTTGCCGCCGGTCACGGTGCCGTAGGTCGGATCGGTGAAGCCACCATTGCCCGTGTGCACGGCGTAGCCGGCGTTCACGCCGGCATAGAAGCCTGTCCAAGTGAAGGCCGGCGGCAGGGGAAGCGGCGGCGGTGGGGCGCGACGGGGTAGATCGGCCGCTTGTGCGCCGAGCGCGATGCAGCCCGCCGCTGCGCCGAGCAGGACAGCGCGAAACGATAGCGTCATGGTGGGTCTCGTGTGTGGGGCGTTACCGCCGGATCGGCGCCGGAGCGCGGGCCGCAAGCCAGGATCCGGAGCAGTGGGGTCAGAGGGCCAGGAGCAGCAGACCGACCACCGTCACCGACAGGATCAGGCAGAGCGCGAGATCGAGGACGGGCGCTCCACCGCAGGTAGGTCCAGGCCGCGCGTCGCCGCCACCTGCCTCGGTGAGGGCGATCACGTCCCGACCTCGCGGCGCTCGGTCGTGTGCATGGCCGACCTGGCGGTTTTCGAGGCACCGGCGGGCGTGACGGCCCGTTTGGGTGCCGCCGCCCCGTCTGAGGGGATGACGGGAGCGGCGGCCTGCGACACCTTCGTGTCGCCGATGCGGTGGACCGTGTCCGCAACAGCGATGCCGAAGGCGGGCAGTGCGAGGGCGGCGAGGACGCAGACGATGCGCCCCAGCCGCGGCATGGGATGGTTCTTCCGGGTCCGGCCGTTGGCGATCTCCTCGATCCTGAGGGGCGGCAGCGCGTCCGCGACGAGAATGCGCGTGTCAGCCTTCATGACAGGAACCCCGCAACGTCCGTGGGAAATTTGACCACGTAATCGAGATACGTGTGCAAATATCCCACGTCAACGATAAATCTCTTTCTGCGCGTGTGGCCCCGCACGTTGTGGGATTGTCTCCCACGCACCGTGCGGTAACGATGCCAGCATGTCCGAGACCGCCGACACACCGCGAGAGGGCGCGGCCCTGCACGCGCCGCTGGCCCGATTGCTGCGGCCGCTCGTGCGCCTGCTGGTCGCCCGCGGCATCACCTTTCCGGCTCTCACGGACCTTCTGCGCGAGCTCTACGTAAATGTGGCCGAGTACGACTTCGCCCTCTCGGGCAAGGAGCAGACCGACAGCCGCGTCTCACTGCTCACCGGCATCCATCGCAAGGAAGTGCGACGCCTGCGCGGGGCCGGCGCCCCCGTGAGTGCAGTGCCGGCCGTGGTCTCGCGCACCAGCCGGATCATCGCCCGCTGGATCGCCGACCCGGCCTTCACCGATCCGCAAGGTCACCCCTTGCCGCTGCCGCGGACCGCCGAGGACAACGCACCCTCCTTCGAAACGCTGGTCGCCGGGGTGACGCGCGATCTGCGCCCGCGGGCGATCCTGGACGAGTGGCTCGACCGCGGCCTCGCCTTCACGGATCCGCAGGACCGGATCGTGCTGGCGGAGGCCGCCTACGTGCCCCGCGGGGACGGCGCCGAGGGACCGCAGCTCTACTATTTCGGCCGTAACCTGCACGACCATATCGCGGCGTCCGTGGCCAACATCGTCGGCGACAAGCCGCGCTTCTTGGAGCGGGCCGTCCACTATGATGGGCTCTCGAAGGAGCTTGCAGCCAAGCTCGAGGCGCGGGCCCGCGAGATCGCCATGGAGGCGTTGCAGCAGGCGAACCGCGAGGCGCACGCCGCCTGCCAGACCGACCCGGGCGGCGATCACCGCTGGAATTTCGGTCTCTACGTCTACGCCGAGGCCGTGCCGCCCGCGCGTCCCACGGACGAGCGCTGAGGATCCGGCCGGTGCGCCCCCTGCCCAACCGCCGGTTCATCCTGCGCCTTCTCGCGGGTGCCGCGACGCTGCTGCCGGCCAAGGTCCGGCCGCAGGAGGCCCCGCGCGACCAGGGCATCGGCGGAACCGGCATGATGCGGACCGACGAGCCGCGCGATAACCCGCTGGGCGAGGGTGATCGCGGCATCGGCGGAACCGGGGTGATTGGCACGATTCGCCGCTTCGGCTCGATCATCGTCAACGACCTGCGCATCGCCTACCCGCCGGAGGTGGAGGTGCGCATCGACGGCGCGGCCGCAAAGGCAGCAGACCTGAAGATCGGGCATGTCGTCCACGTGGTGGCGCGGCCGGAGGGCGGCGGCCTCGCAACGCGCCGCATCGACGTGAGCAGCGAGGTGGTGGGCCCTGTCGAGGCGGTCGCACCGGGGCGGATGATCGTGCTGGGGCAGCGGATCTCGACCGCAGGCCTTGCCGGCGACTGGAAGCCGGGCGCACGCGTCGCGGTGAGCGGCCTGCGGCGGCCGGACGGGGTGATCGTGGCGAGCCTCATCGAGCCGCGGGAGGCCGGACCGGACCGGGTCGCCGGCCCGGTGCGGCGCGGCGAAAATGGCGCCCTCCTGATCGGAGCCCTGCGCCTCACGGGGGCCGACGCCCTGCCCCCGGGCAAACGCGCCCTGGTGACGGGTTCGGCCGCCGATGGCGTCCTGCGCGCGACCAATGCCGCCCAGATCGGCCTGCCATTCCCGCCGGGGCTGAAGCAGGTCTCGATCGAGGCTTATATCGGCCGCTCCGGCGCGGGCCTCGCCATTGGCTCGGGCTACAGGGTCGCGGGCCGGCCGGGGGCGAAGGTGCCACGGCAGGGGAGCGTCCGCGCCGTACTGACCGCCGGCATCGCCCGCGACGGCGTTCTGACCGTCGAGCAACTGCGGATCGAGAACCGCATCGCCCCCGAGGCCCCGCAACGCGAAGCACCCGGCTTCGAGCGCGAGCGCGACCGCCTGGACTTGCGCAACCTACCCGAGGACTTGCCGGGCCGCTTCGGCGCGGAGCCCGGTGGACGGGCGGGCGGCCTCGGCAAGTCCGGCGAACCGCGAGGGTTCGGCATCGATACCCGGCCCGGGGGCGGACCGATCCCCGGGGGTGAGCGGCCGAGCGGCTTCGGCGCGGCCCGGGGTGGGCCGGGCGGTCCGCCACCGGCGGGCCCGGGCGCCTTCCCGGTCGGCCCCGGTGGATTCGGCGGGCCGGGCGGCGCACCTGGCGGACCGAGTGGCGGCCCCGGCGGGTTCGGCGGGGCTGGCGGTGGGTTCGGAGGTCCAGGAGGGCCGCCGGGTGGCCGGCGCTAGGGCGCTTCCGCCACGTGGCGGGAGCAGCTGTTCAGATCTGCCACCCGCGCAATCTGGTTCGAAGCGACGATCCGCGAATTCCTGAGTTCTCAGGCCGGGGACCGTCCTCAGCCCTCAGCCTCGCGCTGGAGGAGATCGCGCTTGCGCGCCACACCCCAGCGATAGCCGGACAGCGCACCGTCCGAGCGCACCACCCGATGACAGGGGATCGCGACCGCGATGGCATTCGCGCCGCAGGCCTGCGCCACGGCCCGCGTCGCGGCGGGGAGCCCGATGGCGCGGGCGATCTCGGCGTAGCTCGCGGTCGACCCCACGGGGATGCGCCGCAGCACTTCCCAGACCCGCTGCTGGAAGGCGGTGCCGCGGATGTCGAGGGGCAGATTAAGGCCGCGCCCCGGCGCCTCGACCAAGCCGATGACCCGCGCCATCCAGTCCTCGAAGACCGGATCGCCCCCGATGATCTCCGCGCCCGAAAACCGGTCCTGAAGATCCTGCAGGAGCGGCTCCGGCGCGTCGCCCAGCAGGATCGCGCAGATGCCCCGATCGGTCGCCGCCACCAGGATCGCGCCCAGGCTGCAGGCGCCGATACCGAACCGGATGCGCAGACCTGCCCCGCCTTTCCGATAGACGGCGGGGGCCATACCCAGGCGCGGGGCGCCCTCGGCGTAGAAGCGGCTCGCCGCGCCGTAGCCGGCCTCGTAGAGCGCCTCGGTGACCGAACCCGCCCCGGGCAGCCGGGCGGCGAGGCCGGCAGCCCGGTGCGCGGCGGCGTAGGCCCGGGGCGTCACGCCGGTGGCGGCCTTGAACACCCGGTGGAAGTGATTGGCGCTCATCCCCGCGGCCCCGGCGAGTGCAGCGAGGGTCGGCGCGGTCTCCGCCGTCTCGATCAGCCGGCAGGCGCGGGTGATCGCCTCGGCCTGGCGCTCGGCAAGGCCCGGCGCATCGGGCCGGCAGCGCAGGCAGGGCCGGAAGCCGGCGGCCTCCGCCTCGGCGCAGGTCCGATGGAAGCTGACATTCTCCGGCCGGGCGGCCCGCGCCGCACAGCTCGGCCGGCAGTACACGCCGGTCGTGCGGACCGCGTACACGAAGGTGCCGTCTGCCCGGGCGTCGCGGGCGGCGAGCGCCGCCCACCGGTCTGCATCCGGATCGGGGCTCGGAACGAGGCTCATGGCGACGGCGCTCTGCGGCTTGGCGGACGCGGTGAGGAGGGGCATGACGGACACAACCGGGCGATCGAGGAACGATGCGTCATCCTGTCCGTCCGCCGCCGGCCCGGCATCCCGCGCCTTGCCGCCGAATTCGCGGCGCCATCGTCCCAGATCCAGGGCGATGCTGTAAAGGCGGACGACCTGCCGCACGAGGGTGACCGTGGCGCCAAACAACACCGACCATATCCACGTCGGACAGGACGGATGGCTGTTCCTGAAGACCGGGACGAACGACGTCCTCGGCCAGTACGAGCGGCCGGAGGAGACGACCGAGCTCGTCTGGCAATGGCGCAGCCTCATCGCGACGCGGGAGCGGCGCCTGCGCGCCCTGGGGATCCTCTACCGGCACGTCGTCGCCCCGGAGAAGCTGATGGTCTACGATCACCGACTCGACGGGATCACGATCCGGCCGAGCGCTTCGCCAGCCTACCGGCTGCTCCGCAACGAACCGCCGCCGCGTCGCCTCAGCAGCCCGTTCGGCCTCTACGCCGCCTGGCGCAGGCGTCGTCGCTGGCGGGAGACCTGCATCGACCTCGTGACGCCGCTGCGCGCGGGACGCGACGCGACCGACCTCTACTGCCGGACCGATACGCACTGGTCCTTCGAGGGCTGTTATTACGCCTACGCTGAGATCTGCCGGGCGCTCGGTGCCGAGCCCCGGGCGGATCTCCGGGACCGGCCCTCCTTCGAGACCGACCACGACGGCGATCTGGGCAGCGCGTTCGATCCGCCGCGACGGGCGCGGTCACGGACCGTGATGATCCAGCAGGATGCGGTGCGGACCTATGCCAGCCCGATCGTCGAGATGCGGGAGAAGGCGGGCCTCCTGCATACGCTGCATGTCGGCGCGCATGTGGTCTACGGCAACGCCAAGGCGACGGATCCGCGCCGCGTGGTGCTGTTCGGCGATTCCTTCTCGCACGTCATGCCGTACATGCTGACGATCTTGCTGGCCGAGACCTTCCGGGAGTTGCACTTCGTGTGGAGCACGTCGCTCGACTGGGGGTACATCGAGCAGGTGCGGCCCGACATCGTGCTCACCGAAGTGGCCGAGCGCTTCATGGTCCAGCTGCCCGACGACACGTTCTCGGTGGAGGCCTATGCCGAGGAGCGGTTCGGCGCGGAGCTGGCGGCGGCCCGTGCGTGAGCCCACGTGGATACGCGCCTCATCGCAACGTCGGTGCAAAAGCGAGACGACCGGATCGGGGCCGACAAGCCAGACGCCCCGAGGGACGAGATATGTCCCTGGTCCATCACCTTTCAGACCATATTCGGAGTCTAGCGTTTCGCCTGACAGCAGTGATGTCGAGGGAGCCGGCCTTTGAAGGCGTTGATCGGAAAACTACACGGCGATCTGATCTTCGACAGGCGAACGCGCGTTCTCGCTGAATCCCTGACCGGTCTGCTGCCCCGCGACGCGACCGTTCTCGATGTCGGCTGTGGTGATGGAACCATCGCCGGCCTCTGTCGCACGATCCGGCCCGATATCCACGTCGAAGGCATCGACGTCTTCGTGCGGCCCAGCACGGTCATCCCGGTGAGCGCCTTCGACGGAAAGACCCTGCCGTTCCCGGATCAATCCTGGGATGTGGTCACCTTCATCGACGTTCTGCACCACACGGAAGACCCGGGGCAACTTCTCCGGGAAGCCGCACGGGTCGCGCGCCGATACGTCATCCTCAAGGACCACCTGTCCGAGAACAGCTTGGACCGCCTGTCGCTCTCTCTGATGGATTGGATCGGCAACGCGCCCCACGGTGTCGCGCTGACGTACAACTATCAATCATCGCAACAATGGAAGAATCTGTTCGCGCGCGCGAATCTGAAGCCCGACGCTGAGACCAGCGATATTCCCTTGTATGTCTTTCCTCTGAATTTATTCTTTGGACGGAAACTTCACGTCGTCACGCGGCTTCGCCCTGACCACCCGGGCTCTTAGCCAGGGCTCGAAGCAATCGACGCGGCAGAAGCCGGACCTGAACTGGCCATTGCATCCGCTGACGGCACACGCCTGTTCTGCCGAAACCAATCCGCGATCAGCAGCGCCAGGAGCGGGATCAACCAGATGACGCGGGCTTGGTAGCGGGCGAAGACACCGGATACCGCCCCGCAGATCATCGCGTTCACGATCACACCCATCACGATGAGCACCACCGCACCGGCGAACGGCGGGACCGGCTCCGATCCGCCCGGCCGCGCGCGCGCGAAGAGATCAAAGCATCGTGTCTTGACCACCGACCACACGATGAAGATCCATGCGGCCATCACGACAACAATGTGAACGATCGCGACAAACAGAGGATTTGCCCGGACGTCACAGCTCTTCGGTACGGCCGCGCAGGATTGCAGATCAGGCACGATGCGCTGGATCGCCGTTCGATCCCACCACGCGAGTTTGAGGAACCGTGCGGGCGAGCTCATTGGCTCGGCAACATAGAAGGTCATCAATTGCTGCAGCCCGTTCTGCAGTATGCGTGTGATGACGGCTGCGGGATCATGCACGACAACCGCCGATACGAAGGCGGGCTCCTCATCGCGCAATCTGGTCCTGATCTCGTAGGTCGAGGTCGAGAATATTCCTTTCGAAGGGTCATTTGACCAAAGGATCTCGTCCTCACTGGCCGCCGGCCTATTCATAAACCGGCATAGTGTCGGGCTGGCCCCACCCGGACAGGCGGACGCCAGATAGTCTCGGCCCGGCCCGTCGGCGAGGAGGCGCGCCATGAGGAAGGGCGGCGTCCGCTGCGCGACCCCGGCATCCGCGCGGTAGATCGCGCCGAACGCCCCATTCATCGAAACGGCCACCAGGATGGACATGGCGAGCCAGCCCGCGCGGCCCGCGACGAGCCGCAGCGGTGTCTTGAACACGGTCAGGATTGCGAGGGCGGCGACCGACAGACTCAGCGCAAGTGCGATATTGGCGGCATGAAACGTCAGGCTCGCTACGAGCAGCACCCGCAGCATCAAGCGCTTCCATGCGGTAAGCCGCGCCGGACAGAAAGCGAGGATCGGCAGGGCAATAATCAGCAGCCCGGCGTAGAGATCCGGCATCGCGAAAGCCGCGAAGAACGGAAGGCTTGTGCCGAGCCCGAGCGTCAAGATCACGCCCTGGTAGAAAACAGGCGAGGCCGCCGGCAACATTCCGCGGATCAAGATGCAGATCGACCAAGCCGCCAGGAAGGCTTGGCCTGCAGCAAGCAGCCACAAGGTTCCGAACCTGACGGCCAGAACCAGAACGAGGCCGTAGAACGGGGATCGACCGCCCGCGATCGTCGCGGGCGTCATGTCTCGCATGGCGTGCGAATCTGGCATGACCGAGGTCGGATCCGTCAGGCGGTTCTTGTCGAGATCCGGCTGCGCGATGCCCAGACGCCAGGCCAGATACTCGCCTTGCGAGTAATACTGCACCGTGTCGTTGAAAACCGATGGCCTTCCGTTGGCCGCCGCGACGGCGAACAGCACGGCACTGGCGAGAAGGACATGCATCCACCAAGCTCGGCGCGTGCGTCCGGCCACAACGCCGCGTCCAGCCCGACGCTGCCGCGTGGCGGCATCCGAAGATACGGCCGTCATCATGGTCATGACCTTTGACAGGAAGCGCCGCGACAGTCAGCGCGAGCCGTCGCCCCTGTTCTGTGGAGGGCGGCCGCGGCAGCGCAACCGGTTCAAGCCACCGATTGCCGGCGTTCTGTCGCCGTCATCTCCGGCTTCGGAGCCTCGGAGTGCAGAAAATCAGCCTCGTTGCCGCCGATCACGGCGAGGAGGAAGCCGCCGAGTGCATTCTGAGCGCCGACCACCAGAAGCGTCGTCCCCGCCACCGCGGGCAGCACGCTGCCGATCGGGCCGTAGCTATTCCGGGACCAATACCAGATCACCAGCGCGAGGATGGCTACGCCAGCCATGAATGCGATGAGGCCGGCCCCAAGCATCGTTTCCAGCGAAACCCAGCTTGTCCAACGCGCATGACGGCGGCTCTGTCTGCGGTATCCCTCGCGCGCACCGTAGAGATGCGTCGCCGCCGCGAACAGGCTCAGGTTGTGGGCCAGTCCAAGCATCGCGCCAGCCAGGATCACCCAGTAATTGCCAAGGAAGAACGTGCGTTCTTGACCCAGAACCAAGGCGGCCGCGGCCAGCAGCAGGATCGCGAGCCCCCCGCTGGCGAGGAGAGCCGCGGGGGCAGCGAAGATCCCGGTCGGGCTCAACATCAGCAGGTATCGCAGGTGGCGCCATCCGTCTCGCCACGGACGCAGATGCGAACCACGGCCGCGACAATCGCGCGACAGGGTCGCCGGACGCTGTGTGATGCGCTCGCCGTTCAGCGCCGCTTTGATCACCATCTCGCTGGCGAACTCCATGCCGCTCCCGCGCAGCTTCAGCCGGCGATGGCAGCCCTTCGTCAGAGCGCGCAAACCGCAATGGGCGTCCTCGATGCCCGCCCGGAACAGCAGGTTCAGGATGCCGGTCAGCACGGGATTGCCGATGTAGCGGTTCTTCCACGGCATGGCACCGGCGGCGATGCCGCCCTGAAAGCGCGAGCCCATGCAGAGATCGGCGCCAGAGCGTAGGGCCATCACCATGGCGACTGCATCGCGGAAGTCATAGGAGCCGTCGGCGTCGCCCATGACGAGGTAGCGGCCCTGGGCCGCCTGAAAGCCGCCGTTCAGCGCAGCTCCGTATCCGCGCCGGGAAACTGCAACCACGCGGGCACCGGCCGCGACCGCAATCGCGCGGCTCTCGTCGATGCTGCCGTTATCCGCGACGACGATCTCGCCGTTCAGCGCGTGCGTTTCGCTGAGCTGATCCAGGGCCGCGCGCGCCGTCGCCAGGGCGGCAGGCAGGGCCTGCTCCTCATTAAGACACGGAATGACGATGGAAACGTCGATCGGGCTCGCGCCTGAAGTCCAATCGTTCCGACCCATAGAAACCGTCCGAGTTGCTCATCGGGCACGCTACGGAACGAGAGCCTGCGGTTCGGTTAACCAAATCGGTATTGGTCGACGTTGGACTTGATCTCAGCGCGGTGTGACCCGTTCAACCGCGCAGGGGCATTGGAGGCCGGCCATCCCGGCACAGCCCCCCGCGGAAGCGGACGGTTCCAACCTACCTCGTCGTTGAACCAGACCCCGTTGCGCCGCGCTCAGTCCTGCAGCTTGGCCATCAGCGCATCCGACAGGGCGAAGTTCACGTAGACGTTCTGGACATCGTCCTGATCCTCGATCACCTCGACCAGGCGGATCAGCTTCTCGCCGGTCTCGTCGTCAACGTCGATCGTGTTCTGCGCCTTCCAGATCAGACCGGTGCGGTTCGGCTCGCCGAAGCGGGTTTCGAGGGCCTTGGCGACATCACCGTAGGAATCCTGGGCGCAGATCACCTCGTGCCCGTCCGGGCCGGAGCTCACGTCGTCGGCGCCAGCCTCGATGGCGGCTTCCAGCATCGTGTCGGCATCGGCCACGGACGCTGGATAGGCGATCACGCCGACGCGGTCGAACATGAACGCGACGGCGCCGGTCTCGGCGAGGCTGCCGCCCGACTTGGTGAAGGCGGAGCGCACGTCCGAGGCGGTGCGGTTGCGGTTGTCGGTCTGTGCCTCGACGATCAGGGCAGCGCCGCCGGGGCCGTAGCCCTCGTAGCGGATGTCCTCGTAGTTCTCGCCATCGGCGCCGGCGGCCTTCTTGATCGCGCGCTCGATATTGTCCTTGGGCATGTTCTCGGCACGGGCCGCCAGGATCGCCGCCCGCAGGCGCGGGTTCATCGCCGGATCGGGCGTGCCGAGCTTGGCCGCCACGGTGATCTCGCGGGCGAGCTTGCCGAACACCTTCGAGCGGACCGCGTCCACCCGGCCCTTGCGGTGCATGATGTTCTTGAACTGGGAATGGCCTGCCATGGCGTGTCGGACTTTGTTCTTTGGCGCGGGCGGGCTTGAGGACCCCGCCGACGCGGCTGTGAGGTCGCCCGCGTTATAGGCCGCCGGGTTTCGCCGAAGCAACGCGGTCGCCCGTGTGCATACACCCCCTCCCGGTTCCTACAGATCGGGTCGACGGAAAAATCCCCTCGACCAGGCGTTAACGCAGGAATCCTCTAAACCGAGAACGTCATGTCGAGCCGGAACAACGGACGCGGCACAGCCAGCACGATCATCGATCCGCGCTGGCTCAAGCTGGGGATTTCAACGGCTTTGGGTGTCGTTGCCGGCACCATGCTGTTCGCCACCGAGGCGCACGGACGCAGCGACCGGCGCACCGAGCGGCTTCCTGGCCGGCGCGGATCAAGCGATCGCGTCGGCCGGTAGGGCGGCGCGCCCATGGAGCGCTCTCCGACGACGTGGACACCGGTTCGTCGCGAGAGAGCGCGTCACACGAGTTGAGGGCCACGCACGCTTTTAAAGCGATCGTCTAGGCCGCTCGCACGGTCGCCAGGAAGCGCTGAACCTCCTCCGTGAGATGCTCGGCCTGGCTCGACAACGCGGTCGTCGAGGTAAGTACGTCTCGGGCGGCGCCGCCGGTCTTCTCAGCGGCTCCCGCATCACCCGAGATGGTGCCCGTAACCGCGCTCGTACCGGACGAGGCCTGCTCGACGTTGCGGACGATGTCCTGCGTCGCCGCACCTTGCAGCGACGGGTCGTCTAACGCGAGCCCGTGTGCCACTGCCGCAGGGAGGCCAGCGTGACCACGCCACCCGGCCATTCCAGCCCGGCGATGTGCCGGTGCGGGCTCCCGGGTTCTCCAAGATCCGAGACCGCCGAGAAGGCGCCGTCGAGCTTGTGGCTGCCGGTATAACGGCTGCGGGTCGCCAAGACCGGGAGGCCGGCGGCGCGCGCCGAGCTGATCCCGGCGGCGGAATCCTCAACCGCGACAGCCTCAGAGGCGGCGACATCCAGACCGGCGAGCGCCAGGAGAAACACGTCCGGGGCGGGCTTCTTGCGATCCGCCTCGTCGCCCGCCGCGATCACGTCGAAGGGCGCATCGCCCGGCGGAAAGTTGATGGCCAGCAATCGGTCGACGTTCGGCCGGCTGGTGGTGGTGGCGACGGCGAGCCGGATGCCGGCCGCCCGGGCCTCCGCGATGAGCCGGGCGATACCGGGCCGCAGCGGCAGCCGGCTCTCGACCACGAGTGCGCCGTAGGCCGCGGTCTTGCGGGCATGAATCTCGGGCGCCAGCGCATGGAACGCGTCGGCTCCAGCCGGCTGCTGCGTGTCGATGTAATGGGCGAGTCGTTCCTTGCCGCCCATCACGGTGAGCAGATCGGCGTAGAGCGCCGCGTCCCAGTGCCAGGGAAGGCCGAGTTCGGCGAAGGCGTTGTTGAACGCCTGCCGATGCAGATCCTCAGTTTCGGCGAGGGTGCCGTCGACGTCGAAGATCAGCGCCCTCAGCACGACAAGTCGCGGCCAGAGGCGCCCTCCGCGCCGTCCCGGATCGCCGCGATGCGCTCCGCATAGGCGCTCGGTCCGCCGCTGAAGACGGCGTTGCCGGCCACGAAGGTGTCGGCGCCGGCGCGGCTCGCAGCCCGGACGGTCTCGGGGTCGATGCCGCCATCGACCTGGATCCGGATGTCGCGGCCCGCCACCATCGCCCGCACCCGCGCCACGGATTCCATGGCGCTCTTGATGAAGCTCTGGCCGCCGAAGCCGGGATTGACAGTCATCACCAGCACGAGGTCCACGAGGTCGAGCACCGGCTCGACCAAAGCGGCCGGGGTGCCGGGGTTGATCGCCACGCCGGCGCGCTTGCCGAGGTCGCGGATCGTCTGGAGCGAGCGGTGGATGTGCGGCCCGGCCTCGGCATGGACCGTGATGCCGTCGGCACCGGCGTCCGCGAAGGCCGCGAGGTACGGATCCGCCGGGGCGATCATCAGATGCACGTCGAAGAATTTTTGCGTGTGCGGGCGCAGGGCCTTCACCACCGGCGGGCCGAAGGTGATGTTGGGCACGAAATGGCCGTCCATCACGTCGAGATGGATCCAATCGGCCCCGGCCGCATCTATGGCGCGGGTTTCCTCCGCGAGCTTCGAGAAATCGGCCGAGAGGATCGAGGGGGCAATGATGGGAGGAAGCATGGGCAACTCTCGGAATCGGCTCAGGCCAGTCTTCGGCGGCGTTCGACGAGCTGCATGATCATCGGCGTCAGGATCAGCTGCATTGCGAGATCCAGCTTGCCGCCCGGGATCACGATGGAATTGGCCCGGCTCATGAAGCTGTCGTGGATCATGGAGACCAGATAGGAAAAATCGATCCCCTTCGGATCCTTGAACCGGATCACCACCATCGACTCGTCGGCGGTGGGGATCCAGCGGGCGATGAACGGGTTCGAGGTGTCGACCGTCGGCACCCGCTGGAAGTTGATGTCGGTGAACGAGAATTGCGGGCAGATGGTCTGCACGTAATCGGGCATCCGCCGCAGGATCACGTCGGTGACGGCGTCCGTGGAATAGCCGCGGAACGACCGGTCCCGGTGCAGCTTCTGTATCCACTCCAGGTTGATCACCGGCACGACACCGATCTTCAGGTCGGCATAGCGGGCGATGTCGACATCCGGGTCGGCCACGCAGCCGTGAAGACCCTCGTAGAACAGCAGATCGGAATCCGGCGGGAACGCCTCCCACTCCGAGAAACTGCCCTCGGCGATGCCGTAGACCTGCGCGTCGTGCTGGTCATGGGCGTAGTGACGGGTCCGGCCGGTGCCGTTTTCGGCGTAGCTGCGGAATACCGCCTCCAGCTCCCCCAGGAGGTTCGCCCGTGGCGCGAAGTGCGACAGGGTCGGCTCGCGCGCCATCATGGCCCGCATCGTGTCCCGGTCGAAGGCATGGAAGCCGTCACCCTCGATGAACACCGCCCGCACGTCTTCGCGGCGGAAGATCTGCTCGAAGGTGTTGCGCACCGAGGTGGTGCCGGCCCCAGAGGAGCCGGTCACCGAGATGATGGGATGACGCGCCGACATCGTTTACGACTTCACGGTGCGGTTATGACCGCATCAGGCCGCGCTGGCCGAAGAGCGGCGAGCGGCCGGCATCGGGCTTGCCGCCCCCGTAATAGGTTGCGACGCAATCCACCTCCTCGGTGGAGCCGCAGACCAGCGGGGCGCGCTCGTGGATGCCGGTTGCCACGAGGTCGAGGATGCGCGTCTGTCCGTCCGTGGCCGCGCCGCCGGCCTGCTCCACCAGCATCGCCACGGGGGCGACTTCGTAGAGCAGCCGCAGGCGGCCGCGGGCGTAGTTCTTCCGGGCATCGCCCGGGTAGAGGAACACGCCGCCCCGGGTCAGCACGCGCTGGATATCGGCCACCAGGGAGGCAAGCCAGCGCATGTTGTAGTCCTTGTCGCGTGGGCCCTCGGTGCCACGCTGGCAATCCTCGATATAGGCCTTCACGGGGGCGTCCCAGTGCCGGGCGTTCGAGGCGTTGATGGCGAATTCCTTGGCGGAGGTGGGCACCGCCATGGCCGGGCTCGTCAGCTTGAACGTCCCGTCCTTGCGGTCGAGCACGTAGGATTGGGTGCCCTGGCCGAGCGTCAGGATCAGTGCCGTAGCGGGGCCGTAGGTCACGAAGCCGGCCGCAATCTGCGCCGTGCCGGGGGTCGTGAACGAGGCGAGCGGATTGGCCGGGTCCTTGATCGACGGCCGGATGCCGAAGATCATCCCCACCGCCATGTTGACGCCGATGTTGGAAGACCCGTCGAGGGGATCGATCGCGACGGCGAGCGGCGCGTCCGGGTTCAGCCGCATCACCTCCTCGGCCTCCTCGGAGGCGACCTCGGCCACGGGGGCGCCCCGCAAGGCGGCCGTCACGCTCTCGTGAGCGATCACGTCGAGCGCCTTCTGCACGTCGCCGTCGCTGTTGTGGTCGCCGGCCGCCGCGAGGTCGCCGCCGAGCGCACCACGCCCGATCCGCTCGCTGATCTCCACCGCCGAACGCGCCACCGCGGCGATCACCACGGCAGCATCCTTCAGCGCCGGGTCTGCCGCCACGGCCTGCGCCAGGCAGGCCTCGAGGGGCGTCCCGATCGCCGTTGAATTTGCCATCGGCCTATCCTTCCTGCTCGGATCCCGCCCACCGGGATCGCGCGTTCCGCGCGGGCTCTGTAGCGGCCGCTCCGCCGGCAAGATAGCGGTCCCGGCCCTCGGATCGACAGGAACCGGTAGCCCGGCGTTCAAGATTTCTGTGCGATCTTGTATGAAAGCACAAAAAATACGAGACCTCGGCGATGCGCAACCTCTCCCTCAAGCAGCTTCAGGCAGTGGCGGCGGTGGCCCGGCTCGGCACCATGACACGGGCGGCCCAGGAACTGAACGTGACCTCGGCCGCGCTCTACGCGCGCATCCGCCAACTGGAGGAAGAAGCCGGTTTGCTGCTGTTCGACCGGACACCCGGCGGTCTCAAGCCGACCGATGCCGGCCGCGAGATGCTCTGGGCGATCGACA
Organism: Methylobacterium sp. E-065; assembly: GCF_022829605.1. Classification (GTDB taxonomy): domain Bacteria; phylum Pseudomonadota; class Alphaproteobacteria; order Rhizobiales; family Beijerinckiaceae; genus Methylobacterium. Next base: position 138,922 of record NZ_JAKSYD010000188.1, on the reverse strand, counting down.
GCATCAACACCGTTTTGGAAACCTGCACCGACCGGTTGCGGACCCTGCGCGGCGCCGAGGGCGGACGCGTCGCGCTCGGCGTCGTGTCGACTGCGAAGTACTTCGCGCCCCAGGTGATCGCCGGCTTCGTCAAGAAGCATCCGGGCGTCGAGATCAGCCTGTCGGTGCGCAACCGCGGCCAGACCGTGGAGGCGCTCCGTGGCTACGAGATCGACTTCGCCCTGATGGGTCGCCCGCCCCGGGATTTCCCGATCGAAGCCGCCACCTTCGGACCGCACCCGATCGTGCTGATCGCGGCCCCCGACCATCCCCTGGCCGGCAAGGTCGGCCTGACCCGCGAGGATCTCACCGACCAGCCGTTCTTCCTGCGGGAGGAAGGCTCGGGCACGCGGATGGTGTTCGAGGAGTTCATGGCCGGCGTGCTGGTCAAGCGGGCACCGCTGGAGATCGACACGGGCTCGAACGAGACCATCAAGCAGGCGGTGATGGCCGGGCTCGGCATCGCGCTGCTCTCGGTGCACTCGGTCGCGGCGGAGTTGGACAGCGGGCGCCTCGTGCTCCTCGACGTGAAGGGCCTGCCGATCCGGCGCGACTGGTACGCGGTTCGCCGCGCCGACAAGGTACTGGGTCCGGCGGCCTCCGCGGTCTGGTCCTACCTGATGACGGAGGGCGCGCGCAGCCTTCCGGGGGTCGCGCAGAGCGGCCTCGCCCTCGCTGGAGCCCGGGCGTGATCGCGGCCGGGATCGTCGTCGCGGGCGCGGGCCAGGCAGGCTTCCAGCTCGCCGCCTCTCTGCGCGAGGGCGGCTTCCGGGAGCCGATCACCCTGGTGGGCGACGAGACCGCCCTCCCCTACCAGCGCCCGCCCCTGTCGAAGGCCTACCTCGCCGGCAAGACCGACCGGGAGGGCCTGTTCCTGCGCCAGCCCGGCTTCTTCGCCGAGCACGCGATCACGCACCGGCCGGGGATCCGCGCCACCGCGATCGATCGGGCGGCCCGGCGGCTCCACCTGTCGGACGGCGAACCTCTCGCCTACGATCACCTCGTCCTCGCCACGGGCGCCCGCAACCGCCCCCTGCCGGTCCCCGGGGCCAGTCTGGGCGGCGTACACCAGCTGCGCGGGCTCGCGGATGCCGATGCGCTTCGGTCAGAAATCGAGGCGGCACGGGCGATCGTGGTGGTCGGCGCGGGCTTCATCGGGCTGGAATTCGCCGCGGTCGCGGCCGCACGGGGCCTGTCCGTGACGGTGATCGAGGCAGCCGATCGGCCCATGGCCCGGGCGGTCTCCGCAGAAATGGGGGCGTTCTTCCGGACCGCCCATGAAGCGATGGGCGTGCGCTTCGCCTTCGGGGCCGGCGTAACGGCGATCACCAGCCGGGACGGTCGCGCGGCTGGCGTTACCCTCGCGGACGGGACGGAGCTCCCCGCCGACCTCGTCCTCGTCGGCATCGGCGTGCTTCCGAACGGCAGCCTCGCCGCGGAGGCGGAGCTGCCGGCCCAGGACGGCGTCCACGTCGATGCCTTCCTCGCCACCCCCGATCCGGCCATCTCGGCGATCGGCGATTGCGCGCGGTTCCCGAGCCCCTTCGCGTCCGGGCTCACGGCCGACGGCACCGTGCGGATCGAATCCGTGCAGAACGCCATCGACCAGGGCCGGTGCGTCGCGGCCCGGCTGCTGAGCAAGCCCGCCGCCTACGGTGCCTTGCCCTGGTTCTGGAGCGACCAGGGCCCGCACAAGCTGCAGATCGCCGGGCTGTCGGGTGCCAGCGATGCCAGCGTGGTCCGCGGCTCCGGGCCGGCCTTCTCGGTGTTCCGCTTCCGCGACGGGCGCCTGAGCGCAGTGGAATCCGTCGACCGGGCCGGCGACCACATGATTGCCCGGCGTCTCCTCACAGCCGGGACACCGCTGACGCCGGATCAGGCGGCCGATCCGGGTTTCGACCTCAAGGCGCTGGCGATGGGGCGGCCCTGAGGATCACTCACCCCGGGAATGCCACCGGCGCCGGCTTCTGCCGCAGGGCATAGGCGGTGCCGATCCCCAGCGCCAGGATGGTGATGGCGCAGCCCATGAGCGCCCCGAACTGACCGAGCCGGACCAGCGCCTGCCCGATCACTGCGACGCCGAGCGCCTGCCCGCAGAAGAACGAGAAGGCGTGGAGTGCCACCGCGGAGGCCCGCGCCTTGGGCGCGACCTCCGTCACCTGGGTCTGGTAGGTGTTGTGCAGCATGTAGAAGCCGAGCCCCATGGCGGTGAGCGCGGCGCAATCGACCTGCCACGTGCCGGCAAGTCCGACCACGGTGAGCGACGCGCCGCAGATCAGGCCGCCGCCGATCAGCATCCGCGGCAGGCCGAGCAGCCGCACCAGCAACCCGACCAGCGCCGAGTAGACCAGGCCGCCGATTGCAAAACCCGCCAGCACGAGGCCGGCCTCGCGCGGACCGCCCTCGCCACGGGCCTCGATCAGCGGCGCGAGGTGCGGAAAGACGCCGAAGATCGCGATCGCCTCAATGAACACCGCCGAGAACAGCACCCGCGCCCGGGGATTGCCCAGAATCGTCCGATAGCGTGTCACCGCCTCTCCGAAGGCCGGGCGGCGGGCGGGGGCCCGGCCAGCCCTGTCGAAACCCAGCACGGTCGCAGCGCACGCGAAGGCCGCCACCGCGGCGGTGACCGCGAAGACGCCGCGCCAGCCGATCGCCGCCTCGATCAGGCCCGCGAAGGTCGAGCCGGAGAGCTGGCCGAGGATCACCGCGACCAGGAAGCGCCCGATCGCCACTTGGCGGCCCTCCATCGGCACGCGGTCGCCGAGCAGCGCCAGGGAGAGCGGGATGCAGCCGCCGGCCGCCGCGCCCGCCAGCATCCGCAGGCCGAACAGGCTGCCGATATCGGGGGCGATGCTGCACAGGGTGAGGGCCACGGCGAGCACCGCGAGGCAGGTGCTCATCACCCGCTCCTTGCCCAACGCATCGCCGACCGGCCCCAGCACAGGCTGGATGAACGCGTAGGGCAGCGCGAAGGCGGTGGAGAGCAGCGCTACCGTGTGGGCGTCGCTGCCGAGATCCCGGGCGAGTACGCCGACCAGGGGTTCGACCGAGCGCAGCGCGAAGGTGCTGCCGAACCCCGCGCAGGCCAGCACGACGATCAGGCGCGGGATCGAGGTGTCCGGCGGCGCGGCGCGGGCCGCCGCGGAGGTGAGAGCCGGTTCTGTGCTGTCGGTCATGGGGGCGCTTCGCGACGCGGACCAAGATCGGTCAAGCCGCATCGCATCTCCCCGGCCTGAGCGGAACCCCGATATGCGACAGATCAGTGCGCGTAGAACGCAGGATCCGAATCGTCCGTCGGATGGTCGAACGCCCAGCGCAAAGCGGAGGACAACGGCACATTGTAGGTGAGGCCGCGCGGCGGCACCGGCTTCAGGAACCAGCGATCATAGATCGTCTGGATTTCGGGGCTGCGGTAGAGGTCGGCGGTGGCCCGGTCCACCACCACCTTGAAGGCCGGATCGTCCTTGCGCATCATGATCCCGTAGGGCTCCGGGTTGGACAGCGTCTCGTCGCTGACCACGTAGGCGGCGGGCTCCTTGGACTGGGCCGCCACGACGCTGAGCTGCACGTCGTCCATCACGAAGGCCGCCGCCCGGCCGGTCTCGACCATCAGGAACGCTTCCGGGACGTCCTTGGCGGCGATCACCGTGATGCCGAGCCTGCGCTCGTTGTTGGCTTTGATCAGCATCAGGATGTTGGTCGAGCCGGCGACCGACGAGACGGTCTTGCCGCGCAGATCGTCCAGGCTGGCGATGTGCTGATCCTTCTTCGAGACGAAACGGGTCGCCGTCAGGAAGTGGGTGTTGGTGAACGCCACCTGCTTCTTGCGCTCGGCGTTGTTGGTCGTCGTCCCGCATTCGAGATCGACCGTGCCGTTGGTGATCAGCGGGATGCGCGACGAAGAGTTGACGAACTCCATCCCGACCTCAAGACCCGGCCGCTTCAGCTCGCGCTTCACCGCGTCGGCGATCTTCATGCAGATGTCGATCGCGAAGCCGACCACCTTCTGGTTCTGGTCGATGTAGCTGAACGGGGGCGCAGTATCGCGCACGCCGAGGACCAGCCGGTTGCTGTCCTGGATCTTCTTGAGCGTGCCAGTGAGGGTATCTGCCCGGGCCGGCTGGGCTATGGACAGCGCGACGAGGGCCGCGAGGAGAGAGAGCAGACGCATGGGCTGGCTTGATCCGATCGTCGCGCGTCGGGGCAGTCGGCCGGTCGGGACCGGCGGAGCCCGAATGCGCGTCCGATCAGGCTCCGAAAGGCCTATCAGCAAGAGTCCGGCCGCGAAGAGATCGGAAGCGTCGATGAAGACACATCTTGCCGTCGCCAAAGCCGATCGCCCGACCGTATTCGTGGGCGCAGCGATGCCACTCAGTCAAGCGCAGGGCTCACTGAACGGGCGCCGCCCCGGATTGCTTCACTGCGCTTGCAAGGACGCCAGCGCCCTCAGCGGGTTAGCCCGCGGCATCGGCGCGGAGCACGGGCAAAGCCCGGAGTGCTGCGGCGGCGAAGTCCAGGAAGGCGTTCACCCGGGCTGGCCGGAAATCCGCGCTCGGGGTCACGAGTTGCACCGGCACCGGCGGCGGCTCGTGGGCGGCGAGCAGGCGGACGAGGCGGCCGGCCGCAATGTCCTCGGCAGCTTGGTACGACAGGACCCGCGCGATACCCCGCCCTGCCCGGGCGGCGATCAACGCGGCCTCGACCTCATTGACGATGAGGCGCGGCGCGAGGCGCACGCGGCTCGCCCCGAAACGCCATTCCCGCAGCCCCGAGCGCACGACGCCCAGGATGGTATCGTGCTCGGCGAGATCCGCGGGCTTGCGCGGCGTCCCCCGGGTGGCGAGGTAATTCGGGCTCGCCACCACGATCTGGCCAACCTGCCCAACGCGGCGCGCCAGGAGGCGCGATTCCGCGAGCTGTCCGATCCGCAGGGCGATGTCGATCCCCTCCTCCACGAGATCGAGGTTGCGGTCGGCCAGCACAAGCTCGATCTGCGTCTCCGGATAGGCATCGAGGAAGCCCGACACGACCGGGGCGACATGCTTGCGTCCGAACAGAACCGGCGCCGTGATCCGCAGGAGGCCGCGCACCGCGTCGCCCGACGCCCCCGACACGGCCATCTCGTATCCCGCAAGAAGGCCCCGGGCCCGCTCGGCGAGATCCAGGCCAGCCGGAGTCGGGGCAAGGCGGCGTGTCGTACGCTCCACGAGGCGACTGCCCGCCCGGGCCTCAAGGCTGGCGAGTGCCCGGGTCGCCGCCGCGGCGGAGCGGTGCAGCCGCCGCGCTGCCGCGCTGAGGCTGCCGGCATCGACGATCGCGACGAAAAGGGCGAGTTCGTCCAAGCGATCCATCGATTGTTGTGACCTGTGAAATTCTGACTGCCACAGACTCGGTATTTTCGCCGACCTGCGCAATGGCGATATCGGTCCTGTCAGGGAGACGCACACGATGACCGAACCCGATCTCACCCTCTACGGCCTGCGCCTCTCAGGCCACTCGCACCGCGCCGAGCTGTTTCTATCCCTGCTCGAGCTGCCCTTTCGCTTCGTCGAGGCGGCGAGTGCCGCGCAACGGGAGGCGGCAGCCTTCCGGCGCCTCAACCCCCTCGGCCAGATCCCGGTTCTGACTGACGGCGACACGGTGATCGCCGACAGCAACGCGATCCTGGTCTATCTCGCTGTGCGCTACGCGCCGGACAGCGGCTGGATGCCGGGTGATCCGCTCGGCGCCGCGCAGGTCCAGCGCTGGCTGTCCATCGCGGCCGGCGAGGTGCGGTATGGGCCGGCGCTTGCCCGGCTGATGGTGGTGTTCGGCGCCCAGGCCGACCGCGCCACCGTCCATGCCGCGGCGGCCCGGATCCTTACCTTCATGGACGGCCATCTGGCCAATCGCCCCTACCTCGCGACCGACCGGGCGACGCTCGCCGACATCGCCTGCTATTCATACGTCGCCCACGCACCGGAGGGCGGTGTGTCGCTGGCGCCCTACCCGGCCGTGCGGGCGTGGCTCGCCCGCGTGGAGGCGCTGCCGGGTTTCGTCCCGATGCCGACCTCTTCCATCCCCGAACCCGTCTGAGGTGTGCCATGGCGAGCTTCCATGCCGACGAGCTTCTGGCTCAACAGCGGGCCGGCCACGTCCTCGGCGAGACCCCGGCGATCCGCCCCTTCATGCCCGAGCAGCACCGCATGTTCTTCGCGGGCCTGCCCTACCTTTTCGCCGGCACGGTGGACGCCGACGGCGCGCCGATCGCCACCGTTCTGACGGGGCAGCCAGGCTTCGTGCGATCGCCCGACGCGACGCACCTCACCATCGCGGCGGCCCTCGACCCGGCCGATCCGGCGGCCCGCGCGCTCGTGCCGGGCGCCGAGGCCGGCCTGCTCGGCCTCGATTTCGCGACGCGTCGGCGCAACCGGGCCAACGGCCGCATCGTGCGGCGCGACGGGGATGGGATGACGATTGCCGTCGCCCAGAGCTTCGGCAACTGCCCCCAATACATTCAGAGGCGCGTGGCCGAGCCGGTGCAGCGCTCGCCGGGACCGATCGAATCCCTGTCGGCCCTCGACGCGGGCGCCACGGCCCTGATCCGCGGCGCCGACACGCTGTTCGTCGCGACCCGATCCCGGGACGGCCTCGCGGACGGCGGCGCGGACATCTCGCACCGGGGCGGCCGGCCGGGCTTCGTCCGGGTCGACGGTGACGTGCTGACCGTGCCGGACTTCTCCGGGAACCGCTACTACAATACCCTGGGTAACCTCCTCGGGGAGAACCGGGCAGCGCTCCTGTTCCTCGACTTCGCGCGCGGCGACCTCCTGGTTCTGCAGGGGCGGACGGCGATCGACTGGAGTGGCCTGGGAGCGGCGGGCCTCATGGGCGCGCAACGGTCTTGGTCGTTCACTGTTGAGCGTGGCTGGCGACGCCAGGCCGCCATACCCCTGCGTTGGAGCCGGCCCGAGCCGGCGCCGCAGCTCGCACGCACCGGCATCTGGGAGACGGCGTGATAGCCCGTCAGACAGCCCCCGCCTTCGCGGCGGACTCGTGCTCCGCGGCAAGCTGCCCGTCCGCAGCTGCCACTGTCTGAAAGGCCGGCCGGGACCGGACCCGCTCGACATAGCTGGTCAGCACCGGATCGGGCGCGACGAGGCCGAAGCCCGTGGTCCAGCCGAGAGCACTGCCCCACAGGATGTCGGCAGCGCTGAACTGGTCGCCGAGAAGGTAGGGCCCTGGCGTCAGTGCCTCGGTCACGCGGGCGATCACACTGTCGTAGTCCGCGTAGGCCGACATGGCGCGCGAACCGGGCTCCCGCTTCAGGTGGCGATCGATCACCGCGGGCTCGAAGCACGAACCGTAGAACACCATCCAGCGCAGATAGGCCCCGCGCGCCGGGTCGGTCGTGGCTGGCGCGAGACCGGCCTCCGGGAACAGGTCGGCCAGATAGAGGTAGACCGCCGCCTGTTCGGTGACCAGCGCGTCGCCGTGCCGGATCGCCGGCACCTTCGCCATCGGGTTGATGGCGCGGTAGGCCTCCTGAAGATGCTCGCCGGCGCGCATGTTGAGCGTGTGGAGCCGGTAGGGCACGCTCAGCTCCTCAAGGAGCACGCGCACCCCGGACGACCGGGTATTGGGCGCGTGATAAAACGTGATGTCAGCCTTATCCGCCACGCTGCTGTTCCCTGAAGTTGCCGATTCGGGTCGCGGCACGCTCTTACCGGCTGACAGCCGGGTCAACCGCTGATCGAAGCCCCCTTCTCCGCGGACCGGAATCGCGGCAGGAACGTTGGGCGATTGTGCGATGCCGCGCGTTGGCCGGTCGGCCGGCACGACGCGAGCCGGGGATTCGAGTTCTGATGGCGAAGATTCTGCTGGTCGAGGACCACGAAGAGATTTGGGACTTCCTGTCCCGGCGGCTCAAGCGGCGCGGCTATGAGGTGATCCTGGCCCATGACGGCGAGGCCGGCGTTCGGCAAGCCCGCTCGGGCCAGCCCGATGTGATCCTCCTCGACATGAACCTCCCGGTCCTCGACGGCTGGTCGGTCGCCCGTACGCTGAAATCAGGCACCGACACGCGGGCGATCCCGATTATCGCCCTCACCGCCCACGCGATGTCGGGGGATCGCGACAAGGCGATCCAGGCGGGCTGCGACGACTACCACCCGAAGCCTGTCGATTTCTCGAAGCTGCTCAGCCAGATCAGCGCCGCCCTGGGCGAGACCGCACAGGCGAGCTGAGGCGGATCCGTTCGCGCTCGAAGCCGTTCCCACCCGACCCCCGCGTGTGAGAAGTTTGGAGCGTGTCCGTGAGCGAGGATCCTGTCACTGCCCAGCGCCTGCGGGAGGGCCTTCCGGTCTTCGTGACGCTGGCGTCGCTCCTGCTCGTCGTGGCGACGATGGCGGCACTGTATCTCGGGCGCGATATCCTCGTGCCGGTGACGCTGGCGATCCTCCTCAGCTTCGTCCTGGTGCCGGCGGTCCGCCTGCTCCGGCGTCTGCGCGTGCCCCGCGCGGCCGCGGTTCTGCTGGTGGTGGTGATCGTGTTCGGCGCGCTGTTCGGGATCGGCAGCCTGATCGCCAGCGAGGCGTCCCAGCTCGCCGCCGACCTGCCGCGCTACACCCAGACGATGCGCACGAAGATTAAGGACCTGCGCGGTGCGACCGCCGGAACCGGCAGCCTCTCGCGCATCGTCGACATGGTCCAGGATCTGAGCGCCACGTTGCAGCCGCCGCCTGCCGCCGAGATCAAGGGCGAACCCGGCTCGCGCACGCACCCGCTTACCGTGGAGATCACCCCCGCCCGCGCCAACGTGGTCGACACGCTCCAGACGTTCGCCGGCCCTCTCGTTCATCCGCTGGCGACAACGGGTCTGATCCTGATCTTCACGATCTTCATTCTGCTGCAGCGCGAGGATCTGCGGAACCGTGCGATCCGGCTCGCCGGCGGCTCGGAGGACCTGAGGCGGACCACGGCGGCGATCGACGATGCCACCGGCCGGCTCAGCCGCTTCTTCCTGGCGCAGCTTGCCCTCAACCTCGCGTTCGGCGTCGTGATCGGCGTCGGTCTCTGGGTGATCGGCGTGCCGAGCCCGACCCTGTTCGGCGTGCTCGCGGCGATCCTGCGGTTCGTCCCCTATATCGGCGCCGCGATCAGCGCGCTCTTGCCACTGATCCTTGCCGCCGCGGTCGATCCCGGCTGGTCGATGGTCATCGCCACCGCGGCGCTGTTCCTGGTGGTCGAGCCGATCTGCGGCCACGTGATCGAGCCGCTGCTCTATGGTCACTCCACCGGCCTCTCGCCGGTGGCCGTGATCCTGGCGGCGACGATCTGGACCTTCCTGTGGGGACCGATCGGCCTCGTGCTGGCGACCCCGCTCACCGTCTGTCTCGTGGTGCTGGGGCGGCACGTGGAGCGGCTCTGGTATCTCGACGTGCTGCTCGGCGACCAACCGGCCCTGTCGCCGCCCGAAATCTTCTACCAGCGCATGCTGGCTGGCGACCCGGCCGAGGCGATCGATCAGGGCTGGCAGTTCCTGAAGGAGCGAGCCCTCGTCACCTACTACGACGAGGTTGCACTCGCCGGCTTGCTGCTTGCCCAGGAGGACATGTCGCGCGGGACTCTCGACCGCGAACGCCAGAAGGAGGTCGGTGGGGCGATCCGCAGCGTGGTGGACCGCCTCGAGACCGCGCCGGTCGCGCGGCGGAACCGGCGTGCATCGGGACGCAGCCCCGACACCGAGACGGCAGCGGCGCTGGCTGCGATCGGACCCGACCGGCAGGTGGCGGGCATCGTTCTCACCCGCGAGGATCTGGCGCCCCATTGGCGCGGCGAGACGCCCGTCCTGTGCGTCTCGAGCCGCGGCCCGTTCGACGAGGCTGCGACCCTGATGCTGAGCCAGATCCTCGGCCGGCACGGGCTGGCTTCGCAGATCATGTCGATGGCGGCGATCCGCGCCGGCGAGCGGCCCGAGAATCCGGAGGGGCTCGCGCTGATCTGCTTCTCCTATCTGGAGCCGGTGAGCCTCTCGCAGATCCGCTTCACCGTCCGCCAGGCGCGCGCCGCGGTGCCGGGCGTGCGCATCCTCGTGGGCTTCTGGCGCGAGCGCGACCCGGCGACGCTGGAACGCCTGCGCCGGGCGACCTCGGCAGATTTCCTCGTGACCTCGCTCAACGAGGCGCTGTCGGCGGTGCTGGGCACCTGCCGCGAACCAACGCGGCGGGTCGCCCCCGTTTCGCAGGTCCCGCTGCCCGATCCGGTCCCCACGACGGCAACCGCCTGAGCGTTCAACACGGAGAACCCGTTCGGTCGACTCCGCGTTCCTGACCACTAGAGTCCGCACCGGCAGGTCGTGAAAGGCCGCACGGCCCCACTTCCACGGCTTCAAGGTGAAGACCGCCTCGCATGTCCGAGACCCCAGAAACCCCACCCTCAGGCCCCGGTCCCCAAGTTCGGGACAGCGCGCCGGGCGACGTCACGGATCGCAAGAGCGACATCTTCTTCGCGGCCGTCGAGACGACGCGGATGCCGATGATCGTCACCGATCCGCGCCAGCCCGATAACCCGATCATCTTCGCCAACCGCGCCTTCCTGGCGATGACCGGCTACACGCCCGAGGAACTGATCGGCCGCAATTGCCGCTTCCTGCAAGGCCCGGACACCGACCGAGAGTCGGTTGCACAGGTCAAGGCGGCCATCGCCGAGAAGCGGGAATTCGCCACCGAGATCCTGAACTACCGCAAGAACGGCTCGACCTTCTGGAACGCGCTGTTCGTCTCACCGGTCTACAATGCCGATGGCGAACTCGTGTACTATTTCGGCTCGCAGCTCGACGTCTCGCGCCGCCGCGACGCCGAGGAGGCGCTCGGCCAAGCGCAGAAGATGGAGGCGCTCGGCCAGCTCACCGGCGGTATCGCACACGATTTCAACAACCTGCTGCAGGTGATCGTCGGCTATGTCGACATCCTGGCGGCCGGGCTTGAGAAGCCGGATGCCGACCGTGCCCGGCTGGGTCGCGCCACCGACAACATCCGGCAAGCGGCCGAGCGCGCGACCACGCTGACGCAGCAATTGCTGGCCTTCGCCCGGAAGCAGCGGCTGGACGGACGCGCGGTCAATCTCAACACCCTCGTCGAGGGGATGGGCGAGATGGTCGCGCGCTCGGTGGGCGAGGCCGTCAAGGTCGAGCTCGATCTGGCTCCGGATCTCTGGAACTGTCGCGTCGACCCGACCCAGGCTGAGGTCGCGATCCTGAACGTGCTGATCAACGCCCGCGACGCGATGCCGGACGGCGGCACGGTCCGGATCTCCACGGAGAACAGCGAAGTCGCGGCCCGCGGCCGGGAGATCGGGCCGCTGCGCGCTGGCCGCTACGTCAGCATCGCGGTCCGCGATACCGGCACCGGCATTCCACCGGCTGTGCTGGCCCGGGTGATGGACCCGTTCTTCTCCACCAAGGAGGAGGGCAAGGGCACGGGCCTCGGCCTCTCCATGGTGTACGGCTTCGCTAAGCAATCGGGCGGTGCGGCGCAGATCGAATCCACCGTGGGCGAGGGCACGACGGTCCGTCTCTCGTTCCCCGCGACCGATGGCGCCGTCAACACGCCGCCAAAAGTCTCTCTGCGGTCCGTGGACCGGCAGGGAACCGAGACGATCCTGATCGTGGATGACCGTGAAGACGTCGCCGAACTCGCCCGCACCATCCTGCGGGATTTCGGCTACGTGACGCTGGTGGCCGGCAATGCCCGCGAGGCGCTGGAGATCCTCGATTCCAGCGAGCGCATCGACCTGCTGTTCACCGACCTGATCATGCCGGGGGGCATGAACGGCGTGCTGCTCGCCCGCGAGGCGCGGCGACGCCAGCCTAAGCTCAAGGTCCTGCTCGCGACCGGCTACGCGGAGGCCAGCCTGGAGCGAACCGACATCGGTGGTTCCGAGTTTGACCTACTCAACAAGCCTTACCGGCGCACGGAGCTGGTCCGCCGCGTGCGGGCTATCCTCGACGGTCCGACCGGAGTGGGCTGAGCGCACGGGAGTCGCGCCATGGCACAGGGCGACAAGTCGAAGTACACGGACAAGCAGAAGCGCAAGGCCGAGCACATCGCCGAATCCTACGAGGCCCGCGGCGTTCCGGAGAACGAGGCGGAAGCTCGCGCCTGGGCCACCGTCAACAAAGATGACGGCGGCGGGAAGAAACCCGGCGGCTCCGGGCGCGGCAAGGACACCGGTCACCCGGCGGCTCACAAGGGCGGCGAAGCCGGCGGAAAGGCATCTGGCGGGCGAACGGCCGCCGAGCGCTCCGCCTCGGCCAAGAAGGCGGCCGCCACCCGGAAGGCCAACGCCGCGGGCGCATGATCCAGGGTTCAGATCAAAAGCTTTTCCACGACAGATTGTGGCCGAACCGGAAACCGCCCGTCCGACCATCCGCCGGACCGAAGTGGTTGAGACGGTCTCGACCTGAAGGAACCGTCGGAAGATGTCAGGTCCGGACGGCGGTATAAACGGCTCAGCTCGCGCGCACCGCACCGTTTCAGGAAATTCGCCCTAAAGTTGCGCCTTGGAAGGAGCCGGATAATCCTGCCCGATATCAAGCTTTTGGCGTACGCGAAACGGCTAACCAATCGGGATAGACTACATTTGACGGCAGCGTCTCGGATATTTTGTCCAATCCAGGACTCGAATGGAGGGATCTTTGACGTGCCCCGATCCATCTGAGAATTAGGGCTCCACTTGTAGAAGCTCCCTGTTTGCTCGATTTCGGCATGATGCTGGCCCAAACAGCAGCGGATCTTGCCCGACGCCGATCAGTACGACACATGCCCCAGCCCTCGACTGATAAATAAGTGTCAAAGCAGCTTTTTGTGTCAAAACTCCGCAAAAAGCTGCGCCGAAATTTGTATTCATTCAATGTCGCATCGCATGTTAGGGGGCTAGCAGCGGAACAGCGCTTATGTTGTGCTCCGGCGACGGGTAGCGCCCACGCTGGGCGAATTTGACCAAAGGGACTTCGCGATGACCGGCGCCAAGACTGACTTCCTGTGCAGCGAGGGCGTCCAAGAGCTCTTAAAGCTCACGAACCGGCAGTTCGTCGGCTGGGATGCCGCCCTCCGGAGTGAATCGGGTCAGACTACGGATGCCGGGGACGCCATGGATCTCTGGCACATCCTGTCATACCTGGCGCTGCAGCCCGGACTCAGGGTCGAGAAGAAGCTTGCCTTCGGCAGCATCAAGATCGCGTCGCTGAGACCCGAAACCATTCGGAAGTACGTCGCGAAGGCGCAGCGTCTCGGCGTCATCGCGACCATCGACTCGATGGGCTCGCGGCACATCCAACTCACCCCCGCCGGCGTCGCCGTCGTTGCGGACACGATGGACCAGTGGATCGTCGATTTTGGAGAGATCCAGCGGCGATACTTCACGGCGGAGCCCGCGATCCGGTCCGGCAGGATGCTGGCCGAAGAGGGCGTCTTCTGATCGCGCGTCGGGCAACACCGCGCGTGGCGTGCTTCGTGATCAGCCGCTGCCACGTGCCTCGGCGAGCTTGACGAGCATATGCAGCATCCGATTGGCCGGCGTCGGGATACCCAGCGCGGCTCCCATGCGCATCACATAGCCGTTCAGGTGATCGATCTCGCTGGGGCGCCCCCGGGCGAGGTCCTGCGCAGTGGAGGAGCGCTGATCGGGCATGGTGGCGCTGAGGCTCAGCACTTGGTCGAGGATATCGGCCGGCATGGACACCCCGGCCGCTTCGGCCACGGCGACGCATTCCTGCACCACGTCGGTCATACTCGCGACCACGCCGACGCCCCGCACCAGTCGACCGTAGGGGAGCTGCATCAGCGCCGAGAGGGCGTTGTAGGCACAATTGAGGATCAGCTTGCCCCAAAGGGCGTCGATGGCTCGGTCCGACACGCTGGTCGGGATGCCGGCTGCCGTGAAGGCGGCAGCAATGCGCCCGCTCGCCGCCGAGGCGCCAATGATCAGGTCGCCCCGCCCGTTGTGTCGGACGCGCGCCGGCCCGGCCATTTCGGTGGCGACGTAGACCGCCACCGGCACGACGGGATGCCTGAGGATGGCGGCCAAGCGCTCGGCATTGTCGACGCCGTTCTGGAGGCTCAAGACCGCCGCCGCTGGATCGAGGTGCGGGGCGATCAGCGCACCGGCCGATTCGGTATCACCGGATTTCACGCAGACCAGGACGAGGTCCGCCCCGGCGACCCCGTTCCCCTCCGTGGTCGCCTGCACGGGGACGGCGTCGGTTCCAGCCCCGGTGTCGAGGATCAACCCGGACGCCCGGACCGCCTCGACCAGGGCGGGACGTCCGATCAGCGTGACCGCATGGCCCGCCTTCGCCAGGAGGAACCCGTAGTAGCAGCCGACCGCGCCGGCCCCCAACACGGCGACGGTCAGGCCCGTGCCGCTCACGTCGCCGCAGCCGCCGCGCGCTCCGGATGGAACGGCGCAGCGCCGACCTCCGAACGGACATGCTCGAGGAGCGCCTGGACCGGGTGGCGCAGCCGCACGCCGTCGACCAGCTTGGCCTGGGACCGGCAGGAATAGCCGTCGGCCAGCAGCGTGCAGCCGGGGGCCTCGGCGACCTGGCGGGCCCAGCTCAAGTCGTAGATCGCCTCCGAGGTGGCGCGATGGCGGGCCTCGTGCCCGTAGGTTCCGGCCATGCCGCAGCATCCGGCCGCCGGCACGTCGAGACGCAGCCCGAGATGCGCGAACACGGCCTGCCAGTCGCGCACCGCCCCCGGCGCGTTGGTGCGCTCGGTGCAGTGGGGCAGGAGCCGCATGGTTCGAGCGCCCTGACGCGGCGTGATCCGGTCGAGCTGGGTCGCCAGCCATTCCTGCAGGAGATGAACCTTCGGCAGGTCATCGCCCAGCACCTGCACGTATTCGGACCGGTAGGTCAGCGTCATCGACGGATCGATGCCGACCAGGGGCACGCCCTGCTGGGCGAAGACGCGCAGCATCGCGGCGTTGGAACGCGCAACGGCGGCGAACCGAGCCAGAAAGCCGTGAACGTGCAGCGGCTTGCCGTTCGGTCGGTAGGGCACCAGCCAGGGGCGGAAGCCCAGGGCGATCAGCAGCGCGCAGGCGTCGGCCACGACGTCCGCGTCGAAATGGCTGGTGAAGGCGTCCTGCACCACCAGCACCGCCGTCGCGCGCTCGTGCGGGCTCAGCCGCGCCAATGCTTCGGGGCTCGCGACCGCGACACCGAGACCGGCCAGCCCTGTTCGGAGATCGACCGTTGACAGGTTGGGGATCGCGACTAACCCGGCCTTGGCCAGGATCAGGCGTGCGATCGGGTTGCCCAGGAGGGCGTTGCTCAGGCGTGGCGCCTTAGCGGCCAGCGGCAGCAGGGATTCCAGCGCCGCCACGAGGTGGTCCTTCAGGGGCCGGGCGTAGCGTGTGTGATAGAGCGCCAGGAACTTCGCCCGGAAGGTCGGCACGTCGACCTTGATCGGACAGGACCCCGTGCAGGATTTGCAGGCGAGGCAGCCATCCATCGCCTCCTTGACCGCGTGCGAGAAATCTTGCTGGGCGGAATACGGCTTCAGGGCATCCAACAGGGTGGCGACTACGTCGCGGAACCAGCCGGAACGCTGCCGCGCCAGCTCGGCGCTCGGATCAAGGCCGTCCGCCGCCGCCCGGCGCAACCACTCGCGCATCAGAGAAGCGCGACCCTTGGGCGAATGCCGGCGCTCCCGGGTCGCCTTCCAAGATGGGCACATCGCTTCGTCGGCATCGAAGGAGAAGCAGGCACCGTTGCCGTTGCAGTGGAGCGCCTCGTCGAAATCCTGCCGGACCGGCGCCGGGATGGTGCGGTCCTGCTCGCCCCGGCGCGGCACGCCGTCAATCCGCGTGAGGCTCTGTCCCCGCGCCGAGGCGATCTTGCCCGGGTTCATCCGGTCATCCGGATCGAAGGCCCGCTTGATCGCCTCCAGCGCCGGCATCAGCGGCCCGAACGTCTCCGGCACGAACTCCGAGCGAAATCCCTTGCCGTGCTCGCCCCAGAGCAGGCCGCCATACTTGGCGGTGAGCGCGACGACGCCCTCGGTGACCTCGCGGATCAGGCGGTTCTGGTCCGGATCCTTCAGGTCGATCGCCGGCCGGACGTGCAGCACGCCGGCATCGACGTGGCCGAACATGCCGTAGCGCAGCCCCTTGCCGTCGAGGAGTGCGCGGAACTCCACGATGTAGTCGGCGAGCCGCTCCGGCGGGACGGCGGTGTCCTCCACGAAGGGGATCGGCCGGGCATCGCCCTTGGCGGCGCCCAGCAGGCCCACGGCCTTCTTGCGCATGGTCCAGAGCCGCTCGATCGCCGCGCCCCGGGCGATGGTGAAGCCAAGACGCTTGGTGTCGGTGCCGCGTTCGGCCTCAAGCATGTCGGTGAGCCGCGTGAGGGCGGCCTCCACGCCGGCCTCGTCGTCGCCGACGAACTCCACGAGGTTGATGCCGTCCACCGGCCGCCCGGCCGGATCCTCGGGGAAAAAAGCCCGCACCTCGGCCCAGATCGGGTCCTTGCGGGCGAGCGCCAGCACGGTGGAATCGATGGTCTCCACCGAAGCCGCGCCAAAGGGCAGCAGCGCCTGTGCGTCGCGCAAGGCCGCGTCGAAATCGACGTAGGACAGCGCCACGAGGACGGAGGATTTCGGGATCGGCAGGACGTTGAGCCGCGCCTCGGCGATCAGCGCCAATGTGCCCTCCGAACCGCAGAGCACGCTCTTGAGGTCGAACCGGCCCGCGGCATCGCGCAGATGCGCGAGGTCGTAGCCGGTCAGGCAGCGGTTGAGCTTGGGGAAGCGCTCCTCGATCAAGGTCGCGCACGCGGTGACGACGGCGTCCACGGTACGGTGGATCTCACCGACCCGGTCGTTGCGCCCCTTGGCAGCCTCGAAGCCCTCCGCATCCAGGGGCTCGGCGGTCCAGACCGTGCCGTCGGTGAGCACGCAGGTCAGCGCCAGGACGTGGTCCCGGGTCTTGCCGTAGAGGCACGAGCCCTGCCCGCAGGCATCCGTCGAGATCATCCCGCCGAGGGTGGCGCGGTTCGAGGTGGAGAGTTCGGGCGCGAAGAACAGGCCGTGCTTGGCGAGTTCCCGGTTGAGCTGGTCCTTCACGACCCCGGGCTCGACCCGCACGGTGCGGTTGGCGACGTCGATCTCCAGGATGCGGTTCATGTGCCGCGAGGTGTCGACCACGAGGCCGTGGCCAAGCGACTGGCCATTGGTGCCGGTCGCCCCGCCGCGGGGCCGGATCACGATCTCGGAGAAGCGCGGGTCGTCGAGGAGCTTGGCGATGCGCACCAGGTCATCGCGGGAACGCGGGAAGGCGACGGCCCCCGGCTCCACTTGGTAGATCGAGTTGTCGGTGGCGAAGACGGTGCGGTCGGCGTCCGACAGGGATAGGTCGCCCGCGAAGCCGCGCAACCGCAGCTCCGCACAGGCCGCGGCGTAGAGCGGCACGGCCTCGGTTGGGCGAGTCAGGACCGGGATCATACCCGCCTTCTACACCGCGCGGATCGCCAGGAAAGATCGGCGGTTCTGTCACACCGGCCCGTTTCCGGCTGGCATCCGGCTTGCCACGCCCTCAGACCCTTCGGAACGGATGCCCATGAACGCGAGCGTGGAACGGGTCAGGGATGCCCTGGCCGAGCTGATCAAGGCCGCCCTGATCTCGGACGATGCGACGAGCCTCGCCTGCCGGGATTCAGGCCGCGCCAAGCTCGCGGCGCTTGCGGGCGACCCGCCCGACCCGGCGAGCCTGCGCATGGATGGCGCTTGGACGCTGGCGATCCAAGCGGCCGAGACGCCAGAACTGGCCCCGTTGGAGGGACAGGTGAATCTGACCCTGCCGCGCGCCTGCCCGTTCAGCCTGGCTGAGATCGTGTCTTCGGGTTTCGACGTGGATCGAGCGGTCGATCATATCCGCAAGATCGCCTCGACCGGTTGACACAGCCTGTTGAGGAAGAACGGCCCGGCGTTGCCGTGGGCGGTCCGGGAACCCATCTTAGGAGGAATGGACCGAAGTGGGTCCTGAGTCCACATGGGCTTCGTCTTCCGAGAACCAGCCGGCACCACCTTTTGGCACGTCGCACCACCGCCCCGGGGGCCGAGCCCGTCGCTCCGCCGCCCATCCCCACCCGTGAGCAGATCCTCGCCTTCGTGGCCGAGTCGAAGGAACCTGTCGGCAAGCGCGAGATCGCCCAGGCCTTCGGCATCAAGGGGTCCGCCAAGATCGAACTGAAGCGCATCCTGAAAGAGATCGAAGAGGATGGCGCCCTCGACCGCGGGCGCGGCGGCCTCGCTCCGGCCGGCCACCTGCCGCCGGTGGTGCTGGCCGATATCCGCTCACGGGACCGCCACGGCGATTTTCTGGCCGTCCCCGTGGAGTGGACGGGAACCGGCAAGCCGCCCGCCATCGTGCTCGCGCAACCCCGCGGCCCGCGCAAGGGTAATCGGCCCGCATCTGGCATCGGCGACCGCGCGTTGATCCGGGTCGAGCGCGACCCCGAGGGTGGCTATACGGGCCGGGTCATCAAGGTCATCGGAAAGAACAAGGCCGAGATCATCGGCGTCTACCGGGCCGGCGCACAGGGTGGCCGGATCGTCCCCGTGGAGAAGCGCTCGCAGGGCCGCGAGATCCTGATCCCGCCCGGCGAAGAGGGCCAGGCCCGTGACGGCGACCTCGTCAGCGTCTCGCTGGAGCGGGAGACCCGCTTCGGCCTTCCGAAGGGACGCGTGCGTGAGCGGCTGGGCTCGCTCGGCTCCGAGAAGGCGGTGAGCCTGATCGCGCTCCACCTGCACAACATCCCGCACGTCTTCGCGGATTCGACACTGGCCGAGGCGGACGCCGCCGAACCCGCGACGTTGAATGGCCGAGAGGACTGGCGCGACCGGCCGCTCCTGACCATCGACCCGCCGGACGCCAAGGACCACGACGACGCCGTCATGGCCGAGGCCGATCCCGACCCGGCCAATCCGGGCGGCTTCATCCTGACCGTCGCCATCGCGGATGTGGCGGCCTATGTGCGGGCGGGCTCCAGCCTCGACCGCGAGGCGCTGGAGCGCGGCAATTCGGTCTACTTCCCCGACCGGGTCGTGCCGATGCTGCCGGAGCGGATTTCGAACGACCTCTGCTCGCTGCGCGAGGGCGAGGACCGGCCAGCACTCGCCGTGCGCATGGTCATCTCCGCCGATGGCGAGAAGCGCCGCCACGGCTTCCACCGGGTGATGATGCGCTCGCGCGCCAAGCTTGCCTACGCCCAAGCGCAGGCAGCCATCGACGGGCAGCCGGACGCGACGACCGGCCCTCTGCTGGAGACCGCGCTCCGCCCGCTTTGGGCGGCTTACGTGGCCCTGCTTGCGGCCCGCGACCGCCGGGGCCCACTCGCCCTCGATCTGCCCGAGCGCAAAGTCCTGCTGTCCCCCGACGGCGCGGTCGATCGGGTGATCGTGCCGGAACGGCTCGACGCGCATCGGCTGATCGAAGAATTCATGATCCAGGCGAACGTCGCCGCGGCCGAGACCCTGGAGCAGGCGAAACAGCCGCTAATCTACCGCGTCCACGATGAGCCGGCCCTCGAGAAGATGCGGGCGCTCGGTGAGGTCCTGGCCTCGGTGGGCATCAAGCTGCCCAAGGAAGGGGCGCTGCGGCCCGCTTTGTTCAACCGGATCCTCGCGACCGTCGCCGAGACCGAGCACAGCGTCTTCCTCAACGAGGTGATCCTGCGCAGCCAGGCCCAGGCCGTCTACGCCGCCGAAAATCTCGGTCATTTCGGCCTGAATCTGCGGCGCTACGCGCATTTCACCTCGCCGATCCGGCGCTACGCCGACCTGATCGTCCACCGGGCGCTGATCACTGCCTGCCGGCTCGGAACCGATGGGCTCGGGAGCGCGGTCTCCCTCGGCGAGTTGGCGCAGATCGGCGAGCTGATCTCGGCGGCCGAGCGCCGCGCCATGGCGGCCGAGCGGGAAACCATCGACCGGCTGATCGCCCACCACCTCGCCGACCAGATCGGGGCCAGCTTCGAGGGCCAGATCGCCGGCGTGACCCGGGCCGGGCTGTTCATCAAGCTCGACGGGACCGGGGCGGACGGCTTCGTGCCGGTCTCGCAGCTCGGCGCCGACTATTTCCGCCACGAGGAGGGCCGTCACGCCCTGGTGGGCGAGCGGACCGGGGAGACGTTCCGCCTGGGCGACCGGGTCGAGGTGCGGCTCGTGGAGGCCGCGCCGGTCGCCGGGGCGCTGCGCTTCGAGCTGCTCAGCGAGGGCCGGTCCCGTTCCGGTGCCCGCAAGCCCGGACCAGGCAAGGCGCCCGGTGGCCGGCCGTTCAAGGCAGCCCCGTCCGGCCGTCCCGCCGGCATCCGCAACACTGGGACGCGCCATCGCGGGTCGCGCCGCTGACCGGGCCGTTGTAGACCCTGGACATGGCCGCCGACGCGATTCCCCTGCGCACCCGTCTCGTACCCGCGATGGCCCGAGGCTTCATCGGCCGCTGCCCGCATTGCGGCCAGGGGCGGATCTTCGGCCGTTTTCTTAAGGTGCGGCCCGAATGCGATAGCTGCGGTCTGGAGTTGCACCACCACCGGGCGGACGATCTGCCACCCTACGTGGTGATCTTCATCGTCGCCCACATCGTCGGATACCTGATCCTGGAGACGGAGAGCGCCTACGAGGTTCCCCTCTGGGTTGAGATGGGAGTCTGGCCGGCCTTCACGCTCCTGTTCGCGCTCATATTGCTCCAGCCCGTCAAGGGTGCCGTCGTCGGGCTGCAATACGCCCTTGGCATGCACGGCTTCGCCACGCTACCGCGGAGCCGCCCCACACACGGGTCGGAGGAGACACGCCTTGCCGCTGCCGCAGCAGGAGCCCCAGATCGCCACCGCCTCTGAGCGGAAGCCTGCCGCAGCGCGCCTGCGCCCGCGGGACGCCGCCACCATGATCGTGATCGACCGGCGGGGACGGGGCGGCCTGAAGGTCCTGATGGGCCGGCGCAACCCCAACCTCGCCTTCATGCCGGGCAAGTTCGTTTTCCCGGGCGGCCGGATCGAGCTCGGCGACCGTCACATGCCGGTGGCCGGCGCCCTGCCCGATTATGCCGAAGCGGCGCTGACCCGGCAGGTCTCCCGGCCGCCGCATCATCTCGGCCGGGCGCTCGCGCTCGCCGCCATCCGCGAGACCTACGAGGAAACCGGCCTGCTGCTCGGCACGACCGAGCACGGCGCGCCGGAGGAGACACCCGCGGGGTGGGAGGGGTTTGCCCGGCACGGCGTCCTGCCGGATCTCGAGGCGCTGCACCTCGTGGCCCGGGCGATCACCCCGCCGAAGCGCGTGCGCCGGTTCGACACGCGCTTCTTCGCGGTCGATCATCGGATGGTGGCGGCCGAGGAGCCGGGCCGGGTTCAGGCCGATGCCGAGTTCACCGAACTCGCCTGGGTCCGCCTCGATGCGGCCCGTAAGCTCGACCTGCCGTACATCACCCGCGCCATCTTGGACGACCTCGAAGCTCAGATCGCCGCCGATTTCGCCCCGTACCGGATGATCCCGTTCCATTACGAGCGCTACGGCCGGCGCGAACGGGTAGCCTTGTGAACCAAAAGGACGTGGAGAACGCGGGACGGCGCGGAATCAGCTCGGAGGATGTGGCGGCCATCGCGGCGGCAGTCACCTGCGTCACCGTCGTGGGCATCGGTCTGAGCCTGTCGATCCCGCTCCTGTCGATCGAGTTGGAGCGACGCGGCGCGTCGAGCACGCTGATCGGGATCAACACCGCGGTGGCGGGCATCGCCAGCATCTGCACGGTGCCGTTCGTGCCGCGGCTGGCCGCCCGGATCGGGGTCGCCCCGCTGCTCGGCCTGGCGCTGATCGTCGGGGCGGCCAGCCTCACCCTATTCCCGATCCTGCCGGGTATCGCGCTCTGGTTTCCCCTGCGCTTCGTCTTCTCGATGACGCTCGGTGCCCTGTTCGTGCTCTCCGAGTACTGGATCAACGCCGCCGCCCCGCCGGAGCGACGGGGCCTCGTGATGGGCATCTACGCCACCGTCCTGGCAGCGGGCTTTGCGGTCGGCCCGCTCCTGCTGGCGCTCGTCGGCACCGAGGGGCTGGCCCCCTACGCGACCGGCGCCGCCCTCATGCTGGCCGGCGGCCTACCCATCCTGCTCGCCCGCGGGCTGTCGCCGACGATCGAGCCGGGTTCGGGCCGGAGCATCTTCAGCTACCTGCGCCTTGCTCCCGGCGCGCTCGCGGCCGCCCTCGCGTACGGAGCGGTGGAGACCGGCATCTTCGCGATCCTGCCCCTCTACGGCCTGCGCCTCGGCTACGACGCACAGGGCGCAGCCGGGCTCGTCAGCCTGATCGCACTCGGCAATGTGCTGTTCCAGATTCCGTTCGGTTGGCTCGCCGACCGGTTCAACCGCGGCGCGGTGTTGCTCGGCGCAGGTCTCGCGGGCGCCACCGGCTCGGCGCTCATCCCGTTGACGGCCGGGACCCCCCTAGCGTTCGGCCTGCTGCTCTTGGTCTGGGGCGGCATCGCCGGCACGCTCTACACGGTCGGGCTCGCCATGCTGGGCGACCGCACGCCGGCAAACGATCTCGCCGGCGCCAACGCGGCCTTCGTGGTGCTGTACAATGTCGGCCTGATGCTGGGGCCACCAGTGATCGGCGGTGGGCTCGACCTCATACCGCCGCACGGCTTCGCGCTGGCGCTGCTCGCCCTGTTCCTGGCCTTCGCGGGATCCCTCGCGGTGACAGAGCGCAGGCCCGTCCACTCTTGACCTGAACGGCTCGATCGGGCATTCACCCGCCCGTATTCGGCCGGGTTCTCCCGGCCATTTGCGTTTCGCTCACGCGGAATGCCGCACCCTTCAGGAGCGCCGAGCCATGGCCAAGGCTGTCACCGTCAAGATCAAGCTCATGTCCACCGCCGACACGGGCTACTTCTACGTCACCAAGAAGAACTCCCGGACGCAGACTGAGAAGCTGTCGATGCGCAAGTACGACCCGGTCGCGCGCAAGCACGTCGAGTTCAAGGAAACCAAGATCAAGTAAGCCGACGGGCACCAGCCCGGTCGCTACGAAGCCGCTCCGGAGACGGGGCGGCTTTTTTCGTCGGTGCTGTCTAACGATGCCCGTGACGCGCCCAGCGATCAGGCGGATGACGCGTCCGATACCCCCGGATCAAGCGTACGAGCGAGCGACCGGGCGATGGCCACGAGGGCGGTGACCATCGGGGTGGACGGCTCGCGGCGTGGGGCGACGAGGCCGATCGTATGCACCAGATCCGGTGCGGTGATCGGGATGGCCCGTACGCCCTCGATGGGTCCTAGGGCATCCACCAGGATCTCCGGCATGATCGAGGCCCAGCGCAGGGTACGCACATGGGTCAGCAAGACGATCATCGAGTTCGATTCCAGGGTCGCGGCGGGATCGGCCCCCGATTCCCGGATCTGCTGATCGATGATCCGCCGGTTCTGCATGTTGGGGGTGAGCAGGCAGAGCGGCAGGCTGCCGGTCTCGGCCCAGGTGACGCTCTCCCGCTGGTCGAAGGGACCGCCGATCGCCGTGACGAGACGGTAGCGCTCCCGGTAGAGCGGGACGGAGATCACGCGCCCGAGGGGCTCGTTGTCGAGATAGGTCAGGCCGGCATCCGCCTCCAGATTCTCGATCAGCGAGAAGATGTCGGTCGAGGTCGCCGACTCGACCGTGAGCCGCACGTCCGGGTGCCGCTCCCGGTAGGGCGTGGTGAGATGCGCGATCATCGGCAGGGCCGTGGGGATCGACGCGATGCGCAGATGCCCGGTCAGGCCCCGGCGCAGACCGGTGACCTCCTCGTGCATCGCGCGGGCATCGGCCACGATCCGCCGCGCCCATTCCAGCACCCGCTCCCCTTCTGGGGTGAAGCCCTGGAAGCGCGAGCCGCGCAGCACGAGCTGCACGCCGAAGCGGTTCTCCAGCTGTTTCACGCCGGCCGAGAGAGTCTGCTGAGTCACCCCGCAGGCCTCGGCGGCGTGTCCGAAATGCTGCTCGCGGGCGAGCGCGAGCAGGAAGTCCAGCTTGTCGATCACCACACAGGGATCCCGGCACCGCAAGTCACCGGGAGCCTAGCGACCCAGGACGACACCCACAACCGCGCGCGGCGGTCGCTCACCGGAACAGAATGAAGGCCTTCGACAGGGTGATGCCGATGCCCCAGACGATCGGGATGCCGACAACCGCCCAGGCCACGGCCGCACCGGGGCTGAAACCGCCGCGGCCGATGCCGAAGGAGCCCGACGGTCCGGAGGCCGTGGCACCGGCTTTGACGTCGAGGGAGGCGCGCTCCGACTCGGACATGAACCAGCGTTGGGCCAGCGGCCGGACGAGCAGGTTGCACAGGAACCCGACCGCCAGGAAGCTTGCCAGCACGTACATGGTCCGGCCATAGAGATCGGCTCCCTGGACGCCGGCCGCCACCTGAGCTTCGCGGATCTTCGTGATGACGAACGGCCCGACGATGCCCGCCATCGACCACGCGGTGAGCAGGCGGCCATGGATGGCCCCCACGAACTGCGTGCCGAACACGTCGGCGAGGTAAGCCGGCACGGTCGCGAAGCCGCCGCCATACATGGACAGGATCACGCAGAAGATGGCGACGAACAACGCCTGCGACCCGATGCCGGCCGCCCAGGGGGCCGCCGCGTAGAGGACGCCGCCCAGCGCGAAGAAGATCGCGTAGGTGACCTTCCGGCCGATGCGGTCCGACATCGACGCCCAGAAGAACCGGCCCAGGATATTGAACAGCGAGAGCAGGCCGACGAAGCCCGCCGCGATCGCAGCGACCTGCGCCTTCTGGCCTCCGTCGAGTGCGGAGAAGCTCGTGCCCGGCTGGCCGATCAGCGCGCCGCCGAAAATCTCCTGCAGCATCGGCGAGGCCAGCGCCAACACGCCGATACCAGCCGACACGTTGAGGAACAGGACGAGCCAGATCATCCAGAACTGGAGGGTCTTGTGCGCCTCCCGGAGATGCACGTGCCCGGAGGCGATCATCGCGTTCTTGGCAGCCGGCGCCGTCCAGCCGTCCGGGCGCCAGCCGGCCGGCGGCACGCGGTAGCCGAAGGCGCCGCCCAGCATGAACAGGATGTAGCCGATCCCCATCACAGCCAGCGTCTGCCAGACGCCGGCCGCATCCGCGGTTCGGAAGCTCTTGATCAGGGTATCGGCCAGGGGCGAACCGATCATCGCACCGCCGCCGAAGCCCATGATCGCCATGCCGGTGGCCATGCCGCGCCGGTCTGGGAACCACTTGATGAGCGTCGAGACCGGCGAGATGTAGCCGAGGCCGAGCCCGATGCCGCCGATCAGGCCTAGGCCGAGCCAGATCAGCCAGAGCTGGTGGATGTAGACGCCGAGCGCGCCGATCAGGAAGCCGCCGCCCCAGCACAAAGCCGCCGCGATGCCGGCCTTGCGCGGGCCCGCCCGCTCCAGCCAGCCGCCGAACAGGGCCGCCGAAAGGCCGAGCATCACGATGCCGATCGAGAAGACCGTCACGAGGTCGCTGACGCGCCAATCACAGGTGGTCGTGAACAGGGCCGTCATCACGCCCATGTCGGGGCAGGCTGCGGGGCCCGGCTGACCGACCGAAACGGCCCGCGTCAGCGGCAGCCAGAACACCGACAGGCCGTAGGCCATGCCGATGCAGAGATGGATTGCCAAAGCCGCCGGCGGCACCAGCCACCGGTTGAACCCTGCCTTGGCCACGATCCGCTCGCGGGACAACAGACCCGGCGTACCGCCGGGCACGACCGCGCCCGCCACTCCAGCACCCATGACCGACTCCTCGACGGCGGTCATCCCGGTGGACCGCTTGGTGCCGCAGAATGCGCGATCTGTGTACAGGGCGCTAGCGTAGTGCACGCTGAGTGGACAGATTTAATCCGTATCTGCGCAATCTGTAGGCGAAACATCTTAGGTGAAGGTTCTCGAGATCGCAGTCCCAGCACGCTGCCTTAGCGTTGGAGGCAACCCGCAATCCGGCTCTCTGACCCCTGTGAGGATATGAGCCCGATGCATCCGGCGGGCACCGGGACACCAAAACGCATCAGGGCCCGGAAAATCCGGGCCCTGACGATGCTGCAATGGAGAGAAGCGTATCGAGCTCGTTCGAACGGTTCAGCCGGCGTCGCTGGCACCCTCACCGAGCTTCTGCGGATCGCGAGTCGCCGCGCGGATCGGGCTCTCAGCCTGAGGCTCGCCGCCGCGCAGGGCCCGCTGCACCAAGATGTCGGCCCGGTCGCCCATCTCGGGCAGGGCCGCTTCGAGCTTCGAGACCATCTTGGGCGTCCAGAACGCCACGATGTGCTTGTGGATGCCGGCCACCGCCTCCTCCTCCGGGTACGACCGGAAGAAGGTGGCAATCTGGTTGGCCATACGAAGGAGCTTGTCTTCCTGGCGTAGCGCGCTCATCGCCTCACTCCGCCGCGTCGAGCGTCTGGGCAATGCGCGTCAACGAGAAATCCTCCTCGTAGAACTTCGCCTGCCAGTCGGACGGCCGGTTGGTCCGCCGGATCTGCACCGCGGTCACCTTGTATTCGGGGCAGTTGGTCGCCCAATCCGAGAAATCGGTGGTGATGACGTTGGCGCCGGTCTTGGCGTGGTGGAAGGTGGTGTAGACCACACCGGGCTGCATCCGCTCCGAGACCTTGGCCTTGAGCGCGATGTCGCCCGAGCGGCTCTCCAGTGAGACCAGATCGCCGTCGACGATACCACGCAGCTCCGCGTCGAACGGGTGGATCTCCAGCACGTCCTCCTCGTGCCAACGCGAGTTCTCGGTGCGCCGGGTCTGCGCGCCGACATTGTACTGGGACAGGATCCGGCCCGTGGTCAGGATCAGCGGGAACTTCGCCCCCGTGCGCTCCTCGGTGGCCACGAACTCGGTGATCATGAACCGGCCTTTGCCGCGGACGAACCGGTCCACGTGCATCATCGGTGTGCCGAGCGGCGCCTTCTCGTTGCAGGGCCACTGCACCGAACCCAGCTCGTCGAGCTTGGCGTAGGACACGCCGGTGAAGCTCGGCGTCAGGCCTGCGATCTCGTCCATGATCTCGGACGGGTGGTTGTAGTTCATCGGGTAGCCCAGCGCGTTGGAGAGCAGCACCGTGCCCTCCCAGTCGCCGTAGCCGCCCATCGGGGCCATGACCTTGCGCACGCGGGAGATGCGGCGCTCGGCATTGGTGAAGGTGCCGTCCTTTTCCAGGAACGAGGCGCCCGGCAGGAAGACGTGGGCGTATTTGGCGGTCTCGTTCAGGAACAGGTCCTGGATGACGATGCACTCCATCGCCATCAGGCCCGAGGTCACATGGTGCGTGTCGGGATCCGACTGCGCGATGTCCTCGCCCTGGATGTAGAGGCCCTTGAAGCTGCCATCGACGGCTTCATCCAGCATGTTGGTGATGCGCAGGCCCGGCGCGCTGTCGAGCTTGGCGCCCCAGAGCGCCTCGAAGCTCTCGCGGGTGGCATCGTCCGAGACGTGGCGGTAGCCGGTGAGCTCGTGCGGGAACGAGCCCATGTCGCAGGAGCCCTGGACGTTGTTCTGGCCGCGCAGCGGGTTCACGCCGGCGCCGAGCTTGCCGATGTTGCCGGTGGCCATGGCGATGTTGGCCATGCCCATCACCATGGTCGAGCCCTGGCTGTGCTCGGTGACGCCCAGCCCGTAGTAGATGCCGGCCGCGCCGCCCTTGGCGTAGAGCCGGGCCGCACCGCGGACCTCCGCCGGGTCGAGACCGGTGAATTGCTGCTGCGCCTCCGGGGAGTGCCGCTCCTCAGCGATGAACCGCGCCCAGGATTCGAATTCGGGCAGGTCGCAGCGCTCGCGGACATAGGCCTCGTCGATCAGCCCCTCGGTGACGATCACGTGCGCCAGCGAGTTGATGAAGGCGACGTTGGAGCCGGGCTTCAGCGGCAGGTGGAAGTCGGCCTTGATGTGGGGCGACTTCACCAGATCGATCTTCCGCGGATCGGCGACGATCAGCTTGGCGCCCTCGCGCAGGCGCTTCTTCATGCGCGAGCCGAAGACCGGGTGGCCGTCGGTCGGGTTGGCGCCGATCACCAGAATCACGTCGGAATTCTCGACCGACTTGAAGTCCTGGGTGCCGGCCGAGGTGCCGAGCGTCGACATCAGGCCGTAACCGGTCGGCGAGTGGCAGACGCGGGCGCAGGTATCGACGTTGTTGTTGCCGAAGGCGGCGCGCACCAGCTTCTGGACGAGGTAGGCCTCCTCGTTGGTGCAGCGCGACGAGGTGATGCCGCCGACCGAATCCTTGCCGTACTTGGCCTGGATCCGCTTGAACTCGCTCGCGGCCCGGTCGATCGCCTCCTCCCAGGAGACCTCACGCCACGGATCCGTGATCTTCTCGCGGATCATCGGCTTGGTGATGCGGTCCTTATGGGTAGCATAGCCGTAGGCGAAGCGGCCCTTGACGCAGCTATGACCCTCGTTGGCCTTGCCGCCCTTGTACGGGACCATGCGGACGACCCGCTCGCCCTGCATCTCGGCCTTGAACGAGCAACCGACGCCGCAATACGCGCAGGTCGTCACCTCGGCGTGCTCGGGCTGACCGAATTCGTGGATCGACTTTTCCTGGAGGGTCGCGGTCGGGCAGGCCTGCACGCAGGCGCCGCAGGACACGCACTCGGATTCGAAGAAGTTAGTCGGGCCGGCCGCCACGCGGCTGTCGAAGCCTCGCCCTGCGATGGTCAGCGCGAAGGTGCCCTGGACCTCCTCGCAGGCGCGGACGCAGCGGTTGCAGACGATGCACTTCGACGGGTCGTAGGTGAAGTACGGGTTCGACTCGTCCTTCGGCAGGTACTTCTCGGCGGTCGGCGCGACGTGGTTGTCGCCGTCGTAGCCGTAGCGCACGTCGCGCAGACCCACGACGCCAGCCATGTCCTGCAATTCGCAATCGCCGTTGGCTGCGCAGGTCAGGCAGGTCAGCGGGTGATCGGAGATGTAGAGCTCCATCACGCCCTTGCGAAGCTTGGCGAGCTTCTCGTTCTGCGTGTGCACCACCATGCCGTTCTCGGCCGGGGTCGTGCAGGAGGCAGGCGTGCCGCGCCGCCCCTCGATCTCTACGAGGCAGAGGCGACAGGAACCGAACGGCTCCAGCGAGTCGGTGGCGCAGAGCTTCGGGATCTGCGTGCCGGCGTGCATCGCCGCCGCCATCACCGAGGTGCCGGCCGGCACGGTCACCGACATGCCGTCGATGGTCAGCGTGACCGTCTGCTCGGCGACGCGGATCGGCGTGCCGTAGTCGATCTCTTTGATGAGGGCCATGGGAGCCTCCTCACTCGGCCGCGACGGGCAGCGAGCCCGCGCGGGTGAAATCCTCGGGGAAATGGGTGATCGCGCTCATGACGGGCATCGGCGTCAGCCCACCCATGGCGCAGAGCGACCCATCGGTCATAACTTCGCAGAGATCCGCGATCAGGCTGAGGTTCGCCTCCGGCCGGATGCCGGCGATCACCTTGTCCATGGTCTCGACGCCGCGGGTCGCGCCAACGCGACAGGGCGTGCACTTGCCGCACGACTCGGTGGCGCAGAACTCGAAGGCGAAGCGAGCTTGGGCCGCCATGTCGACGGTGTCGTCGAACACCACGATGCCGCCATGGCCGACGAGGCCCTTCTGGGCGGCCATCGCCTCGTAATCCAGCGGCGTGTCGAGGAGATGATCGGGGAAGTAGGCGCCCAGTGGCCCGCCGACCTGCACGGCCCGGACCGGCCGGCCCGAGCGCGTACCGCCGCCGAAATCCTCGATGACCTGCCGCA
The DNA here is from genome assembly GCF_022829605.1 of Methylobacterium sp. E-065. Lineage (GTDB taxonomy): Bacteria > Pseudomonadota > Alphaproteobacteria > Rhizobiales > Beijerinckiaceae > Methylobacterium. The sequence continues at coordinate 109,093 of NZ_JAKSYD010000188.1, read as the reverse complement.
GGGTGATGCCGAAGGCCATCTCGATCAGGCCGCCATGCTTGATGTTGCCGGCGAGCTGGATCGGGAGGGTGCCGAGCGACCGGCCCATGCCGTAATCGGCGTAGGCCTTGGCGCCGTTGTGCAGGATCCACGGCACGGCCGTGAAGGTCATGACGTTGTTGACCAGCGTCGGCTTGCCGAGGAAGCCCTTCAGCGCCGGGATCGGCGGCTTGGCGCGCACGATCCCGCGCTTGCCCTCCAGGCTCTCCAGCAGCGAGGTTTCCTCGCCGCAGATATAGGCGCCCGCCCCAAGGCGCACTTCCAGGTGGAAGCTCTTGCCCGAGCCGAGAACGTCGTCACCGAGCACCCCGGCCTGGATACCGTTGGCGATCGCTTCCTTGAGGGTCGCGAAGGCCTGCGGATACTCGGAGCGCAGATAGATGTAGCCACGAGTGGCTCCCGTCGCCACGCCCGCGATGGTCATGCCCTCGATGAGGTTGAAGGGGTCGCCCTCCATCATCATCCGGTCGGCGAAGGTACCGGAATCACCCTCGTCGGCGTTGCAGACCACATACTTCTGGTCCGCCTTGGCGAGCATCACGGTGTTCCACTTGATGCCGGCCGGGAAGCCAGCACCGCCCCGGCCACGCAGGCCGGACTCGCGCACCGCCGCCACGATGCCCTCGGCATCGAGCTTCAGAGCCGCCTCAAGGCCGCGATAGCCGCCATGAGCCCGGTAATCGTCCACGGAGACCGGATCGATCACGCCGCAGCGGTGGAAGGTCAGGCGCTGTTGCCGGGCGAGGAACGGGATCTTTTCCGGGTCGCCAAGGCGCAGGGCATGGTCGCCGCCCTGGGTCAGGCCGGCATCCAGCAACGCCTCGACATCGGCGAGCTTGACCGGCCCGTAGGCGATGCGCCCCTCCGGCGTGCCGACTTCGACCATCGGTTCCAGCCACGCCAGACCGCGGGATCCGGTGCGGACGATGGTCACGTCGAGGCCTCGGCGCTCGGCGCCGGCAAACAGCGCGCGGGCGACCTTGTTGGCACCAAGGCCCAGGGCGACGGCGTCGCGGGGAACGTAGAGCGTGACGCTCACTGGCGCACCTCCGTCAAAGCGGCTTCAAGGGCGTCTGCGGTCAGGTGGGCGAGCGGCTCACCGTCGATGAGGGCGGCCGGGCCGTTGGCGCAGAGGCCGAGGCAATAGACCGGCTCCACCGTGGCGCTGCCATCCGCTGTGGTCTCGTGCCAGCCGCAGCCGAGGCGGCCGAGGATCTCGCGATGGAGCGTATCGGAGCCCATGGCCTGGCAGGCCTCGGCCCGGCACAGCTTCACCTCGTGCCGGCCAGCCGGGTGGGCGCGGAAGTCGTGGTAGAAGGTGATGCAGCCGTGCACTTCGGCGCGCGACAGGTTCAGCGCGTCGGCGATCAGCGGCACGGCGCCGGAATCCACGTAGCCGAATGTTTCCTGCAACGCGTGCAGGATCGGCAGCGTGGCCCCTTCGAGATGGGTGTGCTCAGCGATGATCCCGGTGGCGCGCTCGGCGCTCCAGGGCTCGTGACGCGCCATGGTTTCCAGCCCAGTCTGTTCCTGTTCTAATGCGAAGAGGAACAGAAATGCCGGTTCGCTTCAATCGCGCAGTCCGGTCGCATGACAAAGGATGTCTGTCGCGCTGTCACCCGCTTTGTGCGAAAAGCAGGGTGACATGTTAAGCGGCTGTCAGAAAAAAGGTTTTTACAACCGGCAAAGCATCAACCGGTCACGTGTGTGCCGCACCATGAATTGGTGCCATGCAAAAAATTGCAACTCCGGCGTGGCGTAAGCGCGCGTGCCTGCGGCCTTGGCGACCTTGTACGCGCGGTCAAGCCGCTCGATAACGGACCATCGATCATTGTGCCGCCGAGGAATCCCTTCGAGGCGCCCTAGCCGGAACAGCCCATTCGCGCCCTGACGGGTCAGAACTCCATTTCGAGTTCTTCGATCTCATCCGGCTCGTCGGCGGCGGCCTCGGCCCATTCCACCATCAACGGCCAGTGCAGGATCGTGTCGCGATACAGGGCGGCGCGGGGTGGGAGGGCGACATCGTAGGTTCGGAAGCGGGTGCAGACGGGTGCGTACAGGGCGTCAGCGAGGCAGGGCTTGGCCCCGAACAGGAAGGGCCCGTCATAGCGGTCCAAGCAATCGTCGAAAATCGTGACGATGCGCTCGATATCGGCCTTCGCGCCGTTGAATACGCGGAAGGCGGGATGGAAAGCGCGGAGGTTCATTGGCAGCGCCGAGCGCAGATTCACGAAACCGGAATGCATCTCACCGGCGATCGAGCGGCAATGGGCACGCTCCGCGATGTTGCCCGGCAGAAAGCCGGCCTCCGGAAACGTCTCGGCGAGATATTCCGCGATGGCGAGCGTATCCCAGACCACTACGTCGCCGTGGCGCAGACGCGGCACGAGGAACGAGGGCGACAGATGGAGCAGCTCGGCCCGGCTGCCGGCATCGGTGCCGGACAGGACCTCCGTCTCGAAATCGAGACCCGACATCCGGCAGATCAGCCAGCCCCGCAGGGACCACGAGGAATAGTTGCGGCTTGAGATGGTGAGCGTAGCGGCCGTCATCGTCCTGCCCCCGGGCACGCCGCCGAACACGCGGCCCACGATGCCCGATCCAAGACTCGTGCCGAGCCGAACGAGCGAATCGCGGCGGCCTGGATATTACTCCCGTCTCAGGAGCGCGGCGACCTCCGCCTCCTCGGCGGCCGACAAGCTTCGACCGGTCGCCGGCACTCGGCGGCGCGCGAGGCGCCAGATGCCGAATCCGCCGAGCAGCACGGCAAGCACGGGCGTCAGCCACAACAGCAGGGTGTGCGGGGCGAAGACCGGGCGCAGCAGCACGAACTCGCCGTAGCGCGCCACGACGTAGTCGAGCACCGACTTGTCGCTGTCGCCCTTCTCCAAGCGCTCGCGCACGATCAGACGCAGGTCCTTGGCGAGCGGCGCGTCGGAATCGTCGATCGACTGGTTCTGGCAGACGAGGCAGCGCAGCTCGGCCGAGATCTCGCGCGCGCGATGCTCGAGGACAGGATCCTTCAGCACCTCGTCGGGCTGGACGGCGTAGGCGGGGGTAAGGAGCACGGAGAGCAGGAGGACAGCAGCGCCGAAACGACCCCGCATGCCGCTTTCGCTGCCGCTGCGCAGGGCACTTGCCCCGTCAATCGGGAGCGGGAGAGACGCGGAGGCCTTCATGTCCATCCTCACTCGGCCGGCACCGCGTTGGGCAGCGGCCGCGCCTTCGCCTTGGCGGGGGCGCCGACGCGCATCCGACGGTCCGTGAGCGAGAGGCCACCGCCCGCCGCCATCACCACGGCGCCGAGCCAGATCAGCAGCACCAGCGGCTTGTAGTACAGCCGCAGGCCGACGCTGCCGTCCTGGCCGATCTCGCCGAGGCTCGCATAAACTTGGCTCACCCCAATCGTCAGCAGGCCGGATTCCGTCACCGCCATCTTGCGGCTCGGATAGAAGCGCTTGCCAGTCTCCACCTGCCCGACCTCGTCGCCGGCGCGGGTCCGAATCGTGAGATATGCGGCGGCCTCCTCGTAGTTCGGCCCCTTGCGCGGCGCGACGCGCTCCAGGGTCGCCGTGTAGGGCCCCGTCGTCAGGCTCTGACCGGGCTTAAGGGTCGCCAGCCCCTCCGCGGCCCATCCCTGCGCGGCGATACCCAACACCACCACGCCGACGCCGGCATGAGCCAGCGCCGTGCCCCAGGCCGAGCGCGGCAGACCGATGGCGCGGCGCCCGATCTGGCCGAGCGAGCGGGCCCGGCTCGATCCATAACCCCGGGCACGGGAGACGATCTCCAGCGCCGAGCCGATCAGCAGATAGACACCGAGGCCGATCCCCACCGGCGCCATCACCGGGCCGCCCCAGGTCAGGGCCAGCACCCCGAAACCGACCACTAGGGCCAGCGCCAGGGCAGCGAACAGGCGCTGCGCGGCGGCGAGCACGTCGCCGCGCTTCCAGGCCAAAGCCTGCCCGGCCGGGACGATCAGCAGGAGCGGGATCGCCAGCGGCACGAAGGTGGAATTGAAGAAGGGCGGCCCGACCGTGATCTTCTCGCCGGTCAGCATCTCGAGGAGCAGCGGATAGAGCGTGCCGACCAGCACCGTGGCGCAGCCCGCGACCAGGAACAGGTTGTTGAGGACGAGCGCCCCCTCGCGGGAGATCGGTGCGAACAGCCCACCCTGCCGCAGCAGCGGCGCCCGCCACGCGAACAGCGTCAACGAGCCGCCGATGAACAGTATCAGGATCGCCAGGATGAAGACGCCGCGGGTCGGGTCGGTGGCGAAGGAATGGACCGACGTGATCACGCCCGAGCGAACAAGGAACGTGCCGATCAGCGAGAGCGAGAAGGTGAGGATCGCGAGCAGCACCGTCCAGACCTTCAGGGCGTCGCGCTTCTCCATAACCACGGTTGAGTGCAGCAGCGCCGTGCCGGCGATCCACGGCATCAGAGAGGCGTTCTCGACCGGATCCCAGAACCACCAGCCGCCCCAGCCAAGCTCGTAATAGGCCCAGTAGGAGCCCATCGCGATGCCCAGCGTCAGGAAGCTCCAGGCGGTGAGCGTCCAGGGCCGCACGGCGCGGGCCCAGACGGCGTCGATCCGCCCGTCGATCAGCGCGGCGACCGCGAAGGCGAAGCTGATCGAGAAGCCGACATAGCCGATGTAGAGGAGTGGCGGGTGGATCGCCAACCCGACATCCTGCAGCAGCGGGTTGAGATCGTTGCCCTCCAGCGGCGCCGGGATGACGCGACTGAACGGGTTCGAGGTCGTGATGATGAACAGCACGAACACGAAGGTGATCAATCCCTGCACGCCGAGCGTGTTGGCTCGCAACCGCGGCGGCACGGAGTTCTTCGCCGCCGCCACGCAGGCGCCAAACAGGGTGAGGATCAGCACCCACAGGAGCATCGAGCCCTCGTGGTTCCCCCAGACGCCGGAGATCTTGTAAATCAGCGGCTTTTGCGTGTGCGAGTTCTCAACGACGTTCTGGACCGAGAAGTCCGAAGTGACGTGCGCGTAGGTAAGCGCCGCGAAGGCGAACAGGATGCAGGCGAAGGCGCCGAGCGCCGCCTGCGAGGCGATCTGGCGGAGTGCCGGGTCGCCCGAGCGGGCAGCCCAGATCGGCATCACCATCTGGACGAGGGAGATCGCCAGGGCGAGCGCGAGCGCGAAATGGCCGGTCTCGACGATCATGCAGGTTCTCTCACCGCTCGCTGCGGGGGCCGAGGGTCGAATCCGCCGCGGCGGTGGATGACTTGACGGCGGGGGCCGCCTTGTTCGGGCCGCCCTCCTGCCAACGCCCCTGCGCCTTCAGCGCGTCGGCCACCTCGCGGGGCATGTAGGATTCGTCATGCTTGGCGAGCACGGTGTCGGCGCGGAACTGGCCGCCCGGCTCCAAGACGCCCTCGGCGACCACGCCCTGCCCCTCGCGGAACAGGTCCGGCAGCAACCCCTTATACTGGACCTCGATGGTGGCGTTCGTGTCGGTTACGGCGAAGTCCACCGTCTGGTCCGGTCCGCGCTTGAGCGAACCGTCCTTCACGAGGCCGCCGAGTCGCAGGCGGGTTCCTGGTGCGATGCTCTGAAGCGCGATGTCGGTGGGCGAACGGAAGAACACGATCGAGCCGCTCATGGCGAACAGGATCAGCCCCACCGCGAGCGCCAGCACGCTGCCGCAGGCGGCAATCAGGATCAGGCGGCGGCTCTTACGCGTCACGATACTTCCACCCCGCGGTCCGGTCGGCGGTCGCCCGCCCAACCCCGAACCGTTCTCATTCTAGCTCCTCAGGGTGTCGGCCTCAGGAGAGCGCCGGTCAAGGGCGGGCATCAGGACCGATTGTCGTACGGCCGTCGCCGCGTGACGGTCACGCTCAGGGATTGGGCTTCGGCGGCAGGTCGAGTTCCCGGGCGAGTCCGTCGAGCCGCGTCACCGCATCGCCGTTGGCGGCGAGCGCCATCCGGGCGCGATCCAGGGTCCTGACCGCCTGTTCGCGCTCGCCGAGCGCGCTGTAGGAACGCACGAGGCGCATCCACTCGTCCGGCGTACCGCCCCGGGCGGCGAGGCGCCGGTCGAGCCCCTCGACCATGCCGCGAATGGCGGCGTCGCGCTCCGCCTGCGGCATGGCGCGCACGGCTGCCATCGCGGCTTCGGTCTCGGCCCGGGCCGCCGGTCCGGCTGGCGCCGGGGCCGGCTCGGTCAAACGCGACGACCCACCCGCCGGCTCCAGACCAATGGCACGAGCGCCCTGCTCGACCTGCGCCAAACCCTGAGGATCGGCGGCGAGCGCCGTCCGGGCACGGGCCAGGGCCGCGGTGGCCTGATCGTGCTCACCCAGCACGGCCCGGGACCGAACCAGTCGCAGCCACTCGTCCGGTGTGCCGCTGCCGGCCTTCAACCGGGCATCGAGCCCGTCGACCATGCCGCGGATCGCGGCCTGCTGCTCGGCCGGGACCTTCGGGGCCGCCTGCGGCACCGAGGGCGGCGGCGCAGGCTCACCCTTGAGGCGCGCCAGGCTCTGCCGGACGATCCCGAGCCACGGCGCGTCCGGCGCGCTGGCAGCTTCGAGGGCGGCGAGCTGGCGGATCGCCCCGTCGGTATCGCCCGCCTGCTCGGCGGCACGGGCGAGAAAGAACCGGGGTTTCGGCGCATTCGGATCCTTGGCCTGCGCCTTCTCGAACAGCGCTTTGGCTTCGGGGGTGACGGTGCCGTCGCCCGCCGCCGTGAGGGCTTCGGCTTGATCGGCCAGGAGTTCGGCGGTCTCGCCCTTCAGCCGGGCGATGTTGCCGTAGGCGCGGGCGGCATCGTCGAAACGGCCGGTGCGCATGTAGACCGGGGCGAGCACCGCCCAGCCACGGGCGTCATTCGGATCGCGGGCGAGCCGCGCCTCGATCTGCCCGACGGCCTTCATCAACTCGTCGGTGCCGCCGCGGGTCGCCTGCCGGTCGGCTTCGGTCTGCGCCGGCAGTTCCGGCGAGCCGTAGAGGCCGTAGGCGATCAGCGCCACCAGCGGAATGGTGGAGACCGCGAAGGCCGAGGCCGCCCGACGCCGGCGCAGGCGCGGCTCGGCCGGGCGCGCGGCCTCGACGATGCCGGCATCCTCGGCCTCCAGCCTGACCTCGCGGCTTGCCCGAAGCAGGCGCCGACCCGCCTCCGCCCTGGCGGACTCGGCCTCCTCCGGGGCGATCAGGCCGCGCTCCTGATCACGCGCTATTTCGGCGATCTGATCCTCGTAGAAGGCGGTCTCGGTGGCAATCGCGGTGCCACCCGCCTCGCCAGTCGGCACGACGGCGCGCCGCGACAACGGCCAGAGCAGGCCCAGGACGGCCGCCGCGGTCATGGCCGCCAGAATGAACCAGATCGCCGTCATCGAACCTTCGCCAGCGGGCCGAACCGGCCCGTACGTCTCTCCACACCATGTGGAGCCGGCGGCGGAACGCCACGACGCCCCCCGGCGGCGGCACGGTGTCACGCAACTGCCGCGCGAAGACAAGAGCGAAGACAAAGGACACAGTGGCACGAAGACTTGGACCGGACCGCGAAACACGATCCGGTGCCCTGGATCGCGTCAATGCGCCGCCGCACCCACGGGCGCATCGCCCGGCACCTCCAGCACCGCCCGCAGGCCGCCGAGCGCCGCCTCCTCCAGCGTGAAGCGACCCCGATAGAGCGTGGCGAGATCCGCCACGATGGACAGGCCGAGACCGGAACCGGGCTTCGATTCGTCGAGCCGCCGCCCCCGGCCGAGCACGGCCTGGCGCGCCTCCGGCGGAAGACCGGGACCGTCATCCTCGATGGCGACGACCAAGTGGGGATAATCGGCTTTGGTCACAGCCTCCGCCCGGATCGCCACACGGGCATGGGCCCATTTCGAGGCGTTATCGACAAGGTTGCCGACCATCTCCTCGAAGTCCTGGCGCTCCCCTCGGAAGCGCAGGCCTGGCGGGACGTGGACGTCGTAGGCGATGTCCTTGTCGCGATAGATCTTGCCGAAGGTGCGCACGAGGCCGGCCAGCGCCGGCTCGACCTCCGTCGAGGTACCGAGCGTGCCGGCGAGCGCGGCGGCCCGCGCCCGGTCGAGGTGGTAGTTCACCTGATCGCGCATCACCGCCGCCTGCTCGCGGATCTTCTGGGCCAGTTCCTCCGGTGCGTCCGAGGCGCCGACCTCGTTGACGATGATCGAGAGCGGCGTCTTGAGGGCGTGGGCAAGGTTGCCGACCTGCGTGCGGGCGCGCTCCAGGATTTCGCGGTTGGTCTCGATCAGCAGGTTCACCTCGCCGGTGAGCGGGGCGATGTCGCGCGGATAGGTGCCGGTGATCCGGTCGGCCTCGCCACGGCGGACGGCGCCCAAAGCCGCGCGCATCTTCTTCAAGGGTGCAAGGCCGAACCGGATCTGCAGCAGGGTGGTGAGCGCCAGCGACAGGCCGAGCAGGCCGAACGTGATGGTCAGCGAATTGCGGAAGCGGTCGACATCGTTGACGATCTCGTCCGCCGGCCCGGCGACCCGGACCGTGTAGCGGCCCTCCTCGCCGAGATCGACGTCCCGCTCCATGATGCGCAGGAGGCGCCCGTCCTGCGCCCGGCCGTAGCCCTGGCGGATCTGCCCGACCCCGATCTTGCCCTCGGAATCGGTGGCGGGCGGCAGCGGCACGCCGACCAGCGAGCGGGAGGTGCGCACGTCCCGGGGCTTCGCATCGGGCTTGCCGACCTGCCAGTACCAGCCCGACAGGGGCAGATCGAAGCGCGGATCGCCCAGCGAGAAGGTCCGGCTCTCGGGATCGTTCGGCGAGACGAGATCGGTGGCGAGGTTGTTGGTGAAGACGAGCAGACGGCTGTCGAAGGCGCGCTCGGTGTTCTCGCGGTAGAGGGTCGTGAGGATCCAGGCAGCGATCAGCAGGATCGCGGAGCTCGACAGGAAGGCCGAGACGGCGAGCCGCACCGCGATGGAGCGGCGGCGCAGGGAGAAGAGGCCGATCAGGTCAATCACGACGCGGTCACCACGCGACCCGGTCCCTCAAGTACGGCCCCTGGCGGCCCGGCCTGCCGCCGCCCCGATCTGCAGCGCCGCTTCGTCCGGGTCAAGAATGCATGCCGGCTGCTCGGGGCGAGCCGGTTCCCCCATTCGGAGAGGGCCGGCCCACGCGATGAGCCTTCGTCACGGAAGGCGGCGCGTCGAAACCTCCTTCAGAAAGGCCGACGCCCCATGGGCGCCGTGCAGAGTGACGGCGCCCTCACCTCACACAATCGGAGACGTGAAAGACCGCGTTGGCTGCACGGGGGCAAGCACGACCGCATCGATGTACGGCCCGACATCGCCAGGGCTGAAAATCGTCAAGGGCGTGTCGTTCGTCTTCAGCGTGACCGGCAGGGTCTTCTGCCAGAAGCTCACCCAGCTATACGTGTACCTCAAGCGCGTCGATCCGACGAGATCATCGGCTTCCGAGATGGAGATCTTCAGATCCACGACCTGCGGATTGTACTCATGCTTGCCGGCAACCTGTGCATTCGAATACACGATCGTGACATCGTAATCGCCCGATCCGACCGAAGCGGGCCGGCTGATCTGAAGCGCGTTGGCCGCCCCGCCACCGAGACCGGTCACGTAGCCGCTGCCGGACACGTTGGAGCCGTCGGACTGCTTGACGGTCACGAACTTCGCGGAGCCCAGCACCTGCGCCTTCTCGGCGGAGACCCGATAGGCGTTCGCATCCGCCCCGGAGTTTCTCTTGGTCGTGAGCGTTTGAACGCGCAGCTCGGCAGATGACGTGAGAACGATCTCGTTGATCCCCTCCGTGAGATGAACGGTCAGCCCGCTCTGCCAGCGGCCGGCCTGGTCGGCAGAGGGAATCGGCAGATCACGCCCGTTCAGGGACAGCGTGATTGCCGCCGGCCCGGACGAGGACCACGCGAGCACCACATCGTAATAGCCGCGCTCGATCGCCGTCACGTAGAGATGGGCCGCCCCTTGATCCGGAAGCACCGCGTAGCCCGCGTCATCGATCCCCCAGTCCAGTTTCGATCCGCCACTCAAGCGGAAGGTGGTCGACGGGTATTCGGTGACCTCGCCATCGCCGAGGTATTTGAGGAACAACTTGTCCAGGGTTATGTCGGACCCGGGCAGCTTCGAGACCCCGTCGGAACTCGCCCGGATGGACAGCGTATGCTCACCGGCTGTCAGCACGACGGACCGCTCGGCGCTGCCCCGGTAATTCCACCGATCCGTGGTCGTCAAAGAAAGATCCGCCGCGTATTGAATGAGCCCCTGATCTTCTCCATCCACGAACAGGGCATGCCGCCCGGGCGTTCCGGGTGTCGATCCGATCACCTGAAGGCGATACAATCCGTCCTTCGGAACGGTGACCTTCCAATCGAGCCGCGATCCGGGATCGTTGAACTGGCCGACATCGCGGCCGCCGGACGCCAGGAACTGCCAGCCATTGGACGCGGTGGGGCTATGCGAGAAGACCTTGGCGTTCGTGATGGAGAGGTTTTCCGCCTCGGCCGAGATCAGCCACGTCTGTGAGGAGAACGACTGGACCACATCACGCAGTTGGGCCGGCGTGATCAGGATCTGATAGCCGGAATACCGGTCGCAGCCCGGAACGGTGAGGCTGAAACCGCCATTCGTGAGGTCGATCTTCCGCGCGGCCTGGATGACCCGCGGGGTTTCCGAGAGTCCTTCCGTGCCGCAATGCACGACCTGCCTGACCTCGATGTCCACGCTGGTTCCGAACAGGGCCGTATCCAGCCCCGTGACAGCCAGCGCGACATCGCCATCCTGGCCGCCCCACAGGATCGTGGCTCGCCGGTTGTCCGTATCGATGGCACCGATCGCCCGAAGCATGTCGGCCGTCTTGGCGGACGGCGTCGTCATCTGAACGGTCTCGCTCCCGTCGAGATCGCCATACCACTTGAACATCCACCAACCGCCGTTGGCTCCCGCCGGCCGCGCGGTGTTGTCGGACAGATTGCCGGCATAGTTCCAGTAGGCGGCCTGAGCATCGATCTTCGTCTGCTCGAACAGGGACATCCACTGGATGAGCTGGCCCGGAACGCTCATGTCCCGCAGCATGCCGTATTCGGTGATGTTGATCGCGATCGGCGAAATGCCGAGCGAAGTCTCGACAGCGCGATACTCCTGATAGTGAATCGGATAAGTCTTCAGATTGTCGACCCCCAGCTCGTGCCAGATGAAGACATCTGGAAGACACTTGTTGTCGCGCGCGAAGGTCAGCAGGTCGGTCGACTGGTCCTTGCGCCACTGCGTGTGGGCGGGGCCGCCGATCCGCGCATGGCCGAGTCCGTGGCGAGCCCAGACGGCCTGGATCTTGTCGTAGGCCGCCTTCCAGTCGTCCAGGAACTGCTGCTTCATCTTGGACCAGTTCGCGTACCAGTTCCCGCCATCGGGCTCGTTGAACGGAACGAAGACGTAGCGCTCGGGACGAGCCGACTGGGTGGCGACCGCTTCGGTCACGAACTCGATGACTTCGAGATAGTCCCAGACTCCGTTCGCAGTCTCCGCGAATGTCCCGTCCTTCAGGTTGTAGGTCCGGGTATCGCCGGGGCGCACGCCGCCGTTGTAGGCCCAGTCCGGGTAATAGTCCTGAATGTAGATGCACATGTCCTTGCCGTAACCGGCGAAGAAGCTCTTCTCGACTTCCAGGACATCGCCCGACGGGTGCTGGGTTCCGTACGGGGCCTTCTGCGAGGCGTTGGTGATGTGCGCCCCGTTGATCAGGGCCTGCGTCGGGACGCCGTCGTCGCCGAGACCGTAGAGGAAGCCGCTCGCGCCGCCACGGAAGGCTCCGGTTCTTGCTTTGTTCCAAAAATCGGCCTTCACGGTATTGTCTGACCCGTCGCTCGTCTGAGCGTGCGTGGTGCTATCCGACATGTGGACCTCCGGGTGATGGGGGGTCGCCCCTGCCATACCGCTTCACGGGCCTGGCTCTTCTGCCGACGACAAACGGCTTTGCCGGCCGCACCTTGCGGTGGGCCGGTTGTCAGGAACGCGTGTCGTCGATCAGAACTGGGAGCCGCTTGAGGGACGCCCGCAGCACCGTCGCGTGCCGGGGGAAAGCGCCCGGTCGCGGGCGCTCCATGAGAGGCTTTGATGATCAGATGCGCAGGGCTTCGCCGTTCGCGGTGAAGCGGTGCAGATGCGCCCGCTCGGGGACGACCATCACCGGGGCACCGCGGTCGATCCGGAATTCACCGGTCACACGGGCATTCACGGTCGCACCCTCGTTCAGCCGAACATGGACGAACGTGTCGGATCCCAGGTGCTCTGAGAGAGCGGCGATGCCGGGCAGCCCGTCGGCCGTGCCGTTGCCGGCAGCGGGCACGATCGTGAGATGTTCGGGCCGGATCCCGATGACCGGGGCGCCCAGCGCGTCCGCCGCCGGGCCGCGGAGGATGTTCATCGTCGGCGAGCCGATGAACTGCGCCACGAACAGGTTGGCGGGCGTGTTGTAGATCTCCAGGGGCGAGCCGATCTGCTCGATGCGGCCCTTGTTGAGCACCACGATCGTGTCGGCCATGGTCATGGCCTCGACCTGATCATGGGTGACGTAGATCATCGTGGTGCCGAGCTGCCGGTGCAGCTCGGAGATCTCGATCCGCATGCCGGCCCGCAGGGCGGCGTCGAGGTTCGAGAGCGGCTCGTCGAACAGGAACGCCTTCGGCGCGCGGACGATGGCCCGGCCGATGGCCACGCGCTGGCGCTGGCCGCCCGACAGCTGGCTCGGACGGCGCTCGAGAAGCTCGGTCAGGTTGAGCCGGCTCGCCGCCTCCGCCACCTTCCCGGCGATCGCCGCCTTCGGCACGCCGGCCATCTTCAGCGGGAAGCCGATATTCTCCGCGACGCTCATATGTGGGTAGAGGGCGTAGGACTGGAACACCATGGCAAGGCCGCGCTCAGCCGGCGGAGCCTGGCTCACATCCCGCCCGTCGATCTCGATCGTGCCGCCGGAGATCTCCTCCAGACCGGCGATCAGGCGCAGCAGGGTCGATTTCCCGCAGCCCGAGGGCCCGACGAAGACGACGAACTCACCACCCGCGATCTCCAGATCGAGGGGCGGAATCACGGTCTTTTCGCCGAACGTCTTCGAGACCTGCCGCAGGCGGATGGACGTCATCGCACACCGAACCCTTTGACGTTGTTCAACGATCCGCGCCGGATCAGCCCTTCACCGCACCCGCGGTGAGGCCGGTGATCAGGAACCGCTGCACGTAGACGAAGCCGAGCGCCACCGGCACCGCGGCCAGCACGGAGGCGGCGGTCAGCGAGCCCCAATCCGTCTGGTGCGATCCCTTGAAGAGCATGATGCCCGGCGTCAGCGTCCGGCGGGCATCGTCGTTGATCAGCACGTAGCCGAACATGAACTCGTTCCAGGCGGCGATGAAGGCGAAGACGGCGATCGCCATCAGGCCCGGGAGCGTCACCGGCAGGAGGATGCGCCGGATGAAGCCCAGGCGCGAGCACCCGTCCATCGCCGCCGCCTCCTCCAGCTCGCGCGGGACGGCATCGAAGAAGCCCTTCAGCATGAAGCTGGCGAGCGGCACCATGAAGGTGGAGTAGACGATCACCAGCGCCGCGTAGGTGCTGAGCAATCCCATGTCGCGGATCAGGACGTAGAGCGGGATCAGCAGCAGGACGCCGGGGATCATCTGCGAGACGATCAGCCCCCCGGTGACGATCTGCGTCACCGACAGATACGACCAGCGGCTCATCGCGTAGCTGGCGAAGACCGAGAGGCTGACGGTCAGGATCGTCGAGGCTCCGGCAACGATCAGGCTGTTGCCGAAGTAGATGAGGAACGGGCTCTCCAGCACGACCGCGCGGAAGTTGCTCAGGGTCGGGCTCGCGATCCACAGTGTCGGTGCCGTGCTGAAGACCTCGGCGGCCGGCTTGAACGCCGTGTCGAGCATCCAGAGGAACGGGAAGACGCAGAACGCCACGAAGAACACGAGCACGAAGCCGGTGGCGAGCCCGGACAGGGTCCGGTGACGTGCGGAGACCACCATGATCAGCGGGCCTCCCGCGCCCGGACGACGAGGGCCTGGACGAGGAAGAGCGTCGCCATCGCGGCCATCGACAGGGTGGCCAGGGCGCAGGCGAGGCCGACGTCGAACTCCTGCATGGCGTAGCGGTAGATCAGGATCGGCAGCGTTTCCGTCGCGTCGAGCGGACCGCCCTGGGTCATCACCCAGATGAAGTCGAAGTTGATCGCGGTCCAGATCACGTGGATGACGATCAGGGTCAGCGATACCGGCCGCAGGTGCGGCAGCGTGATGACGAAGAAGCGCCGGACGATTCCGGCGCCATCCAGCGCCGCGGCTTCGTACAGGTCGTCCGGGATCGACGTCAGCGCCGCCAGCAGGCTGATCGTGTAGAAGGGAAAGCTGCGCCAGACATTGACCAGGGTCACCGTGAGCAGAGCGGTCTCGCTGCGTCCGAGCCAGTCATGGGGTTCGGCCAGGACGCCCATACGGACCAGCCAGGCATTCAGGACCCCGTAATCGGGATTGAGCAGCCACGCCCAGTTCACGCCCGCGATGGCGATCGGGATGACCCAGGGCAGGATGATGAGGCCGCGCACCAGGGCACGCCCCCGGAACGGTTGGGCCAGCGCCAGGGCGGTGGCGAGCCCGCAGGCATATTCTCCGGCGACCGACAGGATGGTCCAGACCAGCGTATGCGTCAGCGCCGGGAGGAAGTGCTCGTCGTCCAGCACCATCCGGAAGTTGTCGAGACCCGCGAAGCCGCCGACCGTGGCATCGATCAGGCTGGCATGGTGCAGGCTGTTCCACACCACGCCGGCCAGTGGGGCGGCGATGAGGGCCGCGACCAAGACCGCGACCGGGGCGAGGAAAGCGCAGGCGGCCCGGACCCGCGCCGACGGCCAGAAGACGCGTCGGGCAGCGCGTCCGATGCCGGCCTGCGGCCGGGACGCGATCGATCCGGTTGCCATATCCATGGTTGTCACGCCCGCGCCTCCCCGCGCCTGGATCCCGAGAGCCGAGTTCGGCGGTTATTCCGAGAGTTGTCCGGAGCGTTTCAGGCTCTTGTTGATGGCTTGCGCAAGCCAGGCCGCGACGGCGGGTGGCTTCTCGCCCTTGAGGAGCACGCGCCCGAGGGCGGTCTCCATGTCGCGCGGGATCGACCCCAGGACGATCGGCGGGAAGGCGATGCCGATCGGCACCAGATCCGTGAACGGCTTGCCCCAGACCGGATCACCGGTCACGTCGGAGCGCGGCGAGCGATCCGGGAACACCTTGGTCTGCACGTCCCGGCTCAGCAGGAAGGTGGCGAACTTCCAAGTGGCATCGAGGTGCTTGCCGGTGAAGATGTAGAGCGGGGCGATCTCGAAGAAGGTCGCGGCCGTTCGTCCGGCCGGCGGCGGCGCCACGGCGACATCCCGCATCGTCTGTGGATTCTGGTCGATGCGGCCCTTCATCCAGGAGCCGTTCATCACCATCGCGTACTGGCCGAGGGCGAAGTTGGTGTCCTCCTCCTCCCAACCCCAATTGGCCGATTGCGGCGGGATCGCCTTCTCGGAGAGCAGCCGCCCGTACAGCGCCAGCACCCCGGTCGCCCGTTCGAGGTCCTCGGGCGCCTCGGCCCAGGTGTTGCGGTATTTCCCGTCCGGCATCCGCTTGGCGATCTCGACGCCGTTCTGGCCGAGGTAGGTGAGCAGCTCCTGCGGTGCGCGGGCCCCCTTGCCGACGATGCCGAAGCCCGGCTTTCCGGTCTTGGCCTGAATGGCGGCGGAGGTCTGAACCAGCTCGTCCCAGGTCTTGGGCGGCGCCGCGATGCCTGCCGCCTTCAGCGTATCGGCATGATAGAGCAGCGCGCGCAGCCCAAGATAGTTGGGCAGCGCCCGCAGCTTGCCGTCGATCGTCAGATTCCGGACGACGTTGGGATACAGCGCGCCGAGGTCGGGCCAGGTCTTGGCGTGGGCGCTGAGGTCGGCCAGCACGCCCATCTTGTTGAACTCGCCGAACCACTCGCTCAGGCCCCAGGCGATGTCGGGGGCATCGCCGCCCGCGAGCGCCGTCACCAGCTTATCGTGCAGGGCGTCGTAGGCGATGACCTGCGTCTTGACCTTGATGTCGGGGTTGGCGGCCTCGAAATCCACGATGGCTGCCTGCGCCGCCTTGGCCTCGGCCTGGAGCGGGTCCCACGCGACCCAATAGGTGAGCGTCGTCGGCTCCGCGCATGCGGGTCCCGCGGCGAGCAGCGGGAACAGGGCTGCCATCGCCAGCATCTGGCGCCTGAAGATCCCCACGGTCTTCCTCCCTCGATGTGTTTCTTGTCGTTGACGGCCGGGTGGATGCTCCGCCCGGCCGTTGTCTCAGGCGACGATCTGCTCGTCCGGCGCGACGGTCTCGTTGCCGGTGCGCTGCGCCGTCCGGATCTCCTCGACCGACCGGACCGGGAGCCGCGCGGCCCCGGCCCAGTCCCGGCGCCGCACCGTCGCGTTCGCGAGCCGCCTCTTCGCGCCCTCGATCGCCCCGGCGTATTGCGGCAGCCACGCGGCCTGGGCGACGACCATCTCGTCGACCATCTGCCAGACCTCGTCCGGCGTGCAGACCGCGCCCACCAGCGGATCGTTCAGCACGGCCTGCTTCAGCAGATCGAGATCCCCGGTCACCGCGGCTTTGACCGACATCCGCTGGACGTTGATCGACGCGATGCAGGGCGCCGCGCAGGCATCCGACAGGGTGAGGCCGGCGACCATGTTGAGGCCGAACCGATCGACGAAGCCGGTGCTCTCGACGATCGCGTCAGCGGGTAGATTCGTGATCAGGCCATTGTTCTTGACGTTGAAGTGGCCGCGATAGACCCGCCCGGTCTCCAGTGCCTCGATGATGTAGCTCGCGTGCTCGACGGTCCTGCGGGCCGGGTCGATGAGCCGGCTGGAACTGGCGAGATATTGCGGAAACTCCTGCTCGAACCAGTTCCGGCCCTCGGTGCAGACCCGCAGGTAGCCCCCGGTCTCGCCGTGGATCCAGTCCGATAGGTCGATCCAGCGCTCGATCTCGTCGGGGCGCTTGCGGTACCAGGGCAGATACTCGGACAGGTGGCCGTTGGACTCGGTCGAGTAGACGCCGAAGCGGCGCAGGACGTCGATCCGGACCTTCTCCTGCTTGGAGATGACCGGATGGCGCTCATAGGCGGCCAGCAGTTCCTCGGCCGACACGCGCCGGCCGTTCCAGCGGATGTCGACGTACCAGGTCTGATGGTTGATCCCGGTGCAGACGTATTCGATCGCGTTCGGATCTTCGGCGCCGAGAACCTCGGCGATCTGCTTCCAGCCGTGCTGGATGCCGTGGCACAGGCCGATCGTATCGACCCCGCCGTGATCGATCGCCGCCCAGGTGTTCATCGCCATCGGGTTGGCGTAGTTCAGCATGCGCGCCCCCGGCTCGGCGACCTCGCGGATGTCCTTGCAGAAATCGAGGAGTGCCGCGATCGACCGCTGCCCGTACAGGATGCCGCCGGCACAGATCGTGTCCCCGACGCATTGGTCGATGCCGTAGCGGAGCGGGATCCGGATATCGTCCGCGAAAGCCTCCAGACCGCCGATCCGGGTGCAGTTGATCACGTACCGGGCACCGGCCAGCGCCCCCCGCCGGTCCGTCGTGGCCGAGACTTTGGTTGGCAGCCCGTTGGCGGAGATCATCCTGTTCAGGATCTCCGAGATCATGCCGAGATTACGCGCGTTGATATCAGTAAGAGCGACCTCGATATCGTGCAATTCAGGAACGCACAGAATATCCCGCACCAATGTTCGCGTAAAACCGACGCTCCCCGCGCCAATGATCGCAATCTTGAAGCTGGCCATCGTGCCCTCCCACGGCCCGCAACACCTGGACCGTGCACAGAAATATTCTTGTTGCTGTGAGATAACGCTACGCCCGGGGCTCGGGCCGTGGAAGAGGAAATTGGAACCTTCGCGGGTAATTTTATGCTCGAAGCGCTGGAGCAGGCGGGGCCCTTCCGCAGAACCATCTCGTTCCCGCACCGGCATGGCGGCTTCCACGTCATGCCGACGAGCGCCGGGCACGAGCGGGCGCAGCCGGGCGCCTACGATTGGGACGGGCTGAAGCGCGGGCAGACGCCATTCTCCGTCCTGCAGCACACCGTGGCGGGCCGGGGGCGCCTGCAATACGAGCGGCGCCTGTGGCGGCCCGAAGCCGGGCAGACCATGCTGGTCTCGATCCCGCATACCCACCGCTACTGGATCGAGCCGGGCGAGGAGTGGTCGTTCTTCTGGATCGCGATCACCGGCCGGGAAGCCCTGCGGCTCAACCGGGCGATCCTACGCGTCGCCGGGCCGGTCTTCCGCCTGCGAACCGAGACGGTGGATGCCCTCGCGGCCGTCTGCTCGTCGCTGCGGGTGCCCCTGTCCGGTGCGGGACAAGCGTCCAGCTTGGCCTATCAGGCGATCATGCTGGTCTACGACGATGTGATGGCCCGCGAGGCGCGGAACGACGCCGCGACGGGCAACGAGTCCGTCGATCGCACCATCGCGTTTATCCGCGCGAATCTGGGCAGTGCACTCGATATCGACACGCTGGCGGCGGTTGCCGGCGTGAGCCGGTCCCATTTCAGCCGCCTGTTCACCCGCACCAAGGGTGTCGCACCGGCCGAGTTCGTGGTTCGGCAACGGATGGATCTGGCAGCCCGCCTGCTGGCCAACGGTCAGCTCAGCATCAAGGCGGTCTCCAGCGGGTGCGGGTATCCCGATCCCAACTATTTCGCCAAGGTCTTTCGGCGCGTCTACGGGATCAGCCCGACCGAGTTCCGGAGCACCGGGATGTACGCGGTCCCCGGCCGCGAAGACGGGCAGACGCCTCTGTGATCAGTCCGGCTCCGGGCTTTGGACCGGCCGCCGACGCCTGCGCGCATGAAGACCGCCGGCATCGTGCCGGGGTCCGGCGCCCCGCTCAAACCCGCGCCGGCGGCTGGTTGGGATCCACGAGGTAGCCGAGGCCACGCACCGTCTGGATCAGGTCCACGGCGAGCTTCTTGCGCAGGCGCCCGACGAACACCTCGATGGTGT
The DNA here is from genome assembly GCF_022829605.1 of Methylobacterium sp. E-065. GTDB lineage: Bacteria > Pseudomonadota > Alphaproteobacteria > Rhizobiales > Beijerinckiaceae > Methylobacterium. The sequence continues at coordinate 89,994 of NZ_JAKSYD010000188.1, read as the reverse complement.
TGGAATCCCGGTCGAAATCCTGGTCGTAGAGGTGCTCGGTGAGCTCGGCCCGGGACACGACCCGACCGGTATGGTGCATCAGGTACGAGAGCAGCCGGTATTCGTGGCTCGTCAGCTTCACCTGCGCGCCGTCGACGAAGACCTTGCCGGAGCGCGTATCCAGGGTGACCGGTCCGCAGGCGATCTGGCTGGAAGCGTGGCCGGCGGCGCGGCGCAGGAGCGCGCGGACCCGGGCCATCAGCTCCTCCATGTGGAAGGGCTTGGTGACGTAATCGTCGGCGCCGGCATCGAAGCCGTCGACCTTGTCGGACCAGCGGTCCCGGGCGGTGAGGATGATCACCGGCGTCTTCACCCCGGCCCGGCGCCATTTCTGCAGCACCGTGACGCCGTCCGCCTTGGGCAGGCCCATGTCGAGGATGATGGCGTCGTAAGGCTCGCTCTCGCCGAGATAGCCGCCCTCCTCGCCGTCATAGGCCTTGTCGGCGACGTAGCCGGCCTCCTCCAGGGCGGCGACCACCTGCCGGTTGATGTCCTTGTCATCCTCCACGACGAGCAGACGCACGGTTCACTCCCCTCCGAAACGATCTCGGCGCCCGCTTAATATTGCCCAGCCACACTGCCGGTGCGCGCGTCCACGATGACGTGCACGAAATGACCGTCTCGGCGCAAGGCAGTCAGCATGTAGACGAGGGTGTCCTCATGACGGCAGAGGCTCGCCCGCTGGATCTCGGCCCGTGGAATCACCGACCGGGCCGCCCGGATCGCCGCCACGGGGGGGATCACCCGGCGCTCGCCGACCTCCTCGCGCATGTCGGCCGGCGAAAGGCAGGTCTCGATCCGAAGCGGCGCCTGGCCGGAAACTGCGCCCGTCTGCGGGGCCGGCCCATCATCGGCCATGGAGCCGAGGCCGCCCGCGGCGAGGGCCGCGGCAGTCAGGCCGATAGCAACGAGGGCGATGGCGTAGCGCATTGGTAGGAGATGTGGACCGGGGGCACTGAATGTGCCCTGAATACATGGCCGTTGACGTCCCGCGGCGGGCGCGTCGTTGGGTAGGCGTAGGGCTGGACATCGGGGTGCAAACGGCATCGTGCCGGCACTACGGCTGAGGTCGCGCCCGGTTCCCCCGCGGCGCACGCCGAAGATTCCCCGCGTCCGGGGGAAGGTCCGCGGCTCCGTGTCCGACACGGGGCGCAATTTGTTGCTGGACCGCGGATCCGCTTCCGGAGTAAGGTCCTCGCGAAGTTGATGACCGGTTCATAATAACGCTTCAGGACCCGGGGGCGGTACCCGGCGCCTCCACCAGAAGCATCCTGCCCTCGATACCACACGGGGTCAGAGCGAGCGTCCGGCATTGCGGACAGCGCGCTGCCAGGATGCTTCTCGTGGGGGTGAAACAGGTTCGACTGGGCGGTAAAGGGATCGCGAGTTCTGTCCTGCTTCGGCAGGGTAAGATGCGACTTTCGGTAAGGACTCGACCGGTTTGGCGCGGGCAACCCCCGTTCCAGGCACCTGACCAAAACTCTAAATGCCAACGACAACGTCGGCATGGAGATGCGCCTCGCGGCGTAATCTTCCGGGGCGTGGGCACGCCTAGCAACAGAACCCGGGGCTTCGGCCCCGGGGCCCGCTTTTTCCTCTCCGAAAATGTCCGAGGACACTCGGTCGATGCACCCGGCCGTGCATGGCTGCCTGCGCCGTGACGGATCCGGCGCGCATCGCGCCGTATTGCCGAGAGCATCCCGAACGGCACGCTGACGGTTGGTGCTTCGCGAGCGATCGCCTCACGCCCGCACGCGTCCGAACCTCAAAGCTCTGCGCCAACAGGTCCCGCGGCAGCAATCCGCGTTCGGGACAGCTCCGCATTGCCTCTGCTGGCTATTGAGTTGAGGCAAGGCATTGAACCCAGCGCGATGTGAGCGATTGTATTGTCATGGAGGATGCCATGACAGCAATCCGAACCGTGATCGCCGCTTCCTTGGTCAGCACCCTGCCAATCGGCGCGGCATTGGCGCAGACCGATCAAACGAGTACTGGCGGCGGCGCATTGTCGGCAGAGAAAGTAGCCAACACCACCGCAGTTGGACAGACCAAACCACCGAGCCGCGATGCCAGCCCAACATCTGTCACGCCGATCGAGCGCCCGACGCCGAGGCAGGTCTTAGACGACGCGATCTCCACCAAGATCTGCGTCGGGTGCTCTACCGAGCCCGCGCCGCCAGATCCGCTGTCCTTGCGGATCCGTCCGTCCGTCACGCCGGAACGGCGCGATCGTCCGTTCGACGAGCGCGGCGGCCAGCGCGATGCGGGCCTGACCTCGGTCGCGCCTCAGCAGCAATCGGATCTCGATACCGTCGCCCTGGCGTCCGCGCATCGCGAGCGCGCGGACTCTGTCCGAGAAAAGACCGCCGGACTCTGGCAATCCTGGTTGGTCTCCGTTTGCGAGGGCTGCGGCGACCAGAAGCCCACCAGGGCCCTCTCGGTGGGGGATTGGCCGAGCCGTTATGGACCCGCCACCACCGGGTCGATCGCCAACAAGACGGTGTCGGTTGCCGCGCGCCCTGATGCCAAAGCCGCAGCACCGCGCCCGCACGCCAGTCTCGAAGCGGATCTCTCGCCGGACAATATCGGCTCGATCCGGCGTATGCCGCAGCGGTGACGGGGGCGTTCCGCGTCAGGGCGCCCGTCCAAATGGCCCAGGCGTTCCGTCGCCTCGCGTTTCGGCGCGACGGAGCGAGCCAGGCCGCGGGGGTCTAGCGCCCCGGAACAGGGGACGAAGCCGGAGGGTTGCTCCTTCAGTCCAAGGAGTCGAACATGCTGACAGGTAGCCTACTGTGGCTTTTGGGAGTGCCGATCCCGGTCCTCCTGTTGATCTGGTTTTTCTTCCTGCGAGGCCGATAGCGGAAAGGGCCGAGCCGTGAAACGAAACGGCTCGGCGACTTCAGCGTCAGGACTGCGTCTTGAGGTAGGCGATCACGTCGTTGATCTTCTTATCGTCCGTATAACCTTGGAAGATCATCTTGTTGCCCGGCACCTTGGCCTTCGGGTTCTTCAACCACTCGTGCAGGTTGGCCTCATCCCAGGTGATGCCCGAGTTCTTCAAAGCCGCTGAGTAGTTGTAACCCTCATAGGTGCCCGCTTTGCGCCCGACGACGCCTTTCAGGTCGGGACCCACGCCGTTCTTCTGGAAATTGTGGCACGCCTTGCAGGGGGCGAACGCCTTCTCGCCCGCGGCCGCATCCCCGGCCTCCTGAGCCTGCACCGCAATCGGAAGCAGGGCAGCGATGACGACGCCAAAAACAACTGAACGCACAGAACGCCTCCCGAAACTCAGCTTCCTATGCCGAACGATTCCAAAGCTTGGCATAGTGAGGGGTTAGACGTTGGCGCATCCGACTTAATCCAACTCCCGGCGGCGCGCTGAGGGGTCGGTGCCGGAGGGCGAAGAAAAAAACCCCGCGCGGGGGCCGCCGGCGGGGCTGGGAAGGTTGCGTTCACGGAGATTAGACGCCCCGGCGACCGCTTTAATCCGTGGCCCGACCCCTGATGGGCGGCACCGGAGGCCGGCAGCCTCCCGCGCGATACGCGCCCATCCCAAATCCGTTCAGTGCCCCGTCGTCAGCCCGACCTTGGCCAGCACGATCCCCCCGAACGCCAGCAGCGCCGCCGAGGCCAGCCCCCAGCCGATCCGGTACAGCGTCCGCACCTGCCCGTTCACCTCGGCCAGCCCCTTCGCCGCGTCGGACTTCGCCCCGTCCACCGCCTTGTCGATCCGCCGCTCGATCTCGTCGCGCGCCACGAAAAGCTCGATGTCGCGCCGGTAGGCCACGCCCTCCAGCTTCTCGTCCATCCGATCGAGCTTGCCGCCGAGCACGTCCATCTGACGACCGGTCGCCTCGACGCGCTCGATCAGGCGCCCGATCCATTCGGGCAGCGTGTCTACCATGGCCCCGCTCCTTCGCGCGCTGCCCCCCGCCCGCGGAGCTCGCGTCCGCGGTACAGTCTCGTCCGTCATCGGTGCGCTCCCGCGGCTCTCGAGGCTCACCCCTTCGGTCCCACAACCTGCGGCACGATCTTGTCGACCGAGCGCGCCAGCATGTAGGCGCCGATGCCCACGGTCAGCAGCGACCACAGCTCCGCCGGCACGCCCTTGAGCGCCGTTACCACCTCGACCTGCAGCCCGAGCATCGGCGCCACGACGCCGACCCAGGTGATCATGGCCAGGGCCCACAGCACGGTGATCGGCCGGGCGTTGCGGGCGAGCGGGCTCTCGGAGCCGGCATCGGCCTTCATCACCTCGGCCATGGCCCGGCTGAGGTCGCCCTGCTGGTCGATCAGGGCCTTTTGCAAGTCGAGCTGCACCTGCAGCCGCTGGCCCTCGTCGGGCAGCACACGCGCCAGGATCGGGCCGACGGCGCCGAGCAGCGCGGGGAGGATGGCGAGGAATCCCATGGTCAGGCACCCTTCTGCATGTTGTGACGGACCGCCTCGCGCAGGCGCAGCCACCAGGCGGTCGGTTGCGGGCTCGACGCGGCGGGTGGAAGCGCGGCTTCCAGGGCGGCCAGGAAGCTTCGGTGGTAGGCGGCGATCCGCGCACCGTTCTTCGCCCCATCGCCGTTGACGATGGCCCGCGCGCCCACCGGATCGTCGGTCGGCTCCCCGAAGTAACGGCCGAGCGTGTGGCCGGGCCGGAACAGGCCGTCACGGGCGCCCAGCACCAGGATCGCCGCGCTCGTCGCCGGCACGAGCGCCAGATCCGGATCGCCCACGAGGTCGAGCCTAAGCAGCCGGCCGAAGGTCCGGTAGTTGGCAAGCCACGTGAGCTGGCTCGCGCCGCGGCCGTAATAGACCCGACCGTTCACCGGCGTGCCGTAGGCGTGGCCGCGCCCGAGGCCTTCCTCGCGGATCGAGAGGTCGAGCCGGCACTCGTGCCACGCGGTCGCCAGCGTGTAGGCGATCGGGCGCAGGTCGGCGGGCCAGCCCAGCCGTTCCCAGGCGTCGAGGAGCGCGGAGAGCCCGTCGACCTCAACCTGCGCGAGGTGCGGTCCGCATGGTCCGGCGGCGCGGAGACGGGCGAAGAACGTCGCCCGCACGAGCGGTGCAGTCATGGCATCCTCACGATGGAAAGAGCGGCCGCGCAAGCTCGTCGGGGATGGCCGCGCGCCAGCTGGGCGGGAGGAGGCGCAGGGCCTCAGAAGGGCGCGTTGTCGCCGGCCGACCGGCTCACAGCTCCGCGCTGGCAGTCCAGGCGACCGGGCAGTAGTCGCCGGCGGCTCCCGCCGCCCCGAACCAGACCCGCAGGTCCTCCGGGCTGGTCGCACCGAACACGATCGACCCGGTGTAGCTGCCGCTGCCGTCGTTGGCGGCGACCACGGTCGGAACGGCCCGCATCCCGGCGATACGCAGGGGCACGACGCCGCCGCCGAATGCGCCGGAGGCGTTCGCCCGGAAGAGGATGAGGGTTCCGGTTTGATAGTAGCGCTGACAGCGGCGCATCTCGTCGTCCCGTCGCTCGAACGCGGTGGCCATCCTGCCCGGTTCGAGCTGCGCGAGGCTCACGGTGCCCGCGGTGAACTCGACCACCGTGTTGGATCCAGCCGTCAGGGTGGTGGACGTGCCGGAGCCGGCATAGGCGGGTAGGCTGGAGGCGCCGGAGGGATAGACGCGCCCGGCGGCCGTACCGCGCCAGGACAGGGCGTAGGGACCGCCCTCCGGCAGGGAGAGGCCGCCCTCGATCACCTGCACGAGCGATCCGGCGGTGATCGTCACGGTCACGTCGCCGTTGCCGGCAGTGGCGAACGACAGGGTGGCGCCGTTCGCCCCCGCCTTCCACCGGTCCACGCTGTAGGCACCGGCCGCGTAGGCGAGCTGCGATGCCGACGCGTTGCGCTGGTTGATCGCGAAGCTGCCGTTGATGAGGCGGTTGCGGAAGGCGAGGCCCCGGGCGGCGATGAAGGCCGTGGTGGCAAGCTGGGTGGAGGCATCGCCTGGGGCGGGCGTCGGCGCCGTCGGGCTCGCCGCGAAGGCGACGACGCCCGTGGCCGCCGAGGCGGTGAGCGCGGTGGTGAAGGCCGCGCCGTCCGGCGAGGTCTTGAGGACGAAGTCGTCGCCCCCGAGGGTGCCGAACAGCGCCCGGGCCGAGTAGCCGGTCTGGAACACGAAGCCCGCGTCTCGCGCCGCCGCCTTCTTGTTGACGCTCACCCGCATGTCGCCGGAGCCGGGGGTGACGTCGTCCCAGCTCAGCAGCGCCGCATCCGCCTTCACGGCGAGGCGGTTGACGCTGTCCGCCTCCGTGTTGATCCCAAGACGGCTCAGGCTCTGGACCATCGTGAGGGTGCGTCGGACGCTCGTCCAGGCGGTGCCGTCGAAGATGTAGAGGTCGGCCTCGTCCACCACGTAGGCGAGCCAGCCAGCCCGCGGGACCAAGCCGGCCCAGACGCCATCGGCGTAGTGCACCACCTGGCCCGCGAGCCCGGCCCAGGCGCCCCCGGGGTTCGACGTCACCACGAGGTAGCGGTCGCCCTCGGTGGGGCTCGGCGGCGGTGCCGAGAGATCCTTGTCCAGGCAGGCCAGCTGGATCACGGCGTCGAGGAGGCCGAGCGCCTCGTTGTGGGTGACATGCTTCTGCGCTTGGCTCGCCGCGATCAGCGGCAGGCCGAGATGGGGCGTCACATCGGACATGGGGGCTCCCTGGGGTCAGGCCGAACGGACGGGGATGCGGGCCCGGCAGGCGGGACCGGGACCGGCGACGGCACCGATCTGCACGACGGCCATGTCGAGGCTCCGCTGCGGGCCGCCAAGATCGGCCGTCTCGTCGGCGTAGAGGAGCTGCTGAGCGTCGGTCCGGAGCGTGCGCAGGGCCGCACCGCTGCCCGCGAACAGCGTCACCGCGTAGGCCTCCGGATCGTCCAGGGGGATCTCGGCGGGCTCCCAGGCATCGCCGTCGCGGCGTCCCCGCCGGATCCACGAGAGCAGCACGCCCTGCGGCGTGCGGCGTGCCCGCAGGTGGACCGGCCGCAAAGGCCGCAGGGCGCCGAGCCCGGCGGTCGCAGTCAGCTCCGTGAAGGCCGGGTCGCCCGGATCGCGCCCCGCCGGCCCGATCCGGTAGCGGAACCCGCGGCCGACCGCGTCGAGCCGGTCGACCAGCGGCACCACCGCGCCGTCGTCGAGGCGCACGATCAGGCTGCCGGCAGGCGACGTCCGGCCGGCGGCGTCCTCGCTGCCGGCGAGCCCGCGCAGGAGCCCCGAGAGCCGGTATGTATCGGTCCCGGTCAGCACGGCCTGCGCCGCGCCGAGCAGTTCCACGGCGCCGTCCGGTCCGATCAGCGCGAACAGGTTGCCGCCGGCCAGCATCGCCTGCTCGCCGATCGACGCGAGCGCCCCGCCCCGCCGCAGGGTGACGTCGAGGTGCCGGTGCCGGTCGATCCGCCAGAGCGGTCCGGCGGGCAGCGCCGACAGGGTCCGGCCCAGGCAGGCGGGGTAATCGACGAGCCCCTGGAGCGCGAGCGGCCCGGCTCCCTCCGCCCGCCAGATCGCGGCCGCCCCGAGCCAGGGCTCGGCCGCCACCGCGAGGTATTGCAGGATCGTGGGGCTGCCCCGATCCGCCGGCAGGTCGAGGGCCAGAGCCAACGGCGGCCCCGGGAAGGACGGGGGCGCCACTCCGGTCAGCGCCATGCTGCGCGGCAGGCCGCGCCCCGGCCCCGCCCGGGGCGGGACGCCGCTCGCCTCGATCCGTCGTCCGGTGGGGGCGTCGTCGATCCGGTCGATCTTGCGCAGCACCGTGCCGCCCGGCACGTCCGCTGGAACCGCCAGGAGGTCGCCGGGCTCCAGCTCGACCCGGCGCGGGCTCAGTGTGAAGACCGCGCTGTCGCGGGCCGCGATGATCCGGTCGAGCATAGCCTCGGCGAGGCCGTCGCCGGTCTCGCGCCGGGTGACGATCGCGGCCTCGATCCGGGTCTCGTGTCGCCGCTCGCCCACGGGCCGGACGGCCGACGCCGTGGCGCGGCGGTAATCCGGGCTCTCGGATTCGGTGAGGCCGAGCGCGACCGAGCGCGGCAGGGCGCTCTCCTCGGCCCGGACCTGACGGAGCACCGGCTTCTCCTCGGAGAGCCGGACCAGGTCGGCCTCGTCCAGCACCAATGGCCGGTCCCGGCGCGGCCCGCGCAGGTGCAACCGGCCCGCCACCGCCGAGACGTCGAGCCCGTAGACTTGTGCCAAGGTTTCCAGGGCGCCCCGCGCCGAGAGCGGCCGGTCGAGCACGTAGCCGTCGAGATAGGCCGCCGCCTCGATTGCGACCGGGGCGTCGAAGCCGAAATCGGCCAGGATTCTCAGGACAAGCAGGTCGAGGTCGCAGCCCTCGATCCGCCCGGTGATCCAGTGGCCGACCCGCCAATTGCCGATATCGGCCCAGACCCCGCGCACGGTCGGGAAGGCCGGATAGGGCCGCGCGTCCCAGGCCCAGATGAAGATCCCGGCCGGATCGACCATCCGCCCGCCATAGACCGGCGAGACCGGGTTGTCGGCCTCCCGGAAGCCCGGCACCGCCGGGTCGAACCGGGCGATCGCCGCCTCCAGGCCGCGGAGCTGGATCAGCTCGTCGCGAAGCGCCCGGGATTGCGGCGGGAAAGCATTCTCGACCGATTTCGGATCGGGGAAGACGTTGGGCCCGTTCGTGCCCTTGTCGACCGCCGGGACGCCGAGTTCGGTAAGCCAGATCGGCTTTCCCATCGGCACCAAGGCGGTCGCCCGGGTCTCGACGCCGCCGTCGCGCTCGACATGCGGGTTCGACCACCACGCCACGAGGTCCTTGACCCGGTAGATCCAGGCCTTGCCGATAGCGCCGTCGGTGATCGGAACGCGGTCCTGGGCGGCGCGGGCCGCTCCGTCGGGGTAGTACCAGTCGAAGGCTTCGCCGGAGCCGCCGCGCTCCTTGAGGTAGGCGCGGTCGTAGATGTCGCCCGCAGCTGCGAGGTCGGCGTGGTCCGGCTTGTCCCGCCAGTCGGAGACCGGGGCGTACCAGTCGATCCCCACCGCCGCGATGTTCGGGTCGGCGAACAGGTCGTCGAGGGGGAAGCGGATCGTTGCGCCCCCGTCGAGGACATGGGCGCCGTACTCGGTCCAGTCCGCGCCGTAGACCAGGGCAACGCCGGGGCCCAGGCGTGCCCGCACGGCAGCCGCGATCGCCCGGAAGGCCTGCACGGCCGGGTAGCCGGCGGCGCCCCGCACCCGGGTCAGCCCGACATACTCGCTGCCGATCACGAAGCCCGCGATCGGCACGCCGGCTTGGGCCCAGCGGGCCGCGAGATCGGCGTAGTGCAGGATCTCCGCGTCGTAGCCGTTGGCGAAGAAGGCCGCGACCTGCGCGTCGGCAACCGACGTCCCGTCCGGACTCCCCGGGAGGCCGGGGGCCGGATCGCAGGTGATGCGGCCCCGCCAGGGAAAGGGCGGCTGCGTCGCTCCGGGCACACGCGGATCGGGCAGCCCGTTGCCGGCCGGCACGTCCATCATCACGAAGGGATAGAGCAGCACCTCCAGCCCGCGGCGGACCAGCTCGGCGACCAGCCGGGTCAGGCCGTCATCGCTCGGGGTCCCGCCATAGGCCGGATTGCCGTCCGGCAGGATCGAGACCACCTCGGCGTCCGCGCGGGTGATCCCGGCGACGCGCCAATCGGCCGGCAGGGCCTGCTTGTGCCGCGCCTCGACCTTCGGCACCACCCGGCAGGAACCGGCCCGCATATCGGTGCCGAACCACGTCGCCACCACGGCGACCCGCCGCAGGTTGGGGCAGAGCGCCTGGAGTGCGTCGAGCGAGGCGAGGACGTCGGTGGCGCGCTGGAGCTGGTGCCGGTTGGCGGCCTCGGTCCGGCCGAGGCCAAGATCCACGGTGACGAGGTCCGGGTCGAGCCCGAACTCGCTGGCGCCGGGGATCATCTCGACGGCGCGGATCCGGCCATAAAGCCCGTTGATGGGGCGGATCACCTCGAAGGCGAATTGCGGGATGCGGTTGCCGAAATCGGCGAGCGGCAGACCCTCGAACACGACGTAGGCGAGGCCACGATAGGCGGGCGTGGTTTCCGCACCCTCCTTGGCGACGATCAGCGGATCGGGCTCCTGGTCCGGCCCGCCGGTGTGGACCCGGATGGTGAGGCCGACCTGATCGATCTCCCGGCCGTCCGCCCAGATCCGGCGGATGCAGGCGATCTCCCCCTCGCACAGCCCGACCGCGAGGTTGGCGAAATAGCTGTAGCGCGTGGTGACGGTCTTCTGCCCGCTCATGCCTTTGGCGGGCGTGGCGGCGCGCTGCACCGTGGTGTTGGCGACTTCGAGCGGGCGCGTCGCCCAGATCAGGCTGCCGCCGATCCGGGCGCGTCCATAGACCCGCGGGATCGGATCGCCCTCCGTGGAGGTGAGCCCGGCGACATCGGCAAGCCGCGGCCCCGCGACGAAGCGGGTGTGCGGCCCCGAGCCGGACAACGCGCCGTCCAGCCCGGCGCCCGCGACGGCGCCCAGGGTGCGCCCGACGACGGCGCCGATCGGACCGCCGAGGGCCGTGCCCACCGCCGCCCCGGCCGAGGACAGGATCAGGGTGGCCATGGCAGGACTCCGAACGGAATAGACTTTGCGTCGATAAGCGAAGAGGTTCGCAACCGACTCAAAGGTCAGACGAGCCGATTTAACCGATGATGGGTCGCAACGCTGCCCCGAACGACAACGCCTCAACCGCAAAGATACTGAAAGCCGCAGAACGATGATCAAAAAGTTCGGGATCAAGCCGAAGATAATTCACAAGATCGTCCTGATCGTCCTCGTTATCGGGGCGATCATCGGCGGCTGCATCTGGCACGAGACCGGGCGCTTGGAGGCGATCGGCCAGCAGTACACACGCTTCATCGACCACGACGCGAAGATGGCCGAGGGCGCGCGGCAGATCATCCGCCTGTTCCATCAGACGAATTACGCGATCTACCGCGTCATCGCCGAGACCGAGGCCGAACGGATCCAGCAGGCGAGCCAGGAATTCGACACCGCGGTGATCGGGCTCCGGGAGACCTTCGCGGCCTTGATCGCGGAGGCGCCCGAATTCAGGGATCAGGTCGACACACTGCGGGGCCGCGTGGAAAGCTACATCTCGGACGTGTCGGAGGCGCGCATCCTCGGCGAAGCCAATCTCAACGTCGACGCCCTCGCCCTGATGCACCAGAAGATCGATCCGATCGTCGCCGACCTGGGTCGAAGCACCGGTGCGCTCAGCGAGGGCATCAGCGACCGCATGGCGGCCGGCGCGCAGGATCTTGCCGGGCAGATCGAGAGGATGCGCCGCGACCTCTGGACGTATACCGGGCTCGGCCTGCTCGCCGGGCTCGTTACCGCCGTCGCAGTCGGCATCTTCGGCATCGGGCGCCCGCTCGGCCGTCTCGTCGCGAGCCTGGAGCGGATGGCCGCGGGGGATGCCGAGGCACGGATCGCCGGAGATCGGCGGCGCGACGAGATTGGCGCCGTCGCGCACGCCGTCGATCGCATCCGCGCCCTCGTGGCCCAGCGCACTGCCGCAGAGGCCGAGAGCCGACGCGTGGCGGACGCGACGGTTGCGAGGGAACGGCAGCGCGCCATGACGGACCTGGCGGACACGTTCGAGGCGACGGTCGGCGGGATCGTCGGGACGGTCTCCGACGCCGCAGCCGCGCTGCGGGCGACCGCGTCGGCGATGAGCGTCACCGCCCGCGGCACGGCCGAGCAGTCCACGACGGTGGCGGGCGCAGCCGAGGAAACCGCCCGGACCGTGAACACCGCAGCGGTCGCGGCCGAGCAGCTCGGGGTCTCGGCCGCCGAGATCGGCCGCCGGGCGGACGAATCGGCGCGCTTGACCCAGGCAGCCGTGACCGAGGCCGAGCAGAGCACCGGCCAGGTCGGCGCCCTCAGCGCGGCGGTGACGGAGATCGCGGACGTCGTGCATCTGATCGCGCAGATCGCCGGTCAGACCAACCTGCTGGCGCTGAACGCCACGATCGAGGCGGCCCGCGCCGGCGAGGCCGGCCGCGGCTTCGCCGTCGTGGCGGGCGAGGTCAAGGATCTCGCCGCCCAGACCGCCCGGGCGACCGAGACGATCGGCCAGCGCATCGGATTGCTCCGGAGCTCGACCGAGGCGGCGGTGCTGTCGATCACCACGATCGGCGAGCGGATCCGCGCGGTCGGGGCCGTCACCGCCGCGATGGCCGCGGCGATCACCCAGCAGGGTGCGGCGAGCCGGGAGATCGTCCAGAGCGTGGCGCAGGCCGCCGCGGGCACCGACGCCGTGACCCGGACCATCACGGGCGTCGCCGCGGCCGCCGGGGAGACCGAGACCGCGTCCGGCCAGGTGCTCGGTTCGGCGGATGAACTCGCCCGGCAGTTCGCGGCGTTGCGCGGCGAGGTCGTGCGTTTCCTGGCGACGGTGCGGGCGGCGTGACGGTGCCGGTTCGAGACCGCACCGCCGCCAACATCGCCTTGCCGCGACGTATCCGAGCAGATACGTTCTCTGCGTGACGACGATCCTGCTGTCCGACACGTTCCGGGCCTGGCTCGCCGGCCTGCGGGATCATCGCGTCAAGGCTCGCGTCGCGGCGCGGATCCGTGCCGCCGGGCTGGGTCGCCTCGGTGATGTGAAACCGGTGGGCGCGGGCATTTTCGAGATGCGGATTTCGTATGGCCCCGGATACCGTGTCTATTATGTCCGCCGCGGCGAGGTGACGTATCTGCTGCTCTGCGGCGGAGACAAGTCGAGTCAAATCCGGGACATTCAGCGGGCCAGAGACATGGCCGCCAAGCTTGATGGGAGCGCCTGATGCGTTTCAGTGCCTTTGACGCCTCGGAGTTCCTCGACAGCGAGGCGGCCATCGCCGAGTACCTCGCCGCCGCCCTCGATGATCCCGATCCCGAACTGTTCATCGCCGCCCTCGGCGATGTCGCCAAAGCCCGCGGCATGTCGCAGATCGCCCGGGAGGCGGGTCTGGGCCGGGAAAGCCTCTACAAGGCCCTGACGCCCGGCTCGAAGCTTCGCTACGAGACCGTCCGCAAGGTCATGGACGTCTTAGGCGTCAAGCTCACCGTCGCAACCGGATCTTCGTGAAGCGGGTCTGACCTGCCGTCCGGAAATCGGAACGCCCCGGTCATGTGCCGCCGCCACCATCCTGTAAGCGCCACCTCGGTGACGACCGCGCCGTCATGGGCGTGGATCATGGCGCCGTCACCGGTGGCGATGGCGCAGTGGCAGGCCGGGAGGTGGCGGCGGAAGGCGAAGAGCAACACGTCGCCCGCCCGCGGCGCAGCCTCTGCCGCCGGCACCGGCACGAGGTGGCGGAGGGCCGCCTCGGTCAGCGGATCGGTGCCGGGGGCAGCCGATACCGCCCAGGTGCCCGAATAGGGCGGCACCGCCTCGGGCTCGGCGCCGTAGAGCCCGCGCCAGACCCCGCGCAGCAGCCCGAGGCAGTCGCAGCCGATTCCGCGCAGCGAGGCCTGATGACGGTAGGGCGTGCCGAGCCACAGCCGCGCCTCGCCCAAAGCAGCCGCACCGATCTCCCGCCGCATCGCGCTCATCGGTACAGGCTCCCGCCGTCGAGGATGGGATCCGAGCCCGGCACCGCGCGCATCACCGCGTCGTTGCCGGGCATGTGCGGAAAGCCCTGGAAGTTGATCGCGTTGGCGAAGCGGTCCCGGCAGGTGGCGAGGCGCTTGTCGCAGCCTGCGGTCAGCGTGAACCGGTCCCCGGCGGCGACTGGCCGGGCCGGCGCGGTCCAGAGCTCGATCAGGCCGCCGAGCTGCAGGCGCACATCCGCGGCGAGCCCGGCATTGGCGCCTTCGGTCCAGGCGAGACGGCCGCCGGTGAACAGGCTATCGGAAAAGTCCCCCGCCAGAGTCGCCGTGAGGGTCGCGGGTTCGGGGACGCCGACGACGTTGCCGGTGGTCCGCCACGCCGCCAGATCGACCCTGCAGCGCCCGTCCCCGAGATCGGCCCCGCAGGTGGCGCGATAGGTCCGGCCACGCTCCGCATCCAGCCGGTGTGCGAGGCCGCGCAGTTCCGCCACGAAGGCATCGCCCTCCCGGCGCACCTCGCCGATCGTGGCGAGGTCGAGGAGCAGGCGGGTCTCGGGATTGGCCCAGTCCACCAGCCAGGTCTCGACCGCGGCGCCGTCGTAGAGGCCGCCGGCGATGTCGGCCTCGGTCAGGCCGAGGCTGCTGAGCGCCCCGGCCACGTCGCCCCCCGAGACCGCGAAACCAGATTCCGCGCTGGCCTCGGCGGCGTCGAGGCCGGTCCGGGCGAGGTGGACGAGGCCGGCAAAGGTCAGGTCGCGGTCGTGGTCGGTGAAGCCGAGGGCGAGGCCGTCCCGCCGCAGCAGGGACCAGCAGCGGCACAGGGTGGTCACGCCCCCCGCGAGATGGGCCGCGAAGGCCTCCGGGATGTCGCGCATGGATCCTCCCTCAGGGCACGATCTCGACGAGCGGCACCCGCGGGATCTCCCCGGCCGTGAAGGCCGCGAGATCAATGGTGAGTTCGTCGGTGTCGAAGCGGACCGGCACGTCGAAGGCGAAGCCCGCGGTGACGGCGGCTCCGGGCGCCGGGACATGGCCGGGCGTGAAGGTGACGCGGCCGGTCGTCGCGTCGCACGCGAAGCCCTCGGGCCCGACCTCCTGGCCGGAAACCGCGACCCGGACGCTTCCGGCCACCGGCTTGGCGATCCGGCGGCGATAGGGGGCGAAGCCGGTCCCGTAGGTCTTCACCAGCGGGAAGGTCGCGGTGGTGCCGTCGCCGGTGCCGATCGGCTGGTCGAGGGGGCCGATCGCCCGGCCCGGCGGCCCGGAGCGACCATCGACCCGGTCGCGGAAACGGAAGCCGTAGAGGCGGCCGCGCCGCTCCTCGAAGAAGGCGAGGACGGCGTGGAGCGCGTCGAGCCCGCGCAGCCCGAAGCCGGCATCGTAGCGGCGGCGGGAATCCGCCCAGCGGCCGTTCCGGTGCTCCCGTCCGGAGGCCAGGGTGACGATCTCGGTCAGCCGCTGCGGGCCGCCGCTCGCGCGCAGCGACACGTCGAGGGGAAACAGCACCTCGTGGAAATCGTCGGCCATGGCGGTCCCGAGGGTTGGCGAGGGAGGGTTGGCGATGGACGGCTCTTCGGCGTCTCACGTCGCCCGCTGGCCGCGCGCCACCGCGCGGGCGAGGCTCGCCGTGACCTGCGCCTCGGACCGGCGGAACGCCCCCGGGTCGGGCGTGGCGATGTTGACCGTCACCGAGACCGGCCGCGCCGAGGCCCCGCCCCCTGCGACGCCCAGGCGCCCGTCCGCGCCGCGGGCCAGCGGCAGGATCGCCTCCGGCCCGGCCTCGCCCATGAGGCCGGTGCCGCCCGCCATGGGGAAATAGGTCGGCGCCGCCACCACCCCGCCGGCCGCGAAGGGCTGGACCCGCCCAGCCCGGAACACACCGCCCCGGGCGAAGCCGGGCTCTGAGCCGGCGCCCAGCACGGAATTGATGAGCCCGGTGACCCCGGACTGGATCGCGCCCCCCGCCGCCCGGGTCGCCGCGCCGGCGAGCCGGGTGCCGATCATGCCGAGCACGCCGTCGAGGCTGCGCCCGGAGGCGGCCCCCCCGGGTCAGCGCCGTGTCGAGGCTGCGGCCGAAATTCTGGGCCAGTCGGTCGAGGTTTTGCAGCCGCTCGGCCCGGGCGGAATCCTGCGTGTCGGCGTCGGTGTCGGCCATCGGTCAGCCTCGTCTCAGGTCCGGTCGGGGTAGGCGGCGAGCAGATCCTCGAAGCCCGCCCGGGTGAGCGCCTCCGGCCGGGCGCGCGGGCCGAGGGCGGCGGCGAACTCCCGTGGGGTCGCCGACCAGAAGTCACCGGGACGCCAACCCAGCACGCCGAGGCCGACGGCCAGGGCGTCCTCCCAGGGGAAGGCGTTTGGCAGGCGGGTCGGAACCGACGCATCCGGCTCCGATCCTTGAGCGCTCTCCGCCGAAGGGGGTGCCAACCGCCTCGAACCCGGCGCGGGTCCCCTCTCCCGTGCGGGAGAGGGACAGGGTGAGGGATACGCGGATTCCGAAGGCGGCGTGCACGCGTCACGCGTCGACGGATCGATCAAATCTACGGGTTCTCGTCCCTCGCCCCGACCCTCTCCCGCACGGGCTTGTGCGTTCACACTTCTCGGCTGGATGCCAAAGGCTTGAGAACCAAGCGCGTTTCCCCTCCCCTGGCGATCCCGGGCCTGCCCGGGATCGCTCGAGCCTGCGGGGAGGGACCAGGGGTGGGGGTGGTTCAGGATCGAGCGTGACGGTGCCTCCTGCCCCACCCCCACCTCCTCCCCACAAGGGGGAGGAGAGCGCGTCTCGGCCAGCGATGTGTGAACTTCACAGCCCGCACGGGAGAGGGGGCCCTGAGGCGGGTTTGCAGGCCCCGGCGCCTCCCCGAACGCCGCGGCGAGGACGGCTTCGAGGGCCGTCGTGACGGCCTCGAGCCCGCCGGCCAGGGGCAGCTGGGCGACCGCCGCGTCGTCGAGGTCGTGGCCGCCGCCCCGCAGGGCGACCCCCAGCAGGGCGATCAGGTCGCGCGCCGAGAGGCGGCCAGCCGTGAAGCGGGCGGCGAGGCCCGTGAGATCGCCGGCCCCGAGCAGATCCTCCAGCTCGGCCAGCGCCCCGAGGGTGAGGCAGAGGGTGTAGCGCCGGCCGCCGAGGTCGAGCGGCACCGCGCCGCGGATCCGGTTCGCCATGGAACGCCCCACGGGCTCACGCCGCCGCGAAGGCGAGCGCGCCCGCCGAATCGAGGCTCATGTCGAAGGTCACCTCGCCGGCGTGGTCGCCGCGGTATTCCAGGCTCGCGATCTGGAACGGGCCCTCCAGGATCCCGAAGCCCGGCACCACGACCTGGAAGGTCTCGATCACCCCCTCGAAGAAGATCAGGCGCAGCCGCGCGTCCGAGGCCTGGTCGCGGAACACGCCCGAGCCTGCGATCGCGGCCCGGCGCACACCGGCCCCGGCGAGCAATTCGCGCCAGCGCCCGGCGGAGTCGGCGTTGGTGACGTCCACGGTCTCGGCGTTCAGGGTGATCTGGCGGCTGCGCAGGCCCGCCACCGCCACGAAGCCGCCCGCGCCATCGCCGGCCCGGATCAGCAGGTCCTTGCCCTTCTGCGCGCCCATCGGTTGCCTCCTCGTCATCACAGTGGCTCATGAGGCTGACGCCTCCTGGACGAACCGCCGCATTGGCGGCGACGCGCATTCGCGCTTGCCGACGGCCGTCGGGATCAAAGGGTCTCGGTGACGGCCTCGACGGTGAGGCTCGCCCGCGCCTCGCCGGTCCGGGTGTCGCGGTGGGCCTTGATGGCGCGCACCCGCAGGGTGACGAGCCGGCAGCCGGCGAGCGGCATGGCCGTATCGGCGAGGAGCGCCGCGATACGCTCGGCGGCGTCCAGCGCGGTGCGCACCGAACCGGGTCGGGCGATCACCACGATCTCGTGGGTATGGCGGTGACGCTCGGCGCCATCGACGGAATCGTCCTGGATTCCGGAATCGCCGAACAGGGCGTAGACCGGGAGCACGCCCCGGGGCGGCTCGTCGTAGAGCCGGACACGGCCACCCAGCAGAGCCGCGAGGGCGGCATCCGGGGTGAGGCGTGCGATCAGGCCGGCGCGCAAGGCCAGGAGCGGGCTCGGATCGGTCACGACAGGTTCTCCCGCGGCAGCTCCTCGACGTGGCAGATGCAGTCGCGGCCCCGCCCGTCGGGTTCGGTCACCGCGCGGATCGCGAAGCGGCGGGGGCCGGCGGCGAGCCGCATGGTCGGATCGAGGTCGGCCCGGCCCCGCAGGGCGATGCGGTAGGCGGGGAGCGTGTCGGTCCGGCCGCCCTCGGGCCGGTCGACCAAACCGGACGGCGCCAGGGCGCCCCACAGGACCGGGCCGGCCACGTAGCGGCGCAGCACGCCGCCGAACCCGTCCGGCACCTCCAACGGACGTTCCAGCACGAAGCGCCGCCGACGGGTGCCGAGCGGCGGGTGTCGGGGCAGGCTCGCCATCGCGCGGTCTCCGGTGCCGGCCATCACAGGCGCATCCGGCGGAAGGGCGCGGCGAGGTCGGCGGCGTCGGTGCGGATGCCGTCCGCCTCGTCGCCCCGGTGCTCGTAGCGGGCGGCGGCCAACCGGAGGATCGCGAGCCGCAGGGGCGCCGGCAGGGGCGGCCCGTCGCCGCCGAACCCGGCCGCCACCTCGATCAGGATCGTGCGCCCGGCGGGGTCCGGCACCGCCGGATCGATCAGCAGGCCCGGCGCCTCGATCGGGTCGGGGCCCGGACGCACCAGCCCTTCGGCGAGGTCGGTCACGCCCCCTACCCCCGCGAGCCCGGCGCGGAGGACGGACACCAGCGGGCTCAGCGGCAGCGGCACCTGCCCGTCCGGCGGCCAGGCGGCGAGTGCGATCCGGTAGCGGCCCGGCACCAGGATCCGGCGCGTCTCGATCTCCAGACTGGCGCGCACCGCCACGATCAGGGCCTGGAGCAACGCGTCCTCGGCCCCCGCGTCGTCGGAGTCGAAGCGCAGGTAGGCGCGCAGCTCCGCAACGCTCACCGGCTCGACGGCGGCGGCATCGATGCGTAACGGGATCATGGTGCGTCCCTCTTGAGCGGTAATCCGATGCGGGTCTCGAAGCGCCGCCCGGCGGCTCTCGCCGCCCTCGCGGTCGCCCTGTCGCTGGCAGGCGGCTCCGCGTGCGCCATCGTGGGCGGGGCCGAGACGACGCCCGGCGGGGCCGTGATGGTCCTGTCCTCGAAGGGCGGCGTCTGCACCGGCGTGGTGCTCGCTCCCGACACGGTGCTCACCGCCGGCCATTGCCTCGCCGACGCCTCGCAGCACCGCGTGCATTTCCGCGACGCGTCCGGCGCGCCGGTGCTGGTCGAGGTGGCGGCGCGGGCGCTGCATCCGGGCTACGACGCGGGCGCCGCGAAGGCCCGGCGGCGGTCCATCGACCTCGCGCTCCTGCGCACCGCGACGCCGCTGCCGGCGCGCTTCGCGCCGGTGGCCTTGAGCGCCGCGCTGCCACGGGCGGGCGAAGACCTGACCCTCGGCGGCTACGGCGCCGCCAAGCCCGGGGATCCACGCTCCACCGGCACCTATCGCAGCCTGAATCTACCGGTGATCGAGCCCTACGGGCCGAGCCGCATCCTGGTCTGGCTCCAGGGCAGCGCCGGCGGGGCCTGCCAGGGCGATTCCGGCGGCCCGATCATCGGGCCGGACGGCACCGTGCGGGCGCTCGCCGCCTGGATCGGCGGTACCTGCGGCGGCCTCACCCAGGGCGTCCTGGTCGGACCGCAACGCGGCTGGATTGATCAGGTGCTCGGCGGATGGGGTCGGAGCGCCCGCTGGACCGAGTAGTACGCCGCTCGGGACGACCCGCCCGCTGCGCAGTCTGCATCGCCCACGGCCCCGCTGGACCGAATACGGATCGGTTACTGAACCGAACGCGTTAATGCCCGACTCCGTCTCGCGACAGGTCTCGGGAATAACGGGTCGGCGCGATGCCGAGATCTTTTGCCGACCGGGCGGCCATCCCAAGCGGGATTCGTCGCACGGCCCGACAAGGGCGGTTGCGCACGCGAAGACGAGCCGGCCCCGGGGTATCCGCGACGCATGTTGAACCACCGACAACGCCTGGGCTGGGGCCTGACGCTCTCGATGACGGCGATTATCCTCTGGGCTGCGGCCTCTTATCTGCGCGGCACTGTGATCTGGTGGCTCTGAGCCATCTCACGGCCGCGCCCGGCTGCGTTGCGAGCCCCTCGCGGCCGTGACGCCAACTTGGCCGAATGCGGCACCGGCTCACTCCTCCGCGCGCTTGCGGATTCACGCCTCGTGCGTGGCAACTCGGCCGCAGGATGGTGCGCAGGCCGCCTCTCTCGGGCGGGAGAGGGACAGGGTGAGGGATGAGACTTGTCCGAATGAGGCCCGACCGGCACGCATCGTAATGGCGCGCTCGATCCTGAACGTTCTCGTCCCTCACCCCAACCCTCTCCCGCTCGGGAGAGGGGGCCGGTCGCGCTCCGTCACGAACGTCAATGTCGAACCCAAATGCGTTAAACGCGTAGCCCCCGCGGCCCGCGGTGTTCACCAATCTCCGGTTGGCACCGGCGTGGATGGCAGAACGCGACGTGCCTGTCGGCGCAGGATCGTCGCGTGGCGATCGGGAGCGGCCCGAGGCTTTGCTCCGATACGCGCTCTCAGGTCGGACCCGCATCCCCTTCGGCAAAGCGCATTCTAATCACGGCGCCGATGCTTGAGATAAGCACCGAGCATGAATCCACCCTGCAGAGCCGACATGTAGGCCAGCAGGATCAAAATATCGGCAAACTGGAAACTCGACTTCAGAATGATGCGGATAATATCAGCGACGAGGAATACCAAACAGGCAATAATGACAAAGCCGACGCGGAAGTACCACCCCATCACCGCGCCAGCCAAGGCAATCACCAGCAAGCCGATCATTGTTTCGGATCCCCAGGCCTACTGCTGCAATCAGGTCGCTCATGGCTGAGACATCCTAATATTCTTCCCGGGAGACCCGTGTGGCAGATACTCGACGTGCATGCAGCGTCCCGTGCCCTTCGGTCAAACATGGCACCAGCCCTTACCGAGGCGGGTTGCGCGTGTCCTCGTTCATAGCACGGTAGGGCTACCGTATCGTTTCGCAAGCGGATGGCATTTGCCAAAAACGCCCCCTCTGTCCGGGAAATCGAAGGATCGCCTCGGCTCCGTGTGCCGACCGCGACCCGAGGCGGGGGTCACGACGGTCGCGGACACACCGTGTGACGCGGGCCCGTCGGCACGCCGCCCCGCGCGAAGCCCCTGAAAAACCTTCGCGACGCCGGCCTGGATGGAACGGATCCGCAGGGAACATCAGCTTGGCCAGGACATTCCATTGCACTAGGCTCCCCCACGTCGCCCGCCTGTCTGGGGCGTGCCACCCGCGCCGACCGCGCCCCGGAGTGCCCGATGTTCCCTCGCCCGATCCGCAAGACCGGCTTCCGCGGGCATTGTGCACGCGGGCGTTTCGGGGGCGGCCTGCTGGGTGCGGCGTTGCTCGGGGCGCTGGCCGGGCTCCTCCCCGCGCCCGCCTCCGCGGTGATCAACGGCGTGACCACCCGCGATCCGAACGGGGCGCGCAGCTTCGTCGTGCGCATCGAGAGCACGGAGGGCGAAATCTGCTCCGGCACGCTGATCGCCCCGGATCTCGTCCTCAGCGCCGCCCATTGCGTGATGCGTCCGGCAGGCTACACGGTGATCGGCGTCGACCGGGGCTTCCGCCAGCGCCGGACGGCGGTGATAGCCACGACGATGCATCCCGATTTCGTGCCCGGCACGACACCGGAGGAGCAGCCCGGCGTCGATCTGGCGCTGCTCAAGCTCGAACGCCCCCTCGGCCCCGATTACGCCCCCCTCGATCCGCGCGGCGCCGGCTCGATCACCACGGGCGAACCGGTCGACATCGCGGGCTTCGGCGTGGTCGCCGAAAACCGGCGGGGCTCGGCCCGCACCCTGCGGCTGGCGCATCTCGTCTCGATCGGCTCGCTGCAGGTCGCCAACCGGGTGACCGTGGTGACCGACCGGCGCCGCATGGCCGAGACCTCGGGGGCCGGCGCGTGCCTGGGCGATTCCGGCGGCCCGATCCTCACCGGGGGCCCGGGCGGCTACCGGATCGTCGGCGTGGTGAGCTGGTCGAGCGGTGCGCTGCAGCAGGGAACCCGCCGGACCGCCTGCGGCGGCTTCACCGCGGTGACCCCGGTAGCCGAGCATGCCGGGTGGATCTCGGCGCGCGCGGCCGAACTGTCTCAGATGCAGGTGAGCGATGCGCTGCCGCGCGGCAACCGGCCCGTCTGGACGGCGCGCACCCGCCGCAACTAGCCGCCGGTAAGCGCGTCGGAACAAGGACTTAGCGCAAGCCCTGATCGCACCGCGACAGCTAGGCGTGCCATGTGCTGGCAGACACGCGGCGTTCCCCGGATCGGTCGCGCCCGGGGAACCTGTGGCCGCATCGACACTTTCGAATCCGAACCTCTTAAGCTCACGGAGCGAAACCATGGCCGACACCGGCACCAGCAACACCCCCCGGTCGCACAAGACCCGCAACAACACCGACTCGAACGCCAAGAAGGTCTCGATCGAGGCCCTCAACGCCCGGCTGGCGGACGGCATCGATCTGGCGCTGGCGATCAAGCAGGCGCACTGGAACCTGAAGGGCCCGCAGTTCATCGGCGTCCACGAGATGCTTGATGGGTTCCGCACCGAGATCGACGAGTTCAACGACAGCGTCGCCGAGCGCGCGGTCCAGCTCGGCGCCACGGCCTTCGGCTCGACCCAGGCCGTCGCCGAGCGCACCAAGCTGCCGGCCTACCCGACCGGCATCTACGCGATCGCCGATCACATCGCCGCGCTGATCGACAGCTACGCCGCCTACGCCAACGCGGTCCGCGAGAACATCGACGAGACCGACGAGGCCGGTGATCCCGACACGGCCGATCTCTTCACGGAGATTTCCCGGGCGGTCGACAAGCAGCTCTGGTTCCTCGAGGCCCACGTGCAGGAGCCGACCGGCGCCCTGCGCGACGGCAATGCGGGCCGCTGAGAGCACATCCAGCACGCTCTCTATCTCTCGCCGACGCCACGATGCTCACGCATCGCTGGCGGACGCTTTCTCTCCTCCCCCTTGCGGGGAGGAGGTGCAGGAGACACCGCGTCGCTCAAGCCTGCACCACCCCCACCCCTGGCCCCTCCCCGCAAGGGGGAGGGGAAAGACTGCTCAAGCGAACTTCAGCAGCTTGATCGCGGCGAAATCCTGCACCCCGCCGCCGACGCGCTTGGTCGTGTAGAACAGCACGTAGGGCTTGGCGGAATACGGGTCGCGCAGCACGCGCATCCCGGTGCGGTCCACCACGAGATAGCCCCGGCGGAAATCGCCGAAGGCGACCGACAGGCTGTCCTTGGCGAGGTCGGGCATCGCCTCGGCCTCCGTCACCGGGAAGCCGACCAGGGTCGCGGGCCGGCCGGCGGCGAGCGGCGGCTGCCAGAGGTAGTTGCCTTCGGAATCCTTGAACTTCCGGATCGCGCTCTGGGTGCGCCGGTTCATCACGAAGCCGGCATTCTGGCGATAGCCCGCCCGCAACCCGTAGATCAGGTCGAACAGGGCGTCCCCCGGGTTGCCCGACGGGAAGGCCCCGGCCGCGCCCGTCGCCACGAACCCGAGCTTGCCCGGAACCCAGGCGGCATTGGCGACCGTGTTGTAGCTCAGAAAACCCTGCGGGCGGCTCACGCCGTTGCCGGTCACGAAGGCGACGCCCTCCTGCTCGGCGAAGGCGGTCTCGATCTCGGCCGAGAGCCACGCGTCGAGATCGACCACGGCGTCGTCCAGCAGGGTCTGGGTGGCGGCCGGCATCGCGTAGAGTTCCATGGCGGGGAACGCGATCTCGGAGAGCACCGGCGCGTCGGTCTGCGGGCGCGGGGCGGTCTCGGCCGCCCAGCCGGTCACGGGGGCGCCCACCGACACCGCACGCTTGTACTGCGCTCCCGAGATCTGCTGCACGCTGGCGATGGCGCGGATTGGCGAGATCTCACCGAGGCGCGTCAGCACTGTGCGCTCGATCGTGCCGGGCACGAGGTAGCCGCCATCCGGCCCCGAGCCGGTCGAGAGGGCCTTGGATTCCAGGCGCTTGAGACCCGCGCTCTCCCCGGCCCGGACGTAGAGGTCGAAGGCCGCCTTGTGCTCCTGCGCGCCGGCATCCTGGCGCGGCCCCGGCTGGCCGAGCGGCGGCCGGGCCTGCTCCAGATGGATCCGGTCGAGACGGGTGCGGGCTGCGTCGAGGGCGGCGTCGATCCGGGCGAGCTTCTCCTCGGTGAGCCCATCGGGCCCGAGGCGGCCCTCGATCTGTCCGATGCGGGTGTCGTTGGTCTCCTTGAAGGCCGCGAAGGCGGCCGACAGCTCGTCGAGGGCGGAGCGGACCGGGGCCGCCTCGGGCCGGACGGCCTTGTTCTCCAGATCGGGGAGAGCGGCCTTGGTCTCGAAGGCGGGCGCGAGCGGGGTATCGGCGTGCATCGGGAACCTCTGGGAAGGGGGTGAAGTCAGGGCCGCAGGGTGGATGCCGGTGCGGGCTTCGGGGCGATGCGGCGGGCCAGGCCGCGGATCTCCGTGGCCAGGGCATCCGCAAGGGCATCCGCACCGGAACTCGCCCGGGCCTGCGGCTGGAGCGGGAAGGTCACCAGGGAGATCTCCCAGAGATCGACACGGTGCAGCCGGCGCTCGCCGCCCGCGCCCCGCCGGGCCAGCAGCGTGCGGAAGCCGATCGACAGGCCGTCGAGGCCGCCGCCGCGCAGCAGCGCGTCGACCTCCCGGGCGCGCTGCACCGCGAGGTTGAGCTGCCCTTCCGCAAACAGGCCGTGGGCATCCTCGCGTAAGGACAGCCACCGGCCGATCGGCTCGGCGGGATCGTGCTGGAACAGCAGCCGCACGCCGGCCGGCCCCTGGCGCGCGAGGCTCGCCGCGAAAGCGCCCGGCACGACCACGTCGCGGCCGAGATCGGGCACGCCGAACACGCTGGCATAGCCGGTGAAATGGCCGTCCATGGGAGTCCTCGGGGGTGGGTTCCGGGAGGGGCAGTCCGTTTTGCGACGCGCCCTCCCGCCCCCCTTTGAGGGCTTGCGGATTCGCGCATCGGGTCTGGCCATATCGGTTCAGGGTCGAGGGCGGGTCCCCTCTCCCGAGCGGGAGAGGGACAGGGTGAGGGTCGAGAACTTTCAGACCGAGGCGCGCCCCGTCGGCACATCGATCACGTGCTCGATCCTGAGAGTTCTCATCCCTCACCCCAACCCTCTCCCGCACGGGAGAGGGGGCCTGTCGCGCTTGGCCGCAAGCGTCGATGTCGGCCTGAGATATGTGAACGTCGGAGCTTTTGCTGTGGAGAGAGAGAGAGGCGGCGCGTATCGTCAGCCCGCCGCCGCTCCGGGCATCTCCGGCGGATAACCCACCGCCTCGCGCTTCTCAGCGACCGACAAGAACTCCGCGGCCTGGACGCGGCGCCACAGGGATTCCCGCTCGGCGGCGAGCGCCTCGATCCGGTCGAGGTCGGGTTCCAGGTCCACCGGCCCGAAGGCGGGCTCGAGCCAGACCGCGAGGGCCTGCGCGGTGCGGCTTGCCAGCGGGATCAGGGTCTGGCGGTAGAGCGCCCGGTTGGCCTCGGCGTAGTTGGCGTGGGTGTTGTCCCCGGGCAGGCCGAGCAGCAGGGGCGGAACCCCGAACGCCAGGGCGATCTCCCGGGCAGCCGCATTCTTCGCCTCCACGAAATCCATGTCCCGGGGCGACAAAGCGAGCGGCTTCCAATCGAGCCCGCCCTCCAGCAGCAGCGGCCGGCCGGCATTGGCGGCGCCCTGGTAATTCGCCTCCAGCTCCGCCTTCAGCCGGTCGAATTGCGGCTCGGACAGTGTCGCGCCCGCGAAGACCAGCGCCCCGGAAGGCCGGGCGGCGTTGTCGAGGAGCGCCTTGTTCCAGGCGCTCGCCGCGTTGTGGATGTCGAGGGCGGCCGCCGCCGCCGTGATGGGCGCGAGGCCGCCGGTCTCGTCGTCCGGATTGAACAGGCTGAGGGCCAGGATCGGGGCGATCTCGGCGATCCCGGGCGCCGGCAGGTCGAACCGGCGGCTGCGCCCGCCCGCGGTGTAGACGTAGGAAGCGGGCCAGCCATCTGGCCCCGGCAGCATCCGCATCCGGCCCGGCCGGAGGGCCTGGAGCGCCGCGACCCGGCCGTCGAGGGCGACCGCCTCCAGATAGGCGGTCCCGGTCAGGAGAAGGTCTGCGTAGACGGTCTCCAGCAGTTGCGTGCCGCTTTCCCGCGGGTTCGGCCGGGCGAGCAGCGCCAGCAGGTCGCCGCCCCGTTCCGCCCCGGGTCCGGTGGCGATCATCGGGAGGCTCGCGGCGCTCTCGGCGACCAGCCGGACCGCCCGGTGGACCACGGGGTTGCGCGCATAGCCGGCTTGCGCGAGCGCCGCCGGGTCGCGGGGCGTCCAAGAGGCCCGACTGTCGGCATAGAGCGCGAAAGCCGGGGCGGCCTTGGTGGCGGGGGCCATGTCGCGGGCATCGCGTCGGGTGACCCGCGCCAACCGTTCGAGAAGGTTCGCCATGCCGGTCTGGTCCTGCGTTAGGGTCGCGCGATGCACGGGCCGCGGCCCCGCGCGATCCGGCCGCGCCTGGATCGCGCGGGATGTCCCGCGGACCCTCACGGGCCCGGATAATCCCAGGGACAGGGAAAAAAGCGGGGTTTAGACTGCGCTCCGCGCGCAACAGTGGTGCGGACGCCACAGTGGACCACACACAATCGTGTATACAGGATGCAGTTCGTTCCTGAGACCACGAACCGCCTCTCGGCGCGCTTCCCATGGAGGCGCGCCGTATTGTTTTCCGGCCGGCCTTGAGCCGTTGTTGTGACGCGCGCTCTCGCGCCGAACCGGTGGCTACTCCGGCAATGACATCTAGAGCCGCCGGATGCGGGGTTCCGCCCGCACCTCCAGCATCAGATGCGTCAGCGCCCAGACCAGGGCGTCGAGCCGGTCGGGCGAGCCCCCGCCGGACAGGCCGTCCGGCCCGAAATCGCACAGTTCGTCCTCCAGCGCCGGAAACGCCCCGACATGGTGGACGAGGCCGCGGGCATAGAGCAGCGAGACCGGCTCGGCCCGCAGGTACTTACCCCGCGTGGCGTGGACCCGGGTGACCGGCACGGCGGGATCGCACTGCGCCAGCACGGAAGCCGCCATCTCGCCGCCCTGGTTGACCTCGACCACGAGGGCGTCCGCGGCGAACCGGTGGTAGAGGGCCAGCGCCGCCCCGGCCCAGGCCTGCGGCGTGGCGCGGGGCAGGCTCGCATCGGCCAGCACGTAGGCCTGCCCATTCGCGCGGCCCGCCGCCACGATCCCGCAGGCATCCGAACGGGCCCCCGAACTCGCGGGCGGATCGACCGCCACGACGATCCGCCCGAGATCCGGCGCGGCAGCGACCCGGCCAGCTTCGAGGCCGGCGCGGTCCCACAGGGCGTCGTCCCGGTCCTCGATCAACTCGCCATCGAGTTCCTGGCGGCCGAGGCGTGTGCCGGCGTAGCGGCCGACCACGCGCTCGAGGAAATCCGGCGCGAGGTGCTCGGCGTTGTCGCGGGTCCGGGCCCGGCTGACCACGGTGCGCGGGTCGTCGAGCAGGCGCCGGATCAGCGGCACCGGCCGCGGCGTGGTGGTGACGAGGTTGCGCGGCCGGGCGCCGAGGCGCAGGCCGAATTGCAGCATGTCGAAGGCGGCGTCCGGCCGGCGCCACTTGGCGGCCTCGTCGCACCATGCGGCCCCGAATTGGGGGCCGCGCAGGGCGTCCGGCTCCTCGGCCGAGAACGCCTGGGCGACGGCGCCGTTCGCCCATTCCAGGCGCCGCCGGCTCGGCGACCAGACCGGCCGGGTCCGGCCGTGCCGGGGCAGGCCGAGGATTCCCGACGGGCCCTCGATCATCACCTCGCGCACGTCGAGATGCGTCTCCCCCACCAGCGCGATGCGCCCGACCGGCTCGGGCGTGAAGGCCGGATCGCCCCGCGCCAGGGCATCGACCCACTCGGCCCCCGTGCGGGTCTTGCCGCTGCCGCGGCCGCCGATCACAGCCCAGGTCGTCCAGAGACCGGTATCGGCCGGCGGCAGCTGATCGGCGCGTGCCCGGTGCAGCCAATCGGCGTCGAGCGCCCGGATCAGTTCGGATGGCAGTGTGGCAAGAAAATCAGGCAGGCGCCCCGCCGCCGACAAAGCCATCATAGCGTCGCGCGATCTCCGCGCGGAGCCCGGGCAGGTCGCGTTCGAGATTGTCATCGCCGCCCTCCCCCGTCGCGCCGTGGGCGCCCTCGGCATCGACCTCGTCGAGCAGCCGCTTCAGACCACCGAGGTCGCGCAGGACCCGGGCGGATTCGGCGAAAGCCGCCCCCTCCCCGCTCAACGCCGCGTCGAGGGCGGCGATCTGCCGGGCGATGTGGCCGCGCAGATGGGCACGCAGGGTCGCGGGATCGATCACCGACGCCGGATCGCGTGGCGCGCCGCGGCGTGTCGGCCGTACCAGCGGCGTCAGCTGGATCGCCGCGCTCAGCCATGCCATCGCGTTTTGCCCGAAGCCCAGGGCCGCCGCGACGTCGGAAGGATCGTTGCCCGGTTGGCTCAGGAGCCGGGCGACCGCAAGGCGCCGCGGCTCGGGCCATTTCGCGACCACGGAGCGCCAGTGTGGCGGCCGCGGCCAGCCGGCCCGGGCGTTCCAGGTCTTGATCGTACTCGGGTGTATCCCGGTGCGGGCGGCGATCTCGGGGATCGTCAGCTCGGTCTCGCGCAGGAGCTGCAGCACCGCGATGCGCCGTTCCGCGGGGTGCGCAGCGCCTACCTGCATCGCCGCCTCTCCGCACACTTTTCGACCGTGCCTTGGTGATAGCCCAGCAGCGGGCCGGTGTCAAGCTCAAATTCCTATCATGGGCATATTTTGAGAGCCGCGCTGCTGCAACGCTTCGGCTGCCCAGGCATGACCCGCTCGATGGAAACGGTGCCGCCGCACGCCCGCCCCCCGGCACGGGCCGCCTTCGCTCCATGCGCCGTGGTACGTTGCCGGCGGGTCGATCATCCCGCTCCCTGTGCATGAGCACTCCAAAGGCGGCTGAAGACCGGAACGGCGCCCCTGTCGGCACGTTGACCGGCGCTATCCACTCACACTTGACTCCTCACACACGCGCTACAGCGAATCGGATCGAGAATGGTCGGACAGCCCCCAGGGTCCGGAACGGCTGAGCCGAAGGGCGATGGTCCTGCGGAGGATTCCGGAACGGTGCCGACCCCGGGGACCGCCGAGGCGGCGGCCCTGAGCGACAGCTTCAAGCGCTTCGCCGACGTCGTTCCGCTGATGATGTGGCGCTCGGATGCGCACGGCCACGCGATCCACCACAACGAGTGCTGGCTGGCGTTCACCGGGCGCCCGCTCGCGGCGGAACTGGGCCTCGGCTGGCGCGAGGGCCTGCACCCCGAGGATTTCGAGCGTCACGCCGGTATCGTCGCGGACGCGTTCGAATCGCGGGCGCCGTTCACGGTGGAATTCCGTCTGCGGCGTCACGACGGCGTCTATCGCTGGTTGCTCGACACGGCCCGCCCGCTGGTCGAGGACGGGCGGTTCGAGGGCTATCTCGGCTCCTGCTTCGACATTACCGACCGCAAGCATGCCGAGGAGCATATCGAGCACGCGCTCGCCGAGAAGGAGACGCTGCTCGCCGAAGTCTACCACCGTGTCCGCAACAACCTTCAGGTGATGGTCAGCCTGATCGGCCTGTATGGGCGGGCGGCGCCGGATGCCTGCCGCGGCAGCTTCGAGGCGCTGGGACAGCGGGTCCGGGCAATCGCCCTGGTGCAGCAGCACCTGCACGAGGCGCCGCACATCGCCTCCATCGACCTCCGGGACTACCTGCACCGCCTGGCTTCCGGCCTGGGCCAGCTCCGGCGGGCCGGGCGCATCAGCGTTCAGGTCGAGGGCGCGGGCAACGGCCTCGTGGAGCCCCGCACCGCCAACGCGCTCGGCATGATCGTGGCCGAAATCGTGGCCGAGTGCCTGGACGCCACGGCCGAGCACGTCGCCTGCGCGATCAGCATCGGCCTGGACGCCGCCGCAGGCCAGCCGCTCTGCGTCTCGATCGTCTCCGGCGTCAGCGAGATGGCGGCCTCCGGCCGGCCCAACGTGCCGAAGCTCGGGCCCCGGCTCATCGCGGCTTATGCGGCGCAGGCCGAGATTGCCGTGTCCGGGGATGCCAGCCCGGCCGATCCCCTGAGGCTGACCCTGCCGCCGACCGCCACCGCGCAATGACGCGCGGCGTAACGACCTGCCGCGTCGCCCGGCCCCGTCGCCACGGCCGCCGGACCGGCCTATAGCGGCACGGCCCCTTTCCGGATCCGGACGAGCATGCTGCCCCCGATCGACACCATCATCGAGAATTTCGAAATCGTCGAAGACGACGATATGCGGCTCGAATATTTGATCGAGCTCGGCCGCGCCCTGCCGCCGATGCCCGAATCCCTGCGCAACGAGGCCAACCGGGTCCATGGCTGCGAGAGCCAGGTCTGGATCGACACGGCCGCCGAGGGCTCGGGCGCGGAGCGGCATCTCAGGCTGCAGGGGTTCAGCGATTCGTTCATCGTCCGCGGCTTCGTCGCGCTGATGGTGGCGCTCTACACCGGCAAGACCCCGCGCGAGGCTGCCGAGACCGACGGGCTGGATCTGTTCCGGCAGCTCCGCTTCGGCTCCCACGTGACGTCGAAGCGCTCCAACGGCGTGCGGGCGATGGCCGAACGGATCCACCGGGACGCAACCCAGCTCGCCGCGCAGGGGTGAGGTTTTCGGACGCCGGGCGTAACCTCCACTCCCCCGCCTAGCGGATTCGCACGTCTCTGCCCGACACCACGGGTTTGAGAATTGAACGCTTTTCCCTCCCCCTTGTGGGGAGGGGAGAGCGGATCGGCCTGCGATGTGCAACCATCGCAGCCCCAGGGGGGCCGCCCGCCCTCACCCCCGCCACAGGCGCAGCCGTGCCCGCTCCGGCCCGGTCGCCTCCCGCTCCAGGCCGTAATGCTCGGCGAGCCGACCGAGGGCGATGCGGGCCACGACCTTGGCGGAGCGGGCCGGCCAGCGCCGCTCGACCTCGATCCGCTCCAGCCCCTTCAGGAAGCCGCAGAGATCGATCAGCAGGCCGGACAGGTCGCTTCCGACCGCGTCGAGGGCGCCACGCACCCGCTGCCGGGCCGCGACCACGTGGTCGGCCGCCGAGGCCGGGTCGCGCGGGCCGCCGCCATCGACCCGCGTGGCCCCGAACTCGCCGCCCATCCGGGGCAGCAGCGCGGCGGCGGTCATGTCCCGCCGCAGCCGCTCGCCGGCTTCGAAGCAGGCGGCGTCGATCAGCGGGACGCCGTCCCGGCCTCGGCGGCGCACCATCCAGGCGAGCGGGTTCTCGGCAGCGTTGCGCAGAACGGGCTCTGCCGTCCGGTCCTCCTGCTCCACGACCAAGTCGCGGTGCTGCGCCGCGAAGGCGGCCTCGCCCCCCGCTGCCTGTCGGCGCAGGCGCGACCGACCGGCCGTGCTGATCGTCAACCGCGTGCCAGCGGCATCCCAGTCCGCTAGATCGGCCGCCGCGAGGGCCCGGCCGGAGGCGGCCGCAAAGCGCCCGCTTCCCACCGAGATGCCATCGCCCCCGCGCCGGACGATCAGTGAATCCTCGGCGAGCGGATCGGGCCGGGCATAGGCGCCTGGCTCGCCGAGCCGCGCCAGCAGACGGGCGGCCTCGCGAGGCAGATCGGTCGCTCGCTTCGCGCGTCGTTTCGACGGGTCGACGCCGCGGGGATCTTGCCCGGTGCTTCTGTTCATGTTTTGTTCCTTTGAGGATCAACGCAACAGCCTGCGCGCTCAGCCTCTCAGGAAATTCGAGAAATTCAAGGCTTTTTTGCCTATATCCCCAGCGATCAGTTTGGATCTCGCCGGGCCTGGCGGGTCGGCGGCCGATGCAGGATATCGGCGATCTCGTCTTCCGACTTGTCCCGCACGTCGTAGCCCATCGCCTCGAGTCGATCGATCAGCGCCGCGCTGCTGGTCGCCGAGCGCGCGGCCCATTCCGCGAGAATGTCGTTCACCTGCTCCAAGTCCGGCTTGGGGTGATCGGGCTTCGGATCGGGGGCTTCAGCCATGTCGGCACCTTCGATTCGGACCGGCGACCACCCGCGCGGATGCGCCGCGGCCAGCGTCCCAACGCCTGAGTCCGGAACCGGCTCCACGCGACTGCCGCGCCCCGCTCAGGACGCGGCGGCCTGGGACCAGCCCTGCACCGGACCGCCTTGCATCCCGCGCGCCAGCGCGACACATGCCCTGGCCCGCAGGCGACGGGATTCCAGGCGACGGGATCCAATGGGAGACACGATGACGGAGATCGGCCGAGGCTTCCCGGCGCACCAGACCGGGATGCCGATTGCCCACCCCATCGCCGAGGCGCGGCCCCGGCGGTTCAGCGTGCACGGGCAGGAGATCACGGATCCCTATGCGTGGCTCAAGGCCGAGAACTGGCAGACGGTCCTCAAGGACCCCGCCGCGCTGCCCGAGGACATCGCCGCCTACCTGAAGGCCGAGAACGCCTTCGCGGAATCGGCGCTTGCCGGGACCGTGGATCTCCGCAGGCAGCTTGTCGCCGAGATGCGCGGACGGATCCAAGAGGACGAGAGCGGCGTCCCGGATCCGGACGGGCCGTTCGCCTACTACACGCGCCACCGGGAGGGCGGGCAGCACCCGTTGATCTGCCGACGGCCGACGACCTCGCCCGACGTGCCCGAAGCCGGACCGGACCCGGACGAGACGATCCTGATCGACGGCGACCAGGAGGGCGCGGGCCTTCCGTTCTTCGAGATTGCCGCAGCCGTCCATTCCGACGACCACGCGCGCCTCGCCTGGAGCGCCGACACCAAGGGATCGGAACTCTACACGATCCGGGTCCGCGACATCGCGACCGGTCTCGACCTCGACGACCGGGTCGAGGCGACCTCCGGCGAGGCGGTCTGGGCCGCGGACGGATACAGCTTCTGGTACGTGGCGCTCGACGCCAACCACCGCCCCGCCAAGGTCCTGCGCCACCGCCTCGGCACGGCGCAGAGCGCGGACGAGACGATCTACACCGAGCCGGATGCCGGCTATTTCGTCCATATCGGCAAGACCCAGTCCGGCGCCTTCCTCGACGTGACCGCGAGCGACCACGAGACCTCCGAGGTCCGGCTGCTCGACCGGCAGGCGGCGGAGGCATCGTTGCGCCTCGTGCATCCGCGTGAGCCGCTCCTGATCTACGGGGTGGAGCACCGGGGCGACCGGCTGTTCATCCGCACCAACGCGGACGGCGCCGAGGATTTCAAGATCGTCACCGCGCCGCTCGACGATCCGGGCCGGGCCAACTGGACCGACCTCGTGCCGCATCGGCCGGGGGTGATGATCCGCCACCTGCACCTGCTCGCGGATCACCTGATCCGGCTGGAAATCGAGAATGCGCGGCCGCGGATCGTGATCCGTGACCTCGCCGACGATGCCGAGCACACGGTCGCCTTCGATGAGGAGGCCTATTCCCTCGGCCTGCGCGCCGGCCTCGCCTTCGACACGGAGACGATCCGTTTCGTCTACTCGTCGATGACGACCCCATCGGAGACCTGGGACTACGGGTGCCGGTCCAAGGCACGCACCCTGCGCAAGCGGCAGGCGGTGCCGAGCGGGCACGACCCGGCGGCCTACGTGACGCGGCGGCTGTTCGCCACCGCGCCGGACGGCGAGCAGGTGCCGATCTCGCTGCTGCACCGGCGGGATCTGGTCCTCGACGGCAGCGCGCCGCTGCTGCTCTACGGCTACGGCTCCTACGGCACGCCGATGCCGGCGGCGTTCCGGACCAGCCTGCTGAGCCTCGTCGATCGCGGCTTCGTCTACGCCATCGCGCATATCCGCGGCGGCACCGAGAAGGGCTGGCGCTGGTATCTCGATGGCAAGCGCGAGAAGAAGCCCAACACGTTCACGGACTTCATCGCCTGCGCGCGGGCGCTGATCGCGGCCCGCTACACCGCCGAGAAACGCATCGTCGCCCACGGCGGATCGGCGGGCGGCATGCTGATGGGGGCGGTGGCCAACATGGCGCCCGAGCTGTTCGCCGGCATCGTGGCCGATGTGCCCTTCGTCGACGTGCTCAACACGATGCTCGACGCCGAACTGCCGCTGACCCCGCCCGAATGGCCCGAATGGGGCAATCCGGCCGAGAGCGAGACCGCCTTCCAGACGATCCTTTCGTACTCGCCGTACGACAACGTCGCCGCGCAGGATTACCCGGCGATCCTGGCACTCGGCGGCCTCACCGATCCGCGGGTGACCTACTGGGAGCCGGCCAAATGGGTGGCGCGGCTACGCGCCACCATGACGGGGGGCGGCCCGGTGCTCCTGCGGATCAACATGGAGGCCGGCCACGGGGGCGCCGCCGGACGGTTCGACCGGCTGGAGGAGGTGGCGTTGATCCATGCGTTCGCGCTGATGGCGGTGGGGAAGGCTTGAGACCCGCCGGTCAGGGCTGAGCCTCCGCGGGTGCGGGCGGCTGGGCGATCCCCTCACCGAGGCTCCGCGCCCGGCGCGCCGCCTCCTCGGCGGCGGCTTTCTCCGCGGCAGCTTTCTCCGCCGCGGCCTTATCGGCAGCCGCCTTGAGGGCCGCCGCGCGGGCCTTGTCCATCTCGATCCGGGCGCGGCGGCGCTGCCGCTCCACCTGATCGGCCTCCGTCAGCTCGATCGTCTCCAGCTCGCGCTGGAGCACGAAGGCGGCGAGCCCGTTCGACAGGGCGCCGACATCGAGCACCTGGTCGGGGGCCGAAAGCGGTCCCGCGAGGCCGAGCTGGATCGTCGACGGTCCGGTGCTCCAGCCCCGGGGCACCGGACCGCCGGTCAACGTCCCGCGGGCGTCGAGGCGGGCGTTGCGCAGGTCGTAGCCGATCGTGCCGGCCCAGCGGGCGGACCCGAAATCGATGTCGTACTGGCCGGCCCGCAGGATCCCGCCCACGATCGTGGCGGCGGCGCGTGCGGGACCGCTGGCCTGGGCCGCCGCCTTGCCGAGTTCCTCCGCGACCAGGGCCTGCAGGCGCCCCTCACGCAGCGGGTCATCGATCTCCACTGCCCGGGCGAGCGCGCGCCCTGGCGCGCCCGGATCGGCCGCCGGGATGCGCAGGTCCTTGAGGATCAGCGTGCCGCTGCCCGAGAGCCCGTCGCCGAGGCCCGGGAGCGTCTCGGCGGCGGTGGAGAAGCGCAGATCCGCATCCAGGCGGCCGCCGATCGGGCCGCCGCCGAGCCCGGCGATCGCCACGTCCGCCAGGCTGCCGGAACCCGAGAGCGCCGCGCCGGCGCCCGCTCGGGTGATCGTGGCCGATCCCGCGATCCGCCCCCCGCCGAGCTTGGCCGTCAGGTCGCGCAGGGTCAGGCTGGCCTCCGACAGGCCCAGCGCCACGGTGGCGTCGGTCGCCGCGAGGCCGCGGCCGAGATCGAGCTTGGCGATGCGCGCATCGAGGGTGATGGCCGGGAAATGACCCGGCGACCCGAACCGTCCGTTCTCCTGCACCGGGAGCACGAGCGCGGCCGCCACCTGGGGCAGCGACAACCGGTCGAGG
This sequence comes from Methylobacterium sp. E-065, assembly GCF_022829605.1. Classification (GTDB taxonomy): domain Bacteria; phylum Pseudomonadota; class Alphaproteobacteria; order Rhizobiales; family Beijerinckiaceae; genus Methylobacterium. The sequence goes on along the minus strand of NZ_JAKSYD010000188.1, from coordinate 54,776 downwards.
GTGAGGCGACCGCGCAGGATGCCGCCGGGCGCGTGCAGCAGCGTCCCGTCGACAGCGGATCCTGCGATCTGCCCGGTCAGCGCCGCGGCGCTGGCGCCCGCCTCCTGAGACAGCGTGACGGTCAGGTCGGCAGGCCACGCGCCGGGCTGCAGGCTCGCGGCGCCGGCCAGCGTCAGGAAGGGCGCGAGATCGGCCGTTTCAACCCGGAGCGCGCCCCCGGTCGGCAGCGCGTCCGCGCCGAAGAGGATCGGCCGGGCCGTCGCGATCCGTAACCCCGCCACCGTCCCGTCGGCCGTGATCGCGAGGGCGGACTCCTCCGGCCGCTCGGCGCTCAAGCGCAGCTCGGCCGGTCGCTGGAGGCCCGGGATGTCCGCCCGCCCGAACCATGTGCCGGCCCGGGCGGTGCTCAAGGCGGCGGTGCCGCCCTCGATCCGTGCCCCGCGGCTCGCCAGCGTCAGATCGAGGGTACCGCCGCCCGCGCTGCCCTTCGCCTGCGTGCGCAGCGCCCCGGCGGTGCCCTCGCGGTCGAGGGTGACGGCGAGGTCGAGGGGCGCGTCCTTCAGGAAGGGCGGCAGCAGGCGCAGCTCGCCGACCCAGACCCGTTCAAGCAGGCCGAGCAGCGGCGCCGCCACCGGGGCCTTCAGGCGGCCCGAGACGCGCCCGGTCCCGTCCGCGCCGATCCGGCCGGACAGCGTGGCGCTCGCCCCCGCGAGATCGGTCACCGCGAGACTGTCGACCACGACGCTGGCGCCATCCGTCTGGATGCTGGCCGCGATGGTGCCGTTGCCGGATCCGATGGTCCCGAAGCGAACGTCCCGGGCCTCCAGGGTCAGGGCGAGATCGAGGTCGCGCAGGGTCCCGAGCGTCGTCCCGAGGGGCGGCAGGGCCGCGATGTCGATGCCGTTCGCCCGGATCTGCGCATCGAACCGGCCCCGGACCCCGGCCTCAGCGGCCGTGTAGCGGGCGTTCCCGGTGATCCGGGCGGGGCCGAGCGCGACGCGCAGGTTGCGCAGGGACAGGCTCGCGGGATCCGCGGACAGATCGGCCGCGGCCTCGATCCGGCGTCCGTCGAGCAGCGCGGTCAGCGGCCCCTCCACGCCGAGGCGGCGCAGATAGCGGCCCAGCGCCTCCGAATCGGGCGCGACGAGCGCCACCGGGCCGGTCAGGCGGAACGGCGCCGTCTCGACCTGCCCGCTCACGCTCAGAGTCGAGTCCGCCGGGCCGGTGACCGAGAGGCGGCGCAGCAGCAGGCCGCCGGCGCGCTCCACGGTGCCGGTCAGCACGAGGTTCGACAATTCGTCGCCCCCGAGCACGGCGCTGCCCACCGAAAGGTCGAGGTCGAGCATCGCCGGAAGCGCACCGCCCCAATTGGGCAGGCCGCGGGCGATCAGGTTCTGGCCCTCGGTCGAGGTCAGGAAGGCGTCGAGGTCGAGGCGGCGGGCCTCCAGGCTCAGGCCGGCGCGCCATTGGCGCAGGTCGAGCCGGCCGGTGCCGCCGAGCCGCAGGGTGCGCCCGCCGGGATCGATCGCGAGATCCACCCCCTCGAACCGCACCAGCGCGCCCCGGGCCTTGAACGCCCCGCTCAGCGAGAACGGCAGATAGGCGCCCGCGACCTGGGTGGGCGGGCCGACCACAAGGCGGGCGGTGCCCTCGGACTCCACCTGGACAGCGCCGCCGCTCTCCTGGGGGGCGAGGCCGAACCGCGCGTCCGCCTCGAATCGCGGATGGGCATCGCCGCCACCCGAGATCTTCACCGCGACCCGCCCGTCCGATCCCGGCGTGCCGCTGACCGCCCGGAACGGCACGCCGCCGCTCGTGCCCTCCACGCGCCACGGCCCGACGAGGGCCGGCGCCTGCAGGGTCAGATCCTGGGCGTAGAACTGATCGGTCCGGCCGGTCGCCGGCACTTGCGTGGTGACGAGGAATTGCTGGACGTGCAGCGCCTCGATCGCGAAATCGCGCCCACGCAGGGATTCGCCGAGATCGGGCGGCAACTTCAGGGCGTCGGGACCGGCGAGCGGGAGCCTGATCTCGGCCCGGCCGACCCGGGTTTCGGTGAAGCGGAACTCGCCCTTCAGGAGCGGCGCCAGCGCGATCTCGGCCTTGACGAACCGGGCGTCGAGGCTCGGGCGCTCCGGGTCGGTCCCGATATGCAGGCGATCCACGCGCAGCCGCGGCGAGGGCAGGAGCCGGACCTCGATCCGCCCGTCGGTCCGGGCCGGGACGCCGAGCGATTGGGCGATCGCCCGGTCGACCAGGGCGCGGTGGGCCTGCCAATCCACGAAAGGCGGGACGGCCAGCGCCGCCACGAGAACCAGGATGACGGCGCCCGCCAGCGCGGTCAGAAGATCACGCACCGTTCCCGTTCCGCACTCGTGTCCGCGCGGGACCGCCCCCCGCGTGCCCCCGCGGGCAAATCGCACCGGCCTTAGCACGATAAGGGGCCGGGGGCGCCAGCGCGGGATCTACGCGGTCAGGACCATGTCGCCCTGTCGCGGCCTGACTATCCGCAGGAACGGATCGTTCATGGCCGGAAAAGAGACGGTATGATTTACCCACCGATCTTGATCGAAATTCCAGTCTCGAAATGTATAATCATACGGCAGAAGGCACTTAGGTCCGGTCTAAAAATCTAGTATGCTTGATGGTACATTCGCAAAAATTGTCAACTTGCCGCGAGGTGCGCAACGGGATCGCCGCCAGGATGTTTGAGGCCCGCCAAACAGGCACGTCAGCACAGGAAAACATCATGCCCCAGAAGGCTCATACCGAGGCTGCCGAGCACCACGAGAAGGCCGCCAAGTCGCATCGCGCAGCCGCCGAGCATCACGGCAAGGGCGACCACGCGGCAGGCCACAAGCACTCGACGGAAGCGCACGGCCACGCGGACAAGGCCAAGGAGCATTCGACCAAGGCTCACGGCAAGAGCGCCGAGAACCACAAGTAAGTAGCGGTTTCCGGGTCCGGCTTCCGCCCAAGGTTGGGCGGGGGTGGGATCCGGAGCCCTTTGCCAGCGGGGCCGATCGGGACTTCGCCACGTCCCTCGCCGCGCGGGACGCAAGTCTCGTCTCGGGTGCCCTGCCGGTAGCTGTTCGAGCACTCGCGGACCGGGCTCGGCGCAGCGCTCGGATTGTACAGCGACGCCGCAGCCGACGGGCAAGATCCACCACCCCGCCCCACACCCTCCGGTCGCATCCCCACCCGAACCACCTCGACGCCGTTCGCGATTTGGTCCAGGGAAGCAGGATGCAGAACCACCCGCATGCGCAGCCCGCCGGGGACGGCGCTCCGTCCTCCTCCATCGCCGCCCGCGCCATGGGCGCGCTCCGTCGCGACGCCGCCTCGTATCTCGAAGGCCTCAACCCCGAGCAGCGGCGCGCCGTCGAGACCACGGAGGGCCCCATCCTCGTGCTGGCCGGCGCCGGCACCGGCAAGACACGGGTGCTGACCACCCGCATCGCCCACCTGATCTCCACCAACCGGGCGCGCCCATTCGACATCCTGGCGGTGACCTTCACCAACAAGGCCGCCCGGGAAATGAAGCACCGGATCGGTGCGCTGATCGGCCCCGCCGGCGAGGGCATGCCCTGGCTCGGCACCTTCCACGCCATCGGCACCAAGATCCTGCGGCGCCACGCCGAAATGGTCGGGCTCAAATCCGATTTCACCATCCTGGGCACCGACGACCAGCTCCGGCTGATGAAGCAGGTGATCGCTGACCAGAACGTCGACGAGAAGCGCTGGCCCGCCCGGGCCCTGTCACACGCCATCGACGGCTGGAAGAACCGCGGCCTCTCCCCCGAGCAGGTGCCGCCCGGCGAAGCCTCGGCCTTCGCGTTCGGCAAGGGTGGCACCCTCTACACCGCCTATCAGGCCCGGCTCGCGACGCTGAACGCCGTCGATTTCGGCGATCTCTTGCTGCTGTGCCTCAAGCTCTGGCGGGAAAATCCCGACGTTCTGGCCAACTACCAGGACAGGTTCCGCTACATCCTGGTCGACGAGTATCAGGACACCAACGTCGCCCAGTACCTGTGGCTGAGATTGCTGGCGCAAAACCGGAAAAACATCGCCTGCGTGGGTGACGACGACCAGTCGATCTACGGCTGGCGCGGCGCCGAGGTCGACAACATCCTGCGCTTCGAGCACGATTTCCCCGGCGCCGTGGTGGTGCGACTGGAGCGCAACTACCGCTCCACCGGCCACATCCTGGCCGCCGCCTCCGGGCTGATCGCCAAGAACGAGAGCCGCCTCGGCAAGACCCTGCGCACCGACGACGAGCCGGGCGAGCGCGTCACCGTGACGGGCGCCTGGGATTCGGAAGAGGAGGCGCGGATGCTCGCCGAAGCGATCGAATCCCTCCAGGCCAAGCAGCACGCCCTGTCGGAGATCGCCGTGCTGGTGCGGATCTCCGCGCAGATGCGCGAAATCGAGGATCGGTTCGTCCAGCTGGGCCTGCCCTACCGGGTGATCGGCGGCCCCCGCTTCTACGAGCGGGCCGAGATCCGCGACGCGCTGGCGTATCTACGCGCCACCGTGAATGTCAGCGACGACCTCGCCTTCGAGCGGATCGTCAACACCCCGAAGCGCGGCCTCGGCGACGCCACGCTCCAGCAGCTCCACACCTACGGCCGGGCCAACCGCCTGCCCCTGCGAATCGCCGCCGAGCGCCTGTGCGAGACCGACGAGTTGAAGCCCCGGGTCCGCTCGACCGTGCGGGCGCTCACCGAGAGCTTTTCCCGCTGGGCGCGGCTCGTGGAGTCGCAGCCGCACAGCGAGGTCGCGCAGACCATCCTGGAGGAATCCGGCTACACCGAGATGTGGCAGAAGGACCGCTCGGCCGACGCCGCAGGCCGCCTGGAGAACCTGAAGGAATTCGTCCGCTCAATGGAGGAATTCCCCGACATGGCGGCGTTCCTGGAGCACGTCTCCCTGGTGATGGAAGCCTCCGAGACCGAGGGCGCCGACCGCGTCTCGCTGATGACGCTCCACGCCGCCAAGGGCCTGGAATTCGACACCGTGTTCCTCCCAGGCTGGGAGGACGGCTTGTTCCCGAGCCAGCGGGCGCTGGACGAGAGCGGGCGGGCGGGCCTGGAGGAGGAGCGGCGGCTCGCCCATGTCGGGCTGACCCGAGCCCGCAAGCGAGCGAAGCTGTCCTTCGCGGTCAACCGGCGGATCCACAGCCTCTGGTCCTCGACCATCCCGTCCCGGTTCATCGACGAATTGCCGGAATCCGCGGTCGACGTGGTCGAGGCGCCGGCTCATTTCTCCGCCGGCGCCTCGCGGTTCGACCGCAACCCGACGCCATTCGGATCGAGCTACGGCACGCCGGGCTGGCAGCGGGCGCAGGCCAACACGGCGCCCCAGGGCGGCCGCGGCTTCGGCTCGGCACCGGGTGGGCGATCCGGCGGCCCGCGTCAGATCGAGGGCGAGCTGATCGCCAAATCGACCGGTACGCCGTCCGCGTTCGAGGGGGGCCAGCGGGTCTTCCACACCAAGTTCGGCCCGGGAACGATCGCCGGCGTGGATGGCAATAAGCTGACCGTTGACTTCGATAAGGCCGGCCGGAAGATGGTCCTCGACAGCTTCATCCAGGCCGGGTGAGGCAGGTCCCGCCGACCAAGCCCGGACGTTTCAGGGCGGCAGGGTCGGCCGGCTTCGCCCCCCGCGGGCGGGGAGGTATCGTGATCGTGCCGGATGTCGCGTGTTCGCGTCTCCCCAATTCCGAGCCTGATGCATCCGTGCCAGCCTCACGACTTTTTCGCGGCGGCCGAGTCTACCGTCACCCCCTGGTCACACCCTGCGCGCAATCGTGGAGCACGGATCACGCTGGTGCGACAGTTGCATCACGTATTCGGCCGCGCGCGGCATGTCGTGACGCTCTCCACAGGCGGGCGCGCGCGGTGCGGAACCTTTGGGAAGGGGCCCGTATTAGTTCCGCGATAGACGTTGATCCGGGAGCACGCAGGTAAACGGCAGTTCAAAAGCAGATCCAGGTTGGCAAGTCCCGTTGGAGTGTACATCCATGAAGAGACGCCGCGCACGACTTGAACTGGTTGAAGACCGCACGTCCCGCATTCACCGCACACGCTTCGACGAAGAACGCAACCTCGCTCCCATCCAGCCCCTCACCGAACGCCAAGCCGAGTATCTCGACGCCCTCGCGCGCTCCCCGCAGGTCATCGTCCTGGGGCCGGCCGGCACCGGCAAGACCTTCATCGCCGGCACCCGCGCCGCGGATCAGCTCCGCCAGCGCCGCATCTCCAAAGTCGTCATCACCCGCCCGAACGTGCCCTCGGGCCGCTCGCTCGGGTTCTTCCCCGGAACCCTCGAAGAGAAGATCGCGCCCTGGGTCGCCCCGCTGACCGAGGCCATGAAGGAGCGCATGGGCGCCGCCGCCTTCGAAATCGCCCTCAAGACCGGCGACATCGAGATCGTCCCGTTCGAGGTGATGCGCGGACGGACCTTCAAGAACTGTCTCGTGATCCTCGACGAGGCGCAGAACACCACGGTCAACGAAATCAAGATGTTCCTGACCCGCATCGGCGACGATTGCCAGGTCATCATCAACGGAGACATCTCGCAGACCGATCTGCGCGAGACCTCCGGCCTGCGTACGGTGATGCATCTCGTCAAAAGCCGGATGATGCCGATACCGGTGGTTGAGTTTACGCGAAACGACATCGTGCGCTCCGGGATCTGCGCCGAGTGGGTCAAGGCGTTCGAGGAAACGAATCTGTAACTCAGCAGTTGATGGCGGCGGGTCCTCGACGGCCCGCCGTGCCGCCCTGCGGCACGAGACGACTCTCCGCACCTCCCGTCCGGGAGGATGAACCGGGCGCCATACCCGGCCATCAGAGAATTGGAGTCTCCTCGTGAGGAAACTGACCTTCGCCTTCGCCGTCCTGGCCTCGCTGGGTGGTGCCGCCCTCGTCCAGCCCGCCTCCGCGGCCCCCGCCATGCCGGGCGCTGTCACGACGTCCGATGCCGTCACCCAGGTCCGGATGACGCCCATGGAGCGGCGCATGACGCATCGCCGCATGATGCGCCACCACATGCACCGGCGGATGGATCGCCGGATGATGCATCACCGCATGCACCGCATGTGATTCCCGTGCGGAGCGGGGCCCGACCGGGCCCTGCTCCGCTTCCTGCGATCCGGGCGTTGCCCGGCCCTTCGAAGATTCCTATCTCGTCGTCTGGAATCGTGCCGTCAGGCGGCCGTCGCGGCAGCCGGCCGATCCGGGAGACCAGGATGCCCCCCTCCAATCGCCTGTTTGACGACCTCGCCCGCCTGATGACCGACGCGGCTGGCGCCGCGCAGGGGGTGCGCCGCGAGGCCGAGACCGTGGCCCGGGCCCAGCTCGAACGTGTGATCCGCGACCTCGACATCGCCTCGCGCGAAGAACTCGACGTGCTTCGCGATCTCGTGACCAGCCTGCAGACGCAGAACACGGCGCTCACGGCCCGCGTCGCAGCCCTTGAGGCCAAATCCGGCTCCGCTGCCGCGGGTGCGGCGGGCCTGAGCGAGGTGGTTTGAGTCCGCGCGGCAACGGCCGGAGCTTTTACACAGGAAGCCGCGGCGACGATCCGGTTTCCTGTTCACTGCTTAGGGCCTGCGCTTTGTGTCGCGAGTCAGGGCCGGTCTATAGTCGGGCAGAGGGTGATTCGAGCGCTGCGGGGCGATGTCCGCGGAGCTTCGACAGTCGATCGCATCACCACCGGCGCAGATCTGCCGGCTGTTCCAGGTCTCGGAGTGTTCTCGGCACTCCGGTTTCGCATCACCGCTCACGACGGACCGGACTTCTCGTCCGGACCGTCATTTTGGATCGTCATGCCGCTGCTCAACGTCGACTTCCACGACCCGGACAGGAACGAGCATCCGCTCGACGTTGTCGAGCGTTTGGCGTCGTTGCGCGACTGGATCTTCGATCGGGCCGAGACCGACGAGATGTCGGTAACGAGCCCCGGCCGCTGGACCGACTACAACGTGGCCTTCACCTGGATCGAGGATGTCGAGGCGCTTCACGTCGCCTGCGCGTTCGATCTGAAGGTGCCGGATCGGCAGCGGACCGAGGTGATGCGCCTCATCGCGCTGATCAACGAGCAGCTCTGGGTCGGGCATTTCGACCTGTGGTCGAGCGACGGCGTGGTGATGTTCCGCCACGCGCTGCTGCTGACGGGGGGCGCGGTCCCGACCCACCCGCAATGCGCCACCATGATGAAGACCGCGGTCGACGCCTGCGAGCGTTACTTCCAGGCCTTCCAGTTCGTGCTCTGGGCCGGCAAGAGCGCCCGCGACGCCCTGGACGCCGTGCTGTTCGAGACCGAAGGCGAGGCGTGACCGCCCAAGACCCTCGTCCGGCATCGATGCCCGCCTCGCTGGTCCTGGCCGGGGCCGGCAAGATGGGCGGATCGATGCTGGCGGGCTGGCTGGCGGCGGGCCTGGATCCGCGCCGCACCACGCTGATCGATCCGGTGCCGAGCCGGGAGATCGTCGCCCTCTGCACGGAGCGGAGCATCGCCCTCAACCCGCCGGACCCGGAGCCCGGCGCCGTCTTGGTGCTCGGCATCAAGCCGCAGGGGCTGGAGGCAGCCGCCCCCGGACTCGACCGCCTGATCGGCCGCGACACGCTCCTCGTATCGATCCTGGCCGGCAAGACGGTGGCTGACCTGACCGGCCGGCTCAAGCGGGCGCGGGCCATCGTCCGGGCGATGCCGAACCTGCCGGCCAGCATCGGCCGCGGCGCGACCGGGGCCTATGCCAGCCCGCAGGTCACACCCGGGCAGCATGCCGCGGCGGACGCCCTGCTGGCGGCGAACGGGACCGTCGCGTGGCTGGCCGACGAGGCGCAGATCGACGCGGTGACGGCGGTCTCGGGCTCCGGACCGGCTTATGTCTTCCTTCTGGTCGAGGCGCTGGCCGAAGCCGGGATCGCGGCCGGGCTCGATCCGGAGGTGGCGCGGCGCCTCGCCCGGGCGACCGTTTCGGGATCGGGCGCGCTCCTCGACGCCAATCCCGCCGAGGCGGCGGAACTGCGCCGCAACGTGACGTCCCCCGGCGGGACCACGGCGGCGGCCCTCGACGTGCTGATGCGCCCGGACGGGCTCGGCGCGCTGATGCGGGAGGCCGTGGCGGCAGCCCGGCGGCGGGCCGGGGAACTCGCCGACTGACATCCGGTCGGACCCGTGCGGCATGGCCGCGCGAAACCCCTGCCCTTCCGTGGCGGACTGCCTACATCAGGCGGAATAACCGACAGGAGCGGGCGACAGACCCATGACTGAGAGCAAAGGCCTTTCGAAGCGCCCCCGCAAGGCCACGAGCCCAGCCAAGACGAGCGGTGCATCCGAGGGCGTCGCGCCGGAAAGCGGTGCGCCCGAGGCCCCGCCTCGGATCAGCACGGCTGCGAGTGAGAGCAGCGCACCGAAGCTCTCGCCCCGGGAGGCCGCCGTCGAGGGGCTGATGCGGCTCGCCGCCGAGCAGCCCTGGAACGACATCGAGATCGGCGACATCGCCCGGGAAGCAGGGCTGACACTCGCCGAACTGCGCGATCTGTTCCCATCGAAGGGTGCCGTCCTCGGCTGGCTCACCCGGATCATCGACCGCAAGGTGCTGGAGGGCGACCTCTCAGGCCTCGAGGAGGAGCCGACCCGCGAGCGCCTGTTCGACGTGCTGATGCGCCGCCTCGATGCAATGGAGCCCTACAAGCCGGCCCTACAGCGGATCGCCTACGCGTTGCGTGGCGAGCCGCTGTCGATGCTGGCGCTGAACGGCGTGATGCTGAACTCGCACCGCTACATGCTGGCAGCCGCCGGGATCGACACCGAGGGACCGCTCGGCCAGCTGAAGCTCCAGGGCGTGGTGATCGCCTTCGCCCGCGTCACGCAGGTCTGGCTCGACGACGACGATCCGGCGCTCGCCCGGACGATGGCCCGGCTCGACAAGGAGATCCGCAACGGCGAGCGCATCATGGAGCGGGCCGAGGATGCCCGCCGGCTCACCGCGCCGCTGCGCGCGCTGGGCCGCGCGTTCCTCGACCGTCGGCCGCGCGGGCGGCGCAGCCGCGACGGCGACGAGACGGATCCCGCCGCCGCGATCTGAGCGCGTGCGGCGCTCAGATCGCCGACTCACACGGCCTGGATGTCGCGCAGGAAGTTACTCACCTCCTGCTTGACCGCTCGTGACTGCTTGGACAGCTCGGCCGCTGCGCTCAGCACCTGCGAGGCGGCGCTGCCGGTCTCGCTGGCAGACGTCAGCACACGCGATACGTTGGTCGACACGTGCTGCGTTCCGTTGGCCGCCTCGCTGGCATTGCGCGAGATCTCGCTGGTCGCGGCCGTCTGCTCCACCACCGTCGAGGCGATCGCTCCGCTGATCTCGTTCACGCTCGTGATCGTGTGCGCGATCTGCTGCATCGCCGCGGCCGCCTGCGTCGTGGCCGCCTGGATCGCGGTGATCAGCCCGCCGATCTCGTCGGTGGCCTTGCCGGTCTGGCTGGCCAGTTCCTTCACTTCGGCCGCCACCACGGCGAAACCCCGCCCGGCCTCGCCGGCGCGGGCCGCCTCGATCGTGGCGTTGAGGGCCAGAAGGTTGGTCTGGGCCGCAATTCCCGAGATGGTCGTGACTGCCGCGCCGATCTGCTCGGAGGCTGCACGGAGGCTCGCCATGGCGGCGTTGCTGGCCTCGGCCTCGTGGGCGGCCAAGCCAGCCGCCTCGTTGGCGCGGAGCACCTGACGCTCGATCTCCTGAAGCGACGAGACCATCTCTTCGGCCGCCGCCGCCACGGTCTCCACGTTCATGGACGCGAGATCGGCAGCCGTGCTGGAGGCGACCGCTTGGTTGTTCGTGTCTTCCGCAATCTGCGTCATCGAGTGTGCCGTGGCATCGAGCTCGTCGGTGGCCAGGGTGACGATCTCCAGGGAGGCCGCTACCCTTTGATCGAAGATCTCGACGAGTTGGTCGCGACGCTCGGCCCGGCGCTCACGTGCCTCCCGGTCGGCCGCCTGGGCGGCTTCCAGCTCGGCCCGGACGATGGCGTTCGTCCGGAAAACCTCCACCGCCTTGGCCATGGCGCCCAGTTCGCCAGCGGCATTCTGCGAGGGGACCACGAGATCCGTGTCACCGTCGGCCAAGCGCGCCATGGCATCCACCATGCCCTCGATGGGCGTGATGATGCTGCGCGCGATGAGTGAGGCCAGAGTGACGCCGATGATCAGGGCCAGTGCGCCGAGGCCGATCTCGATGCGCCAAGCGCGCAGGGCCAGTTCCGCGGTCGACGCCTTGATCGCCGTCGACGCGCTCAGGATCCGCTCCCGAAGTTTGGCGCAATCCGCCGCGATGGCGTCCGTATGCGGCTTGATGCCGGTCTCGAACGTCGCCTTCGAGGCAGTCGCCGCCTCGTGGAAGCTGTCGAGCTCCGCCTTGTAGGTGACGAGCGCGTCCGCAAGTTCCTTGACCTGCCCGGCAATGGCCGCAAGGCGAGGGCCTCCGAGCTCCCGGAGCTCGGCACGAGCCCGCTCGATCTTGCCCCGGAATTCCTCCTGATAGAGCGGTTTCGGATCAATCACGGAGCGCGCGGCCGCGAGACGCGCGGCCAGCACGGCATTCTCGAAGCGGCTGGCCTGCAGCCTCGCTTCATGATCGCCGTCCTGGTTTATCTCCGCGAGCAGGCCCTCAATGAGGTGGGCGATAGTGTTGCCCGCCTTGATGAGGCGCAGCTTCGCGGCATCAAGCCGGGTGCCGGCTTCCGCGAGGTGGTCCAGATCCGCCTTCATCGCGGCCGCGCTGCCGACGATGGCGTCATACCGATTTCTCCCCTCCTCGGTCAGCGCCTTGGCCTTACGGTGTATGGCGATCTCCTCCAATGCGCTCCGCACCGTCTGCATGGCGGTGATCTGGGCAGCTTCCGGCGCCAAGCGGTAATGCTCGGCTTTAGCTGAGAGCTGGGCGGCGAGGCCGTCCATCGCGATGATCTCCTGGGCGCTTTCTCCGATGAAGGTCAGCCGCTCGTATTCGCGATTCAAGTTATCTTGCTGGTAGGTTGCAAATGCACCGATGACGGCGGTGATCGCGACGAGAATAGCGAACCCCGCGTACAGACGAATACGAATTCCTATTATCACAGCAACCTGCCCCTTGGCTGAGACGGTCTTTGATGGGACCTAGCTCTACCAGCAAGCGATTCGCACATGACAGTATCGTGACATTTTAACCACGTAACCTAAAGTTTTATTGTCGAAATACAGCTTATGCTCACGGAAAACGTGCCTTGTTCTGAGCAAATTTCACGAGCCGCCGTGTTACGCGCCCAACTGGGTTTTCGAGTTATTCAAGAACAGATCCAAAATATGTGACTCAAACCCTATCATGTTTTCGATCAACTTGGACGAGATGATGAGCGTCACACGTCGAGATCTTGAACATCGTGCTTTTGCGTGGCCCGATCCTCGGGTCTTGGCCGGAAGGGTCGTCTGAACTGCGGCACGAGTTCCAGATTCACGAGCGATCGACCAATGCTGATCCGCCGGCTCTACGCGGAACGGCATTGCTGGACGGATAGGAATCAAGCCCCTGTCAGACGCCAGACGGCTCGCGCAGTGCGATGACCGGTTCGGCTCCGATCAGCCCTGCGGGCCCACGCCGGCGCAGGTCGTCAATATATCCCGGCAGCGCGTACGATCAGGCGGCGCGATCGGCCAGCGCTTCGCGCATCAGGGTCGCCACCATCCCGCTCTGGAGCTGCTCATGCCGGACCCAGAGCGCGTCGGGGATGTGGGCCGGTGCCTCCGGCTCCCGATCATCGCGCGCATCCCCCGCGAGCACGATGCGCAGCCCCGGACGCAGCGTCCGTGCCTCGACGGCCAACTGTGCGCAGCACAGGCCGCCCTGCAGGCCGGAATCCACCACCATAACGTCGACCGGCAGGCCGAGCGCCAGCACCGTCATGGCGTCGACCCCGCGGTCGCAGGCGGTGACCTGATAGCCCAACAGGCGGACCTGCGCGGCCACCTCGTCGCGCCAGCGCTTGTGGCGGCCGACGACCAGAACCTGGATCCGGTAGCAACCGCCCTGGGGCATCGTGCTGGAGGCAGTCCCGATGTCGGCTGTGGGCATTCCGCACTCGACTTCGCGCTGGCTTTGCGATGCAGCATGCTATGCCACGACGCAATCCTGACGCAAGCCTGCCGCCGCGAAGGCGCCGCATTCTGCGCCGGAATCGCCCAAACTGACGGCAGCCGGGATCCCTGATCAATGGTCGGGCATACGGTTGACGCAGCCGAGGTCCTGCGCTCAACACCGGGCCGCCCGCGGAACACCACCGCGCGCTGCCGGAGCCCGAGCCGATGTCGTCCGCGAAGTCCCCGCCTGTCTCCCCGCTGGCGCCCACCGCCGTGCCGGAGCTTCCACCCCTGCCGGGGGTGCGAATCGCCACCGCCCAGGCCGGGATCCGCTACAGCGGCCGCACCGACGTGCTCTACATGGCGCTCGAAGCCGGGACCCAGGCGGCCGGCGTCTTCACCCGCTCGAAATGCCCGTCCGCGCCGGTCGATTGGTGCCGTGAGGCGCTGGCCGACGGTTCGGCGCGGGCGCTGGTGGTCAATTCCGGCAACGCCAACGCCTTCACGGGCCGCCTCGGCCGAGAGGCGGTGGCCCGCACGGTCGAGATCGCCGCGCAGGCGGCGGGCTGCGGTGCCCGCGAGGTCTACGTTGCGTCGACCGGCGTGATCGGCGAGCCGCTGCCGGCCGAGCGTTTCGAGGGCGTGCTGGCCGATTGCGCGGCCCGGGCCACGGACGGCTCGGCCGCCTGGGCCGAGGCGGCGCGCGCCATCATGACGACCGACACCTTCCCGAAGCTCGCGACCCGCAGGGCCACGATCGACGGCGTGACGGTGACGCTCAACGGCATCGCCAAGGGCGCCGGCATGATCGCCCCCGACATGGCGACGATGCTGTCCTTCGTGTTCAGCGACGCCGCGCTGCCCCAGGCGGTGCTCCAGACGCTGCTGTCGGCGGGCACGAAGACCAGCTTCAACTGCGTGACGGTGGATGGCGACACCTCCACTTCCGACACGCTGATGCTGTTTGCGACCGGCAAGGCCGGCCATGCCCAAATAACCGACCCGGCCGATCCGCGGCTGGCAAGCTTTAGAGACGCCCTGGACAGCCTGCTGATCGAGCTGGCCCAGCTCGTCGCGAAGGACGGCGAGGGCGCGCGCAAGTTCGTCACCATCCGGGTCACGGGGGCGGAGAGCGACGCCTCGGCACACCGGATCGCCCTATCAATCGCCAACTCGCCGCTGGTGAAGACCGCGGTGGCGGGCGAGGACGCCAATTGGGGCCGGGTGGTGATGGCGGTCGGCAAGGCCGGCGAGCCCGCCGATCGCGACCGGCTCGCCATCTGGTTCGGCGACGTGCGCGTGGCCGTCGCGGGTGCCCGCGACCCGGATTACAGCGAGGCGGCGGCGAGCGCCGTGATGCGCGAGCCGGAGATCGGCATCCGGGTGGATCTGGGCCTTGGCGAAGGTCAGGCCCGCGTCTGGACCTGCGATCTGACCAAGGGCTACATCGAGATCAACGGGGATTACCGGTCGTGAGGGCCGGCCTGGCCGGCGCCATCCTGCTCGTTGCGCTGGCTTCCGGGGCCCGGGCCGACGATTCGGCCTGTACCCGCCACATCAGCGTGATCGGCCGCGCCGCCGAGGCGCGGGGGCCGGATTTCGCCGAAGTGACGGTGGGCATCGAAGCGCGCGCGCCGACCGCAGCGGTGGCCCTCGACGCGGCCTCGAAGGCCGTAGCGGGGGTCTCGGCGCAGGCCCGCGCCCTCGGGGTCCTGGCGGCTGATATCGGCACCGCCGCGGTGTCGCTGCAGGCCGCCACGCGGTCCGTGTCCCGGCCGGGCGGCCTCAGCGAGGAGCCGGACGGCTACCGGGCGAGCAACCTCGTGAACGTCCGCCTCGCCGATATGGGCCGGCTCGGCGACCTGCTGCGCCAAGCCCTCGATGCCGGAGCCAATCGGATCGACGGCGTCAGCTTCGGCCTGCGCGACCCCGATCAGCTCGACGCCGCCCTGCAGGTGGCCGCGGCCCGCGACGCACGCAGCCGGGCCGTGGCGCTCGCCGAAGCCCTCGGCGTCAAGCTCGGCCCGCTCTGCACGCTCGGCCCCGCGGGCGGCGCGCCCTACCCGCTCGCGAACCGCACCCTCGCGGCGCCGATGGCCGCCAAGGGGCGGCGCGTGCCGATCGAGGCCGGGACGATCCAGATGTCGTCCGAGGTCGCCGCCACCTTCGCGGTGTCGCCATGAGCACGCCCGAACGGGCTCCGCTTCGCCTCCTGCTGGTGGTTGCCGTCGCCCTCGTCGATGTCGACGGCCGCGTGCTGGTCAGCGAGCGCCCGGCGGGCAAGCAGCTCGCTGGCCTCTGGGAGTTCCCCGGCGGCAAGGTCGAGCCCGGCGAGCGGCCGGAGGAGACGCTGATCCGCGAACTGGCGGAGGAACTGGGCATCCAGGTCGAGGAGCCGTGCCTCGCGCCGCTGACCTTCGCCAGCCACGCCTATCCGGACTTCCACCTCCTGATGCCGCTCTATGTCTGCCGGCGCTGGACCGGCACGCCGCGCTCGATGGAGGGTCAGGCGCTGAAATGGGTCCGGCCGAAGGCCCTGCGCGACCTCGCGATGCCGCCGGCCGACGCGCCGCTGATCCCGTTCCTGATCGATCTCCTGGAGGTGTGACGGCACCGCCTCAGAGCGCCAGGATCGCCTCGACCGCCTCCTGCACGGCGAGCGCCTCCGCGAAGGTGGCGAGGTGGTGGGGCTCGCCCCGCGCCATCCGGACGACGCCGTCGAGCTGGCGCCGCAGGGTGATCGGACGCAGTTTCTCGTTGGGGATTGCGTCGGGCGCCGGCTCGAAGCGGCCATCGGCGGCACGGCGCTCGGCGATGGCCCAGTCGCGCAGCCGGACGGCGCCCGCATCGCCCTCCAGCGTCCAGGTGTTGTGATCGTCCTTGTCGGTGCCGCCGACCCGGCCGGTCAGCGTCACGGGGATGCCGCCCGCCGTCAGCGTCACGGTGATCGCCCGCTCGGACAGGCCGGGCTCCGGGAATTCGACGCGGCCGGTGATCCCATCCAGGGGGCCGAGCAGGCGGCGGGTGAGGAACAGGAAGTGCGAGACCACCTCGCGGGTGAAGCCGCCCTCCGCCCGGGCGTCGAGCCAGCGCGCCGCATCGTCCTGCCAGGGGCGCGGCCAGCGGGCGAATTCCAGCGCAATGGCGAGGCGCCGCGGCGTGCCGACCGCGCCCTCGGCGATCCAGTGCTGAAGCGCCGTCACGCCGGGCGACGACGCGAAGGGGAAGTTCACCGCGCCGGCCTGTCCGGCCTCCGCCACGAAAGCGCGGGCATCGGCGAGGTCGATGGCGAGCGGCTTCTCGCAGAAGACGCTTAGGCCCGCCGCCAGGGCTGCCCGCGCATAACCCAGATGCGAGGCCGGCGGCGAGGCGACGTAGAGGCAGGCACTCGCCGCCACGACGGCTTCGGCATCGGCAACCCGGGGCACCGTCGGGAAGGCTGCACCGATCCGGGCGAGGGCCTCCGGCGACGGGTCCCAAATCGCCGCGACCCGGACGGGCGGCTCCGATGCCCCGTGGATGGCGCCGAGCAGGCGCTCGCCCATGATTCCCGCACCGATGATCCCGAGGGCGAGCGTGGCGTCGGTGGCCGGCATGGAAAGTCCCGCATGTCGGACGGCGCGGATGCGCGTCCCGGCCGCAGCCTTACGGAACCGAACCGGTGCGGGAAAGTCAGCCGGCCGGCACAGCTTCAGGCGCGACCCCGCCGGGCATCAAGGCTGAGCGGGCCGGCACCGAAGGCCGCGACCTGCAACAGGCCGCCCGCGACGGCGAGGTTCTTCAGGAAGTGGAACATCTGGTTCTGGTCCCCCAGAGCCGCGTGGAAGGTCACCGCGGTGGCCACCGCGAAGAGGGCCAGCGCCAGGGCCACGAGCCGGGTGCGATAGCCGGCGATCAGCAGCAAGCCACCGCCGATCTCCACCAGCGTTGCCGCCCCATACGAGAGCGTGGGCAGCGGCAGGCCGGCCGCCTCGATGGTCGCGAGCGTCGCGGCGGGCGCAGCGAGCTTGCCGACCCCGCTCACGAGGAAGAGCGCGCTCATCAGGACCCGGCCGGTCACCGGCAGCAGGGCCGCTCCGGTGGCGGTCGAAACGGGGGCGATCGAGGAGGCCATGGACGTTGTCCTTTCGTGGGGCGAGAGTGCGCGTGCTTCAGGCTGCGTGCGGAATTTCGAGGTCGCGGAGCCAATCCGCCGCGCGGTCGAGATCGGCCTGCGACAGGCCATGGCCGGCGGGCAGGATCCGATGCTCGACCTGCGCACCGGCGGCGGAGAGCTGCGCCGCGAGGCGGCGGGCGTTCTCCACCGGCACGATCGGGTCCATGGCGCCGGACAGGATCAGGACCGGACGTCCCGCGAGGTCGGCCGCCGGGGGCTCGGCGAAGGGCACCATCGGACGGATCAGCACGGCGCCCGCCAGGGTTTCCGGCTGCAGCATCAGGAGCGCGGCGGCGATGTTGGCGCCGTTGGAGAACCCCAGCGCCACCGGCGCGCCGAGCCCGTAGCGATCGCGCGCCGCCGCCACGAAACCCGCGAGATCGCCCGTGCGTCGGCGCAGATCGGCCTCGTCGAACACGCCCTCCGCCAGCCGGCGGAAGAAGCGCGGCATGCCGTTCTCGGAGACCGCGCCCCGGGGCGAGAGCAGCGCGGCGTCCGGCGCGAGCATCCGGCCGAGCGGAACGAGATCGGCCTCGTTGCCGCCGGTCCCATGCAGGAGCAGCAGCGGGTGCGCGGCATCGGGGCCGGGCTCGAAACGATGGATGAAACCGAGGGATCCGTCAGTCATGGCAACCTCGCAAGGCTCTGGATCCCGCCCCGCGCTGTTGCGGGGCGGGTCTTGAGGGTTCAGGCGACCTTGGGCAGCACCGCCTCGATCTCGGCCCGATGCGGCTCCAGCCCGGCGGGCAGCTTCAGCGCGGACCCGAGGGTCTCGATCGGCTCGTCGACCGCGAAGCCCGGCGCATCCGTGGCGATCTCGAACAGCACGCCGCCGGGCTCGCGGAAGTAGATCGAGCGGAAGTACTGGCGGTCGCGCTGCTCGGTGGCGTGGAGACCCCGGGCGGCGAGCGCTTCGCCCATCGCGGCCTGCGCGGCATCGTCCGCCGCCCGGAACGCGATGTGGTGGACCGAGCCGGCGCCGGGCCGGCCGGGCAGAAACCCACCCACGGCCCGCAGGGTCACGAAGCCGCCGAGCGCGGCGCTGCCCGCGAAGCGGATCAAGTTGCCCTCGTGGCCGGTCTCGCGCAGGCCCAGCACCTCCGTGAGGATCGCGGCTGTGGGCTCCGCCTTGTCGAGGAGCAGCGTGACCCCGTGCAGGCCGCGGATGGCGTGCTCGGCCGGCACCTCGCCGGAGGCCCAGGCCTCGGCCCCGGTCTCCTCGACGCCCACCAGCGCGAGCATCATGCCGTCCGGGTCGCGGAAGCGCAGGGTCGGCTCGCCGAAGACCTGAACCAGCGGCTCGTGGGCGACGCCCTTCTCGATCAGGCGATGGGTCCACCAGCCGATGGAGGCGCGGGGGATCCGGAACGCGGTCTCCTGCGTCTCGCCGAGCCCGACGCGGCCGGGGGCCGCCCGCTCGATGGGGAAGAAGGTCAGGATCGTACCCGGGCGTCCGGCCGCATCGCCGTAATAGAGGTGATAGGTGCCCGGATCGTCGAAATTGACGGTCTTCTTCACCAGCCGCAGCCCGAGCACGCGGGTGTGGAAGTCGAGGTTGCGCAGGGCCGGCCCGGAGAAGGCCGTGACGTGATGGAGGCCGGTCTGGATCATGGCACTGACTCCTGAGGCTGCCGCGCCGGGCGCGGGGCGTTGTGCGATGACCACAATCTGCCCCTTGCCAATGCTGCAGAAAATAGAAACGATGGAAACTCATCGTTTCCGAATTTGACCCATGAGACTGCCGGATTTCGAAGCCTGGGCGGTGTTCGCGAAAGTGGTGGAGATCGGCTCCTTCGGCCGGGCTGCCGCGGATCTCGGGCTGTCGAAGGGTACGGTCTCGAAGGCGGTCGGCCGGCTGGAGATCCGGATCGGGGCGCGGCTGTTCAACCGCACCTCGCGCAAGCTCGCGCTCACCGAGGCGGGGCAGGCCGCCAAGGCGAGCGCGGCGCGCATCCTGGCGGAGGGCGAGGCGGCCGAGGCCCAGGCCCTGGCGGGCGCCGCAGAGCCGCGGGGGCTGGTGCGGCTCGCGGCCCCGATGACCTTCGGGGGGATGCACGTGGCGCCGCTGCTGCCGGATTTTCTCCGTCAGCACCCGGCCGTGTCGGTGGACCTGCACCTCTCGGACGCGGTGGTCGATCTCGTGGGCGGGGGATTCGACATCGGGCTGCGCATCGCGGCCCTACCGGATTCATCGCTGCGCGCCCGCCGGCTCTGCGCCATAAGGCGCTCCCTCGTGGCGACCCCCGCCTATCTCGACCGGCATGGCCGCCCCCGGCATCCGGACGAGATCGCCCACCACGCCTGCCTCGGCTACGCCTACCTCCCGACCCCGGACCGGTGGCGTTTCGCGGATGCGACCGGTGCGGAGGCCGTGGTGACGCCCGGCGGGGCTTTGCGGGCCAACAACGCCGAGGCGCTGGCGCCGGCGCTCCGGGCCGGGCTCGGCCTCGCGCTCCAGCCCGATTTCATGATCTGGGACGACTTGGAGGCCGGCCGCCTGGAGCGGGTCTTGCCCGACTGGTCACCGCCGCCGATCGCGTTGCACTTGGTGACGCCGCCCGGCGACCCCCGGCCGGCGCGCGTCACGGCCCTGGTGGCCCATCTGGCGCAAAGACTTGCCCATGCCCCATGGGCAGCCCCGCACATATCAACAGCAACGCGAGATCCCGCCACTCCGGCGCAGCCTAATGTATTTTAGGGCAGCGTGTCCGCCGGCAAGCTACCAGTGATTGAAAATTCAGTACCGAATGCAACGCTCTGACCGGGCGCACGATGCTGCTCATGAACACTTGGAACGCCTTCTGCATCGTACAGCGCAGACCTCGGTCTCACGCGGCCTATACGGTGCCTAGAGACCGACAAGACTGGCCGGCCTGACGAGAATCGTTCCTTCAGGTTAATCTTCGACTTGCGCGGCAACCTGACGTATGCAAGGACTATAGTCCGAGCCGGCGCAGCGCGACTTCGCTGCGTGGGATCCTATGTGTGAGTGTATTCCGTCCTGTCGAGGCCTCGATGTTCATAGCGGTTCCCGGGCGGCGTTCGCCTGACCGGCTGCAGCACAAGACGGTCGCGGCGGCGGTGGCCGATTCGCTGCGGCAGCGGATCCTGAACGGAGAATTGCGCCCGGGCGTCCAGCTCCGCCAGGATGCGCTGGCCGAGGAATTCGGAATCAGCCGGATCCCGATCCGGGAAGCGCTCCTGCAATTGGAGGCCGTCAACCTCGTCAAGATCGTGCCGCATCGCGGTGCCGTGGTGACGGGCCTGTCCCTTGAGGAGGTGGAGGATATCTTCAGGCTGCGCGTCCAGCTCGAGCCGCAGCTCCTGCCGCTCTCTGTCCCCCACCTGACCGACGAGGACTTTCAGGATCTGCGCGCCGTGCAGAAGGCCTATGGCGAGGCGCTAAGCGGCGGCGAAATCATGCGCTGGGGCGAGTTGAACCGGCGCTTCCACTTCGACCTGCTGCGCCACGCGGACCGGCCACGCTCCCTGACGATCGTGTCGGGCCTGCTGCAGGATTGCGACCGCCCGACGCGCCTGCAGCTCCAGGCCACCGGAGACGTTGCGCGCGCCCACGAGGAACACGCGCAGATCCTCGATCTGTGCGAGGCCGGCAAGGTCGAGGCGGCTGCGGAGGCCCTGCGCGCCCATATCGAGTCAGTCGGCGTCTGCCTCGTGGGGATCTATCGGGACGGGCTGGCCCGGCTCTGACCGGTTGCGCGCCGCCGCGCCCGACCGGAAGCCGCAGTCCCCGAAGCCTCAATCCCGCTTGTCGGCCCGGCCGCCGCGGCCGGTCAGCCGATCCTTCATCTCCAGCACCTTCTGGACCTTCGTGCCGAGGCTGAGGAGCTGGACGAGGCGGTCGGTCTCGAGCCGGCGCATGTCGTCGTACCAGCCGGTGAAGAGCTCGAACAGGTCGTGCATCTCCCCGAGGCGGGCCTGGGCATGACGCTCGGCATCGGTCTCGACGCGCTGCATCAGCAACTCGCGCAGGATCGTCAGGGTCGGGTCGATCTCGCGCTTCTTGCGCTCTTCGACCAGGGTGCGGACGATCTGCCAGACATCCTCGGGGGTGGCGAAGTAGTCCCGCCGGTCCCCGGGCCTGTGCTGGAGGCGCACGAGGTTCCAGGCCTGCAGCTCCTTCAGGCCCATGCTGACGTTGGAGCGCGACACGCCGAGCCGCTCGACGATCTCGTCGGCGTTCAGCGGCCTCTCTGCCACGAACAGCACCGCGTAAATCTGACCGACCGTCCGGTTGATCCCCCACCGGGAACCCATCTCGCCGAAATGGAGCACGAAGGTCTGGACGAGGGGGGGCAGCTGCACGGGGCGTTCCGACGGGGTCTGGATCCGCAGCCTATCAGGTCCTGAGCCAGAACCGGAGCAGCGTCGCGACCGATCCAAGCGTCACGATGCTGAGCGCCCAGATCGCCACGAACCAGGCGAGGCGCTTCCACAGGGGCAGCGGTGAGGCGGTGATCATCAGTGATATCCGTGCGTGTCGACCTTGCCGCGGAACACCCAATACGAATACGCGGTGTAGGCCAGGATGGTCGGGATCAGCGCCGCGGCGCCGACCAGCAGGAAGATCTGGCTCGCCTCGGGGGCGGCCGCCTGCCAGATCGTGATCCGCCCCGGCACCACGTCGGGGTAGATGCTGATGCCGAGCCCTAAGAACGACAGGCCGAACAGCCCGAGCGCGATCAGGAACGGCGCCCGCTCGCCCCCGTTCCGCAGGGTCCGCCACAGGGCGTAGCCCGCCAGCGCCACGAGGAGCGGCACCTGCGCGGTCACGAGCACGTTCGGCATCGCCATCCAGCGCTCGAAGTAGCGCACCTGCAGGAACGGGGTGGCGGCGCTCACCAGGGCGACCGCCGCCACGGTCCCGACGGTGAGCTGCTGGGCCAGACGCCGGGCCTGGAGCTGGAGCAGGCCCTCGGTGCGCATCACCAGCCACGTGGCCCCGAGCAGCGCGTAGGCGATCGCGAGACTCACGCCGACCAGCAGGCTGAACGGCGTCAGCCAATCCCACCAGCCGCCCGCATAGGCGCGGCCCTCCACGGCGATGCCCTGGAGCAGCGCCCCCAGGGTGATCCCCTGGGCCAGGGCCGCCACCACGGAACCGACCGTGAAGGCCATGTCCCAGACGGCCCGGTGGCCAGGATCCCGCCAGCGGAACTCGAAGGCGACGCCCCGGAAGACCAGACCCAGCAGCATCGCGAGGATCGGCGCGTAGAGCGCCGGCAGGATGACCGCGTAGGCGAGCGGGAAGACCGCGAACAGCCCACCCCCGCCCATCACCAGCCAGGTCTCGTTGCCGTCCCAGACCGGGGCGATCGAGTTCATCGCGGTGTCCCGGTCGGGTCCCGGCCGCAGGATCGGGAACAGGATGCCGATGCCAAGATCGAAGCCATCCATGACGATGTAGGCGAAGACCGCGAAGGCGATGACGAACGCCCAGAGGATGGTGAGATCGACGCTGTACAGCATGACTGCCTCACTCGGCCGGCTGGAGATGACGGTCGGGATCGACCGCGGGGGCGGGCGTGATGCCCGCGGTGCGGATCGGCACGCCCGGCTGGAGACCGGGCTCGCCGACCTGCGGCGGCTTGGCCATGAGGCGCAGGATGTAGAACGTCCCCATGGCGAAGACCGAGAAATAGACCACCACGAAGGCGGTGAGCGAGGCGGCCACCGCCGGCCCGGCGAGCGGCGATGCGGAGTCCGCCGTGCGCAGCAGGCCGTAGACCGTGTAGGGCTGGCGCCCGACCTCGGTGGTGATCCAGCCGGCCAGCACCGCCACGAAGCCGGCCGGCCCCATGGCGAGGGCGAAGCGGTGCAGGGGGGCCCACGCGTAGAGCCGGCCCTGATAACGGGCGAGCAGACTGAGGCCGCCGAGCAGGAGCATCAGCAGCCCCAGGCCCACCATCACCCGGAACGACCAGAACACGACCGGCACCGGCGGCCAGTCCTTACGGGGCAGGCTGTCGAGGCCGGCGAGCGGCGCGTCGAGGGCGTGCTTGAGCACCAGCGAGGACAGCTTCGGGATCTTTACCGCATAGCGGATTGTCCCGGCCTCCTGATCGGGCAGGCCGAACAGCACCAGCGGCGCCCCGTCTGGATGGCTCTGGTAATGGCCCTCCATGGCCATGACCTTGGCGGGCTGGTGCTCCAGGGTGTTGAGCCCGTGCGCGTCCCCGGCCAGGATTTGGGCGGGGGCCACCAGCGCGGCCATCCACATCGCCATCGAGAACATCGTGCGGGCGGCTGGGTTGGCCCGGTCGCGCAGCAGATGCCACGCGCCGACCGCGCCCACCACCAGGGAGGTCGTAAGGTAGGCGGCCAGCACCATGTGGACGAGGCGGAACGGGAAGGACGGGTTGAACACCACCGCCCACCAGTCCAGGGGCACGAACTGGCCCTGCGGGTTGGTGCCGTAACCGGCCGGCGTCTGCATCCACGAGTTCACCGACAGGATCCAGAAGGCCGAGAAGAAGGTCCCGAGCGCCACCATCAGGGTCGCGGCGAAGTGGAGCCGCGGGCCGACCTTCGTCATGCCGAACAGCATCACCCCGAGGAAGCCGGCCTCCAGAAAGAACGCCGACAGCACCTCGTAGGCCATCATCGGCCCGAGCACCGGCCCGGTCTTGTCGGAGAAGACCGACCAGTTGGTGCCGAACTGGTAGGACATCACCAGCCCGGACACGACGCCCATGGCGAAGGCGATGGCGAAGATCTTCAGCCAGTAGCGGAACAGATCCATGTAGACCGGCCGCCCGGTGGCGAGCCACAGGCCTTCCAACACGGCGAGGTAACTGGCCAGTCCGATCGAGAAGGATGGGAACACGATGTGGAACGCCACCGTGAACCCGAACTGCGCACGTGCGAGGATCAGCGGATCGAGATGGGCGAGCACGGCAGGCCTCCCGCCAAGCGATGGCGACTCACGGTCTAGCAATTTCAGAAATTTCTGAAAAAACGATAACTTCTGCGTGTGGTTTGGGCCGGTGCGCCACGCAGGGTCTCTGGACGCGTGGTCCGGAACGCGGCAGGTTCAGTCCCTCACTCACGATCGGGATGCGGCAGGCCCGGCGACGCATCGGGCCAAAGGGCCGCGGAGCGCCCCCCTGTTGGCTGCGCCCGGACCTCACGAGAGCCCCCGCGCCCCATGGCCGATTCCCTTGCCGCGCCCTTTGCTGAAGCCGCTCCGGTCGATCTCGCCGCGCTCCTGTCGGACCGCATCCGCGGCATCGGCACGAGCCAGATCGGCCTCGTGGCGGATCGCGGGCGCGACGACCCGGAGGTGGTGAAGCTCTGGATCGGAGAGGGCGACCTCGCGACGCCGCCCTTCATCATCGAGGCGGCGCACCGGGCGATGCTCGCGGGGCATACCCGCTACACGACCTCGCTGGGCCTGCCGGCCCTGCGCGAGGCGCTGGGCGCCTATCACGCCCGCCACTGGGGCGTGGAGATCCCGCCCGACCGGTTCGCCGTCACGGCCGGCGGCATGAACGCGATCATGCAGGCCGCCCAGGTGCTGCTGGAGCCCGGCGACGAGATCATCATCCCCTCTCCCGCTTGGCCGAACCTGCGGGAGGCCGTGCGCATCACCGGCGGCGTGCCGGTGGCGGTGCCCTACCGCAGGCAGGCGGACGGGCGCTTCGCCCTGCCGCTCGCCGATATCGAGGCCGCGCTGACGCCCCGCACCCGGGTGATCATGATCAACTCGCCCTCGAACCCGACGGGCTGGACCATGCCGCTCGCCGAGATGACGGCCCTGCGCGACCTCGCCCGCGCCCGCGGTCTCTGGATCCTGTCGGACGAGGTCTACGCGCATTTCACCTACGGCAACCGGATCGCCCCGTCCTTCCTGCAGATCTGCGAGCCGGACGACCGGCTGATCGTCACCAACACGTTCTCGAAGAACTGGGCGATGACCGGCTGGCGCGCCGGCTGGGTCATCTATCCGCGCGGGTTGGCGCCGACCTTCGCCAAGCTCGGGCAGTACAGCACCACCTCGATCTCGACCTTCGTGCAGCACGCCTGCATCGCGGCGCTGAACGAGGGCGACGGCTTCATCCGCACCATGGTCGACCGTTGCGCCGAGGCGCGCGCGATCCTGGTGGACGGCCTGTCCCGGCTGCCGGGCGTCACCGTGGCGCCGCCAGACGGCGCCTTCTACCTGATGGCCCGGATGGGCGGCGACGAGCCGAGCCTCGACCTCGCGCTGCGCCTGCTGCGCGAGGCCAAGGTCGGTGTGGCCCCCGGCACCGCCTTCGGGCCGGAGGGCGAGGGTCTGGTGCGGATCTGCTTCGCCATCAGCCCGGAACTGGCGCGGGAGGCGGTGGAGCGCCTCTCCGCCGTGTTCGGCCGCGCAGGCTGAACCGAGCCTACCGCCCCCAGCGCAGCACCAGCGCGTCGTTCCGGCGGGCGAGTTCGATCAGGCCCGCCCGGGTCGCCGGGTGGAGCGGCTGAAGCGGGAGGCGCGCGGTCTCGTGGGCGATCACCCCGCCCTCCTGCATCAATGCCTTGCAGGCGAGCAGCCCGCATTGCCGGTTCTCGTAGTTGATCAGCGGCAGCCAGCGCTCATAGGCGTCGAGAGCTTCCTCTCGGCGCCCGGCCGCAAAGGCGTCGGTGATCCGGCGGATCCCATCCGGATAGGCACCGCCGGTCATCGCCCCGGTGGCGCCGGCATCGAGATCGGCCATCAGGGTGATCGCCTCCTCGCCGTCCCAGGGGCCGACCACGGCATCGCCGCCGAGCGCGATCAGCTCGCGCAGTTTCGCGGCCGCCTGGGCGGTCTCGATCTTGAAATAGCTGACGTTGGCGATTTCCCGGGCCATGCGCGCCAGGAACGCAGCCGAGAGGGGCGTGCCCGAAACCGGCGCATCCTGGAT
Organism: Methylobacterium sp. E-065; assembly: GCF_022829605.1. Lineage (GTDB taxonomy): Bacteria > Pseudomonadota > Alphaproteobacteria > Rhizobiales > Beijerinckiaceae > Methylobacterium. The sequence continues at coordinate 28,607 of NZ_JAKSYD010000188.1, read as the reverse complement.
CATGATCGGGATGGAGATCGCGTCCGAAACCGTGCGGAAGAAGTCGTAGACGCCGATCTCGGGCACGCGGATCGTGGCGCCGTGATAGGGCGGCATGATCATCACCATGGCGGCCCCGGCATCCTGTGCCCGGCGCGAGCGCTCGGCACAGACCTGCGTGGCGAAATGCGTCGTGGTGACGATCACCGGCACGCGGCCGGCCACATGGTCCAGCACGGCGTGCATCACGCGCTCGCGCTCGTCGTCGGTGAGCACGAATTGCTCGGAGAAGTTCGCGAGGATGCAGATGCCGTGGCTGCCGGCATCGATCATGAAATCGATCGCCCGGCGCTGCCCGTCGAGATCGAGGGCGCCGGAGGCGTCGAACACCGTGGGGGCGACCGGGAAGACGCCACGATAGGCGTGAGCGAGCGAAGTCATGGGCGGTCCTTCTGCGGCGGGGCCAAGAGTCCACCCCGCGAATCGTTCGATGCCCGGGGCGGGCCGCCTCCTATCACGAACGCCGCGCGGCATCGTCGCGGGGCACAGCCGCCGATGTGACAGGATGGTCAGCTTAGTTTCAGCCCCTAACCCAGAACAATCCAGACGCGGCCGGAGTAGACCGGCGCGAAGGAGCTCGGCTTCACCACGATTGATCCGTTCGCTTGCCTTGACGGCTCGGCTCGATTCATTGACGAAATGAACGCGCGGGGCCGGATCGACTTCGACGGCCGCGAGAGAACATTGTTATCGGCGTGAGGTATTTTCGGATGCGACTTTTCTCGACCGGTCTGGCCGCGGTGCTGGCCGTCTCGGCTCTCATCCTGGGCGCGCCCGCCCGGGCCGACGACCTCGACACGATCCGGGCCGCCAAGACCCTACGCATCGGCACCGAGGGCACCTACGCGCCCTTCACGTTCCACGATGCCTCCGGGGCGCTCGTCGGGTTCGACGTGGAGATCGGCCGCAAGGTCGCCGAGAAGCTCGGCGTCACGCCCCAGTTTCTCGAGGGCAAGTGGGACGGGCTGATCGCGGGGCTCGACGGCGGACGCTACGACGTGGTGATCAACCAAGTCGGCATCACCAAGGAGCGGCAGGCGAAGTTCGACTTCTCGGAGCCCTATATCCGGGCTCGCGCCGTGCTGATCACCAAGTCGGACCGAACCGACATCACATCCTTCGCCGACCTGAAGGGCAAGAAGGCCGCCCAGAGCCTGACCAGTAACTTCGCCCGCTTGGCCGAGCAGTCCGGCGCGCAGCTCATCGGCACGGACGGGTTCGATCAGTCGGTCCAGTTGGTGATCACCGGACGGGCCGACGCCACCGTCAACGACAACCTGTCGTTCCTCGACTTCCGCAAGCAGAAGCCGAACGCCCCCATGAAGATCGCCGCCGAGCAGGCCGACGCGGACGCCTCCGGGATCATCCTGCGCAAGAACAACCCCGCGCTGAAGGCCGCCCTCGACAAGGCGCTCGACGAGATCAAGGCCGATGGCAGCTATGCGGCGATCGCGCAGAAGTACTTTGAGGCGGACGTCTCGAAGTGAATTTTCAGAGAGGCAGTGCCGCGACGCCGCTCACATAGAGCTAGGTTGATCCGGGCTGTCGGTAAGAAGGCGAAAGCATCAGCGCCTCTCCCTGCCTCGCAAAGGCTACCGGATCTACACATCGTGTGCAGGGAACAGGCGGCAAGATAAAGCGCGGGTCCCCTCTCCCGTGCGGGAGAGGGACAGGGTGAGGGATCAGGTCTTTCAGGATCGGGCGCGCCCCGTCGGCGCATCAATCCCGTGCTCGATCCTGACAGTTCTCGTCCCTCACCCCAACCCTCTCCCGCTCGGGAGAGGGAGCCCGTAGCGTTCTGTCACAAACCGCGTGCCTCGAACGTTGGTCGCCCGCTGCCGCTCTGCCGGGGGAAGAAAACGCGCGGTTCGAGCCCCTTCTTCGGTGAAGATATGCGAAGTAACCCCGTTCCCCCGAAAGGAGACGCCGCCCCGTGCCGCATTGGCTCGACCTCATGCTTCAATCGCTCGAGCCACTCCTCGTCGCAGGCTTGCGCTTCACCGTTCCGCTGACGCTGATCGCCTTCACGCTGGGGCTCGCCCTCGGTCTCGGAACCGCCCTCCTGCGCCTGTTCGCCCCCCGCCCCCTAGCGGCCCTGGCGTGGCTCTACGTGTGGATCTTCCGGGGCACGCCGCTCCTCGTCCAGCTCTTCGTGATCTTCTATGGCCTGCCAAGCCTCGGGATCCTGATCGACGCCTTCCCGGCCGCGGTGATCGGGTTCACGCTGAACGTCGGCGCCTACACGTCCGAGATCATCCGCGCCGCCATCGCGTCCATCCCGAAGGGCCAGTGGGAGGCGTCCTACGCGATCGGCATGACACCCGCCCAGGCGCTGCGCCGCACGATCCTGCCCCAGGCGGCGCGGGTCGCGGTGCCGTCGCTCGCCAACACCTTCATCGCCCTGGTGAAGGACACCTCGCTCGCCGCCGCCATCACCGTGCCGGAGCTGTTCCAGGCGGCCCAGCGCATCGTCGCGGTCACCTACGAGCCGCTGATCCTCTATATCGAGGCCGCCCTGATCTACCTCGTCCTGTCCTCGCTCCTGTCCTGGCTGCAGACGCTCTTGGAACGGCGCCTCGGGCGCTATGGCGGCTATCTGGAGGCGCGCGCGTGATCGCCCTATCGGCCATCGAGAAACGCTTCGGCGCCAACCCGGTCCTGCGGGGCGTCGATCTCGCCATTCCGGAGGGGCGGGTGACGGCGCTGATCGGCCCGTCGGGCTCGGGCAAGTCGACGCTGCTGCGCTGCGTGAACCTGCTGGAGATCCCGCAAGGCGGCACACTCACCGTCGGCGACCTCCGTCTCGAGTTCCGACCGGGACACCCGCCGGCCCGGCGGGACGTGCTCGCCGTGCGCCGCCAGACCGGCATGGTGTTCCAGAACTTCCAGCTCTTCCCTCACCGCACCGTGGTCGAGAACGTGATGGAGGGCCTCGTCACGGTAGCCCAATGGCCACCGGCCAAGGCGCGAGCTCGGGCGCTGGATCTGCTGGAGCGCGTCGGCCTCGCCCACAAGGCGGCGGACTGGCCCGCCAGCCTGTCGGGCGGCCAGCAGCAGCGGGTGGCGATCGCCCGGGCACTCGCGCCCTCCCCGCGCCTGCTGCTCTGCGACGAGCCGACCTCGGCCCTCGATCCCGAACTCGCCGCCGAAGTGGTGGACGTGCTGGCCGGCCTCGCAGGCGAGGGCACGACCATGCTGATGGCGACCCACGACCTGCGCCTCGCGCGTCGCGTCGCCGCCACGGTGGTGTTCCTGGAGGGCGGCACCATCGTCGAGCAGGGCGCCGCCGCCGACCTGTTCGGAAAGCCAGGGGATCCGCGCACGCAGCGCTTCGTCCGGACGCTGCTCGGCGAGGCGGCGGGCACCTGACCGGCGGCCGCGCGGCTCAGCGCGGCAGGCAGCGCAGGTTCAGGAGGTCCTCGATCGACAAAGCGGTCTCGAAGAATAGCGGTCGCCACGCCGGCAATGTGGCGAGGATCAGGCCGGCCGCCAGGGCGAGCCAAGGTACGGCGGCCCGAAGGTTGGGCGCGGCAGCCCTCATGTCGGCCCGCGCGCCGTCGCGGTGTCCTCCGCCCGGCCGATCTGCACGAGGCCGAGGCCCACTGCCAGCATGGCGCCGCCCCAGAGCAGGAAGCCGAGATCCCAGTAGAGCCACTGCGCCCGCGGCATCAGCTCGTTGACGTGATGGACGCCGAGCACCTCGTGGTCGATCACGCCCTCGACGAGGTTGAACACGCCCCAGCCGATCAGCACCGACCCGGCGAGGAGCTTGCCGGACCAGACGAGATGCGTGCGATGCGCCGCGCGCCAGAGGACGAACAATCCGAGCACGACGAACACGTAGGTCGCGCTGTGGAAGATGCCGTCCCATCGGGTGTTCAGCTCGAGATTGCCGATCGAATCGATCGGGTACCAGCTGCTCACCATGTGGTGCCATTGCAGCACCTGATGCAGCACGATCCCGTCGAAGAAGCCGCCGAGCCCGAGCCCGAACAGGAGGCCGGCGCTGAGGGGAAATCCTCGGTCTCGGGTCGCGTCCATGCTCATGTCCCGGGCTCAGGACGGCCCGGGGTCGAGACCATCCGCAGGTAGACCGTCAGGGCCGCCAGGAACACCACGAGCCCGAGCCCGGTCGCATAGGGCGCGAAGCCCTTTCCGACGACGGCGAGCGCCGCGCTGTGCCCCGCCATGAGATCGGCACCGGCGAGCAGGACGCCGACGCAGCTCTCCCCGACCAGAAAGCCCGAGGCGAGGAGGACGCCGCGGCGGCGGGCGACGCCCACCACCGTGTCGGCCCTCTTGTCGCCCTTGGCCCCGACCCGGGCGCGCAACCGGCGCTGGGCCACCCAGCCGAGCACGCCGCCGATGGCGATCGTCATCTCGACGGAGAGCGGCAGGTACATGCCGATCCCGACCGTGAGCGCCGGGAAGGTGAAGTCGCGCCGCTTCAGCCGGGTCTCGACGGCGACCAGCACCACTCCGAGCCCGGCACCGATCAGCACCATGCGCCAGGGCAGCTCACTGTGGACGATGCCGTTGGCGATCTGGGTCATCAGAGCGGCCTGGGGCGCCGGCATGGCGCTCGCCGCATCCTGGCCCTCGCGCAGCGGCGTGCCGACGAAGCCGTAGGCCTCGTACAGAAGCGACAGAATCGGGGCGATCACCACGGCCCCGATCCCGACGCCGAGGATCAGGGCGACCTGCTGGTGCCAGGGCGTGGCGCCGAGCACCTGCCCGGTCTTCAGGTCCTGCAGGTTGTCGTTGGCGATCGAGGAGGTCGTGACGATGACGGCGGTCAGCAGCAGGGCCATGCCGGTGACGAACCGGTCGCCCTCCGGCCCGGCGGAATGGCCAAGGATCAGCGGCAGCAGCAGCGCGGTCGCCATCGTGGTCAGGATGCCGATCCCTGAGATCGGGCTCGACGACGAGCCCAGCAACCCCGCGAGGTAGCCGCAGGCCGCCGCCATCAGGAAGCCGAACAGGATCGTGAACAGGGTCGCGGATAGCGCCAGCACGATCAGCAGGCCGCCGAGATCGGCGGGCTTTGCGAAGACCCAGAACAGGTCCGCCAGCGGCACACCCAGCGCCAGCGTCCCGGCGGCGACCCAGGTGATCGGTAGGTCACGCTCCTCGCGGGGATGGTCCCTGCCGAGGCCGCCGGCGCCGGACAGGGCCGCGCGGATGCTGCCCAGGATCGGTTTCGCCAGCGAGCCGACCGTCCACACGCCGCCGACCGCGATGATCCCGGCTCCCATCAGCCGCACGTGGCTCGACCAGACCGCCTCGGCCGCCGCCCCGGCGGACTGGCCCGGATCGGGCGACAGCGCTGTGAGCACCGGGACCGCGATCCCCCAGGCGATCACGACGCCGGTCAGCAGCGCAAGGCAGGCCCCGATCCCAACGAGGTAGCCGACACCGACCAGCGCCAGCGAGAAGCCGGTCCCGGTGCGGAACGCCGCACCGCCGAGGCTGATCGCGCCGTTCATGCCCTCGCCCAGGATTTTCAGCCCGGTTGTGGCGAACCCGATCGTCCCGGCCACGCCTGCCGCAGCCAGCAGATCGCGCAGGCCGTGGCCGCCCTCCTCCTCCTGTCCGGTCCGGAGCACCTCGGCAGCGGCGATCCCCTCCGGATAGGGAAGTTCGCTGCCGGCCACGAGGGCGCGGCGCAGGGGAATCGAGAACGCGACGCCGAGCAGCCCCCCGAGCAGGCAGACCGCAGTGGTCTGCCAGAACGGGAAACCCTGCCAGCGCCCGATGAGGACGAGGCCCGGCAGCGCCAGGATGACATTGCACAGCGTGCCGGCGGCCGAGGCCTGCGTCTGCACGATGTTGTTTTCGAGGATGCCGGCGCCGCCCATCAGCCGGAACGCACCCATCGAGATCATCGCGGCCGGGATCGACGACGAGAACGTCATCCCGGTCTTCAACCCCATGTAGAGGTTGGCGGCCATGAAGACGATCGTGATGGCCGCGCCGAGGGCGATGCCGCGAAGCGTCAGCTCTACGGGACTCTGCTGCGTCTTGGGCGGCGTCGGGCTGCGCGCGTCCATCAGTCCCCCTGGCTGTCATAAGCAAACAGCGCGAGGGTACAAAACTTTCCCGAGACGGCGCTTGCAGCCTTTCGACCAAGCGTTGCAGGCCCCGTTGCTGGCACCTGGGGCGATCTGACCCGGGGCGTCCCGCCGGTTCGATGCAGTCATCCGCCGCCCCGGCGGGTTTGGCAGCAGACCGACTGCGTTGTCGGCTCCGCTCCGAGACAACCCAGACGCCCCATGTGGTATCTCTACGGCCTTGCCCTGCTGGCCGGCGTCGCGAACGCCATCGAGCCGGGCCAGAATGCGACGCTGGCCAAGGCCACGGGTCAGCCGATGCTGGCCGGAATCTTCTGCTTCGCCCTGGCGATCGCCTGCTTCGCAATCATCATGGCGGTAGCCCGACGCTTCGCCCGGCCGGGCGCCGGGCAGGTGGGGGCTGAGGACGTCGCCGCCGTCCCCTGGTGGGCTTGGCCCGGGGGTGTCCTCGGCGCCGCCATCGTCCTGGCGCAGCTCTACGTCTCGGAGCAGATCGGCGCTGCCCCTTTCCTGAGCTGTGTGATCACGGCGGGCGTGATCGGCTCGATCGCCCTCGATCATTACGGGCTCGTCGGGTTCGATCGCCACCCCGCCGGCCGCTGGCGTCTGGCCGGAGGCGCCCTGATGATCGTCGGCGTCGCCCTGGTGGCGGTGTTCTGAAGGCCCCGCGCGTCCCCGCTCCGTCATCAAGGTCTCGGCATGTTGTTCCTCTACGGGTTCGCCCTGCTGGCCGGGCTCGCCAGCGCGGTCGCGCCGGGCCAGAACGCCACCCTCGCCAAGGCGTTCGCGCGGCCGCTCCCGGCGGGCGTGCTCAGCCTGCTGGTGAGCCTCGCGACCACCGGGGTGATCATGCTGGCGACCGGGCAGTTCGGCCTGCCGGGGGCGGACCGCCTCGCCGAGGTACCCTGGTGGGCGTGGTTCGGCGGACTGATGAGCGCGGGCCTGATGATGGCGCAGCTCTTTATCGCCAAGAAGATCGGCGCCGCGACCTTCCTTGGGCTGATCGTCACTGCAGGGGTGATCACCTCGACCCTGCTCGATCATTTCGGGCTCGTCGGATTCAAGGTCCACCCGGCAAGCCTGTGGCGCGTCCTCGGCGGCGCCCTGATGATCGGCGGCGTGGGACTTGTCGCGCGGTTCTAAGGGTGGCCGGAGGGATCCCAGTCCATCACTACGGCGTTTTACCCGGTCGCAACCCCTGCCCGGAGCATACCGTGGGGCTCGCCGCTTTCGCTTTCTTCGTGATTCCCTGGATGGCCGTTGCCGCCTGGCTGTTCCTGAGGCCCGGGGGCCTCCGCCAGGGGGTCCCGGCGGCGCCCTGGCGCCCGCTCGCGGATTACCCACCGCCGGCGCGGGATCAGCAGCACGCAGCCGAGACGCAGAGCCTCGAATCCGGCTCGGCCCACGATGGCAAGCACGCGCCGATCGAGGTCGTCTGACGCCGGGATCAGTCGTTGGGATCAATCGTCGGGATCAGTCCTGGGCCTGCAACAGATGCAGTTTGAAGCTGCCACCTTCGGCCTGCCAAAGCGCACGCGGCTGCCAGCCGGCCTCGCGCGCGAGCGCCTGGAACGCGTCCGCCGTGTACTTGTGCGACGTGTCGGTTCGGATGCTCTCGGAGGCCGCGAACGCGATGGTGTGCGCGCCGAGCCGGTAGGTTTCGGGCCGAGTCGCCACGAGATGCGCCTCGACGCGGAATGGATCCGGCAGCAGCCGGATCTGGTGCCGGAAATTATCGGTGTCGAAATCCGCCCCGCATTCGCGGTTCAGCCGGGTGAGGATGTTGCGGTGGAACGCCGCCATCAACCCGTCGGCGGCGCCGTAGGCGCGCTGCAGACGCTCAGGGTCGGCGGTCCCGTCCGCACCCACCAGGAACAGGCTGGGCCCGAGCGTTTTGCGCGCCCGCTCCAGGAACCGGCCAGCCTCGCTGGGATCGAAATTGCCGATGCTCGTGCCAGGATAGAAGCCAAGGATTCCCCCCGGACCGGCCTGGACCGGCAACGTGACCGGCTTCGAGTAATCCGCGCAGACCGGCACCATGGCGATGCCCGGATAGTCCGGCGCGAGCCGCCGGATCGCCGCTTCCAGATACGCACCCGAGATGTCGATGGCGATGTAGGCCGCGGGCTCGGGGAGCGCGTCGAGCAGCGTGCGGATTTTGCGGCTCGCGCCGCTGCCGAACTCGACCACGGTCACGCCCGGCCGGACCTGCCGCGCCACGTCGGCGGCGGCCTGAGGTAGGAGCGCGGTCTCCTGGGCGGTCGGGTAGTAGTCGGCGCTGTGGCAGATCCGGTCGAACAGGTCGGAGCCGATCTCGTCCCAGAGGTATTTTCCGGGCAGCGTCTTCGGCACGGCGGTCAGGCCCGCAAGGGCATCGCGGAGGAACGCGTCGCTCATGCGTGCGACCCCGGGCGCGTGGCCGTGAGGACGACGAGGGCGAGGCGCTCCACGGCGTCGTAAGCCTCGGTCGCCAGCTCCTCGCCGTACGCGTCCGGGTCGAACTCGCGATAGGTCCAGTCCAGGCCGGCGCCGATGCACAGCTCGGCTACGGCGTCGCGGAACGGGTCCTTCCCTTCGACGATGGCCGCGCCAGTGAACAGGACCAGAGTACCACCGGGCGCGAGACGCTCCACCGCCTGCTCGGCCAAGGCGAGCGACAGGCCGGCCCCGAACGGGCCGCCGCCATCCCGATAGGCCCGCGCGGCGGGGTCGATCATGAAGGGCGGGTTCGACACGATCAGGTCGAACGAACCCTCGACGTCGCGCAGCATGTCACTGCGGCGGACCACGACGCCTTCGGTCCCGGCGAGGCGAGCGTTGACCTGGGCCGCGCGCATGGCGGCGGGGTTGATGTCGACCAGCACGATTTCGGCGCCCGGCTTGCGCTTGGCGATGCAGATCCCGGCGGCGCCCGAGCCGCAGCCGAGATCGACCGCCCGGCGCACCGGGGCGGTTCGACCCTCGACGTGGGCGATCACCGCGCCCACGAAGCGCATCGTGTCGGGGCCGAAGAACACCGCGTCGGCGGCGCTCGGCGGATAGGCGGAATGGGCGAAGAGTTCGCCATCGAGGCTGGAGAACCGTAGTGTGGGCCGCAGGAGCGGCCCGTCCTCCACTACGGCGCCGGCTTCGCGCATCAGCCGCAGGATCGGTTCGGGGAGCAGCCCGGCCCGGAACGGCCGGCTCCAACCGAACACGTCGCGCAGGGCCTGCGCCTCGGCGTTGCGCGGCCGCACGTTGACATGGGCGTGGCTGGCCGGGGTTACCGTGGTGAAGCTGTAGCCCATGTCGCGCAGGGCGCGCGCCAGCGCCAGTACGGCTCCCTCGTCGGCGGGGAACACGTGTTGGGGAAACGGTTCGGATCGCGTCATCGGCCGGTCCTCAGCTGTCCATCTGGCGCGCCACACAGGCGCCGAACCAGAGGGTCTCCGCCGCCTGCCGGGCGTTCCAGGGTGCGGTCGCCGACCCGCGGGTACGGGCAGGTCCAGTCGTCGGGCAAGGCTGCACCTACCGCGGGCCGAATGGCCGCGGTCTCGCACTTGATTGAATGCCCGGAAAACCGATCGCTTTAGGCGTTGTTCCGACTACGGAAACACCAATTTTGACGATTAATTTATGTTAATACAGTGTTGTTGGATGATAAGACGTCTATGCTTCCCGTCTGCATGGAGTGATCCAGGATGGACCTGCCGATCCTCCGCAGGGTTGCCAAGATTACCCCTTCCGTCAATCCGCAGGATACGGGTCCCACGCCCCTCCCCCGCCGAAGGGCGAGCGGGTTAGCCAATAGGTCTGGCAAGGCCAGTCAGGGGCGAGCGTGGGTCGTGTTTCCCGCTCGGGCCAAGAAATCCGCACCTGTAGAGACCGAAAGGTCACGCTCACGCCGTCGTGTCCCGGCGACGGACCGGCATTAACGATCCGCTTACCATGAAAACCTAGCGCATCCGATAGAAACGGCGCATCCGCGCCGGTCGGGCGCTAACGATGAACGCCGTCGATTACTTGTCTGTCTGGGCGGTCTCGGCCGCGGCCCATCTCGATCTGTTCGGATCGCTGGGCCTGTGCCTGGGTTTTACGGCCGGCATCATGCCGCGGCGGGACCGGATCCTGCTGGCCTCTGCGGCCTGCGCAGCCGCCTTCGGCATCCACTATCTGACGCTCGGGGCGCTCACCGGCACCGCCATGTGCGCCATCTCGGTGCTGCAGAGTCTCGTCGCGCTGACCTGCCTCGGCCGTCCGGGCCGGAGCGGCTGGGTGCCGCCCCTGTTCGCGGCCAGCACCCTCGCGGCGGCCTGCCTGACGGCTGCCACCTGGAACGGCTGGCCCTCGGCCTGCGCGGCGTTCGGCACGCTGCTCGCCACGGGGGCCCGCCTCCATGCAGCACCGCAGCCCATGCGTCTGCTCTTCCTCGGCGCCTCCCTGTGCTGGGCCGGGCACAACCTGCTGGTCGGCTCGGTCTTCGGCCTGACCTGCGACCTGCTGACGATCTTCGGCCTGACGATCGCGTTGCTGCGTGCCCTGCCGTCCCGCCCGGTCACGCCGGTTGGCCTGCGGGCGTAGCTAAAGAGTTCTCCGCCGAAGTGGACACCGGTGCGGCGCAGAAGAGCGTGTGACAACAAGGGCTTAGACCCGTGCCCGATGACAACGCGATCGGGAACGGCGCTCAGGATACGCCGCCCCTGCGGCGATCCACCCCGGAAACCCCGCAGGCCTCCGGCGTTCCGGTAAAGCCAATCCTGGCGTGCGAGGCCGCCGGCCTTCCACCGGAGATCCCGTTTGTCAGAGGCCACCTATCCCCCGCTCGACGTACTCAAGCCGGTGGCCGAGGGTGTCTGGATCGTCGATAGCGGCCCGCTGCGCGCCCTCGGCATCCCGCTGCCCGTGCGGATGACGATCATCCGCCTCCGCGACGGCGCGCTCTGGCTGCACTCGCCGACGCGCTACGACCCGCGCCTGCACCGGGACATCGCGGCGCTGGGGCCGATCCGCCATCTGGTCGCGCCGAACATCGCGCATTGGACCTACCTGAAAGCGTGGCAGGACCATTGCCCGGAGGCGCTGACCTGGGCGGCCCCGAACCTGCGCCAGCGGGGGCAGGTCCAACGCTCCGGCCTGCGGGTCGACCGGGTGCTGGGAGACGCGGCGCCGCCGGAATGGGCCGCGGATCTACGCCAGACCATCGTCCCCGGCGGCCTCGGGTTCCGGGAAGTCGGCTTCTTCCACGGGCCGAGCCGGACGCTGATCCTGACCGACCTCGTCCTCAACCTCGAACCGGCCAAGATGCCGGCGTTGCTGCGGCCGTTCCTGCAGCTGGCCCGCATGACCACGCCCCACGGCCAGCCGCCGCCCTACCTGCGCCTCGTCATCAAGCTGCGTCGACAGGCGGCGGCACGGGCGGCCGCGGAACTCGTCGCGCTGGTGCCGGAACGGGTCATCTTCGCGCATGGATTGTGGTTCGCGGGGGATGCGACCGCACGCCTGCGCCACGCCCTGCGCTGGCTGGGTCGGTTCACCTGAGAGCGCGCCGGACCGCGACCCTTGTTAAGAGTCGTTGACGAGCTGCCGCAGGATCCAGGCCCGCGCGGCGGCGAGATCCGCGAAGGTCGGCGGACAGATCGGGTCGACCGGACCGAACCCGGCTTCCAGGAACCACTTGCCCGCATCGGCCCCGTGCTGCTCCGAGAGGCGGACCAGCACCGCCACAAGGAAGCCATCCGCGAAGACGAGCTGGCTCTCGGCATCGTCGCTCTTCGTCGCGACCTGCGCGGGTTGCAGGTTCAGGATCATGGGGCGCCCGGCTTTCCATCGTGCGTCCGGCGAGCGGATGTGCGGCGACGGGACGTGCTCCGCAGCGTTCCGCGCCTCCCTGTCCAATCAGCCCCCCACACCGAAGTTCCTGACCGGCACCGCCCCGGAACACGGCCGAGACCGCCCGGCCAGCCGAACTCTCCTAAAGCGCGTCACAACAAAGGCTCAGAGCCGCGTTCGATTGCAATGCGATCAGGCACGGCTCCAGGCGCGCCGCTGGAACCCGGGCCAACACGGCGGCGTCAGCCGCCGGTCGGCCCCATCACAACGGTGCCGTCCGCCGGGTTGAGGGCACTCACCCGGGGCCCGCGAATCTCGGGGCTGCGTTGCTCCAGGGCGTCGAGAACCGTGTTGGCTGCCGCGATGATCGCGCCCGGCGAGCTGCCCGGAATCTCCGGCCGGATGGCCTCGACCAGCCGGGCGAGCACCGTCTGCTCGATCTGCGGATGGTCCGAGCCCTGCGCCTGCCGCCAATATGCTGCATAGACTTTCTCGGCGATCGTTCGCGCGGTCTGATCGACCTCCGGCGTGTCCTGATTCATCGCGCACCTTTCATCCCGCTGCTCCGAGCGACTAGGGTGGCTTATGGCGCCGCGCCTTCAAGGGCCGTCGCCAGCCTCAGGGCCCGGATCGCCGCTCTCGAGGGACTTGGCGAGTTCGGTCAGCACCTCCTCGACCATGGGGGGCCAGGTTGCGTGCTCCGCATCCATCAGGCGCGCGGCGCTGACCAGGGCGGTGATCTGCGCATCGTAGACCGGCCGCCCGACGAGTTGCGCGTAGCGCACCCGGGCGGCGAGCGCCGTCGCCAGACGCTGGACCTCCGCGAGTTTCCCGTTCGGCGCGCGGATGCCCTCGCCGTTGCCCATCCCTGCGCCCCCTTCACGTCCGCGCGCGATCCCTTCCGGTTGTCATAGGCCATGACCGTCGCCCCGTCAGCGGGCCGCGCGACGTCCGTGGGAACTTCCGCCGTCCGCGAGCGTCGATTTCGCACATAGACGCTTGTCGTTTCAGGAGCTTCCCATGCGTACGCCGCTGATCCTCGCACTGACCGTCTCCCTCGCCTTCGCCGTCCCCGCCTTCGCGGATCCGGTGAGCGAGACTGGCACGGGCGGCGGCCCGACCACGGCCGCGAAGGCCCCGCACACCGCCGCGACGGGCCAAACCGTGCCGAGCCCGAGCGCTCTCAACCCGAAAGAGACCGGCAGCATCGACCGGCGCAGTGTCAACGAGCAGCGCAACGATGCCATCACCAACGGCATCTGCATCGGCTGCGCACGCTAACTGCGAATGGACCCGAAGCGGAGCGATCCGCTTCGGGCCGTTTCAAGGCAGCCATCGTGCAAAGTGACTTGAACGGCCGCACAGCATCGGCCACATCACCGATCCCCGACCCACCACGAACAGGAGTTGACGCGTGGCAAACGAGGCTGTCGATCAGACGACAGAGAAGACCTATTACGGCCTGACACTGTCCCAGCTCGCGGAGCGGATCAGGAAACTGGCGACCGAGCGCGGCCTGACCGGCGAGGTTTTCGACCGCGTGACCGCCAAGGCCGTCGCGATGATCCCGACCATCCGGCTGAACGACAACGGCCAGCGGTAGAGCTGGGCCGGCTCAGCGCTCGGCGCGCAGGCTCTTGATGATGCGGCTCGCGATCTTGCGCACGGCCGCATCGTCTCGCGATTCGCTATCGCCGGTATCCCAGAGGTGATCGAGGCTGCCGTCGAGTTCGTCCAGCAGTTCCGGATGGCGCTGGGCGAGGAAGCGGATCGTCCCGAACAGTAGGTGCTCGGTCGCCATTTCGCGGCGGCGGGCCTCGACGATCGGGTCTTGGGGCGAGGTTTGGGCTTGCTCTGTCATGCGGGCCCAACGAGCGGCCTGCGCGCTGGTTCGGCTGGATCGGCGCGGTGCGGTGCCGCGGAGGCCGAGTGCGCGTGCTCGACAAACCGATGCGATGCCCCGGCGCTCAGCGCCGTAAGCCGCCGATCCAGGCTGTCAGCGGTTCCACGAAGGCCGCCCAGGTCCGTGACCAGACTGTCCCGCTCCGGCCGTCCTCGGGGCGGCTGGCCATGAGCGCGGCCACCAGGGCGTCCTCCCGCGGCTTGCATTCGTCCAGGGCGTTGCGCTCGTCCCCAGCGCGGCTTTGCCCCGAAGGCTGATGCGCGGACGCTTCGCGCAGGCAGCGGTGCCAAGCCAGTTCCAGGGCGCGCGGATCAACCGCCTCAGCCGACGGGCCGGCGCGTACCGGGACGGTGGCCAGGGTCAGGATCGCACACAAGCCGAGGAGAGCCCCCGGGCGCGTCAGCTCCGGAAGCCTTTTCGGACCTGTGTCGCAACGCGCTTCCCACCGCCGGATCACGTCCGACGGATAGCGCTCGGGCAACGGCATGCGCATGCCTGTCCTATGCCCCAAGGCCAAGCTTCTAGATAGAACGGATCGGCAACAGTGGGGCGTGTTCGGCGCCGCGGCTCAACTGCCCCGGCCGGGTCGGGTGACCCGGCAGGTGTGGTCCATCAGCGCTTCGGCGCTTGCCTCCGGCATCCTGTAGGCCAGGACGATCATGCCCGCGCCGGGATCGTCCGGATCGGCGGCGACCGCCGCGAAGCTCGCATCGTGGAGGTTCCCCTGCCAGCCCGGCACGCGGGCCAGCGCCGCGAACGGGTTGAAGTGCTCAACCGCGTCGGCCGGCACCCGCAGGGCGAGGTATTGATCCTCATCCAGGAGCACGGGGAACGGCGCCCAGCTCTCGCCGATGGTGGAGCCATGCGCCTTCAGGGCCGCCATGACGCCGCGATGCATGCAATCGAGGTGGATGTGGAGCTGGTCCTGGCTGCGGCCATCGACGGAGTTCACCCCCAAACCCACCGCGGCAGCCGGCAGGCGCCCCTGGAGGGCGTCCGACACGAAGTGCCGCGCGCGGAGCGCAGCCTGCCAGTACGCGACGCCGCGGGGGCCCTGGAGTACCGGGGCCTCGATCCCCGACACGTTGTCGGTGGGCATCACGACGACGTGGGTCGGCTCGCCCGGCGCGCGCAGCACCGCCGAACCCGGCCGCTCGCCGTCGCCGAGATCGACGGACAGGCACGGGAAGCTTCGACCCGCGGCCTTCTTGGCGAGGACACAGCCCTGCAGCGCGACCCACAGCACGTCCCGCGCCGGATTGGCCGCGTCGGCGACCGGGATCAGCGTGAATGCGAGCAGCGTCCCGATGGCCAGCATACGGCGCATGATCAGACCGTCCGATCCTCGTCGGCCGTTCAGCAACAGGCAACGGCCGGCAAACAGTGTATCCTCAAGCCGTCAGCACGAGGTTACGGACCGCCAATGCTTGAATCGGACACGCGGCACCTGCGTCTGGTGCGGATCGCGGCCTGGATCCTGGTGGCCTTCATCGTGGCCGTGACCCTCGTGCCGATCGGCCTCCGGCCGGTGGTGACCCATAATCCGAGCATCGAGCGGATTGCCGCCTACGCGCTTGCCGGGCTGCTGATGATGGTGGGCTACCCGCGACACCGGCTTCAGATCCTGATCGGCAGCGTCCTCCTGGCCGGCGGCCTCGAGGCCGCGCAGACCCTCACCAGCACGCGCCACGGCCGGTTCGAGGATTTTCTGATCAAGGCGGGTGCCGCGCTGGCCGGCGCGGTGACGGGTCTCGTGGTCGCAACATTGGCAGCCCGACGCCCGACACGCCTCTCGGATCGATAGCGCCCGCGGGCCCCGACGGCGGAGGCCCAACCTCACGAGACAGGCGGTCCGATTTCGGCGCACCGGACCGGTTTCCCCCGGCAACCGCCGATCAACCGGCGCATTGTCTCACGGGGGCGTGACAAGGTTCATGCACGCGAGGATGGCATGTTCGGCGCGGCCAAGCTCACGGGACGGTTCTGGTTTCGCAAGACGTGGACGGGCAAGCTGGTCCTGCTCGTCGAGGAGGAGAAGCCGCGGTGGTTGAGCCGCGGCCGACTCACCAAGCTGCGCTGGCGCGACGCGCGGCTGCTCGATCTGGCGGAGGCGCCGATGCGCACGCTGATGACCCTCGAACGGACGTATCGGGCGGATTACGGTTCGAGCGCTGCGCGGGTGCTTCAGTCAGTCGTCCCGTCCGGGACACGGGGCGCCATAGCCACGCCGCACGGGACGGCAGCCAGCGCCTGACGGCGGCGGAGGAGCGCCGAGCCGCGCCCTTCGGGCCACGACAGCCATGCTGTCTCTGGTGGGCTTGAATGTTCATACATCTCAAGTCGGAGCGCGGGTTCCCCCTCGTCTTGCTTGTGGGAAGAGAGCTTCTCGGATCCGCCGCGGGCGCTTGAGCAGCCCAGCGTTGAGTGGATCAGGTCTCCTCCACAGACAGGGGGCCCGTGCCCCTTCGACCTCGCGGGTGAGCCCACGAGGCGTTCCTTTGCAAGCTCGCGAGCAGAGTAGGCAGGGGTCGGGCAGACACGTCTTCGAACCGAATGCGTAGACCTAAGGCCCGCAAAGGGGCCCACGCAAGATTGTAACTGAACGTCTCCGGCAAGAGCGCAGCGATTGATCCATGTTGTTATTTGCCGTGCAACCGGTAGATAACAACCGTGATTGGTTATATTCGATCAGACCAGCCCTTGACGGATGGCAGAGAAAGCCACGTTCATGGCGCATTCCCGCGAGAGAGGCGTCGATGGAAGATAACACTTCAGCCCCGCACCAAGACACGATCGATTTCGTCGAGCTGACCGCCGATATCGTCTCGGCTTATGTAGCCAACAACTCCGTTCCCATGCCGGACCTGCCGACGCTTCTGTCCGGCGTCCATGCTGCGCTGTCGAGCCTTGGCCAAGGTTCGACACCTGCGGAGCCGGACTTCAAGAAGGCGACACCCGCGCAGATCAAGAAGTCGATTACGCCGGACGCGCTGGTCAGCTTCATCGACGGCAAGCCGTACAAGACGCTCAAGCGCCACCTGACCGGCAACGGCATGACGATCGAGCAGTACCGGCAGCGCTACGGCCTGCCGCCCGATTACCCGACGACGGCGTCGACCTACTCGGCGATGCGCGCCGAGTTCGCCCGCAATGCCGGCCTCGGTCACAAGCGCCGGGGCCCGGCAGCAAAGGGCGCGGCCACGACCGAGACCGTCGCGGCGGCACCGGAGCCCGCCAAGGCGACGCGTGGCCGCAAGAAGGCCGACGCGTAGGCCTGACCGCTTCGGTCCGGCGATCCCGGGCGATGCGCCCCTGCGCTCGCCCGGGCCGCAACGACGCGTGCGGCCGACCGTTGCCCCTCGATCAGCCCGGAGCCGACATTGAACCGATCGATCCTCGCCCTCCTCATTGCGGCCGCGACGCTCAGCGGCCTGTCGGCGGTTCGGGCGCAGGATCGGACCGGGGCGGATCCTAAGGCCGAGACCGCGACCAAGCCTGCAGCCGACACGCGGGATCCGGGCAAGACGGCAACGGAGGCCGTGACCAACCCCGCCACCGTGCCGCCGACCGAAGGCGCCGTCGGCAGCGGCAAGCCGCCGGCTGCCGGCACGGCCCCCGCGCCGGGCCGATAGGCCGGCCACACACAGGGCCCGCCCGCGCGTCCGCGGGCGAACCATTGCGGCCCTCATGCGTCTGCCCGGTGCGGCCAAGCATCGGCCGCGGGGTGAGCAGAGCCGGATGATATCTCACGAGCGGGTCGGGGCAGCCCGACCCTGGGCCGGCAACCACAATGCGGGCGCGTATCCCTCTTGGTCGCGCAGGCTACGCCGGTCCACCACGGGAATTGCCGCCCCCGATCCCCGGCTCTGGGCCCTGAGCCTCGCCCTTATCGGGATCGACGCCGCCTGGATGCGAGCGGCCGGCATGACGATCGCGCCGACCGGCTTCGTCGTGGCTGCCGCCATCGTGGTGGCCCTACTGGTCGCGGCGGCCTGCCTCGCGACCGTGAAATCGGATCCGCCCTTGCGCGGCATGGCGCTCGCGAGCGCATTCCTGATCACCTTCACCCTACCGGTGGCGGTTCTGCACTTCCTCGCCGCGGGTCTGGGGCTGCCCTTCATCGACGACGCGCTGGCTCGGTTCGAGGCGCGGCTCGGCTTCGACTGGACGGCCTACGTGGCTTTCCTGGCGCACCATCCCACCCTGTCGTGGTGGCTGGCGCTCGCCTATCATTCCAGCGGACCGCAAGTGGGCGTCGTGGTCATCGCGTTGAGCGCGACCCGCCGGCTCGGGCGGCTCTGGGCCTATATCCGGCTGTTCTCGGTCACACTGCTGTGCGTGATCGTGCTCGCCACCCTGTTGCCGGCGCTGGGACCCTACGCCCATTACGCGCCCCGCATCATTCCGTCGGACCATCTGGAGACGGTCGGCGCGCTCTGGCATCTGGAGCCGGTGGCACGGCTGCGGGCAGGCACGCTCGGCACGCTCGCGCTCGGCGACCTGCGGGGGCTGGCCACCTTCCCGTCCTTCCACGTGTGCCTCGCGCTCCTGACCGCCTGGGCGCTGGCACCCCTGCCCGTCCTCGGCCCGTTCGCGATCCTCCTCAACGCGGCCGTGATCGTGGCGACGCTGGGCGCGGGCGGCCACTACCTGCCGGACGTGCTGGCTGGGGCGACCCTGGCGATCGCGGCCCTGGCGGTTCGGGCGCGAGTCCGGCGGCGCACGCCGTCCGCCGTCCCGGCCTGTCCGCTTCCTGGGGCGATCAGCCCGGCCGATGCCTGAGCGGGGTTGGCCGCGAACCATCCCACCGCCAGCTGATTAGCCTGACAGGGGGATCCGACGGACCATGCCTGAGACGCGGTGGACGAGGCGCGCCAAGCCGGACGGCTGGCTATCTCACGGGCGCCGCGGCGGAGGGGTTCTGGTCTCTCTCGGAGACGCTGACCGGAACCGCCTGCACGGTCCCGGTCGAAACCCGCCCTGCTTGCCCGCGGCAACGCCGCTCCATAGATCATCCCAATGACGGCACTTCCCTTCGACAACAGCTACACCCGCCTGCCGGAGCGCTTCTACGCGCGCCGCCCTGCGACGCCCGTGGAGGCCCCGCGCCTGATCCACCTGAATCGGGCACTGGCGGACGAGCTCGGGCTCGATGCAGACTGGCTCGCAGGTCCGGACGGGGTGGCGGCGCTGGCGGGGAACACGGTTCCGGACGGCGCCGATCCGATCGCGGCGGCCTATGCCGGGCACCAGTTCGGCCAGTTCGTGCCGCAACTCGGGGACGGGCGCGCAGTCCTGCTCGGTGAAGTAATCGACCGGACCGGCATCCGCCACGACATCCAGCTCAAGGGCTCCGGCCCGACCCCGTTCTCCCGGCGCGGCGACGGCCGGGCGGCCCTCGGACCGGTGCTGCGCGAGTACCTCGTCAGCGAGGCCATGGCGGCGCTCGGCATTCCGACCACCCGGGCGCTCGCGGCCGTCGCCACCGGTGAACCCGTGGTGCGCGAGACCCCGCTGCCCGGGGCCGTGCTCACGCGGGTCGCGGCGAGCCACATCCGGGTCGGCACCTTCCAGTTCTTCGCGGCCCGGGGTGACGTCGAGGGCCTGCGGGCACTGGCCGACCATGTCGTGGCCCGGCACTATCCCACGGCGGCGGAGGCGGCGAATCCCTACCGGGCGCTGCTCGACGCGGTCATCGCCGCCCAGGCCAGGCTGGTGGCGCGGTGGCTGCTCGTGGGCTTCGTCCACGGGGTAATGAACACCGACAACATGGCGGTGGCCGGCGAGACGATCGATTACGGCCCCTGCGCCTTCCTCGACGCCTACGATCCAGGCACGGTTTTCAGCTCGATCGATCAGAACGGGCGCTACGCCTACGGCCAGCAGCCGCGCATCGCGCTCTGGAACCTCACCCGGTTCGCCGAAACCCTGCTGCCCTTGCTCGCTGATGCCGAAGAGCAGGCGGTCCGTGAGGCCGAAGCAGCGCTGTCCGGCTACGCACCGGCCTTCGAAGACGCCTATCACGGCGGCCTCAATCGCAAGATCGGGCTCGGGCCGGTCCGGGACGGCGACCCCGCGCTGGCGGGCGACCTCCTGAAGCGGATGGCCGAGAACCAGGCCGACTTCACCCTGACCTTCCGGACCCTTTGCGGAGCCGTTGAGGGCGACGGAGCCGTACGCGACCTGTTCGTCGACCCGACCGCGTACGACGACTGGGCGGTTCGCTGGCAGGCGCGCCTCGACGAGGAAGCCCGCGACCCGGCCGAGACCGCCGCCGCGATGCGGGCGGTGAATCCGGCCTTCATCCCGCGCAACCATCAGGTCGAGGCGATGATCGCGGCCGCCGTGGAGCGGAACGATTTCGCACCCTTCGAAACCTTGTTGGCGGTGCTGGCACGGCCCTACGCCGACCAGTCGGAGTACGCCCGCTACGCGCAGGCGCCGGAGGACGGCGGGGTCGGCTACCGGACCTTCTGTGGCACGTAGTGCGCCTTCACGCCTGTGGCCACGTGTAGATCTCGTGCACGGTGCCCGCGGCGCGGAACCAATGCACCCGCGTGGCCGGGTTGAACCCGTGATCCCGGTACGAGGTGGCGATCACCGACACGAGGGAGGCCGCCAGGGAGCGGTCTTGGATGTCATAGGCCAGGAGTTGCGGCGTACGCCCGTCGTCATGGGCAAGATCACGGACGAAGATCGAATACGACATGTGTCAGACTCGGCTCCACCTGGAACAACCTATACGTGCATATATCGCCTGGATCGCTTGGGTTCAGTGCAAGTTCGTGTCAAGGTTAAGCGGTCTTAACTGGATTTCGGAGACTTGATGGAGTCTTCGCGAACCAGCGCGCCTCGGGCCGACCGATACGACCCGGCTCGGATGACTGAAGCAGGGTCAGCATCAGCTTCATAGCTACTGCAGCGGCGACGCGGCCCCCTCGGGATGAGCAGGTGAACGGGATCGCGCGATGTTTCTGCCACGGGGTCGTGTACCGTGATCCGGCCCGGTGCCGATCCTGGGCGGCGCGGACTGGGGAACCCGGATCGATGGGCAAGCGGATACTGGCCGGACTCGTCGCGCTGCTGATCGGCCTGACGGTCGCGCAGGCGGCGCCCGTCGTGGTCAGCTCCAAGCTCGACACGGAGGGCGGGGTTCTCGGCGCCATCATCCTGCAGGCGCTCGGAGCCAAGGGCATCCCGACGGTGGACAAGACCCAGCTCGGGTCGACATCGATCGTCCGCCAGGCCCTGCTGGAGGGCCAGATCGACATCTACCCGGAATACACCGGCAACGCGGCGTTCTTCTTCGGACGGCAGGATCTCCCGGTCTGGAAGGACGCACAGGCCGCCTACGAGACCGCCCGGCGCCTCGACCGCGAGGCCAACGACTTCGTCTGGCTGGCGCCCGCCTCGGCCAACAACACCTGGGCGATCGCGGTGCGCGACGACATCGCCAAGGCGAACGCCCTCGGGACGATGAGCGATTTCGGCCGCTACGTGGCCGGTGGCGGCCCGATCAAGCTCGCCGCCTCATCGGAATTCGTCTCCGCGCCCGCCGCGCTCCCGGCCTTCGGCCGGACCTACGGCTTCGGCCTCAGGCCGGACCAGCTCGTCATCCTGGCCGGCGGGGACACCGCCGCCACGATCGCGGCGGCGGCGCGGGGCACCTCCGGAACCAACGCCGCCATGGTGTTCGGGACCGATGGCAGCCTCGCCGCCGCCCGCCTCATCGTGATGGCGGACGACCGCGGCGTCCAGCCGGTCTACCAGCCAGCACCCGTGGTCCGCGGAGCTGTCCTCAAGGCGCATCCAGAGATCGCGACAGTGCTCGATCCGATCTTCCGCCGGCTTGACCTCGCAACGCTGCGCGACCTCAACGGACGGGTTCAGATCGGCGGCGAACCCGCCTCCGCGGTGGCGGCGGATTTTTTGAAGGCGGCGGGGTTCGTGCCGTAAGGCGGAGGCGCGCGGTCTGAGCCGAACCGGTTTCCACTTCGGCGGAGCGCACGCTAAGTCCAGGCGACGCGCGGCCACGCTCCTGCGGCCGCGCCCGGAGCCTCGGGATGGGCCAACCCTCTGCAGCCGGCGCGCGCATTGACGCCCATCCGGCCAGCCGGATCGTATCCGGCCTCGATTTCCTGGGCGTGGCCCTCGCGGCTTTGCTGAGCGTGGGCCTCGTCGCGCTGCCACTGATGGTCGTGCGGCCGAACCGGATCGCAGACGGCACCGCGCTGATGGTTTGGTCGGCGCTGCCGGCCGGTCCGGCGCTCGCCCTTCTCTGCGTCTCCGGGCTCGCCACGCCGCTGCTGGCCCTGCGGATCCCCCCGTCCGTGCGGCTTGCCGCGGGCGCGGCCACGCTGCTGCTCCTCGGCCTTGCGGCCGGGTGGGCAGCCGATCACCTGACGCCGCCCGGCGACCGCTACAGCCGGGTCTCGCCGGAGGCCGGCTGGTGGTTGGCCTTCGGTGCCGCCGGTCTCGCCACCGGGGACGGGCTAGCCCGCCTGCGGCCCGGCCCCGGGATGCGGGTCGCGGCGCTGGCGGCCGTCGCGATCCTGGCGGGGCTCGCCCTCCGATCCGGGTTCTGGGACAATCTCTCGGTGATGCGGGAATATGCCGGTCACGCGGATACGTTCGGCCGGGAGGTCCGGACCCATCTCGGCCTCGCCTTCGCGTCGGTGGCGGCGGCCGCCCTGGTCGGGATCCCGGCCGCGATCCTGTCGCGCCCGGTGCCGGCCCTGCGGCGGGCGCTGCTCGCAATTCTCAATGTAGTCCAGACCATCCCCTCCCTGGCGCTGTTCGGGATGCTGATCGCGCCGCTGGCCTGGATCGGCCGGACGATCCCCGGGGCCGCGGAGACGGGGATCGCGGGGATCGGCCCCGCCCCGGCCGTCGTAGCCCTGTTCGCCTACGCGCTTCTGCCTGTGGCGGCCGCGACCGTGACGGGGCTCGATGCCGTGCCCGCACCGGTGCGCGACGCGGCACGCGGTGTCGGGATGACCAGCCGCCAGCGCCTCCTCCAGGTCGAGCTGCCGCTGGCGCTCCCGGGCCTCCTCACCGGGATCCGTATCGTGCTGGTTCAGAACATCGGCCTTGCGGTGATCGCGGGCCTCGTGGGCGGCGGCGGACTCGGCGTATTCGTCTTTCAGGGCATCAGCCAGAACGCGGGCGACCTCGTCCTGCTCGGGGCGCTGCCGACCGTCGCCCTGGCGAGCAGCGCTGCCGTGCTGTTCGATGCCGCCATCGCGGTGAGCCGCGGCCGGGCGGCGGAAATGCGCCCGTGATGCCTGATCCGATGATCGAGCTCGCCGGGATCAGCCGCGTCTTTGGGAACCGAACAGTCGTGTCCGACGTGAGCCTGCGGGTCGAGGCCGGCGCCGTGCTGACCATCGTGGGCACCTCGGGCTCCGGCAAGACGACCCTGCTGCGGATGATCAACCGTCTCGTCGAGCCAAGCGCCGGCACGGTCCGGATCGCGGGCCGGGACATCCGAGCGGTCGCCCCGCACATCCTGCGCCGGGGGATCGGCTACGCGATCCAGAGCCACGGCCTGTTCCCGCATCGGACCGTGGCGGAGAACATCGCAGTGGTGCCGCGGCTGCTGGGCTGGGACCGTCGGCGGATCGACGCGCGGGTCGACGCGCTGCTCGGCCTGTTCAACCTCGATCCGGCCGCCTACCGGGACCGGCTCCCGGCGGCGCTGTCGGGCGGCGAGCAGCAGCGGATCGGGGTGGCCCGGGCGCTCGCCGCCGAGCCGCCGATCCTGCTGATGGACGAGCCCTTCGGCGCCCTCGATCCGATCATCCGCCGCCAGGCCCAGGCGGATCTGCGGGCGATCCAGAGGCGCACCAGCACCACCATCGTGCTGGTGACCCACGACATGGACGAGGCGCTGCAGCTCGGCGACAGGGTCGCCGTGATGGACCGGGGCCGGCTCGTACAGGAGGCCGATCCGGCGGCGCTGATCGGTGCGCCGGCCACCGCCTTCGTCGGTGCCCTGCTCGGCGGCGGCGACCAGGCCTTCCAGCTCATGGCGCTGCGCCTCGTGGACGATCTCGTGGAGCCCGGCGCGGCGCCAGGTGCACCGATCCCGGTGGGCACCTCGGTGCGCGCGGCTTTGGCCGAGGCCCTGTGGTCGCAGCGCCCGGCCCTGCCGGTCAGCCGCGACGGCGTGCTGCTGGGCCGGGTGACGCGCGCCGCGCTCGAGGCGCAGGGCGCCCGCCCGTGAGCCGTGCGGGATATCTGGCACATCTCGCGCTGCTGGCGCTGCTCGGCGCCTTCCTGCTCACGCCACAGAGCTTCGCGGGCCTGTTGCGCCCCTTTGCCCCCGGCGACACGGCGCCGATCTACACGCAGACCCCGCTGCTGACGCTCACCGTCAACCACCTCCTGCTGGTCGCCGCCGCGACCCTGGCGGCGAGCGTACTGGCGATCGGCTTCGCGGTCGGGGCGACCCGTCCGGCGGGACGCGACGTCCTGCCCTTCGCCCGGGCGGTGGCCAATCTCGGCCAGACATTCCCGCCGGTGGCGGTGTTGGCGCTCGCCGTGCCGGTCTTCGGGTTCGGGCCGCTGCCGACTCTCGTCGCCCTCGTGCTGTACGGGCTGCTGCCGATCTTCGAGACGACGCTTACCGGCCTCGAAGGCCTCGATCCGGCGCTGTTGGAGGCGGCGCGCGGCATGGGACTGACCGACCGCCAGCGCCTCGTCCAGGTGGAACTGCCGCTCGCGCTGCCGATGATCCTGGCCGGGATCCGGCTCTCGGCCGTCATCGGCCTCGCCACCGCGACGATCGGCTCGACGGTCGCGGCCAGCACGCTCGGCGAGGTCATCATCTCCGGCCTGCTCACGGGCAACACCGCGTATGTCCTGCAGGGCGGGCTTGTCGTCTCAGCGCTGGCGATCCTGATCGACGCAGCTTTCCACATCCTTGAGCAGGGTGCAGCGCAGCGAACTGGATTGCGTTCCTAGAATCGACTATAAGTCCGGCGGGCCCGTACGCGCGGGTCTGGGGCGTGGAACCCCCTGTCTGATGGTTGGTGCCGACCACAACGGCACCCGCACCTTGACCACACGGTCGGGGAGCCTGCGACGTATGTCCAGGCGTTCCGGCGCTAAAGGTCGTAGGGACCGTTCAGACACGGTTTTCCAACTCCCCGACTCGGGATGGTCGAAGGCTTGTTCGCGGGGGCGTACCGCGGACCAAAGCCGGCCGGGAGGACGGGTCATGGCTCCCATCGATCCCGAACTGCGGATACGCCAGCTCGCCGAGTTGCGCGCGGCCTACAACGCGAGCCCGTGCGCAACGGACGACCACAGCGAGACCCGGACAGCGTGGCATTCGCGGGTGCTGCTGGGGCGGATCCTCGTCGTCCTGAGCGACTCGGACAGCGGCGCCGGTGCGCGGGAGACACGGCCGGGCGGCAAGGCCTGCGCCGACCTATGAGATTCCCATCCGTCGCGCGCCGGCTCACGCAGCCAGCTGCGCGGTGACGAGCCCGCTGCTATTCCAGGCCTCGGCGATGCCGTCCACCAGCTCGGCGCCGGGCTTCCGCTGAACGGCCCCGGTGGGTGCGGGGGGGTCGCAGTGAGGACGGCGCGCCTGGGTGGGCTGCTCTCTGCCGAGTTGCTTCAACCCGGCCAGGCGCCTTAGATTCGTGACGACGCTGGATCGCGCAACTCACAGCCAAGTCGTCCGTGATGGTTCGATGAAATTTTTGAATTTTCCGTTACAGGATCGCGCGCTTTATCTTTATTTATAATATAAATTGTTCGCATAAAATTCCGTTTCTATCTTGTGAAGGACATTCGCAATCTGGAACCCGGTTGGTATTTTGCATCAAACGGATGACAGACCATCTCAAGAGATCATAAACAGAAATCAATGACGCTATCGCTTCGGTGTCGCCTACAATGGCGCCTTCCTGTCATGCGCGACACCGCCAATCGAATACAATATCTCTGCGGAACGCTTGAATGAATATCGCGCTGAGATCAATATTTACTCGGCGCCGACGATTCGGCCGGCCTGAGTTGGACACTCGGACCGAAGTCGACCCGTCTTGCATGCGCCAGACTGGGAGGTCGTCATGATGGGCAAAGAATTTGCGTTCGCGTCACCCGCGACATGTTCGGCGGCGGCATTCGGCCTGCTGCTCCTCGGCTCCACAACGGCCGGCGCCGACGACATGCCGCGGCAGGGTGATTTCCGGATCACCTACACGTCGACCGTGCTGGCCGCGCCGAAGCCCGTCACCATCGGCGAGAACCGCGTGGCCTCGGCCTCGATCGCCATGATGACCGCGGTCAACGAATCCGGTGGCAAGCTCCTGCACAACATGGCCGGGCGCTGCACCTCCGCGCCGACGATCGACAACGGCGCCAAAACCCTGGAGAACCACGGCTATTGCGACTACGTCGATGCCGACGGCGACCACGTGTTCGAGAAGTGGGACTACCCGCTCCAGCCGTTCGCGGCGGTGAACGAGGGAACCGGCCAGTGGATCGGTGGCACCGGCAAGTTCGCGGGCCTGTCCGGCACGATGACGATCCGCTCGCGCCGGCTGAACACCCTGACGGATGGCGCCGTCCAAGTGGTGGGTGAGAAGCTCGGCAGCTACAGCTTTACCGGCACGGTCGCGAGCGCCAAGCCGGATTGAGAACCGGCGGGACGGCGGGCGATCCGGGCGCTATACGCGCCCGATGACGCCCGCCGACCGAGACAGGTTCGAGAAGTGCCTCGCACTGGCCGCACAGGGCGCGACCATAGGCGAGCGCGCCGCCGCGCAGGCTGCCGCCGCGCGTATCGCTGCGGGCGCCGGCCTGACCCTCGCCGAGGCGATGCGCGCGGCCCGTCCCACGCGGGTGGAGTCGCCGCCGCGTCCGCCGCCCCGGCGCGCCTACGCCTGGGCTCAGCCGAAGGAGCCGGTGAAACCCATCACGGTCGAGGAATTGCTGCGCCAGAAGGCCGAGACCGAGGAATGGCGCAAGCGCGCGGCGGCCCGGGCCAAGCGCCAGAGTCGGCAGGCGCAGCCGGATCAGGACGCCTACGCGGCCGAGCAGCGCGCCCGGCAGGCCGAGCGCGACCGCGCCTGGGCGCAGGCCCGGGCTAAGGCAGCGCCCGACGATGCGTAGGCCCCGGCCTCACTTCTTCACGCGGCTGCAGGTGCTCTCCGATAGGGGCTGGAACGCCTGCTCGCCCGGGATGGTCTTCAGGATTTTATAGAAATCCCACGGCCCCTTGGAGTCCGCGGGCGTCTTCACCTGCGCCAAGTACATGTCGTGGACCATCCGGCCATCGACGCGCAGGGTCGCGTTGCGGGCGAAGAAATCCTGGATCGGCAGTTCGCGCATCTTGGCCATGACTTTGAGCCCGTCATCCGTCCCGGCGGCCTCGGCGGCCTTGAGGAAGTGGAGCACGGCCGAGTAATCACCGGCCTGCACCATGGTGGGCATCCGGCCGCCCATCCGCTCGCCGAAGCGCTTCGCGAAGGCCCGCGTCTGGTCGTCCATGTCCCAGTAGAACCCGGTCGTCAGGATCATGCCCTGGGCGTCCTTGAGGCCGACGGAGTGGATGTCGGTCAGGAAGATGTTGAGCCCGCCGAGCGTCTGGCCGCCCTGCGGGATGCCGAACTCGCTCGCCTGCTTGATGGTGTTGATCGTGTCGGCGCCCGCATTGGCCATGCCGATGATCTTCGCGCCCGACCCTTGAGCCTGCAGCAGGTAGGACGAGAAATCGGGATTGGGGAACGGGTGCTTGACCGAGCCGAGCACCTGGCCGCCCTTCGCCGTCACGACGCGGGTGACCTGCTTCTCCAGATCGTGCCCGAACGTGTAGTCGGCGGTGATGAAGAACCACGTGTTGTTGGGGTCGTCCGCCAGCGCGGTGGCGGTGCCGGCCGCCAGCGAATAGGTGTCCCAGGTCCAGTGCGCCCCGGTCGGCGAGCAGGCGGCGTTGGTCAGCGCCATGGAGCCAGCGCCGGAATTGATGTCGATCTTGCCCTTGGCGCGGGCGACCTCGCGGACGGCCAGGCCCGCCACCGAGGAATTGGTGTCGAAGATCGCGTCGACGCCCTCGGTGTCGAACCAGCGGCGGGCGATCGCGGAGGCGATATCGGCCTTGTTCTGATGGTCGGCAAAGATCAGCTCGACCGTGCGGCCGTTGATCGGGCGGCCAAAATCCTCCACGGCGAGCTGCGCCGCCGTCACCGAGCCCCGCCCGGCGAGGTCCGAATAGCCGCCCGACATGTCGGTCAGCACGCCGATCTTGATGCCGCCATCGGCGTATTGGGCGCGGGCCGGCGCGGCGGTGAGGTAGGCCGCGAAGGCGGTCGTCACCAGGGTCGCGCCCCCGCGAAGGGCCAACTTCCGCCGTGAAATCTGATCGGCCATAGGTTTCCTCCCCAATCGTTGGTTGTTTTTGGTTTTGTTGATGCCGCGCATCGTCCCGGTCGCGGAGCGCCACAGGACCGACAGCGCCCCTGACCCAGATGATCCCACTCATCGCCCTCATCCTGAGGTGCTGCAGCGGAGCGGAGGCCTCGAAGAAGCCCTTCAGAAGCCGCTGCGATCCCTGGAGCCCTCCTTCGAGGCCCGCTGCCGCGGGCGCCTCAGGATGAGGGGGTGGGTTAGATGGCCGTTCTCAATGGGCCTCCTGTCTGGACCATCG
The DNA here is from genome assembly GCF_022829605.1 of Methylobacterium sp. E-065. GTDB lineage: Bacteria > Pseudomonadota > Alphaproteobacteria > Rhizobiales > Beijerinckiaceae > Methylobacterium. The sequence goes on along the minus strand of NZ_JAKSYD010000188.1, from coordinate 124 downwards.
CGATCGAGCACGGCTCTACGACGCGCGCGTTTCGCCGAAGAACCCGATCAGGGCCTCGTTGAAGCGCTCGACATCCTCGAGATTTGTCAGGTGCGCGCCGCTAAGTTCGCGATACTGCGCACCG